>DGYW01000010.1 GCA_002396805.1 Firmicutes bacterium UBA4996 | reverse complement strand
CCTGTGTCTTATCAAATATCTTACCTTGGAGGTCTATTGAGAGGGGATCTTGGAGAGTCCATTCTGTCTCCTGGCGTGAAGGTAACAGATATTATACTGAAGAGGTTGCCTTGGACGCTTTTCACAGTAGGGTTAGGGCTCTTGATTAGTTTCGTCATCGGAACCTTCAAATTTGTTTGCTGAATATCTCTACGGCGTATTGGATCCACGAGTAAGTAAGGAGTGACGATCTTTAGTCGGATTAGTAGGTAATGGGTAGACGGTAGCCAACCGCTACCCATTACTTTCAATGGGGGTTCATGTAATGCATAGAAAGGTGAAATGGCGGCTAAGTAATCACGGAAGACGGTACGTTTTGTTCTTGGTTTTAGTGGCTCCGGCAGTATTATTGAGACTGTTAACAGCAGTCTATCCTGTATTTCAGGGACTATCTACCTTAGCTTTCAAGAGATTAACGTAATGACTAACATGAGCAAATTTGTGGGTTTTAAGAACTACTTCAAGGTATTTTAGGATTACAACAATCATGACATTATCTATTTTACAGGGACCTTCATTATTGCGTCAGTAGTTCTGCAATTGGTTTTTGGCCTTGTGGTAGCTACGATGTTGAATGCTGAGTTTCGCGGGCGCAATCTAGTTAGAACGATCAACCTTATTCCCTGGGCAATTCCAACAATTGTGGCCGGGTTAGCCTTTCGGTGGATGTTTGACGACCAGTATGGTTTAATCACCGATTTGTTATTGCGATTGACTAGTCATAAGTATGAGTTGTTAGTTCATCCCTTTACAGCCCGATTGTGCGTGATTCTAGTCAATGTTTGGAAGAACACCCCGTTTATGGCCGTAGTGCTGCTCGCAGGGCTGCAAAGTGTCCCAACCGAGCTCTTTCAACAGGGCATGTTGTGGTTTAACTGGGGGATGGCTTCTGCTTTAGGGGTATTACTGATTATTGTAGTAGCAATTGTGGGGATTATTGGGTTAGCTTTGTTTCGCCACTATGATGTATCAATGTGAAAGGAGGGGATTTGCTGTGCGGAACAGGGGGTTAAAGAAAAACAGTTCAAAACCTTGTCAGAATGTAGTACTTAAGACTGGCCTTTTGGCAGAAAGGGCTCAAATTGTGAGGAAAAAGGTCATTCCTTACCAATGGGCTGCCCTTAATAATCAAATTCCCAGCGCCGAGCCTAGCCACGCTATAAATAATTTTCGTATCGCGGCGGGCGAGAGAGACGGAGACTTCCAAGGTATGGTTTTTCAAGACAGTGATGTGGCTAAATGGTTAGAGGCGGTAGCTTATATGCTGGCAAGCCACCCAGATGAAGAGTGGGAAGCTAAGGCCGATGAGGTAATTGACTTGGTAGCTAGGGCTCAGCAAGCTGATGGCTACCTGAATACTTATTACACCCTAGTAGAACCTGACATGCGTTGGACTAATCTACGAGAAAATCATGAACTTTATTGTGCGGGACACTTCATCGAAGCTGCAGTTGCTTATTACGAAGCAACTGGTAAAGACCAACTATTACAGGTGGTTTGTAAACTTGTTGACCATATCGGCTCCATATTTGGGCCAGAACCTGATAAAAAGAAGGGTTATCCTGGTCATGAAGAGATAGAATTGGCTCTAATCAAGCTATACAGAGTCACGGGTGATCAAAAGCATCTTGATTTGGCCAAGTACTTCGTAGAGGAAAGGGGTAGGCAACCCCATTACTTCGCCCAGGAAGCCAAGGCACGGGGAGATGATGTTTGGAGGCATTGGGGGAAGTGGGAATACCCTTATAGTCAATCTCATTTGCCTATTCGGGAACAAACAACGGCTGAAGGTCATTCCGTGCGGGCCATGTACCTTTATGCGGCTTTAGCAGACCTAGTCTTGGAAACAAATGATGAGGAACTGCGACGAGTGTGTGAGATTCTATGGGAGAACACGGTAAACCAAAGGATGTACATCACTGGTGGGATTGGCTCTCAGGAATATGGGGAAGGCTTCACGGTTGATTATGATCTGCCCAACGATACAGTATACGCCGAGACTTGTGCTGCCATAGGCCTCGTTTTTTGGGCCCACCGCATGCTACAGATCGATCCTCAGGGTAGGTATGGCGATGTTTTAGAACGAGCTTTGTATAATGGTGTGCTCAGTGGAATGTCATTGAGTGGAGACAAGTTCTTTTATGTGAATCCTTTACAGGTGTGGCCTGAAGTTGCCAGGAAGCGCTATGATCACCGTCATGTAGAAACCACACGTCAAGAGTGGTTTGGCTGTGCATGTTGCCCTCCTAACCTAGCTCGGTTACTCGCGTCCATTGATCGATATATTTATACCCAAAACGAACACAGCCTCTATGTTCATTTGTTTGCAGATAGTGAATTAACAACTGAAATCAAGCATGTGCCAATAACAATACGCCAAGAGACTCATTATCCTTGGCAGGGAAAAGTCAGATTTCGAGTTAAGGCTAGCTCAGAAGTGAAGTTTAACCTAAGAGTCAGAATCCCAGCATGGTGTAAGAACCCCCAGGTTGAGGTTAATGGGCAAATCCTAGAGAGCATGGACTTATCTCAAGGCTATTTGGTGATGGCCAGGCCGTGGGCCCATGGGGACGAAATCGTTGTCACTCTGCCCATGCCTATTGAAAGAGTCCGGGCTAACCCTAGAGTCAGGGAAAACATCGGTAAAGTCGCCCTTCAACGTGGCCCCATCGTTTATTGCCTAGAAGAAGTCGATCATAGTCCTAATCTGCCAGCTATTCATCTCGCGGATCACGCACAACTGGCTATTGCAGTTGACGAAGAGCTGCAAATGCCTGTATTGATCGGTTCTGCCTTGCGTTGGGACGATTCTGGTGAAGAGTTATATACAACCTCCAAATTTGCTCTAAAGTCCGTAAGGCTGAAGGCTGTTCCTTACTTTGCTTGGAATAATCGAGAACTGGGTGAAATGTTGGTATGGATTAATTCTGGAGGAGGGATTCCATTTGAGGGATCCCGCAGACGTATAAGAAGGAATTATGAGGTTGTAAAAGAAAATAACAATTATGGAACACTTGAGCGAATAGTTTAATGTTTACAGTGAGGAGAGGTGCTTAATGGGTGCTGAAAAGTTCGTAATTGGTGTGGATTTTGGCAGTGATTCGGTTCGAGCGTTGGTAGTTAACGCCCGGACCGGTGGAGAATCAGCCAGTGCAGTGGCTTTTTACAAGAGGTGGGCCCAGGGCCTCTACTCAGATGCCGCCATTAACCAATTTCGCCACCATCCATTGGATTACCTAGAAGGCCTGGAAGAATGTATAACAAATGCTCTTGCCCAATTACCTTGGGAAGTCAGAAAAAACGTGGTGGGGATTGGGGTGGACACAACTGGTTCTACACCGGGCCCTGTGGACGCAAATGGAACACCTCTAGCTTTGCTAGATGATTTTGCAGATAATCCTAACGCCATGTTCATTCTTTGGAAAGACCATACGGCAGTTCGGGAAGCAACGGAGATCAACAAGCTGGCAAAGGGTTGGGGTGGCGTGGATTACACAAAGTACGAAGGTGGTGTTTATTCCTCTGAATGGTTTTGGGCCAAAATCTTGCATATCCTCAGGGTGGATGAGAAGGTACGCGAAGCCGCCTACTCGTGGGTGGAAATTTGTGATTGGATTCCAGCGGTTTTAACCGGAACACAGAATCCTAGCGTCATGAAACGTAGCCGGTGCGCTGCCGGACATAAGGCCATGTGGCACCGAGAATGGGGTGGCTTACCACAAGAGGAGTTTCTGGTTCGGCTCGATCCTCTATTAGCCGGATTGCGAGAACGTCTTTATGAGAAGACCTATACCTCTGACCAGAAGGCTGGAAGGCTAACGGATGAGTGGGCAAGTAGACTTAATCTACCTGCGGGGATCGCGGTAGCTGTAGGCGCCTTTGACGCTCATATGGGGGCAGTAGGTGGCGGTATTAGCGAGAACACCATGGTAAAGATCATGGGCACCTCTACGTGTGATGTGATGATTGCTCCCCAAGAAGTAATTGGAGATAACCTTGTGGCCGGTATCTGTGGTCAAGTTGATGGATCCGTTATTCCCGGAATGGTAGGTTTAGAAGCAGGGCAATCGGCATTTGGCGATGTTTATGCTTGGTTTCGTGATCTATTAGCCTGGCCCTTGGATATTCTTGGACCTGATGTGGGATTGACTGACGAAGTCAGATCACAGGTAAGAAATAGCATTTTAAAAAAACTCACCGAAAAAGCCGCTCAAATAGACCCAAGGGAAACCACTGTAATTGCCCTAGATTGGCTAAATGGGCGCAGAACCCCATTTGCTGATCAAGAGCTGAAGGGTGCTTTAGTGGGCTTAACCCTCGGGACAGACGCTCCCCGGATTTTTCGGGCCTTAGTAGAGGCCACCGCTTTTGGCTCTAGGGCTATCGTTGATCGTTTTCGTGAAGAAGGTCTGGAAATCAAGCAGATAATTGCTCAGGGTGGTATTCCGGGCAAAAACGAGTTTGTCATGCAAGTTACCGCGGATGTGTTAAATATGCCCATTCATGTTGTCCAGTCTGAGCAAGCGGTGGCCCTAGGGGCTGCCATGTTCGCTGCTACGGCCGCAGGCGTTTTTTCTGACATTCATCGCGCCCAAGAACAGATGAGTAGCGGGTATGCTAGGGTTTATGAACCGAGTCCCCCAAGTGCAGACCACTATCGCCTTTTATATGAGAAATACTTGAATATCGGCGAAATGCTAGCCGATACATTACGAGGGCTGTAGGGAGGCAAATGGAATGCTAGAGTCTTTGAAAGCGGAAGTTCTATTGGCTAATCAAGAGCTCCAAAGGGAGAAACTCGTGATCTATACTTGGGGTAATGTGAGTGGGATCGATCGTAAGAACAATCTTGTAGTGATCAAGCCTAGTGGTGTTGCCTATGAAGATTTAACTCCAGAGCAGATGGTGGTCTTAGACTTGGAAGGTAGAGTTGTGGAAGGTGCCCTAAGACCTTCTTCAGATACAGCGACTCATTTAGAACTCTATCGGCAATTTAAAGCGGTCGGTGGCATTGTCCATACCCACTCACTGTGGGCCACAGTCTGGGCCCAAGCCGGTCGGGCAATCCCCTGCCGGGGAACTACGCACGCGGACTACTTCTATGGAGAAATCCCTTGTACTAGGCCATTAACCTCGCAAGAAGTGGCAAATGACTACGAGTTAAATACTGGTAGGGTAATCATAGAACGATTCCAAGAATTGAACTACCAGAGTATGCCTGCCGTATTAGTGGCGGAGCATGGACCCTTCACCTGGGGGAAGAATGCTCGGGAGGCGGTCCGTAACAGCGTTATCTTAGAACAGGTGGCTGAGCTGGCCTATTTGACAAGGGAGTTAGCTGGCTCTGATCAACCGATTTCCAATCATGTGCTTGACAAACACTATCTGCGCAAGCATGGCCCAGGTGCTTATTATGGTCAATAATTAAGTGGGAGGGTGTTCATTGGATCTTAACTTAAGAAACTTAGAAGTGTGGTTTGTTACTGGTAGTCAGCATCTTTATGGTGAGGAAACCTTAATGCAAGTAGCGGAAAACTCCAAACATATTGCCCAAGCACTCAACGAATCCAAGGAAATTCCGATCACGGTAATTCACAAACCGGTCTTAACCAGCTCAGATTCTATTCGACAATTAGTGGTAGAAGCTAATGCAGACCGCAAGTGCATTGGTTT
>DGYW01000003.1:83700-83955 GCA_002396805.1 Firmicutes bacterium UBA4996 | reverse complement strand
GGACTTTAATCTCCTCTAAGAAATCTGAGCCATATACTTCTAAGAAAGCATCTGCCCCCACTGTTAACGCCACCAATTCGGCCACAACTGAAGCGGCGGGCACAGCACAAACATCGCTCCGTTCCACAGCAGCTGTAGATGGTTTGTAGGTACTAAGATCCACTGTGGAGAGTGGTTGTCTGAGAGTGGGAATGGGCTTCATGGCCACTCGTAAAACTAAATCTTCCCCCGTGGAAATCCCCCCCTCAATACCTC
>DGYW01000003.1:65025-83546 GCA_002396805.1 Firmicutes bacterium UBA4996 | reverse complement strand
GAAATCCCCCCCTCAATACCTCCAGCGCGATTAGTTGTCCGGTAAAATCCATCAATCTCAGAATAAAAGATGGAGTCATGGAAATTCGAACCCCGAGCGTTAGCACTAGCTAGACCGGCTCCTACCTCTACCGCCTTGATTCCTTGGATGCTCATGAGGGCAGCGGCTAGACGGGCATCCAATTTACGATCCCACTGGACGTGGGAGCCTAAACCTACTGGTAAACCCTGAATGATTACTTCTATAAGTCCTCCCAGGGAATCACCGGTTTCTTGGGCTTCTGTAATGACCTCTCTCATTCTAATGGCGGTTGTGTCATCAATACAGCGTACGTCAGACTGATCCGCCTGTTCGAGGGCTGCAAAGGAATAATCGGATTGCGTTAAGGACACTCCGCCAATGGCAAGAACATGACTGCGGGCATGAATGCCAAAGTGGCTTAAGAGCTGGCTACAAATGCTACCTATAGCTACTCGCACTGCAGTTTCTCTAGCGCTACTCCGTTCAATTATTGGACGAAGATCTGAGAATCCATACTTAATAGCTCCACTCAAATCTGCGTGCCCAGGACGGGGTTTTGTCACTTCTCGACCAGATAATGGTGGGTGCACTGGATCCATGTAGGCTTGCCAATTGGCGTAATCTCGATTCTTAATCAGGAAAGCCAAGGGACTGCCTAGGGTTAGGCCACCTCGTAAGCCTCCAATGAATTCAATTTGGTCTTGTTCGATAACCATGCGCCCACCACGGCCAAAACCACCTTGTCGCCGACGGAGATCGTAATTAATTTTCTCCACATCAAGGGGTACCTGTGCAGGAAAGCCCTCCATGACGCCTACCAAACTAGGACCATGGGACTCACCAGCTGTGAGCATGCGTAATACCCTCATCCTTATCACCCCACAATTAACTGCTGTAAAGTTCGAGAAAACCCAGGAAAGGAAATCTCCCCCACGTGCTGATCGACAATCTCTACCTGACCCTCACTAAAGAGTGAAGCGACTTCTAGGGCCAAGGCGAGCCGATGATCTCCATGACTATACACCCGAGCTCCCATGAGCTTGGTTGGTCCTGTAATCTCTAATCCCTCTGGGTACTCGGTGATCTGAGCACCTAACTTAGTCAGTTCCTCCGTAAGGCTGGCTAAGCGATCCGACTCTTTCACACGCAACTCAGCCGCATCTTGAATCACAGTTGTGCCCTGGGCTTGGGTGGCTAAAACAGCCAAGATAGGAATTTCATCAATTAAGAGGGGAATGAGCTCTCCCCCTAGGGTGAGGGCAGATAGCTCGCTACCCCTTATTAATAGATCACCGACGGGCTCGCCGCTCCGTTCTTCTTGAGATACAACTTCAACTTGGGCATTCATGGCTCTTAGTGCTTCCAAAAAACCTAGACGAGTTGGGTTCAAGCCTACACCTTCGATTAATAATTCGGAGCCAGGCAAAGCCACCGCAGCTCCAAGAAGAAAAGCAGCAGAAGAAAAATCCCCTGGTATTTGTACTCTTTGGGGCTCTAAAGTGCTGCCACCCCGAACCTGAATCTGGTTTCCTGACCGTTCAATCTGAGCACCTGAGCTATGTAACATCCGCTCCGTATGATCCCTCGAGAGGGTGGGTTCTACAATCGTAGTGTTTCCCCTAGCTTGCAGGCCTGCTAAAAGCAGGGCAGACTTGACTTGAGCACTAGGTATGGGAAGAGTGTACTTGATACCCTGTAATTCTCCTCCCTGAATGGTAACGGGGGCCAAATTGGTTCCATCAACACCATGAATATCTGCTCCCATCTGCCGGAGGGGATCTACGATGCGACCCATGGGCCGTTGGCGTAAAGAGACATCTCCATCTAGAACACTCAAAAAGTCCTGTCCAGCTAAGATTCCTGCTAAGAGCCTGAACGTAGTTCCAGAATTGCCGCAATTCAGCACCTCTCGAGGTCTTTCTAGTTGGAGACCCCTCCCTAAAACCATTACACTCTCACCGCGAGTAGTAATCCGCACTCCTAGTTTCTCCAAAATAGCTAGAGTACGGGCGCAATCCTCACCTTGGTTGAGGCCAATGATCTCCGAGCTTCCAGTGGCCAAGGCACTAATTAAGAGGGCCCGATGAGAAATGGATTTGTCGCCTGGGACGGTCGTTCGTCCTTGCAGCCTCACATCTCTGCCTCCTCTAAGCAAGCTACCAGTCGCTGGAGCTTGCTAATGAGACCCCGATATTTATCTGGCTTCAAAGATTGGGCCCCATCAGAAAGAGCCGCCTCGGGGTGATGGTGTACTTCAATAATCAGTCCGTGGGCTCCCACCGCCATGGCGGCCTTAGCCAAGGGCTCAACTAAGTTCCACTGACCTGTGCCATGACTAGGATCAACAATAACCGGGAGGTGGCTTAATTGCTTTAATACGGGCACTGCACTTAAATCCAAGGTGTTACGGGTGTAATCATTAAAGGTACGAATACCCCGCTCACAGAGGACTATCTGATGATTGCCTGCAGCCATAACATATTCCGCTGACAGTAGTAATTCTTCGATTGTAGCCGCAAAACCCCGTTTCAACAGGACTGGTTTATCTTGGGAGCCCACCTTCTTCAAGAGGGCGTAATTTTGCATATTACGAGCCCCGATTTGGAGCATGTCCACGTATTGACTGACCAAATCCACTTCCTCAGAAGAGACTACCTCCGTAACCACAGGCATCCCTACGGCACGTCCCGCTTCTTGTAAGAGACGTAACCCCTCTTCGCCTAAGCCTTGAAAGCTATAAGGGGAAGTACGCGGTTTATAGGCTCCCCCCCGCAGAATGTGGGCAGAGCCTTGAATTGATTGAGCAATCTCCATTATCTGAGTTGCATTCTCTACTGAACACGGCCCAGCAATATATGCCCGGTGTTTACCGCCAAGCTTCACTTGGCCAATTTGTACAACTGTATCTGTAGGGTGAGCGTCTCGACTTGCTAACCGAAACTGTTCCATAATCCCTACCCCCTATCTCTCTTCATTCTATCGAACCGAGAGAACGCCGTCAATTCCAAGAAAAAACCGACCCCCACTAAGTAAAGGTCGGCTTTGTTTTTCGCTAAACTCAAGCGGCGAAGCTGAGAGACTGCACTAAGGACTGTAACGTGCTAGCCGCATCGCCAGCCACGAAAATACAATGGGGAGCGTCATACAAGGTGTTAGGCACTCCAGCATAACCAGGCGAACGATCTAGATTGTACACGATCACATGGCGAGCCAGGTCCACATGCAAAATGGGCATCCCGTAAATCGGCGTTCCTTCATGGGTGTTAGCAGCTGGGTTAATGACATCATTGGCCCCCACCACAACCACCACATCCACATCGGCAAACTCATCATTAATCTGATCCATTTCATACATCAACTCGTAAGGTACATCTACTTCAGCCAAAAGCACATTCATGTGACCAGGCATCCGACCTGCTACTGGATGCACCGCAATTTGCACTTGCACTCCCCGTTTTTGCAGAAGCTCAATAAGGCGTTTCACTTGACCCTGGGCTTGGGCTAAGGCCATGCCATAACCAGGGACAATAACCACACGTTTAGCCTCACTTAAAAGCTGCGCAGGCAAACCTTCATCTGCTTCGGTAGGAGCCGTATCCGCTTTTCCTGCTAAAACTCCTAGCATCTTCTCAAGGCTATCTTTCGCATCGCCGAGAAGGAGGCTAACCTTGCCCATGGTGTACAAGGTGTTATCCACCCCGGCATAACCAGGCTTAGTGTCATAGTTACAAACAATGACTTGATTAGCTTGATCCGCACGAATAATGGGCATTCCATAAATGGGGGTACCTTCTAGTTCAATTGCCGCCGGATTCACCACGTCATTGGCCCCCACAATAATGGCCAGATCAGCAGTGATTAAAAACTCATTGATCTGATCCAGATCATAGAGCTGATCATAGGACACATCTACCTCGGCCAAGAGCACGTTCATGTGACCAGGCATTCGGCCAGCTACGGGGTGAATGCCAAACTTCACTTCCTTACCTTGGGATTGCAGGGCTTCCGCCAACTGCTTTACCTGAAGTTGAGCTTGGGCTAACGCCATGCCATAACCAGGAATAATGGCCACTTTTTGGGCATCCCGCAAACTTTGCTCCCAGCCGTGAACTTTCGGGGTGCTAATCTCCACCATCTGCGGTGGAGTCTTAGTGATAACTGTGGTTTTGCCCAACAGAATTTGCCAAAGACTCCGATTCATAGCCCGACACATGATTTGAGTTAGAATCAAGCCAGAAGCGCCCACTATTGCTCCCACCACTACTAAGAGTGTGTTACCTAGGGGAAACCCAGCCACAGAACCGGCTACGCCAGATAGGGAGTTCAGCAATGAAATGGTAATGGGCATGTCGGCCCCACCAACGCGGATGGTAAAGATGACTCCAAAAGCTAGAGAAACCACAAGTAGGAGGACAGAATTAACCAACACAGAACCAAGCTCAAAGCTCAATGCCCCAAGGCTAGCTAACAGCACAATCCCAGAACCCCAGAGATAGAGATTGTGGAACCTAAAATGCTGAGGTCTTTGGTTAAGTTTGCCATGGAGCTTACCTGCTGCTACCAGACTGCCACTTAAGGTGACGCCTCCAACCACTATGGCCAAACCAGTAGTAAACCAGGTAAATGTGGTCAAGGTAGGGTCCTGATAGACAACCATCAAAGCCACCAAGGCCGAAGCACCACCACCGAGCCCGTTCAACAGAGCCACCATTTGGGGCATTTGAATCATCATGATTTTCTGGGCCAGCCATGCGCCCAAGGCCGAACCGACCAAAAGACCAGCCCACAGCAGAGGCATCGTGAGAATACCCTCAGAGACCAAGGTTACCACAACTGCACCAAACATTGCTAAGGCGCCCAAGAGATTACCCTTCACTGCTGTCTTAGGTGAACTCATGAGGCGAATGCCGTAGATAAAACCTGCAATAAACAACAGTTGCAGAATTAGCATCTAAGACCTCCCCCCTTCACTTCTAAACATCTTCAACATACGGTGAGTGACCAAAAAACCAGCCACTACGTTAATCATGGCCAGTACAATAGCCACAAACCCCACCACTTTACTTCCGGTTGTAAGGGATACGGCGGTGGTCACCAGGGCTCCAACCACAGTAATTCCCGATAGGGCATTCATTCCCGACATAAGCGGGGTGTGAAGTAAACTTGGCACTTCGTTAATTAACTTGTAGCCGAGCAAACCAGCGGCTACAAAGGCTATGAGTAAATACAGCTCTTTCATTAAATCTCTCCCCTCGAACGCATAGATTCTAAGGTACCTGCATGCACAATTTCGCCACCTCTAGTAACCAGAGTTTCCCGAATGATCTCATCATCTAGGTTCAACACAACTTGCCCATTCTGGACGAGGTTTTCCACAAAGTTAAAGACATTCTTGGAGAACATGGCAGTGGAGCTAGTGGGCATTGTGCCAGGAATATTCTTGGTTCCATCCACAATAACTCCATAGTGCTCTCTCACTGCTCCACCCTCAGTCAAGGCACAGTTACCACCCTGGTCAATAGAAATGTCCACGATCATGGAACCTGGTTTCATGGATCTGACCATTTCCTCAGTAATCAAAATGGGTGCTTCCTTACCAGGCACTAGAGCCGAAAGAATCACTATATCCGATTGGGACACAACTTCTGCCAAGACTTGACGTTCGTGCTCCAACCATTCAGTGCTCAGGTGCTTAGCGTAACCACCTTCACCAATGGCCAATTCCTGGGGAATCCCTAAATCCACAACCCGGGTACCTAAGCTTTTTGCTTGTTCTTGAGCATCTGGGCGAATATCCGCGGCGTAAACAACTGCACCAAGTCGCTTAGCCGTGGCCAGGGCCTGCAGGCCCGCAACGCCCACACCAACTACTAACACTTGGGCCGGTTGAATCATGCCCACAGCGGTGCCCATGAGGGGCAAGAATTTAGGAATGCGATTGGCAGCCATAATTACGGCCTTATATCCGGCTACAGTACTCATGGAAGTTAGGGCATCCATAGTTTGGGCCCGAGAAATCCGGGGAATGGAGTCTAAAGTGAGGGAGGTTACCCCACCTTTGGCAAGGTCTTGCACCATACTATGATTACCGGGAGAAGCGGGGTGCAAGAAAGTGATCAACGTTTGACCATCCCGTAACAATTGTGTCTCGTGAATCTGCAGTTTTTCATGCCATTGCGGTTCTTTAACCTTAAGAATAATCTGAGCATCTTGGTAGAGGGCGCTCACGTCAGTGTAGATGGTACCACCCGCTTCAGCGTAGGATTCATCAGAAAAGAACGCGCCTAAACCAGCACCGCTTTCCACTAGAACCTTGGCTCCACCCTTCACAAATAAGGCCACTGTCTCTGGTGTTGCGGCCACACGACGTTCGCCGGCTAGAATCTCTTTAGGAACTCCAATGGTTAAACCAGCATATTTCATAGATCGTCCTCCATCCGTTTAGTTGTACTTCCTACATTCTCATAATATTACGAAATTCCTTGTGTTGGCAACGAGAAATTAACATATTGTGAACAAAAACACAAAGCAAAAAGAACCTTTAGGGGCTTTTTCGCAAAAAGGTCCCAAGGTTCTTCTGTGTTCCGCAATTTGTTAAACTAATCGGCGAATCAATTCATCAGAATCTCCGGAAAAATAATCTACTAGCGGAATTTCTAAGAGCGTGTAAGCTCCAGGCTGTTGTTTTACACTCGCTCGGGCCGCGGATACCATAATTTGTGCCGTCAAAGCAGGATTGTTAATCCGCATTTCCCAGCGCAAACTTTGATTGGCCGTTTGACCAGAAACACCTCGCCGTTCTAAGAGCACGCCGTGGCCCACATCTTGGAGGTTGTGTACCGATTCGACCTGGTAAACATGGGTTTCATCTCTGATGAAATAGGGATCCGCTTTGATGGATTGCTCCACCTCTGCTAACTCCACCCCAGGTGCCAATTGTACATAGACTAAACGACGGTGTAAACCGGATCCCTTAGGGATGGTAAGCGAAAGAGCATCCTCAACACCTGGCAAGGCCTTCACAGCCACCGAGTGACCCATGCTCATACCAGGTCCGAAATTCGTAAAGGTCAAACCCTGTGGTGTCATAAGCTCCATTAAAGCCCGCACCATGGAGTCAGTTCCAGGGTCCCAACCTGCCGCGACCACGGCCACTCTGCCCTGGCTTTGCGCGACACTGCGTAAATTGGCTCGGTGTTCTAACAGCGGATCACCATGAATGTCAAAACTATCCACCGTATTAATTCCCAAAGCTAAGATTTCCTGGGCTAACTGGGGAACGCTCCGCGAGGGCGTACACAAAAGAGCAACGTCGACCTTACCAAGCTGCTCCATCTGGTCAACCACCGCAACGGATCTCAGTTCAACTGGTAATTCACCGCGCAAGGAAGTGGTGCGACGCACCACTCCCACTAACTCTAAATCTGGAGCCGCTTGCACCGCTTGTAGCGCATAGCGACCAATGTTTCCGTAGCCTTGAATGGCTATTCTCAGTTTTTTATCTGCCATATCATCACCTTAATTACTATAGGGGTCAAAAGCATCTCTGAGGGCATCGCCCATAAAGTTAAATGCCAAGACACTTACGATAATAAAAATCCCCGGGATCATGAGCCAAGGTTGCATGAGCAGTACGTCCATACTCTGGGCATCTTTCAAGAGCAAACCCCAACTCGTCATGGGCTCTTTGATTCCTAATCCTAAAAAGCTAATAGAGCTTTCACCAATAATCATGCCCGGAAAAGAGAGTGTAGCAGTAACGATCAAGTAGCTCATAATATTGGGCAAGATATGCCGAAAAATGATACCTGAATCAGATACTCCTAGAGCGAGGGCCCCTTCTACAAACTCCTTAGATCGGAGGTGTAAGAACTGCCCCCGCACCACCCGAGCCAGACCAGTCCAGTCTAAGAAGGCCAGGATGGTCACTACCCCAAAATAAACCTTCACAGAAGACCATGTAGGCGGCAAAATCATGGAGAGGGCCAACCATAGCGGGATGCGTGGGAACGATCTAAGCAGTTCAATCAAGCGTTGAATGAGGTTATCCACAACCCCACCATAATAACCTGAAATGCCTCCCATAAAAATCCCAATAAAAAAGCTAACCACAATCCCAAAGACACCTACACTTAAGGTCACCCTTCCTCCATATAGGGTGCGGGCAAAGAGGTCCCGTCCAAAACGATCAGTCCCGAAGAGAAAAAACTGCCCTCCGGAATCTTGATCCACTCCCAAGAGATGGAGATCGCTATTCATGCCCAGAAGCTTATAGGGATTACCGCGCACCAAGAAATACAGGGGATACTTCTTTGTTGTATCAATGTCCCATGAAACGGCTAGAGTAATGGGGTCTCTGGTTCGCTTAGTACCATAAACGAAAGGCCGCCAAGAAAACACACCTTCCTCGTCCACAAAGCGGATCTTGGTGGGAGGATGATTAACATAGTTGCGACGCTGTAACATATAATCGGACGGCGCCAAAAAAGGTGCCAAAATCACCATGAGATAAATAAAGCCTAAGACCCAGGCTCCAATCACCCCAAGACGATGTTTCCGAAACTGTCGCCACATTAACTGAGTTTGGCTAAGGGGTTGCCAAGTTGTTTCTTGAACCACTATGTTTCCATCGTCTTGATGGAACTGAAATACAGTCTCTTTCTTGCTCATCTTCCCCCTCCTCACTCATACCTAATTCTCGGATCAGACCACGCGAGCATAATATCAGCCAATAGATTACCAACAAGCATCAGAAAGGCCGATAGCATCAAGAAGGTCATGACCAGGTATTGATCACTATTTAACAAGGCGTCATAGAAAAATGGTCCCATAGTAGGTAAGTTTAGCACAATGGAGGCGATAATGGTACCACTAATTAAGGACGGCAACTGCATTCCGAAAATTGAGATTAGGGGATTAATGGCATTACGGACTGCATGCTTATAAATGACGGTCCGCTCCGCTAAACCCTTAGCCCTGGCTGTAGTCACATACTGTGTGCCTAAGACATCTAATAGATTTGCCCGCATGAGGCGAATGAGGCTGGCTGTACCCCCTAAGCCAATGGCAATTATAGGAATCCAAAGATGGCGCAGTAAATCCACAAATTTGCCCAGGCTCCAGGGCGCCCCAATATACTGTTGTGAAAACAAACCACCGACCGCGGTCCCTCCTAGACTTAGATAAACATACATGAGGACTAACGCTAGAAAGAAACTAGGAATACTCACCCCGATAAATCCAATAAAGGTGAGGAAATAGTCCAGGAATGAATACTTATGGGTAGCTGAATATATTCCGATGGGAATAGCCACAACCCAAGTAAAAACGATGGTAATCGCAGCAACCCCCACAGTCCAGGCCATCCGTTCCCAAATTAATTCATGTACAGGCCTTTTATAAGCAAAAGAATACCCAAAGTCCCCCTTAGTCACGATCCCTTTAACCCACGTCAAATACTGAATATGGGCAGGTTGATCTAAACCAAGGCGGGTTCGAATTTGAGCCACCATTTCAGGGCTAATACGGGGGTCGTGTAAGAACTGAGTAGTAAAATCCCCAGGCTGGAGTTTAATCACCACAAAACAGAGAATGGAGATTAGCACCATCATGGGAATCATCATGAGACTGCGTCGCACGATGTAACGAAACATAGACTCATCCTTCCCTAAGGTGCCTGAAGGTGCCCTTCTGGGGCACCTTCAGCGCCTAACACTTACTTCATGAAAATCGTGTAATTGGTGCCTACGATTTGTCCGTTGTCTTTGAGGAAAACGTTACCTACCTTGTCGCTCACTGCAGTGAGGGCCATGCCCTTAGCAATGAAGATCACCGGTACCTTCTCAGCAAAGATGGCTTGCCACTCATCATAGAGGGCTTTACGCTGGACAGGATCCATCTCAACTTCGGCTAGTTCGAAGAGTTCAAAGACTCTCAGTTCCCAGCCCACCATGTTGCCAATTATGGGATTCTGCTCCTTATCCATGGTGCTGCCGTGCCAGTAATACAGGGGACGACCTGGTTGCCAAATGGCCTTACGCAACTGTGGATCAGGTTGGTTACCAAAGGCTTCGATCATGGCCTCGAATTCGCCAGCTTGACGTTTTTCTCCTACCAAAGTAGAACTAATGAGTTGGAGATGGGTCTGAATACCAAGTTCTTCCCATTCGCTCTTGAGAATTACAGCAATATCATTATTGGCCTGCATGTTAGCTGCAGCGGTTAAGGTGATCTCTAGTGGACGACCACTTGGTAGTACCCTAACTCCGTTTTTCTCTACGATACCAATAGAATCGAGCATCTGCTTTGCTTGTTCTGGATCGTAAGGACGCATGATGTTTTCGATTTCTGGGTTGTAGAAAGCGGTATTAGCTGGTAACACCGGTACTCCAGGAATAATCGCCAAAGTGTTATAAACATCTTCGATAATGCGATGGCGATCTACAGTATACTCCATGGCTTGACGGAAAGTGTCATTGCGGAAGAGCTCCTGTAATTCAGGATCAGCCACATCCCAGTTAAAGCTTAGATGGGGAGGGCTTGGAGTTGGATCAACAGGCGAACCGGCTAAAATCTTGTAAGGACGTCCTGCCAACTCATCTTGTTTGAGACCTGGGTAGTTTTGGCCAGTGGGGGTAATGCGATGGATTTCGCCTGCCCTGAACTTAGCCATCATCACTTCAGCATCTTGCACAATGAGATACACGAGACGATCTACATAAGGTAACTGATTACCTTCAGGGTCTACCTTCCAGGAATATGGATTCGGTTCTAAAACGATTTTTTGATCAACAATGTATTCAGTTACGACAAAGGGCCCAGTTCCTACCACGTCTTTCAGTGGGGTATCTAAGGTCCAAGCTTTGTTGATGGAGCCCTTTTCCACTGCTGGGTTGAGAGCGTGAATGTACGACTCGAATTTGTGTTTGGGTAGAATTAACGCATGGCTTAGTACCCGAGTAAAGGCACCATAGGGCACTGGTAAAATAGCTTGTACAGTGCGATCGTCAATCTTCTTCCATTCTACCGGTTTCCCACCGAGGGTAAAACGGTCTTGAGAGTTACCTTCGGCGTTGGGATTCATGACCACATGCTCGAGGGTGAAGACTACGTCATCGGCGGTGAAAGGCGTACCATCAGACCACTTGACGTCGCGGAGAGTAAAGGTAACTACCGTTCCGGTCTCATCAATGGTCCAACTCTCAGCCAAACCAGGGATAATCTCACCGGTTGCTGGGTTTTCCATCACCAGAGGATCGAGGAAGTTATAAATAACCGTGTAAGAAGGTCCATCTACTACTCCATAAAAGTTGAACGAACGGGGTGACGAACCCAACCCCAAGACAAGTTCTCCGCCTTTAGTACCGATTTCCTGGAACAAAGCGGGGTCCATCACAAGGGGATTTGGCGGTAATGCGGCAGATACAGTCATTGCCAATAAAGCAACGAGCAATACAGCTAAAACACATTTTTTCACATTATCAACCTCCTGTTTTTATCATTCGTTCATATACTTCGCACTTAAGACGTAATATCCTTTTTCTTTTCATGCAATTGGAGTAAAAATTTTAAACCCCTCTCACTGGGAAAGGGGTTGTTTAGTAAAATTATCTTCCAAGAAGCGGAGAATCCGTTGCGTATAGACAGGATCTTCCTCGGGGTAAAGAAAGTCCGTACACACTAGATGCTCTGCCCCATCTCGCACCCAAAATTCTGCATGGCTAGGGGCAGAAAGCTGTAAGCGCTCCAGGTTCAACAAAGAGACTTGCTCGTCTTCCCTACTATGCATAAGTAAGGCCGGACGATGGCCGAGATTAGCGATTTGTTTTTGAGGAAAGATATGGCGTTGACTCCAACCAAATTTTGCAATGGTATAAAGCTTGACGAACGGTTTTTCAAGCAAAGCGATGCAAAGGGGGGTTCCGCTAAAATACAGATTATCTGTAAACAGACCCGCCCAACTAGAAAATGCCCCAATGCTAATTAGTCCACCTAATTCAGGATAAAGTCCTACCGCGTTAATGGCTGCAACTCCACCTAAATCCACCCCAAAAACCACCACAGGAACGTCTTCATAAGACTGTTGTTCCTGCAGATAAGTTAGGGCCGCTAAAACATCTAAGTGCTCTTCGTAGCCTAAGCCCACTTGTGCTCCCTCACTTGCCCCATGGGCCCGCATTTCCAGCAAAAATGAAGCATAGCCATGCTCTGCAAAGAGCCTAGCATGGCCCCAAAAGGCCGTTACCGAAGGGTTGCTTAGACCACCGAGCATGATCACCACTGCTTTGGGGTCCTCCACTGCCACTTCCCAAGCTTGTAAAGTGAGCTCATCCGCTGTAGTGAGGGTTAGATCTTGGACCTTGACTCCAAACGTTTCCGGTTCATGAGTAGTAGCGAAGCTAATGGGGTTGTTGATTAAAGAACCGGTAACTAAGTAAGGCAAAATCGCCAAAATAACCACGGACGTAGATACAACAAAGAAAGCCGCGGCTATAATGACTACCCTCATCCCCTTACTCACTTTTTAAGCAGGCCTTTATACACACCTGGCATTGAATCTTCAATTATGATGGCACCGGCGGTCTGGGCGTAAAAGTCCACAGGTCCGGCTCCGCCAATGACACAATAACCATAACCCAACTGCTTTAACCCGTATAAAGACTCAATAAATAAAGCCTTTCCGATCCCTCGTCCCCGATAGTCAGGGTCCACCCCTACTGGTCCAAAAAAGTTACGAATCGTCGCTTCATAGCATGCGAAACCAGCCAATTGCCCTTTTGCTTCGTCAACGGCCACTAGGCAGGTGACAGGATGATTCGCAAAGGCCACATCGGCCTCACTGGCCCAACCGGGGCCGAACTTTTCTTCAATCCAAGCGAGCACAATGTGCTTCTCTGGGGCTAAACCGGGCCGAACAACAATCTTTTGTGCTTCCATTTCCTTACGAATAGGTGCCAAATCTGGTAAATCGTACAATTTTACTAGCATATCAGGCATCAGACAACATCCTCCCTTGAGTTTTCCTCCAATATTGTAGAAATAATTGCTTCCATTTGAGACATCTTCGCTTCCATGTCCGCAACCAGTTTTAGCTGGGTTCTGGCCCGCACCAAATTGTGGTTGGGGTGGGCAACCTTAAAGTAACAATCTCCCTGGAGATAGTCTGTCAAAAAGCGCAGGCCCGTCTCTAAAGTCAAAAGTTTCGCGGAAAAGGCTAGATACTTGATTTCTGTGGGAACGAGAAAATCTTGGGCAACACTTAAATAACCTCTGGTGTACGCCGCGAATAGGTCTAGATCCAACCAGACCAAGTCCAGATTAGGTTCATCCTCCAGGGCAGTACTGGCCCCGAAGCGAATGGCATCACCGTAATCGTAGAGGACAGTTCCAGGCATGACCGTATCTAAATCCAACACGCAAATTCCTTCACCCGTCTTGTCATCAATCATGATGTTATTAAATTTAGTATCATTATGAGTCACTCTAAGGGGAATCTCCCCTGATGCTATTAAGTCGATCAAGACACCTGTATCTTGCTCCCTTGCCAACAGAAAATCAATTTCGCGGCGTGCACCCTGCACCCGGCCGTGAGAATCGGCCTGAACTGCTTGGAGAAAATCCGCAAAGCGCTTGCGAGTATCGTGGAAGCGCACAATGGTCTCATGAAGGGTGTGAGCTGGGAAATCGCTTAAGAGCAACTGAAACTGACCGAACGCCCGCCCAGCATGGTAGAAATGAAGAGGATTCTCAACTATTTCATAGGTTTGGGCCCCTTCAATAAAATCGTACGCTCGCCAATACTCACCACTTGGGCTTCGATAAAAACTGTTTCCAGCTGTAGTGTTAACGATCTGCATGGCCTCTCGGCTCGGATCTCCACCCCGTTTTAGAAGCTTCATCTGCAGATGCTTGATCACAGCCTCAATGTTCTCCATCACCCGTTCAGGCTCTCGAAAAACATTGCTATTAATGTACTGAAGCACATAGCGCCTAATGTTCCCCTCTTCCTGACGGAAATGGAGAAAAAAAGTGTCGTTAATATGTCCGTTTTTTGATACTTCCGCCCCCACATAATCGCCCTGAAAGGCAAAGTGCGGAATAATTTCTGGTAAACGTTGGATGACTACTCCCCCCCACTAGTAACTGCCACTTCTGCAAGGGCTTCCGTGGCATTGGTCACCACTACAAATTCTGGCAAAAAGGCTTGGATGAATCGGGTCGTCGCGGCTTGATCCTTCGGTAGATAGCCAAGATGTCGCTCGGCAAACGCCGCAACTGTCTGTGCCAGTAACTCCGTATCCAAGTCAGTGGGTCTGGCCACAAAAATTCGTTCATGGGTTGTGGCATTAACCCCTTCTTCTGCAGTGAGCAACTCTTCAAAGAGTTTTTCGCCTGGTCGCATGCCAGTAATCTTTATGTCAATCTCCGTATAAGGTTCGTAACCTGAAAGCCGAATCAAGGTGGTAGCCAGATCTAAAATGCGCACCGGATCTCCCATATCTAGCACAAAGATCTCCCCACCCCGAGCTAAAACTCCAGCCTGCAAAATTAGCTGAACCGCTTCGGGAATGGTCATAAAATAGCGAATCATTTTCTCATGGGTGACGGTGACTGGTCCACCTGCTAAAATCTGTTTCTTAAAGAGGGGAATCACACTCCCACGACTACCCAACACATTACCGAAACGGACTGCAACGTAATTGGTCTCACTGATGGTATCGAGATATTGGATCACCATTTCTGCAATTCGTTTAGAAGCCCCCATAACACTAGTGGGATTTACAGCTTTGTCAGTAGAAACCAACACAAAACGTTTGGCTCCAAAGCGATGGGCTGCCCAAGCCACCTGATATGTACCGTAAACGTTATTCTTAATGGCTTCTTCGGGGTTTAGCTCCATGAGGGGCACATGCTTATGGGCTGCAGCATGAAAGATAACCTCAGGTCGATATTCATCAAAGATTTCTTCAATAGCCCGCCGGTCCCGAATGTCCTTAACGAGAGCCACCAAGGGCACTTCACTCCATTGGCGCAGCTCCATCTCAATCTCATACATATTATTCTCGCAGTTGTCTAAGAGCAATAGTTTTTCGGGCTTTAATGCCAAAACTTGGCGACACAGCTCTGAGCCAATGGAGCCTCCAGCACCGGTAACTAGAACCACGCGATTAGTTAAGTAGGCACCAATTCCAGCTAGATCTGCCTGCACAGGATCTCTACCCAGCAAGTCCTCTAATTCAACCTCACGAATACGCTGCACAGTTACGTTACCATCAATGAGGTCAAAAACACCAGGCAGGATCTTGATCACCTTACCGGTTGGTTGAGCAATGGAGACAATCTCTCGAATCACCTTGCGGGAAACAGAGGGCATTGAAATGATTATCTCATCCACTTTGTGCTCTTGGACAAGAGCTGGAATATCCTCCTTGCAACCTAGAACAGGACATCCCAAGATCTGTTGCCCCTTTTTCAGGGGATCATCATCAATAAAGCCCACAATACTAACCCGATGGCCGTAATGATTTCTCAGCTCCCGAGCCACTAAGACACCGCCATCTCCAGCCCCTACAATCATAACATTACTAGTACCCGGTTCGGAGTTTAAAAGCTGTCCCCGTTGTCGGTAGACCCGCCACGAAAAGCGAATTCCCCCAACGAAGGCGATGTTCAACAGCCAAGCAATAAGCAAGACACTGCGCGGTGCTACGTATTGGAAAAAGAAAAATACAAGGGCCATATTAAACATCGTTCCAGCCGAGACCGCTCCCACGATTGCTAAGAGTTCACCAATAGAAGCGTACTGCCAAGAACGGCGATACAGGCCAAAAAAGTAATTAGTGAGGATACGTACCGCTGTAGTAAAAAGCATTGCTCGCCAATAAAGGTCCAAATGCTCCGCAGGAAAACCCTCAAAACGAACAAAAAGGGCCCCTAAATAGGCCAGATTGACTAGAATTGCATCTAGCACAATGAGCAAACTTCGGCGTCTCCACCGATTCATTTTAACCCCCGCCCTTCAAACAATAAAACATGTGGTCAGAGTACATAAATTCTAGCTGTCCTATCAAAATCCTGTTAACTTCTAGAAATTGGCTGTTGCCAAATAGCTTGGGCAAAATTAGTATTTTCTTCCTCAGCCGCATAGTGTGTGCGGGCCTCTTCTAGACACTTCGGGCACACTTTCCAAGGTACAGAAATGGCCGCCACAGGATCTCGAAAGTGAGAAGAGGCAGTGTAGATCACTCGCCAGCCTGGACAGTCGCGACAAAGACGGATATACTCTTGCTGATTTTCGTAAATGTTATCTGTGTCATAATAGATGTCTCGGCGCCGCTCGAAAAAATCACCTTGACCAAAAACTCGCTCTAAGTCTTCTTCTTGACGGGTTTTCCACTGAGCTAGAACCAGATCACAGATTCTGGCCACTTCAGCAGTGAGCGCACTAGATTGACGCACAGTATCCGGGCGCCAATTGGGCTCGCGGACCTTGGAATAATCAAGACCGGCCAAAGCCAACAAAAGGCCCACATTGATATAGGGAAGGGCGCTCTCAATGGAATAACCGCCTTCCAAAACCACAATATCTGGGGCCAACATTTCCGTGAGCTGAGCGTATCCCTGAGCACTAAAATTCATGTTAGTCAAAGGATCAGAGTAATGATTGTCTTGTCCGGCTGCATTAACCACAAAATCCGGTTGCCACTCTTGAAGAATGGGTAACACCACTCGTTCCATAACCATTAACATACCCTCATCTCCGGTTTCTGGTGGCAAGGGAATGTTCACAGTTTGTCCAAAAGCCGCGGGACCTCCCCTTTCTGAGATAAAACCAGTGCCTGGATACAAGGTCCGCCCATCTTGATGGAGGGAAATGTGCAAAACCCCCGGGTCATTATAAAATATATCTTGGGTGCCATCTCCGTGGTGAGCGTCTGTATCTACAATGGCTACTTTTAGATCAGGACCTAGTCGATGCCGGAGATGATCAACCATGATCGCTTCGTTATTAACCGTACAAAAACCCCGCGACCCATGGATCACTCGATTAGCATGATGACCTGGGGGACGTAGCAGGGCAAAGGCACGATCTACCTTGCCGTCTACCACTAAGTCTGCAGCCAAAATAGTACCTCCAGCAGCAATGCGGTGGGACTCAGTCACATGACGATCCAAGTTGGGAACGCAAATATGCGTACGTGAGATCTGCTCGTCTGTGGCCACAATCGGACGATATTCAACAATGGAGGGATGATCAAAAAGCCCCTCCTCCTGGATCTGATCCCTGGTATATAACAGACGCTCTTGGCGTTCAGGGTGATCTGGAGTGATGGCCCAATCAAAGGCAGGAAAGAAGATCAAGCCCACCTGATTTTTAGCCTTGTTCATTACTTTGACCTCCCCCGATTTTTCTTACCTGTGGCCGCAACTGGGTGCGCACCGTAAAGGTCTGCCCCACAGTACGAAAACCCCTCACCATGTTGAAGTGCTCTTCCTCCACCACGTAAACCTGGGCAGTTGCATCATAACCCTGGGCTTGGGCATGTTCTTGAGTTTTTGTGGTTGCCAGATCCCTGGCCTTTTCTTGAGTAAAAAACAGAGGCCGCTCTAATGTTCCTTGATAGCCCATTTCCGGAATAGTGACAGTGCCTAGTTCTGTATCGGCATGGAGGGTCACTCCAATGGTAGGTTGGGCTGCCCCTGCACCAATGGCGTTAGCCCCAGCACTAAAAGGCACAATTTCATAGGGCAAATGCAGGTTTTCTGCCAAGCGTGGCACAAAGACGCCTGCTGGTGCCCCTAAACCTACTACAGCCTGGGGGCGAATCTGAGGTGGGTTTAACACCTCTGAGATGGTATACAGGGGTACATTTTCTAGCTCCCCATACAAATTTTCAACCGCTTCAGTCAATTGCCTGGTAAAAGCCTCCAGCACTAATTTGGCCAACTCTTGCCAAGCTAGACCAAGCTCCTTAGCCCAACGTTGCCACTGCGCAAGAGCTCTGGTTTTATCGCCTATGGTAGCTAGACCAAGGGCGACGGCAGCATCTGTAGGAGTCAACCTCGCTCCCCCACGACAAACTGGGAGCCCCGCCCTCTGGGGACCAATAATCACTTTTTGCTCTTCTGTGCAGAAGTGTAAGGCACTATCTCCCCCCAAACCGATAGAGCGGGTTAAAAGAGCAGGTACTAAAGTCTTGTAGCCAAGAATTGTGGCTCCACTGCGCTCAAAGAGTACTTGGCCTTCCACCACCACTGCCAAATCAGTGGTGGTACCTCCAATATCAACAATTACGAAATTCTCTTCTTGGCATTCTGCCAAGGCCCGCACACCCATGATACTGGCTGCTGGACCCGAAAGAATGGTTTCTATGGGGCGGTCTTGCGAGTCGGCTAAGGTCATAGTACCCCCATCGGCCTTGAGGACCAAAATTTCCCCAATAGTAACCCCTAGTTGTTTTTGCAACCGCTTCCACATAAGGGCGAATTCGTGCTGTTGC
>DGYW01000003.1:26972-64867 GCA_002396805.1 Firmicutes bacterium UBA4996 | reverse complement strand
TGCTGTTGCGGTGCTACACTGGCATTTAAGTATGTAGTGACAATACGTCTAAGAAAATTAGCCTGGCCCGATAACCGATGGCCATAGCTGATGGGGCCCCTATGCCATGCACTAAGCATCTGGCCTAACTGTTGTTCCTGAGCGGGGTTCCGATGAGAGAACTTACCTACCACACCAAGAGCGACCTCAGGTTTTATTACGCTCTGCAATGCTTCAATTTGTTTAGAATTAAGGGAACTTACCTCTCGACCCCGATGATCTGTATAACCGTCTACTTCATGCACTGGAAAGGGAAAACTTTGGGTAGCCAAATTCACCCCTGGTCCTGGCACAGTCACCACTTCAGTAGGAGAACCCTTTCCTTCCACAATGATATTCGTGGATAGGGTGGTGGACAGCTGCAGCTGCAGAGGTTCGGTTCCTTGATAATGCTTTAGAACTTCTTGCAAGGCGGATTTGGTGCTCGCAAACAAATCCCCATGATCCGTGGGAACCTTAGCCATGGCCACAACTTCACTATCTCGGAGCAATGTGGCATCTGTATTGGTTCCCCCCACATCAATTCCTACGATGTACATGAGTGTAGTCACTCCCTACGTTCAGCTCTTCTAGGGCAGAAATTACCAGCAAATCTTCGTCACCTGCACCAAGGCGAGCTTCCCTTTTGATTAGGCCCATATTCTTTGCGTAATATTCGTGCTGAACCCAGTCGTCAGAACCTAGGGCTTTGCTCTCAACCACAAGCACATCGTAAAAGGTACCTAAGGGTACCGTCACCACTTGCTTGACTTGCACTATTTCCCGTTGGTAGCGATCATCGGTCCAACTAGTACCTACTCTCAAGGGACCTTGCAGAGGAACTAACGCTTCAGCACGTCCCGGAATTGAACTCTTGTCTCCTTCCAACCAAAGTTTGAGGAGATTCCGGTCCTCGTAAAACTCCTCCGCGGTCCAGACCACCCTGAGTTCGTTAGGAGTCAGCTCTACGATTTTTACCAAATTGGTCCCGCTCAAATCCTCAATTTGGAGAAGCTCTGGAGCAGCATAAGTTATGCGCCGAGTGAAGGCGGCAAATTCGATCCCCTCACCGGCAAACTTATACATGGCCTGTCCCCAGGTGGGTAGATAAGCCAAAACAGAATCAGAGGGGCAAGGGTTAGTCCTTAGGTATTTCTGAAGGGGATGATTATCCACAAAACTAGGATTAATCCACTCCACAACTAAGGAACTAATCAGAATTAGCAGAACGATCCCTAAACCCAAACGCAATCTTTTCCCATCCATTGGCATCCCTCACTTTACTCTCGATGTTTTCCATTTTCCAGAATTATACCGGATGAGAACCAGGAGGGAGCGTAGTAGCTGATCTGCCACTAAGGCGATCCAAGCTCCATCCAGACCCCAGCCGAAACGATTAATGGTTAAAAGGGCGAGTCCTGGTCTAACCAATAGTACGGTTAAGAATGTGATGACGGCTGTTGCTCGCGTATCGCCTGCCCCTCTCAGGGCACCGGCTAGAATAAACTGAGACGATTGGAACGGTTGAATAAAGGCCACTAGTTTTAGTATTCGGGCCCCTTGCGCGATAATATCCGGATCATCGCTGTACAACATTACAATTTGACGGCCGAAAAAGAAAAACGTCCCTGCTAAAATAAGGGAAACGGTCATACCCAAACGGCGAGTATGGTTACTGTAACTCTCTGCCATGTCTGGGCGTTTCTTACCTAAGCTTTGGCCCACCAACGATGTGGCCGATACCGCGAAGGCTTGTCCGGTCATAAAAGACATAGCCTGAATATTCATGGCAATTTGGTGAGTGGCGTACACAACTGTACCCAAAGAAGCCACCGTTTTGGCATAGACAATCATCCCCGCCCGCATCACTAGTTGCTCGATCATGGCTGGAATACCAATATCAAAAATATTCCGTAAGTGGTGCCATTGGGGCTTAAAGCAGCCTTTCCGAAAACTGAGTTTTAAATAGTGATCGCCCCGTAACACTACTCTTAGAGCTAGAGCAAAGGCCACACCTTGACCAATAATTGTAGCTAAGGAAGCACCGGCCAATTCCAAACGAGGAAAACCAAAGTGCCCATTTATTAAAAGGTAATTCAAAATTACGTTGACCACGTTAGAGATCAAGTTGTAGATCATGGCCACCCTTGTATTTCCCACACCTCGTAAGGTTGCAGTAATGGTGGCAGTTAAGGCCATGACTACAAAGCCAATCATCTGAATTTGCAGATAGAGCGTTCCGCCCACCAAGGTCTCGGGATCAGCGGCCCCCATAAAGCGAATCAAGGGTTCTGAGTAGATATAACCGAGAACAGAGGCGATCAAGGATAACATGAAACTCAATAAAAGACCTTGTCGCAAAATTTCATTGGCCTTTTCAGGCTCGCCAGCACCACGATAACGAGCCACCAAGGCGGTGGAACCCACATTCATGGCCACAAACATAGTCATTAGTAAAAACTTAGGTTGAACAGTTAAGCCAACCGCGGTGATGGCCCAAGGCCCTAGACGCCCCACCATCATGAGGTCAACCATAGAAGTAAGCTGGGTGAGGGTTAGTTCAATCAAAGAGGGCCACGCGATGCGTACTACATCGGTGTAGAGAAGTCGCGAGGTGATTCCCTCTGGTAGAATACGTGTAACCCGCCCGCTCGTTACATTCCCATCGCCCTCTTCTACTAAATCTAGGGCCAACTGCACATGTTGTTCTGTTTCCTGCAGAGCCACACCTTCTTTTTCGATTTTCGCCATAGCATCGTTTTCCTTTACTCTATTCGTTAGATTTCTTTGATCATACCACATGGCTAATTAATATGTCCAATTTCATTCAGTGGCCAAGCAGGGATTAGACCTGGCCGGACTGGGTATTCTATAACCGGGAGTGATGACCAAATGACACGTCGACGGGGAATCATGTCTGATCGTCTCAAGTACGAGCTCGCCGATGAACTCGGTTTTTCGCACAAGGTGAAAGACGGGGATTGGGGTAACATCACCACCCGTGAAGCCGGATCCTTAGTTCGAGCAGCTATTGAGCGTGCTGAAAAGCAAATGTCCGAACAAGAATCTAGGCGAAGGTAGGGGGAACACCCCCTATCTTTTTATTTTAAACCCTGATATATTGAGCTTAGATGTAGAGGGGGTAGGACAGTGGTACAAGGGCCATTTTTCAAGCGTATTTATTTAGAGATAACGAATGTGTGCAACCAAAATTGTCCCTTTTGCCCCCAAACCTCTCGAAAGGCGCAGTTTCTGTCCCTAGGAGACTTTGAGCTCATTTTAGCCAAACTACAAGGTCATACTAAACACCTTTATTTCCATGTTTTGGGGGAGCCTTTGCTCCATCCCGAGCTCTCGCAGTTTTTAAATCGGGCGAAAACCCAAGGGTATCTAGTAAATTTAGTCACGAATGGCTCCTTAATCGAGGAAGTGGGCCCGAGTCTGTTAACCCAGCCAGCTTTAAGACAAGTTAGTTTTTCCTTGCACAGTCTGGCCCATCAAGGGAAAGCAGTTACCAAGGAGCGCCTCAACCAAATCCTCAAGTTTGTGGACCAAGCGGCCCAAAATACTTCCATGTATTGTAGCTTAAGGCTCTGGACTGGGGGAATTGAAGAAAACCAAGTGGTGATTGAGGAGCTGACTAGGCATTTCGACCTCGGTTTCGATCTATCTGCCCAACTAGCGGAAAATCAGGGGCGAGGTATTACTCTGCGCGAGCGCATTTTTCTTAATCCTGCAGAGGAGTTTGCCTGGCCCTCCTTGGATGCACCCCTCCAACCGGGTCGCGCCTACTGCCACGGTTTACAGCAGCAGCTAGCAGTTTTGGTAGATGGTACAATTGTCCCCTGCTGCCTCGATGGCGAAGGAGTTATTGCCCTAGGCAATATCTATGAACAGGATCTACAGGAGGTCTTTTTTTTGAGCCGAGCGCAAGACATCATCTACGGCTTTAGGCAAGGAGTAGCAGTTGAAGAGCTGTGCCACAGATGTGGTTATCGCACCCGATTCACAAAAATGGCATAAGAAAAACCAGCTTCACAGCAGCGAAGCTGGCAACACACGCAAATCTAACGAGTCCAGACTTTATCAAAATAGACCTTGCCCCTTAACCGGGGGTGCGACACACTGATGGTAACCCTTCCACTCGGTAAACCCCCCATATGGAAGTACCCGTGGCGGTCGGTGTACGTAGATTTCCCCGTCTCCTCTACCGTAACTCTAGCATTCACTAAGGGTTCATAATAGCGATCATTTTTTCGGCTTCCTGTAAGAGCCACATGATCGATCCAATCATCATAGGAAATGTAACCATCTACTTCTGCACGATACCTAGGTGGTGCCGGTTCAACCACGATAGGTACATCGAGCCGAACCAAGACCCGCCCATCACACCCAGCCAATAAGGCTGCCACAAGCACCAAACCTACTAACCAGCCTTTGCGCATGGCTATCCCCCTCTCTGCAACACTACTCTTAGTCACTATATTATAGTCTTCGAGGTGAATTCCCTTTTTTGTACTGTCCTACCAAAATTTAAGTCACTTTAGCGGGTAGAACCGGATGGGATCTTAAAAGGTCTACCAACTCCCGGGAAGTGCTCACCCTATATGGTAGTTTGAGCGCACCTCTAGCCACATCAGTATATTGATGAGCATCAGAACAAGCCAGCTGAATCAGACCATGTTCTTGCCCGTAACGTAAAGCCAGGTCATTTCTGGAATCATGGCGGGGGTTCCCATTATAAACTTCCACCCCATCTAAAAACTCCAAGGGGCCTACCTCCATACCTGGACGGAAAGGGTGGGCTTGTACAACTAAGAGATCGTGTTCTCTTACTAATTTTCCAAACAACCATGCGTCAAGCTGATCCAAACGAGGATGGTGGAGCAAAAACTCCCGGTCTACCCCGTAAACCAAGTAATCATTGGAAGTACCCGCAAAACGCAATTCTAGCCCCAACAGTACTTCTACACCTAATTCTTGTCCTCGCTGTAAAGCCTGCTGATAGCCTTGTAGATAAGCGTCTACCTGTTCTTCCCAAGTGCCCTCTTGACGTTCGAAGAATTCGTCAAAATAATGATCAGTAATTACTATCCCTGTATAATTAGCCTGGTAATAAAGTTCGACCATCTCAGCACCGGCTATTTTCCCGCAGAAACTAGTTTCGCTAGTATGTACGTGACAATCATAAAGCAACGACAATGTCAGACCACTCCTATTTATTGTCCAAGAGATCGTGCACCGACCGATTAAGGGTTCGCAGAACAATAAAGACGGCTACAAGAATAGTCACAAACAGAACCACAAGTGCACCTAACACAGCAGGGCCACTCCCCTCGAATAGGGCGGTCACAAAGATGACTACACCTAAGAGCAGAATAGCCAGTGCTAGCAGATACCACCACTTATCCTGACTTTTTCTTGATCCCACCTAGAACCCTACCTTTCCGGACATTTTCCGATGGTATTATTTTGATTCACAACCCCTACTGGAAGGGTCAGATGCATGGGCCCCCCATCTTGTTCAATTAGTTCTAGCAAGACGCGGGCTACCTCTTTGCCCAAACGATAAACAGGCTGTTGCACTGTTGTCAAAGGTGGAGATAAGTATTTGCCTACCTCAATCCCGTCAAAACCCATAACAGACACTTGCTCAGGAATCTCATAACCCGCTTCTCTTAGGGCCTGCATAGCTCCAATGGCCATGAGATCATTACTGGCAAAAATCGCAGTTACTTCTCCCTGGGCAATCAGATCCAAGTGTTCTTGGACAGCCGCGTAACCCCCAAGATGGGTGAAGTCCCCGGGCCAGATTAACCTGTTATCCCGCTCAATCTGAAGCTCTTCTAAAGCCTGTTCGTAGCCTAGGAGTCGCTTATTGGTGGACACTAGTCCCGCTTCGCCCGTAATAATGGCAATTCTGCTATGCCCTAAGTCACCTAGGGTGAGCACTGCTGCTTTCGCCCCGCCCCGGTTGTCTCCATCTACCCAAGAAACTTCATTGCAGACCGTACTACCTAGAAAGACGAAGGGCACCCCCGATTCTTTGAGTAAATCGATCCGCTCATCTTCAACCCGTGGTTCAGTGAGAATAATCCCATCTACTCTAGCATGGGCTATTAACTGGGAAAGAGTATCATTTACCCGCTGCTGTTGCACTTGGGGAATTAGCAAACTGTAGCCACTTTCAAACAGGGTCTCACTGACTCCCTGTAAGTATTCTAAGAAAAAAGGGTCCGCAATGGTTCTCGGTGCCTTAGGAAACATGAGCCCAATCGTCTTTGTGCGGCGCCTTGCTAAATTGCTAGCCACCATATGGGGTTGATAATTGTATTTCTCAGCCATTTCTCGAATATAGGCCTTAGTTTCCGGTTTGACCCTGGGATCATCTGCTAAGGCCCGGGAGACAGTGGCTTTAGAATAACCACATTTCTTGGCCAATTCGGCCATGGTGATCTTCACACTTCACCCTCCTATGGTCTAAAATCTTTCCACCTTACGCGCCAAGACTTGTTCGGTGCGGGCTGCAATGTGAGCAGCTGTCATCTCAAAACGCTGACGCAAGTAATCTACAGGCCCCACTTCGCCAAAGAGGTCTTGAATCCCTACCCGCTCCAGGGGAACAGGATAATGATCTCCTAAGACCTCTGCCACCGCAGAACCCAAGCCGTTTAATACATTATGGTTTTCCACTGTGACAATGGCCCCGGTCTCCTGGGCGGAACGTACAATGAGTTCAACATCGATGGGTTTGATAGTAAAGATATTCACCACTCTAGCCTGAACACCGCGCTGCTCCAAAAGATCTGCAGCCTGCAACGCTTCACTAACCATGATTCCCGTGGCCACAATTGTTACATCTGTACCTTCCCTGAGGACTTGTCCGTGACCAATGGAAAACTTGGTTCCTTCCTCGTAAATCGGCTCCGGTTGCTTGCGGTTGAGACGGAGATATACTGGACCAGGCAAGTCCACAACTGCCGGCAAGATGGCCCGCAACATGACGTTGTCTACCGGTTCAATTACAGTCATAGTAGGAATACCCCGCACTACTCCCACATCCTCTAGGGACATGTGGGTGCCTCCATTAAAAGCAGCCATGATCCCTGGATCTGTACCCACAATCCGCACAGGAAATTTAGCATAGGCTACTGACATATAGATTTGATCTAAGGCCCTTCGTGTATTAAAACAAGAGAAGGTATGGGTGAAGGGAATCTTGCCCGTAGCAGCCAATCCTGCGGCTATACCAATCATATTAGCTTCTTGGATACCTACATTGATGGCTCGAGTGGGAAAGTTCTTGAGAAATTGGGCGGTTCCATTAGAATTCATCAAATCTGCATCCAAGACCAAAATCCGTTGGTCTTCTTTGGCTAGTTCCGAAAGGGTTTCAATATAAACATCTCTCATATCGCGCTGGGTTAAGGTCATTTAGTTAACCCCCTTCAAAGCTGCAATGGCCCCATCGATTTGAGCTTGATCAAAACGCATATGATGGTTAAACTCGATGCCTTCAGCGAAATTGCAGCCCTTGCCCTTGACAGTTTGTAGAATAATGACAGAGCTGCGATCTTGCACGGCCTTGGCCTTCAGAATCGAACTGTGGATCTCTGCAATGTTGTGACCATCTACCTCTTGGGTATGCCACCCAAAGGCTTCCCACTTGGCAACTAAATCACCCAAGGGATTAATTTGGTCAACATAGCCATCAAGTTGTTGCCTATTATAATCCACAAAAACAATACAATTGGCTAGCTGCGCATTACCTCCAAATAGGGCTCCTTCCCAGATTTGTCCCTCTTGTGACTCTCCATCACCAAGAATGATGTATACGTAGTTGGACCGACCATCCAAACGGTTACCCCAAGCAACTCCTAAACCCGTGGAAATTCCTTGGCCCAAAGAACCAGTGGTCATATCCACCCCGGGAGTAAGATTGCGATCTGCATGACTAGGTAGTTTAGTCCCTGGTTTGTTTAAGGTATCTAGCATTTCTAAGGAAAAATAGCCCTTTAAGGCCAGAGTAGAATATAAGGCAGGTCCGGCGTGTCCCTTCGACAAAACCAACCAATCCCGATCCTCCCAGTGAGGGTTCTGGGGATCAATATTCATGACTTCGCCGTATAAAACAGCCAAGAGATCCACAATGGACATGGCGCCACCAATGTGACCAAAACCTAAAGTGCCAAACTGACGCAAAGTTGCGACTCGAATTTCTGTGGCAAAGTCCGCTAACCTTTGTATATCTGTTGTAGACAATGTTGTCACTAATGATCACTCGTTTCTATCTAAAAAATAGCCCCACTAAGCAGAACGGGTCGAACGGCCGTATCTACGCGGGAAGATGCTCATCACCAGCATGGGAATGAGCACGATTTGCAGGATTATCCCCGGTAGAGCCCTGCCAAAGGCGCTAGCGACAAAGATCTCCCAACTGAAGGCAGTACCAGTAATTCCATAGAGTACAAAGCTAACCATACCCCAGACTAACCGACCACCAACCATGGAGAGAAGCAAATTGATGTAAATGAACGCCCTCTTGCGGGGGAAAAATGAATGCAGAGCTCCGGTTAAATAACCATAAGTAGCTAACTCAAAAGCCATGGCCACCGCACTGGGAAAGAAAGGTGGCATACCAAAAATCAGACTCCGTAACAAGGGGGTAAGAAAGCCAATCAAAGAACCCACTGGTCCACCTAAAACAAAGCCACCTACTAATACTGGAATATGCATGGGTAACAGCTGCTGTCCAATTAGGGGGATCTGACCGGTTAAAAAGGGTAAGACTAGACCAATGGCAATAAACATGCTAGCTAGAACAATTTTTTTGGGTGTTAGTGCGCGCACGTTGTACCTCCTCATGAAAATAGTATGCTAGAAATTTCCCTACTCCCGGTAGAAAACCTGCCCTCGCCCATGAAAAAATAGCAGGACGGCTCACCATCAAAGAGAATAGTAGTACTGACACTAAATAAAGGAGGCCAGCAATGCATCCCTTAGTACAAAAACTAATCACGACGTATCCTGACCTGACCAACACGGCACCCCAGATTGGAGAGGCCTTTGAACTTTGGAAAAACTCCTTCGACCAGGGCCATAAGACCTTGGTATGTGGCAATGGTGGCAGTGCTGCCGACAGCGAACACATTGTGGGCGAATTAATGAAGGGTTTTATGCTCAAACGCACCCTACCCACAGAAGAACGAGCTCTGTTAGAACGAGAATACGGCGAGATTGGGGCCTATCTAGGTCGACATCTTCAGGGGGCCTTACCCACAATTTCTCTCGTTAGTCAGACATCCCTCATTTCTGCGTTCACCAACGATGTAGCGGCGGACTTGGTCTTTGCTCAACAAGTGTATGGCTATGGTCAACCAGGTGACGTACTAGTGGGACTGAGTACCTCCGGTAATTCCGCCAATGTGCTCAACGCCTTGCGAGTGGCCAAGATCAAGGGTTTGGTCACAATTGGATTCACCGGCGCCGATGGCGGCAAGATGAAAGAACTCTGTAATGTCACCATTAGAGTTCCCTACCACTCCACACCAGATATTCAAGAACGACATCTAGCTGTTTACCACACCCTCTGTGCCCTGCTAGAGCAGGCCTTTTTCGCTTAAACAATTTAAGATCTAAACTGCTGGCGATGAAGACTTCGCCAGCAGTCTTTTCATTTATGCTACTTTACTAAAAGGTGAGGTACCTTAGGCGAGAAATAGACACTAACCTGATCACCTTCATTGTAAATACCGTGCTCGATAGGTGAAGATACTTCTGCCTGAATACTGGTACCTTGTACTAACACTGTGTATTCTACCATGGAGCCAAGATAGACCACACTGCTAATCACCCCTGTGGCGTAACTTGGCTCGCCACCTAAATGGACCGCTTCAGGTCTGAGCACTACTTGCACTTTTGTCCCCTGGTTCAGAGGCTCGGTGTGCTCAACAGTGATCACCTGACCCCACATCTCGAGGTCTACTGCGTTACCAACACATTTCACCACTTCGGCGTCAATAAAGTTTACCTTACCAATAAAATCAGCCACAAAAGCAGAAGTAGGCCTATTATAAATCTCCATGGGAGTTCCCTCTTGTTCAATACGCCCTTCATTCATGATCACAACCCGGTCTGAAATGGCCATAGCCTCTGCCTGGTCATGGGTAACATAGACTGCAGTAATCCCTAAATGCTGTTGAATACGACGAATTTCCGAGCGCATTTGCTCCCTTAGTTTCGCATCTAGATTTGACAAAGGCTCGTCAAAAAGTAGCACCCTAGGTTCATTGACGATGGCGCGAGCTAAAGCAACCCGCTGTTGCTGCCCGCCCGAGAGTTGGTCAGGCATGCGCTTACCCAGACCAGCCAAACCCACAAGATCCAAAATGGCATCTACCCGTTGGGCAATCTCCGGTTTGGATAGTTTACGCACCGTCAAGCCAAAGCCCACGTTATCTTGCACCGTCAAATGTGGAAAGATTGCATAATTTTGGAACACCATGGCACTATCCCGTCGATCAGGTGGTAAGTTAGTCACATCTAAATCGCCGAAAAAGATTTTCCCGGCGGTGGGAATTTCAAACCCCGAGATCATGCGTAATGCAGTAGTCTTGCCGCAACCAGAAGGACCTAAGAGAGTAACCAGTTCCCCTTCTTTGATTTTGAGGGAGACATCATCTACTGCCACCACTTTCCGCCGATTTTCATCTGGACTTTCGAATTCTTTACGTAAGTTTTTTAGTACTACGCCCATTGTTCACTTCCCCCTCTAAAATCTTGTTTCGAATTTCACGCCAAGGAGGCGGTCTACTAAGATTCTTATAATAAAAATAGCCACAAGAATAATACCTACGAGTATTAAGCTAAAGGCTGCAGCTGCACCGAGGCGGCCTGAGCTGACTTGGGCCAAAATTTGAACGGTCATTAAGTTCCAATCTGCAGAGACTAAAAAGATCGCGGCGCTAATAGCTGTCATGGCTCTCACAAAGGCAAAGACCAAACCAGAGAAAAACGCCGGTGAAATCAAAGGCAAAGTAATACGTCTAAACACAGTCTGAGAACTTGCCCCCAGATCGGTGGCTGCTTCTTCAATACCTGGATCAATTTGGTGTAAGGCAGCAATACCGTTTTGAATTCCTACAGGCACATAGCGAAACACGAAGTTGGCCACGAGGATTGTCAAGGTGCCCGTTAATAGGAGTGGTTTGGTGTTGAAAGCCAAGATGTAACCAATACCCACTACTGTTCCGGGAAGGGCAAAACTGAGCATGGATGTGAACTCCATCAGGCCCTTGCCAATAAAGTTACGACGGACTACCAAGAAGGCAATGAACATACCTAAAATTCCACTAATGGGGGTAGAAACAAGGGCAACTGTAACCGTATCCACGATAGTCTTATAGCCCACATCCCACACGTAACTAAAGTTGCGCAAAGTGAAGCTATAATCAAAGCCCCAAGCTCTCGAGAAGGCACCTACAAAAATAATGCCGTAAAAGACCAAAACCACTATACTCACCACAACGCAGAAGGCAAAAAGAATCCATTGCATGGCACCACTGACAGACTTCACAGTAGAACGAGTGGGTTTACCTGAAACTGTCACATAGCTTTTTTTACTTACCCAATACTTTTGGAGGATAAAAGCACTAACTGAAGGGATTAACAAAATTACCGCTAAAGCGGCCCCACCAGCCAAGTTGTACATCCCCGTAATTTCCAAATACGCCTGTACTGCCAACGTAGGATAGTTACTCCCTGCCAACACTAGAGGATTGCCGAAATCCGCCAAAGATTCAATGAAAATTACCAAGAGAGCGCTGGCAATCCCTGGTGCTGCCAAGGGTAGAGTGATTTTACCAAACACTCGCCAACGACTGGCACCCAAATCAAAGGCAGCATCTTCTAAAGCAGGATTAATGGCCTCCAACACGCCCTTCATAGACAAATAGGCAACAGGGAAAAAGGTAATGGTCTGGGCAATTAATAAACCCCTTAATCCGTAAATGGGAAAATTGCGAATACCCAAGAGATTATAGGTGACAAAACCGTTATTTCCAAACAGTAAAAGGATACTCAAAGCACTCACGAAAGGAGGAGAGATCACCGGAACAATGGATACTAAATTGAAGAATTTTTTGAAGGGAACATTTACCCTAGTGACGGTGTAGGCCATAATAAAGCCTACCAATACTGCCAAGAGGGCAGACAAGACCCCGGTAACCAGACTGTTCACTAATGCTTTCCGCATATACCAGCTTTGAAAAACTTCCTTATACATTGCCACTGACCCACCAGCAACCGAGGACTCGCCAGAGGCCAAGCTCATCTGAAAAACCTTAACTAAGGGCAAAACAATAAAAAGTGCTAGTAAAGTAAAAATAGCCAAGATCGATAAGGCTAGCCAAGGTTCCTTAGCCAGACGTTGCAGTTCTAGATAAACCCGACGTCCCCTTTGTTTTGTTTCTAGCAAAATAGTACTCATCAGCTTCCTCCCTACAAAAGAGGGGCCCGAAGGCCCCTTCCTTACTTACTGGCCACGTAAAACTTCGTCAATCCACTTATCAACAATGTCTTTGCGGTTGTCGCCGGCCCAAATTGCATCATATTCCAATAACGGAATTTCATTAAAGGCTGGCAAGCCTTCCCCAGCTACTGCCTGAGGGTGCACTGGGAAGAAGTAGGTCTTCAGCTCACCAAATTTGTTTTGAGCTTCTAAGGAGATGAGCCAGTCGACCAAAGCTTGGGCATGCTCTAGGTTAGGAGCACCCTTAATGATGGAAATGGCTGGGGCCTCATAGCCTACACCTTCTTTGGGGAAGATGAGCTGGAGAGGATATCCTTCATCCATGTATTTCAAGAAAGCTGGAGTAAATTGGATACCAATACCCGCTTCGCCCACTGCTACGGCTTGCGATGGGGCAGTACCACTTTGGGTGTAGGTTTGAATGTTCTTGTCTAGCTCTCTTAAATAGCTGAACGCTTCTTCTTCGCCCCAGGCCAAGATTAAGCTGGCCACAAGGTTGTATCCGGTTCCGGAAGATTGAGGTGTCGGCATTTGAATCTCTTTAGCAAATTCAGGTTTGAGCAGATCTTGCCAGGATTCAGGAGTCTCAACGCCAGCTTTCTTGGCCCAAGCGGTGTTCATGGCAACGCCCATGGGGTTCATATAGAAAGAAGTCCAATAACCCTCTTCGTCAACAAATTTTGCATCTAATACTTTAGCATTAGGTGAAAAATATGGTTGAGTTAAGCCACGTTGCTTAGCAGTAACATGGTTCTCACTAGGAGCACCCATCCAGATGTCTGCTCTAGGATTATCTTTTTCAGCTTCCATTCTGGCTAAAGCAGGACCAGAAGACAAATGAACAAAACGGACTGGAATACCAGTATCCTTAGTGAAAGCAGCGAGAATGTCACGCGCGTTTTCTTCGTCCACACTAGAATAGACCATTAGTGGTGCAGCAAAGGCGCCAACTGAAAGTGTTAAAACCAATAGAAAGGCAACCAGCAAAGAAGATTTTCTCATTATTTTCCCTCCGTTATAGTTATTATAGATTGGTCAAACGGTGCTCTTGGTTCCACGATCACCCTCTCTCTGGCAACAAAAAAAGTAGGCACCTTCGAACAACCACCGCACTTGGCGCTAGTTCTCACTCTCTGCCTACTCTTTTAGCAACCCTTTCCCCCACAGTCTTAGCGGGCGAAACTGTCCTAAACCAGTAATTTCTATTTAGTTTTAATGCTTAAGTCAAGCTTAACACATTTACTTGACAATTGTCAAGGTTACTTCTCAACTAGTCCGTCGGTTAGAAGACTGCCTAAATCGGGATTCTAAATCCTGATCAAAAGTGAACACCATAAATTTTTCGGAGTGTTCTACACTTAAGTCGGTGTACAAGGCAATCACTTCGGCCTTCGTGAGATTTTGCAGCGCGATGCGTAGCACCTCTTGGTTGTTCTTTAGTAAGGCCTCGCGCAAACGCTGAATTAAATCCACACTTTCTGGGTTATTCCGTACTTGTTCTTCAGCAGGGGTTAAGATGCCCCGTTGACGAATGAGGACCATATCTTTAACGACATGGGTAGAGATCTCTTTTGGCCCCCGCCCAAAATATTCCCGTTCGAATTTGAGCACGGCGTTGCCCATGGCAGCTTCTAGTTCACCCTTAGTACGAAACTGATGCACCTAAATCCCCCCAGTTCGATTGTTCCAGGCTGCCCTCGCCCATAAAGAAACCACATTATCTGGCGGTGGTTCTGTCACGAGGGTCAATTGGGTCTCAATTAAGCCCACTACTGCGAAGCGATACAGATAACGTTGCACTCTCTCTGGTGTCCACTGCAATTGACGGGCTAATTCCCGCACATTTGCTTCACCATCAATACTGTCATATAACTGCCATTCAGGAAGAGTAAGATCCCTTTGAATTACATGCATGTCTTCGGCGATATCCGTTTTCTTAGCAACAAAACGTTGATCTGGAATATATTGCTCAATAAGCTGTAAAGAAGTTACCCTTCGAGCTGCGTACAATAGCACCGAGTACCAAGAAACCACCGACAGTTCATCTTGAAAGGCTTTCATCTTAGTATTGAACTTAAAGGAGCCCTTAGAAAGTAAGAACAAAGCATAAAAGGCCCGAAATCCCTTTTGATCCTTATAAAAAGCTCCTTGAACCTGACCATTCTCCAGATAAATGCGTCCCAAATTGTTCCCATCCATCACTACTAAAACCCCGGTCTGGGATGTGAAGCGGAGCATGATCAAGAGCTGAGACATGGGAAACAGCTCTAATTGACCTTCCCAGATCATAGCTTGGGTGATGGCCCCACTAACAACCTGCCGAAAGCGGAGACGGATTTGCTCAAAAACATTAGCTAGTTCCACAGCTTCGTGGGAACCACCCATTTCAAAATGTTGCTCGAAAGAACCTTGGGTGAGACGATGGGCTTGCCCTGTTAAATCACGAATCGGGCGCAACTGGCGGATCACCGCCGCTAGAGTTGCTAGAGCTCCTAGAACGGTCAAACCTATAAGACTATAAGTTACTCCCCTGTGTAAGCCATGCAAATCCTGGAGGCGTGGCGACCACACCTCAATCATAAAGTTGCCTAAGCGATCCGTATGAGTAACGGAGATAATAGGAGCATAACTGTCTTTAACAGGTGATGAGCTCAAAACGACAAGTTGGCCATTTTCTTCAACTTGAGCCACACTTAAGATCTTAAACCCCGACGGATCGTGGGGCAAATCTTGTCCATTGACAACGTCAAAAAAATCACTATTCGTCCTTTGCCACCAGAGTGCAAAGTCTACTTGGGCTTCTTGAACCAAGAGTTGGGAGAAACCCCTATTCAGGTAGGCCAAACATACGCACAGACCTACGGAGAGAATCACTAGGACTGTCAAAGTGGTTCGTCCCGCGATAGATTTCATCATGTTCGCACCACTCTACATAGAATCACCAATTCATCTTGCTCAGGATTAAAGGTGACCGATACTCCCAAGGCCCGACAGCCCAAATGGTCTTGTACAGTGGCTTGAACCACCGCCTTGAGACTATTCCATTGCTGCTCGAGCAGCTCTTGAACCATCCGTGCTCCTTCAGGATCCTCCGCCACTAACTGCAGTTCAGCTTTATTGAGCACACCCCAGCACCGATAAATCAGCAGATCGTCAACTAAATAGACTTTGCTCGCCCGCGGTTGCCTTTCGGTATACTCCTTTTGTACCTGAGAAAGGCTCTTGCCCAAAGCATAATAGAGAGGATTTTCCGGGAATGGCCGCACATTAGTTAACATCATGTTCACCTTTTTCTGGCTTTCTACTGCTATCATTCTAGGTGTGAGAGCTTTTTCCTCCTAACCCTTTACGCCACCTAAGGTGAGCCCTTTAACAAAGTACTGTTGGAAGGACAAAAACACAATAATCATGGGAATAGCTGCTACCGCGGCTCCACTCATCAAAAGACCATAATTTACCAAGTTCTGATCTTGCAGCGTCTTTAGACCTACTGGCAAGGTAAACCATTCGGATTTTTGCACCGCAATTAAAGGCCACAAAAACGAGTTCCAACTCGAAGTAAAGGTCAAAATACCTAGGGTAGCTAGACCAGGTTTGGCTAGGGGTAACATTACCCGCCAATAGATTCCGAATTCCGAAGCACCATCAATACGAGCTGCTTCCATTAACTCACTGGGAACAGTAAGCATAAACTGGCGGAGCAAGAACACTCCAAAAACCATAGATAGTTGGGGCAACAAAATCGCCCAAGGGGTGTTGACCACACCCAACTCTCGCACCACCATAAAGAGGGGTACTAAAAGTACCTGCCCTGGAATTGTCATGGTACCCACCATAATCCAAAAGAGGAAATCTCGACCAGGAAACTGCTTCTTAGCAAAGCTAAAGGCGGCCATGGAGTCCAAGAACAGAATGCCCGCAGTTGCCGTTAGGGAGATCATCAAGCTGTTTAGGAACCAACGAGAGATCCTGGTTTTCTGAAAAAGCAGGCGATAGCTTTCCAGGGCCCCATTGACTAACTCTTGAGCCCTTTCGGTTTGCCCAGACATCTTCAGGGGCAGATATTGGCTAATCACCGAAGGAATAAACCTCGGTGGCATGATCTGCACTTCCTCTGGCTGCTGAATAGAAGTGGTAAATACCCAATAGAGTGGAATTAAGGAGATCACGGCCCAAATTATTAACACTAGATAAATGAGCCCTAGACCAACTTGCGAAGCCTTCATATTTTTCAACATGTTTTCTCTCACCTACCCCTTAAACTCCACGTCACTGGAGACCAATTTTGATTGAACAAATGCCAGAGTAATAATGGCTACAAAGAGCAACATAGACATAGCTCCCGCATAGCCAAATTGAAAGTCTCTAAAGGCCACATTATAGATACGATGAACAATTGTGGTCGTGGCATAGCCAGGGCCACCTTGAGTCATAAGCATCACTTGATCAAAGACTTGGAAGGAGCCGATGGTCGAGACGATCATCAAATACAAGGTGGTCGGTTTGAGCAGAGGCAGAGTAATTCTCCACCATTGCACAAAGCGGTTGGCCCCATCAATACGGGCAGCTTCATACAGGTCTTCAGGAATAGACCCCATGGCTGCCAAGTACAGAATAATGCCGACCCCTGGAGGAGTTAAGACCGCCATAATAATCACCGATTTTAGGGCCCATGCGGAGCTATGGAGCCAGTTGATGGGTTCAATACCCACTAAGCCTAAAAAGTAGTTGGCTATACCGTATCTAGTTTGAAAAATCCAACGCCAAACCATAGCTATAACCACACTAGAAGCTACTGTGGGCAAGTAGAAACTGGCCCGGAAAAAGGTTTGGGCTCCACGGCGTAAGGGATGAATCAAGGTTGCCAAAATCAAGGCTATAATTACCGTGGACGGCATTACAACTGCCGCGTATCGCAAGGTATTACCAACTGCCACCCAAAACAGGTCATCCTGAAAGGCATCTTGAAAGTTTCTTAGTCCTACCCACTCCGTTCCGAAAATCCGATACTCTTGGAACGAGACAAAAAAAGACCAAATAATGGGGATGAGAACAAAAATAGTAAAGAGGATATATTTGGGTAGGATGAACAGATAACCCGATCGGGATTTCCACATTCGCTTAAACATAGTTACAACCTCCTGGTCTTGGGAGAAAGGGGCGTTCACCAATGGCAAACGCCCCCCTACACTACCGTAGTAAACGTTGAACCTGTTGAGCAGCGTCGTTCATACCTTGCTCGACAGTTTTCTCACCAGCAAAAATCAACTGCAATTCTGCTTGAATCCGGTCATCAATCTGGGCCCAATTGGGATGTTCTGGTAAAGGCACAGCTTGACCAACCATCTGGGCGGCTCGAGCCATATGCGGTTTGTCAGCAAAGGGGTCGAGAGCTTCGGCAGATTTCCGAGCTGGGAAAGTACCGTACTCTGTGGCAAAGGTATATTGCTCCTCAGTGGTGGAGAGGAATTTGGCAAATTCCACAACGACATCTAGCTTTTGGCGATCTCTTTGGTGCATAACCACCCAACCACCGGCACCACCAACTGTCACAGGTTGACCTGCATCACCACTAGGATATTCGGCAACCATCACATTAGGCAAGTGGTTAACGCCTTCACCGGTTACGGTCGCGATGGCCCATGTATTCCAAGGCTGAATAGCCACATGGCGTTCGCCTTCGCGAGCTAAGGCTCTAAAAGTACCACCTACGTCAGAGCTACCCATTTCTACAGGAGCAGCACCATGAACTAGTTTAAGATCAACAAGCTTTTGAATTGCGCTGATAGCTTCTGGAGAATTAAAACCGAATTTGCCATCAACGATAGGCTCTGCACCATCCATGTAGAAGAACGGCCAAGCCTCATAATAACCTTGGAGAATATAAGTGGAGAATCCATACTTGTCAATTACGCCATCGCCATCACTATCAAAGGTGAGTGCTTTAGCTTTTTCAAGAAATTCATCCCAAGTCCAACGGCCGTCTACTGGAGGCTCTACTCCTGCTTCTTCAAAGTGATCTAGGTTGAGGAGCATGACGTGGACTGTCATGGACATGGGAATTCCGTAGAGCTTATCATGGTAGGTGTATGCCTGCAAAGCACCTGGGAAAAAATCCTCAAGCTCTTCAGAAGTCATGAAAGCATCCAGGGGCTCTACCACACCCTGTTCTAGATGGTTGCGATTAATGGCACCACTAATATCAACAGGAACGATGTCTGGCCAAGCGCGACCAGCAATGGCTACACTGAGTTTTTCGCCTAGTTCGGCCCAGGGTGTTTCAACTAATTCGATCTTGACACCTGGATGACTTGCTTCAAATTCGGCAATCTTGTCCTTAATCCAATGGAACTTATCATCGTCTTCGTTGCCCCAGCGAGGCGCATCCCAGAGGGTGATCGTCCCTTTCCAACTGGCGAATGCGGATGTGCTTACAAGCAACACTAAAACTAATACCATCAAGAAATTCAACTTTTTAGACATGTAATTGACCTCCTTTTGATTGGTAATGCCTGACGAAATCTGTTTTTCCACCCCCATCTACAGTTTCTATGAATGAACTATTTTTCCTAACACCACCTGCTGTTTAGCGCCTGTGGCTCTAGGCACATTGCTTGGTTGACCATGCATAGTGGCATGGGCCAAGAGTGCGAAACCAATAGCCTCCTTGGCATCTGTAGAAATTCCAAAATCCTCATGGATATGGACAGGTAATCCGCTACGCTTAGCTAACATCTCTAGAAGTGTTGGGTTTTGGCCTCCTCCACCACCCACAATAATTCGATCAAGCGCAACATAAGGAAGAATAAACCGGCTGTATTGTTGAACAATACTAGCAGCGGTAAAAGCGGTAGCAGTTGCCACCCAATCTAAAGGTGTAAGATCGTATTTCTCAAGCAGCTGTTGTGAATATTCCTTGCCAAATAATTCCCGGCCAGTACTTTTCGGAGGTTTTTCAGAAAAATATGGATGGGTGAGCAACTCCTCCACAACCTCTTCGTGGACAACACCTTCAGAACCAAGTAATCCGTCCCGGTCATAACTAAGTTCACCATTGGTGGCCAACTCGGCCATGAAATCCATAATCATATTACCTGGTCCCGTATCAAAGGCAATCCACGGTAGTTGCTCTGCCGAACCTCCTACTACAGTTACATTGCCGATACCTCCAATATTCTGGACAGCGGAAGTAGTAGCATCTGCCCCAAACACCAACTGATCAAAGTAAGGTATTAAGGGGGCACCTTGCCCACCGGCAGCCATGTCCGCTGGACGAAAATCTGCTACAGTAGTAATGCCAGTCCGACGTGCAATAATGCTCGGCTCGCCAATCTGTAGAGTGGAATCTCCTGGAATATGATAAATTGTTTGTCCGTGGGAGCCTACACATAACACAGCTCCCGGATCTACCTTAGCTCGGTTAAGAAGGTCTAGGACCGCTCGGGCAAAGATTTCCCCCAAGCGAAAATTCATCTGACAAATCTCCGGTAGAGTAGCGGTACGAGGATCGCAGATTTGCAGAATCCGTTCCCGTTCAGATTGACTATAGGGGGTTGAGACAAACTCTACAAGGGAAAACTTCCCGGGGTTTTCTGCACTTACCCTCACCAAAGCTGCATCTACGCCATCAATCGAGGTTCCAGACATTAAACCAACAACCAAATGTTCCACCATAAGCCACCTCCAGATTCGCGGGCTCTTAGTAATTCGGTGTATGAGTAAAATTTCCTTCCTGTTTGCATGATGGAAAAAAATAAAAATAATAATAAGGAATAAGGGGGTGCTGCAATGCAGTATCAGAAGCCATCTATTGAGGAATTAAGACGTAAGTTAACAGCTGAGCAGTTTAGGGTAACTCAGGAAAGCGGGACGGAGCCGCCCTTCCAAAATGCGTATTGGAACAATACAGCTCCAGGTATTTATGTAGATGTGGTGACGGGAGAACCGCTGTTCTCCTCTACTCACCAGTACGATGCAGGTTGTGGTTGGCCCAGCTTTACCCAACCCTTGGGGGCTGAGAATGTGGAAGTCTGTAAAGATACTTCTCATGGGATGATCCGTACCGAAGTCCGCAGTGCCAAAGGGGATAGCCACCTAGGCCATGTCTTTACTGATGGTCCCAGGGATCGGGGAGGCCTGCGCTATTGCATTAATAGTGCTGCTCTCCGCTTTATTCCCTTGGAAAATTTAGTTGAAGAAGGTTACGAAGAATTTCTTGACTTATTCCAGGATTAACTGAATCAGTTGGGCCACCCCATCTTCTTCGTTAGTGCCTGTAATGTGGTCAGCCACAGCCTTAATGCTAGCTTCGGCGTTACCCATGGCGACGCCAAAACCCGCCCACTTGATCATCTCTAAATCATTGAGGCTATCTCCAACGACCACTACTTCACTGGGGTCGATCTCTAAGATCTTGGCAATTTCAGACAAGCCCGAAGCCTTGCTGATGCCCTTTTTGCTGATCTCTAAATTGGTAGGTGCAGAGGAAGTGACTTCAAATTCACCCCAGCTTTCCACCAAGTCACGCAAGTGATCGATCACGGCACTATCTTCGGTGGCCATACCGAATTTGAGCCAATCACCCTGCGGATCGTAATCGGTAGCCCAGGCTTCTTTGCGTACTAACTTTCCTGGAGCATGGGCCCAGTACCAAGTCTTATATTCAAGGGCCAACTTATGCAAACGGGGAATGGCATGGGCTGGTAAGAGGTGCCTGGAAAGTAGCTCCTGATGATTTCGCCACACTTCCGCGCCATTGACAACTACCATTGGAGCTTGAGGCCGAACTACGTCCCAATATTGCTCTGAAGAGCTCCGTCCACGACCGGTGGCAAAGCTAACGACGATTCCGGCCTCTTCGGCCTGCTTGATCCAGTGCCGATTAGCCGCAGAAATCTTCAAGTCATTTTGCAGAAGTGAACCGTCTAAGTCTAGTGCTATTAATTTGTATTTTGGCATCTGTTTCCTCCACTAAATCTAATAATCTAGGTTATCCTTTCTCGATTGCTCTCAGTTACCCTGCTACGAGCTGAAATTCATAGGGCAGGGATTTTTCGGTTTTTGTGGAAAGAAGTGACGTACAGTAAAGTTTTGAGGAGGTTGTTATGATGGCATTTACTCTACCACTGGGGAGCACAGCACCAGATTTTCAGTTGCCAGCCACCGATGGAAAGAACTACGGGTTGAGTGATTTTTCTAACTCCCCTTATTTGGTTGTCTTCTTCACATGTAACCACTGTCCCTATGTGATTAACTCCGATGAACTGACTAGAAAAACGGTTGAAAAGTTCCAACCAAAAGGAGTTACCTTTGTAGGCATTAACTCCAATAGTGCCAACACCTATGCTGAGGACTCCTTTGAGCACATGGTGAAACGCATGGATCAGCATAAATTCCCTTGGTTATATCTCCATGATGAAAGTCAAGATATGGCTAGAGCCTATGGTGCCCTACGCACACCCCATTTCTTTGTCTTTAATCAAGAGCGCAAACTAGTTTATACCGGTAGGGCCGTAGATAATCCCCGCAACCCTGAAAAGATCACTTCATTTGATTTAGAGCAAGCCCTGACCCAACTCTTAGCCGGTGAGACAATATCCACTCCCCTAACAAATCCCATTGGCTGTAATGTGAAATGGGATGGGAAAGATGCTCACTGGATGCCACCGGAGGCCTGTGATCTGGTGTAGTTGTAACCAAAAAAATTAAGCGCTAAGCCGAAGGGCTTGGCGCTTTTTTCTATAACGCTACAATACAAACTCTCCTACCAATTGTTGTAGGCGTTCTGCCATAGCGGCCACATTTTGGACAGAAGCGCCAATTTCTTGAATAGAAGCTGATTGCTGTTCACTACTGGCGGCGATTTCTTGTCCACCTGCGGATAATTCTTCGCTAGCCGCCGCTAGCTCGTGAATTCCTCCCGTTAATTCTTGAATCGTAGCTCGAATTTCACCATACATGCTACCACTATGTTGAACGGACTGCGTCCCCTGCTCGACGCGGGTCACGTTTTCTCTAGACCGCACAACGGTCTCCTCCACCACTTGACGAATCTTCGTAATCACATGAGCAATTTCTTGGGCGGCTCCGGCCGATTGCTCAGCTAACACCCGAACCTCGCCTGCTACAACCGCGAAGCCACGTCCCTGCTCACCGGCTCGAGCTGCTTCGATAGCAGCATTTAAGGCTAACAAGTTGGTTTGTTCTGCAATATCCGTAATTAGATCCACAATCCTCCGGATTTGCTCCGATTGTTCTTCTAAGAGTAAAATATCCTGTCCGAGGCTAGTCATACTTTGATTAATACCTTCCATTAGCTCTACAGTCTGTTCAATTTGAGTGGCCCCAGCCTCTGTTTGGTCTAAAGTTGTGGAGGCCAGATTAGAAAGGCGAACACTATTGTCACTCATGCCCTGGATAGTACTGGCAAATTGATTGGTAATCCCTGCCACTTCTTCTACTGACGAAGCCAGTTGCTGAACTGTATCTGCGACGGTAACAGCGTCTTGGGCTGTTTCTATGGTGGATCCATTAACTTCTTGCATCATCTCCTGAAGACGAGCAATAAAACTGTTCAGGCCAGTGGCTAGTCTGCCTAGCTCATCCCGAGTGGTCACAGCAATACGTTGGGTTAAGTCCCCTTTACCGTGGGCCAAATCCTCCACCCTGCTCACTGTATTAACCAAGGTGCGACAGACTGACCTAATGGTGGAACCACCGATGAAAACAGCAATGAGAACGGCCACAATTACAACCACCACTGCAAAAACCTGCCCTTGTGCCGCAACTTGATCAGCACCAGCTTCTAAGCGCTCCGCTTCCGCGGCAAGCAATCCGTTGATTTGGCCAAGGGCACTACGCACTTGACTGAGATAGTCCATGGTCTCTTGATCATAGATTGTTTTGATCTCGCTCCAAGCTCCAACAGAAAAACGGTTTTGCTCTAGATGTTGCATCATCTTTCCGGCAGACTGATGCAGTCGTTCATGGGGAGTGCTTAGACTCAAAAAGGCTTGCTGAAGATCGTTTGGCAACGCCGTGAATTCAACGGAGTCTATAAAAGGAAAATACCACTGACCTAAAGCACATTTAGTGTGCTCAAGCTGACCGGTGAAAGGTTGCTGTACGTTTAGACTGTGAGCCAAACCCAAAACCCAATCTAAATGAGCAATTTCCAAATCTTTGAGATCTTGCACAAAAGTCAGGGCGTCAGTGGCAACTTCCCGTTCGCTAATGATCCGCTCCATAGTGAAACGAGAAAGTAAACCTAAGCCCACTAGCAACACTACTAACACAATTAGTACACCATACAGTCTGGTGGAAATCCGCATTCTACCTAACATTAGAGGCCCCCCCTGGCAATGTTCGAAACTAAAACAGATATTTTTGATGTAAATGTAAGGAAATAATTTCGACAATATTCGATAGATCCCTGCCCGCGACTGTCCGGTCACTACCGATTTATGCCAAATGTGCAGGAAAATAGCTAGAAATCTTGAACCTTTTACCATATACACAGTATGGAGGTGGCCTGATGGCCTTCTTGAGAATGGATGATCAGGTAGAAGTGTTCGTGCACCAGTGGTCGGCGGTGGAAAACCCGGTAGCAGTGCTGCAACTAGCCCATGGCATGGCAGAACACAGCCTACGCTATGCAGCTTTTGCCGATGCTTGTAATGACCAAGGAATCATCGTCATTGCCAACGATCACCGGGGTCATGGTCGCACAGGTGAAAAAGCGGGTTTAATGGGTTATTTTGCTGAGCGGGATGGTTTTGACCGGGTTGTGGATGACCTGTATTGGATCAATGGCTGGATCAGAAAGCAGTTCCCTGATTTACCGGTCTTTCTCATGGGGCACAGTATGGGTTCTTTTTTAACCCGGCGCTACCTACAAGAATACGGAGAGAGTATCCAAGGAGCCATTATTATGGGTTCAGGGGGCGATCCGGGAGTGGCAGCTAGTTTTGGCAAGCTGATTGCCCGTTGGCAAATGCGCAAGAATCCCACCAAACCCAGTAAGCTCCTCGATCAATTATCCTTTGGTAGCTTCAATAAGGGGATTACTAACCCCAAAACCAAATTCGACTGGTTATCTCGGGATCCCCAGGCTGTAGATAAGTATCTGCAAGACCCTTATTGTGGTATGGTCTGTAGTTCGGGATTCTTTTATGATTTATTCACTGGACTAGGCCACATCCATGATCCTGCTTTAATTGACAAAATCCCCAAGGATTTGCCACTCTTAGTAGTGAGTGGTGAAGCTGATCCAGTAGGGAAACACGGCAAAGGTATTCGAGAATTCGTGGCACAATATGAACAAGCAGGAATTAAGAATATTAAAACTATCCTCTACCCTGGTGCCCGTCACGAATTGCTAAATGAAAAAAACAGAGATGAAGTCACAACAGATATTTGCCACTGGCTTCAGGAACAAATTCACAGATGATCACAAAGACCCCGTCAGGAGCTACCTGAGAGGGGTCTTGTTGTATGCTTGCTTAGATACTAACTAGTCAAGGGTAACAGGTGGACCGCATGGGAATCGAGTTGCAAAAACCCTGTTTGACCAGGCTGGAAAAGCTTACCCATGTTAGGATTGCTCTGTAGCACCGTGACCTGTTCTCCATTAGGTAAGATCACCCGGTACTCAAGGGCGGAACCAAGATACACAGCACTTTCTATCTCCACAGAAATACCCTGGTCGTGGCTGAGAAAAAGCGCTTCTGGGCGTGCCACAACTAACACATGGGGCCCCAGATTGTTCTTAACCTGTTCTACCATGATGGTTTGTTCAAACACCTTCACTGTGGAACCTTGGCCTTCAATTTTCCCTAGCTGACCAGGTAAGAAGTTGACTTTACCAATGAAGTCAGCTACAAACTTGCTGTCAGGACGTTGATAGATATCTTGGGGGCTACCTACCTGTTCAATCTTGCCCTTATTCATGACCACAATCTTGTCAGATAGGGCCATGGCTTCAGACTGGTCATGGGTTACATAAATGGCGGTGATTTTCAAGCGTTGCTGAATCCGCCTGATCTCTTCACGCATGTGTTCCCGCAATTTAGCATCTAAATTGGAGAGGGGCTCATCAAAGAGCAAGACCTGCGGCTCTACAACTAAAGCCCTAGCTAAAGCCACGCGCTGTTGTTGCCCACCTGAGAGCTGTCCAGGTGCCCGTTTACCCATACCTTCTAGACCAACTAGTTTCATGATTCGGCTTACCCGCTCGTCCTTCTCCTCTTTCTTAACTTTACGAAAACGCAAGCCATAACCAATATTTTCTTCCACTGTCATATGGGGAAACAAAGCGTAGCTTTGAAACACCATGGCCGTATCACGCTCGTTAGGAGCCTTCGTGGAAATATCCTCTTGGCCAATGAGAATCTGCCCCGCTGTTGGCATCTCAAAGCCGGCCACCATCCGCAAGGTTGTAGTTTTTCCACAACCTGATGGACCTAAAAAAGTGACCATTTCACCTGGTTCAATAACCAAATCTATGCCATCTACTGCTCTGACTTCATGCCCACCTGGGGCAGGAAACACCTTCACCAATTGGCGTAGTTCTACTCGTTGTGCACACATAGTCCTTTCCTCCCTTAACTCGGTAGCTGCCGATTAATGGTATCGCCAACTAGTAAGCGCATGATTGCGAAGGCGATTAACACAATAATGATCAAAATGAGACTTAACACAGAAGCAGCACCAAGGCGCATGATTTCCGTTTGCGATAGGATCAATACCGTAAGGTGATGCCAACGGGCCGAAACCAAGAAAATAATGGCACTCACCGCAGTCATAGCCCGTGTAAAGCCAAAAAAGAGACCTGCCAAGAAGGCTGGCTTAATTAAAGGTAGGGTGATGTTGGCAAAGGTGTATCCCGTTGACGCCCCCAAATTGGTGGACGCCTCTTCAATGGATTTATCGATTTGAATCAAGGAAGCCACGCCAGATTCGATGCCCACCGGTACCTCCCGAAACACAAAACAGAGCACAATAATCAGTGCAGTTCCGCTCAATAAGAGGGGGGGCTCATTAAATGCCAAGATATACCCTATCCCTACCACCGTACCTGGAACCGCAAAGGCAAGCATAGAAACGAGGCCTAAGAGCTTCTTTCCGGGAAACTGTTTACGAACCAGTATATAGGCAATGATCATGCCTAAAATCCCCGTAATAGGAGTGGCAACCAAAGCGAGAAAAACGGTGGATTTAATACTGTGATAACCCACATCCCAAGCGTAACGCCAGTGTTTTAAAGTGAAACTAAAATTGACACCCCAAGTATCCACAAAAGCACCCATGATTACCGTAGCATAGAAAGATAAGATCACTAGCGAAACCAGAGAGCAAAAGGCCAAGAGTCCCCACCGTAACCAAGGACTCACCTCTAAAATTCGCGGGCTCGAAGGCTTACCCGTTACCGTCACATAGGACTTCTTAGAAACCCAATAACGCTGAACCAAGAAGGCAATCATGGCGGGAATCAAAAGCGCTACAGCCAGGGCAGTTCCCCGCGGGGCATTGAACATACCCGTAAACTGTAGATAGGCTTGAACTGAGAGAACCTCAAAGGTTCCACCAAGGACCATGGGATTAGCAAAGTCAGCCAAGGAGGTGACAAAGACCAAGAGCCAAGCACTGGCTAAGCCTGGAACAGAAAGGGGTAGGGTGATGGTTCGAAAAACTCCAAACCGAGACGCCCCCAAATCCAACGAACCTTCTTCAAGATCAGGATTAATCCCTTGTAGAACTCCATTTAAGGTCATATAGGCAATGGGAAACATGCTAATGGTTTGAACTAAGACTAAGCCCTTTAAACCATAGATGTTAAAGTTAGTTAATCCTAACAATCCCTTCGTAATCAAACCATTTTTACCCAACAGCAAAATCACCGAGAGTGTAAACATAAAGGGAGGTGACACTAAGGGTAATTGCACCATTTGTTCAAAGAAGCGTTTCGCCGGCATATTCGTACGATTGAGGGCAAAGGCGAACAAAAAACCTACGATAGTGGATGCAGTGGCAGTCAACGTTCCTAACAGGAGGCTATTGTAAAAGCTTTGCCTCAACCACCATTGCCCAAAGATATAACGATAAACATCGAGTGTGAAGGTGTCGCGCGGTTTTACACTTAACAAGATCACTTTAAACAAGGGATAAACAATGAACAAAAATAAGGACAGACTAATGATAATTAGAGTAACCAAAAGCATGGGATCTTGGCGCAATTGCCACCAGCCAGTCCCCCCCACGCTGGGTTTTCGCTCGCGAGGTTTGGCTATTGCCACAGGCATCTTCCTCCTTAGAAAAAGGGTCCCCCCGTGTGGGTGGGACCCCCTCAGTCTCTCTACCGTTGACGGAACACCTCGTTATTCCACTTCTCGACTAAACGCTCTTTTTCCGCTGCTGCCCAGAGATCATCTTGGTTAATCACATTAATAGCAGAAATGGGCACTGCACCGTCCATAAGAGGTACATCAATAAAGGGAACTACGTTAGTAGAAGCTAACAAGATGGCCGCCCGCTCTGTTAAGGCCCAATCATAAAGCTTCTTGGCAGCTTCCATCTGTTTACCGCCTTTAATTAGGGAGATGGAGGCCACTTCATAGCCGGTACCTTCTTCAGCGAAGGTGATGTTTACTGGGTAACCTTCTTGCACAACTGTAACTTGGTCATGGGCATAGCCAATACCTACCGCTACCTCACCGAGACCGGTGGCTGGGTTAGGTGCATTTCCGGAACGAGTGTATTGTTGCACGTTCTTGTGGAATTCTTTTAGATACTCAAAAGCTACATCTTCACCCCAGAGCTGTACTAAAGTGGCAATGAAATTGTAGGCCGTACCAGAAGTTCCTGGGTTAGCAATTTGAATCTCGCCCTTAAGCTCAGGTCGTAGTAGATCCTGCCAAGAGGTCGGTGGGTCAATGCCCAATTCGGCTAGGCGGTTTTTGTTAGAAATGAAGCTCAGGGCACCAACATAGATACCTGTCCAGTAGTGCTCAGGATCTCTAAATTGGGCTGGGATGTTCTCAGCGTTAGGAGAAATGTAGGGCTCAGTTAGGCCCATGTTTTTAGCTTCCATGTGGTTGAGGCCAACTCCACCAAACCACATACTTGCTTGGGGATTACGACGCTCTGCATCCATTCTGGCGACTGCTTCGCCACCTGAGAGACGCACCCACTCTACTTTAATGCCCGTATCCTGCTCAAAGGCATCGAATAAGAGACGAGCGGTAGGTTCAAACAAGGTAGTATAAACGGTAACAGTTTGTTGCGCACTAACAACTAACGAAGCCATTAACACAATTGCTATAACGAGAATCGCACTTTTTCTCATCGGATATTCCCCTTCCATTTTACTTAATGATTTCAGCAATTAACAAACTAGCCTCCTCACCCTGAGTTTATTAACCATAATTAAATATTCTCGACTATCAAGGGGATTCCTTCTGTTAAGATTATGAAGCTCTAAGGTTTAGCATGAAAAAGAGGCCTTTTCGTTAAGGCCTCCTGTGTCTTCAGCTTAATTTTTCTCTCCACTCTTCTTCTTTGAAACCGATTAAAATAGCATCGTCTCCTATTAAGAGGGGACGTTTGACCAATAAGCCGTCGCTCGCCAGAATCTTCAATTGGTCTTCTTCGGACAGCTCAGGTAAGCGATCTTTCAGTTTGAGCTCACGATACTTTTGCCCACTAGTGTTGAAAAAAGACTTGAGGGGGTAATCGCCCCGCTTAAACCAAGTGGTCAGCTCTTCAACATTGGGGTTGTCTTCTTTAATGTCACGAAATGTATAAGTAATACCTTGCTCGTCAAGCCATGCCCGGGCTCTTCTACACGTCGTTCACCTGGCATAACATAGGAATAAATAATTCATAAGGAACCTCCTAAGTAATTTTGCTGGCATTCTCTCCACCCTTGTACTATAATCAACCGTACAGAGTTCACTTTTGTGAGGTGTTATATGTCAAGGGTTCGAATCAAGCAATTTATGTGGATAGCACTTGGTACTATGGCGTTAGCTATTGGTGTGATAGGCATCGTTGTGCCTGTACTACCGACCACTCCATTTTTGCTACTTACTTCGTTCTGCTACCTCCGTGGTTCGCGTTCCTTACACAACTGGCTCCTCAACCATCGACTCTTCGGACCAATTATCGCGGACTATGTGACCCACCGTGCCATTAGTAGAAGAACGAAAATTGTAGCTCTGACCACCTTGTGGTTTTCTTTAGTACTTTCAATGATTATGGTCCAACGACTCTATCTCTACGGGCTCTTGACCACAATTGGTTCCATAGCCTCCATCCACATCCTCAAAATTCAGGAGAAGCCTAATGGTTAAATTAGGCTAATAGTTTCAGTTGACGGGTTAAGAATTCTGGATCGATGGTCTTTTTAGCTCCAATAACCTCTTCAAGAGGCAAAGAGCTAGGTCGTCCACCGGAAACAGCGGCCATCTCTCCGCTCTTGCCAGCTAAAATCAAATCAATGGCTTGGTTAGCATACAAAGCGGCTAACTCCACGTCGGCTGGAACAGGTGCCCCACCACGGGCCAAATAACCGAGAACTTGAACTCGCGGAGCGCGGCCAGTGGCCTCTTGATACTTTGCTCCCACCCAATGACTGACCCCTTCAAAGGCGATGTTTCCGAACGCATCTCGCGGCTTATCAGACAGATCATAACCCTCTGGTCGAATTCCTTCAGCAACTACTGCTAGGGCCGCCTTACCAGTGGTCTTTTTATAGCGTTTCATAGCCTCAAAGGTCTCGCCCATGCTCATGGGACCCTCTGGACACATGCAAGCGCAGGCAGGAGTATTTAAGGCCGTAGCTAGAGCTAGCCAGCCCGCATCCCGACCCATGATTTCCACAATCATGTCTCGATCGTGGGCAATGTTACTATTAATGACGGAATTTACATTGTAGGCCGCTTGGCGAACCGCGGTGGCAAAACCCAAAGAGCGATCCGTACCCCGTAGATCATCATCGATGGTTTGGGGAACTCCCACCACTTTAAAGCCACTTTTTCCTAGATGAGCTGCGACCCCTAAGGTATCATCGCCGCCCATGGCAATTAGAGCGTCGATCTTCCGCTTTTCCAAATTGGCCAGAACTACATCGATTTGCCCATCCTTGATGGGATTTTTTCGAGCGGTACCGAGAATAGTTCCTGGTGTAAAACGTGCGCTTTCTAGGCTAAGCTTGTCAAGGTCTACCGCATCATTAGCCACCAAACCTTGCCAACTATTCTGAAATCCTAAGAGACTGTGTCCTTCTCGGTTTAAGCGTTGGGCTAAAAAGTACAAAAAATCATTGATCCCTGAGGAGTCTCCCCCTCCAGTTAAGACTGCAAAATTCAAAATGCATCCCTCCTAATCTTCAACGTAGCGCAAATGCTGTAAGTAGTGTTCTTGATTTTTCAGCGTATTCCTTCTTACCCTTTGAGTAGAGCATATTCTGCTTCTGGCAATTTGCAAAGGGCATGATTGACCCTGGTTTCGATGGATAAGGGAGCACCTTCTCCATTAACTACCCTCACACCACCTTGATAAAACTGAGTGTTCCAGTTGCGAGCATGTTGGTAAAGAGGATCCTGGTTCCACAGCAAAGGCACTGGCAAAAATCCACTGACAAAGACCTTAAAGAAACCCTCGGCAGAATAGATATCTGGAATGTGTTCTTCAATGCTAGCAATAAGGAAGCGGGCCTCAGTAATTAAACGGACGGTAGCTTCCTGCACTTCTTGCTTTGCACTATAATCATCTACCCAGCCCTGCTTACGTAGCTTCCGATACTTAACCAGAGCTGCATAGCTAATCTGAATACTCTCGTTAATGATGGTAGGAGTGGCTAGGTGGGAACCTTCGGAATAACTGACTACGTGAATAAGGGGCGGACTTTGCTGATTGTGAGGATCAATGTCGTCCATTAAGGCGGTTACCGCTGCCAATTGGGCCTTGGCCTGCTCCAGATCAGAATCGAAATAATCGAGCCCAGCCCGGGGTTGCAGCAAAACTGTGAAGCTTGGGTCTTCTAGGGATTTGACAAGGCTCAACAGTGCCCGGGATTTGGCTAAGTCTTGGATACCCCAAGTTTGGCGAGGGGTATTCAACATGTTCTGCAAAACGAAGGTACCAATCCCCATCTGCTTGGCCAACTTGGCCGCGAGGTAGGCCGACACTACATAAGTAACATCATCAGCACCCCGAAAGGCAAAATGATGAGAGACGTTGGCCTCTAGGGGCTTACCAGTCTGGGCAATGAAAGCTGTGGTTTTTACATGTTGCTTCAGATTTTCCAACAGAGCATAGGGGCCACGTCCGTCTAACTGGTTAAACCACCAAAAAGACAAGGCATGCCAACAAATATTGATCGTATCCTCATAGAGTGCGGCCAAGGTGGGAATATCCTTTGTACCGGCATAGGTTCGCACCAAAAGTGGCCTAGAGTGGTTCCAAATGTCCCCATAATCCTGAGCGGAATTGACTGGCACGCCTCCCCCGTTAGGCAAACCATCCCAATCTTCACCAAAGTGTGCTTGAGACAGCTGGGATGTGCCAATGGATAAAATATCCAAATAACCACTTGTGGCCAAGTCCTGCACCCAACCTAAGAATTCCTGTACAGTAGAATAAGGACCGGCATGGGCCCTAAATAGGGGGCGTGTGGCCTGCCCTCCCAGGGCAACCAATCGTTTTTCTAGGCTATCTTGTTTGGTGCCAAATCCCTGGTAAGGACGGACATCACGGAACGGACGCACTTTCAGATACTCTTCACTTGCCACTAATTCTTCACCAAAGGCGAGGCGATCTTGATCGTATTTCGTGCCTTGTTGGAGTTCAAAGGGGATCTTCTCTACGGGCACCCCAAGTCGGAGCAAGGTTTCCTGCAGAGGTTCACCACCTTGAAAGGTTTTTATTAAACCATGATAGCTCTGCTCGATTTTGGCACAAGCCTCTGGGAGCCCCGCGAAATAAATACCCTGCAGTTGCCCACCTTGGTGAGCTAACATACGCCGATTTAAGAACTCATCGAGGAGATAACCGACTAAATCTTGGCCTTGTTGGGGGTCGAGACGATAGCTTAAACCCAAACGGGTGACTTTTTCCTTTTGGACCCATTCTGCCACTTTGCGACGCTGGGCCTGATATTTCACCCCATCTAATGCTTGGGAGATCTCTACGGGAGCCACTATGACTTCATAACCACAACTCTTTAACGATTCGCCCAAAGAATTCAGTCCTAACGTATGGGCATCAACTGCTGGTTTCAACAACGCAAAACGCTCACCCATGGTGCACCTCTCCTTTCGGATCTAATAAAAAGCGATAATCCTTGATACTTCGACCCATGGCGCGAAAATCTAGTTCCATAATACTAGATGCCAGGTCAATGATGAGACCTGTGTCATTCATGGCCAGGCCTAATTCGTGCCCTACGGCTTCTAGGGGCACGAGACCATAAGGTATATCTTCTAAGATGTAACGGTGATCCAATTGACTAGGGGCATCAATATACTTATAGGCTTCGTTACTTTGAATAGCTGCAAAGAGACTATCTCCCTCTACACCATAGCTTCGCCTGAGCCACTCTACCGTTGTTTCCACTTCATGTCCGAGACGCCTTGAAACCTCTACCCGTTCTCCATCTATTTTCTCTAGAAGACGCCCCACAGAAGGGGTAATTCCATCATAGTAGTATTTGTACGTGTTATGGACGTTTTCGGTCCACCCTGCGTTGAGCAACAGAGGTGCACAATGGAGAACCATTCCTACATTTCCAATGGAGGTTTGCACCATGGAGCGCGCAGGTTTAAGAAAGGGTTGCAAACACTGGGGTAAGCTCTGAATCACACTACTGTTTTGCTTTGGATCAAAGGTGGAAATTAATACGTCTGATTTAAAGGCAATGATGTTAACTGCATCAGGTGCAATTTTGCGGCAGGTGTAGATAATGGTCTGAGTTTCGGCAATAGTTTGAGGATAAATTTGATTATGCTCCCCGTAAATCTCCCGAAATTCTAAAGCTCCAAAGGTCCGACCAGGATTCAGAACCATGACGGTACTCTTTTTAATCTGCTTGCCAATCAACTCTGCCAGTTCTCTATGGGCGTTAGCTGGGGTAGTAATCAAGATGGCATCGGGATTCTCAATTGCTTCTTCTAGATTGTCGGTAACTAATTCTACTGAAAAACTCCCGGTCAGCATACCCTCACAGTGAATTGTCTTAGTCTCGATTAACTGGGCAATAGTCTCCCGAGAACGATTCCAGAGAGTAACCTCATGCCCTTGTTGACTGAGATGAGCGGCCATGGCCAAACCCGAATTCCCAGCTCCTAATAGAGTAATCTTCATTAATCTCACCTCACAAAAAACAGAATCCAGGATCAGACCACGTTGCTGACCCCGGATAAGCGCGCCACACTAGGCATCTAAGTTCTCAAATTTCCCTTGCCAGCGTGCAAAAAACCACGAGAAGGCCAACATCTGTAAGGCGATCTCTGGGTATCCAAACCACGGGTCAAAATGAAATTTTGTGTACAAGTAGCCTTCTATACTGCCAGGACCGGTGATAACGGCACCTAGTGACGCACAGTTAGACCCTGGGCAGACTTCATAATCGCACCAAAGAAGGGATCTAACACGAAAAACACCTCACTTTAGGTACTGAAAACCTTTAAAAGAAATGCGTACACATCTGTGTGTTCTTCAATAATTTTTCTTGTCGGCTTACCATGTCCATGACCTGACTTGGTATCCACACGTATCAAGATAGGGGCATCCCCTGCTTGGGCAGCCTGCAAGGTTGCTGTAAATTTATAGGCGTGGGCAGGCACTACCCGATCATCCCCATCTGCCGTCACCACTAAAGTTGGAGGATACTCCCTGGGCTGAACATTGTGTAAGGGGGAGTAGTGGTACAGAAAGGCAAAATCTTCAGCACTTTCCTCTGCATTTCCATATTCAGGTACCCAATAACGCCCTACCGTAAACTTATGAAAACGCAACATGTCTGTGACAGGTACACTACAGATTACTGCCCCAAACAAATCTGGACGTTGTACTAAACAGGCCGAAACCAATAAGCCGCCGTTACTGCGACCTTCAATGGCCAGTTTTTGGGGATTGGTATAATCATTGGCTACTAGCCATTCGCCTGCTGCGATAAAGTCGTCAAATACATTCTGTTTGTTTTCACGCATCCCAGAAAGATGCCACTCTTCTCCGAATTCGCTTCCACCCCTGAGGTTGGCTACAGCATACACCCCACCCTGCTCTAGCCACAAAATCCTTGACGGAGAAAACGACGGGGTGATAGCAATGTTAAAGCCCCCATATCCGTATAATAAGGTGGGATTGTTACCATCCTTCTTTAACCCTTTCTTATGAACCAAAAATAGTGAGACTTCGGTACCATCCTTAGAAGGATAGAAAACCTGGTTAGTTTCGTAGCGGTCCGCATCGAATTTCAGTTCTTGCTTTCCAAAGGGCGTGAGTTTTCTGGTGTGTAAATCGTAATAAAAACTCACAGACGGGTACAAGAACGAGGTAAAGGCGACAAACAGGCCTTTGTGATTTTGTTTACCTGACAAGCCCTCAATAGAGCCTAAGGTGGGAAGAGGAACTTCAGAAACCATTTCCCCATTCATTCCATAAACACGCAAAAGCGCATGGGCGTTGTGCATAAAAGCAATCACAAACTGCCCATCAATGAAACGAGCTGTAGAAATGACCTCCTTCTGCTCAGGAACTACTTCCTGCCATCCCTCTTCTGCTGGTTGTTCTATGTTTATGCAGATGATCCGTCCTTGGGGAGCATCTAAATCGGTAAAAAAGTAAAATAGGGAACCTTCATTACCTAAAAAGGAGTATTTGGCTTCCCCATGTTCTAGCAACCTAATAAAGGATTCGTCACTGCCTAGCTTTTTATAGTAAAAGCCATTACGCGAATCGGTACCCAAGAAGGCGTGGATCACTAAGTAAGCTTGATCCATAGTTACACTAGGCGAGAAGCTAAGTTCTTTAGCATCAGGTCGATCATAAATGAGGACGTCTTCTTCTTGGGATGTGCCTAATTGATGCCAATAGACCTGGCAGTAGTTGGTCTCATCTTCTTTTGCGACCGTACCTGGCTGTGGATAACGACTGTAATAAAAGCCTTGATCGCCTACCCAAGCCATATTAGTAAACCTACACCAACGGATTATCTCGGGCAAATTCTTCCGAGCTTCCAGATCACGGATATAGATTTGCTGTCTGTCACTCCCTTGTGCCGAGAGAGTGTAGGCTAGATACTTCGCAGAATCATCTACACTGAAATTGCTAATGGCGATAGTCCCATCTGAACTCCATAAATTGGGATCCAAAACCACACTTGCTTGACCCTCCAAACCTTGCTGGCGATAGAGGGTGGGCTGGTTCTGTAATCCATTGTTTTTTTGGAAAAAGAACCAAGATCCGACTTGTACTGGAATAGAATAGCGGGGATAGTCCCAAAGTTCCGTTAGACGAGCCTGGAGAGCATCCCGGTGGGGGCTGGTCTGCAAGAACTCTTCGGTGAGTTTATTTTGCACCTCAATCCAAGCATCTACTTCAGCATCTCCCTGCTTTTCTAGCCATCTATAGGGGTCTGCAACCATAGTTCCGTGAAAATTGTCAACAGTGTTATCCATCCTGGTTTTCACAATATCGCTCCTCTCCTGTTGTTCTAACCGACCTGGTGAAACTGTTCGAAACGCTCAGCCAAGCGATCTTGGTTTGGCCATTGGCCCTTACTTGAAGGTAGAATAATCCTCTTCTGGTGAATTTCTTGGATGCCATGGCGGAGCATGGGTCCATCCGTTTCTTGGAGCAGATCCTCACGGACAATAATCCGATAGTCTGGACTAACTCCAATAAAGTGCCGATCGAAGGCGGCATGGTGAATCTTGCAAAGTGAGAGCCCATTAGTGACGATAGGTTCACCTTCTGGATCACTATCGGGCGTAATGTGAGCAGCATCTAAGAGCTCTGCATGCCGTAATTGACAAAAAGCACATTGACTACGGTACGCCTCTAGAACTCGGGTACGAAAAGCCCGTTGATGCAGGCGTACCCTAAAACTGGCGGTAACATACTTACGCCTATAGACTTCCGCGTCATCAGAAATGAGTTGACCGATGTGGGCATGTTGCTTATCATCGACTGCCACGGTAAAAGTTAGTGTGCGTGGATCATCATCAATAATGAATACCGGCCAAGCCGCCAAGTATTTTCCCACGGAAAGGGCATGAAAATAGATCAAGGGCACCCGCTCTAGCATGGCTCTACGCAGACCTACATTTTCATAATGCTGCGGATCTGTACCCCGATATTTATAATGCAAGAGCCCATCGGCGGTCAGTCCATCACTATAAGGACTATTCGGTGAGGTTCTAATGGAGAGGGGGATGGATTTAAATACTTTTGGTTTCCAGATCCCTTGTTGGCCCACTAGGGTAACCCGCTGTCCTTCATAAACAAAGCCTTGCTGAAGTGTAGACCACAAGAGGACGTCATCGAACAAAGTCTGTTCTTCCAACCACCTAAAAGCGGCCATCCTGATCTCTTCTTCTCGAACCACGAAGGAGCCCTCCAATTCCAAATTAAGAAACAATTAGTGCTATTATGTGAATTAATTCTTCCTGGTGCGGTAGATCCCTGCAGATTAATTTGAGACGGCAAAAAGGAGTAGGCGTCAACCTACCCCTTCATCTATGCGCCACAGACCCCTTAATGAATAGGAATCTGGCGATTCCCAGACCCTTCTGTGGCTTTGGGAAACTTCACTTCTAACACTCCATCACGATAATTCGCACGTACATCGTCGGGCTTAACGTCACCTACATAAAAACTGCGTTGACTGGACATTTGCCGTCTTTCTCGGCAGATATAGTTTTCGGTATCCTCCGCCTTCAGTTCTTCTTGGCGAACCGCAATAGTTAGATAACCATTATCCACCGAAAGAGAAATGTTCTCTTTCGAAACGCCAGGCAAATCAGCTTGAAGTGTGTAGCCCTCAGCCGTTTCTTTTACATCAACATTAAACCCTTGCCACGAAATCTCCGGCCAGTTAAACCAGTCACCGAAAGCCCGTGGCATGAAAGAATCAGCACCTCTTCTATGCCTATACGGAGCAATTCTGAACATGTATACCTACCTCCTTACAGATAAGTTGTCTTGCTTGCCTTTAGTCTACCATTAACGTCAGGGAAGGTCAAAGTCAATAGAGAACACTCTAACCCCGCTAGTCATAGTATTTCCGGGTTTTTGCTAAAAAATCTACTTTTTCCTCATGCTTCCAAGGTCAGGGAAGGTCAGCCAA
>DGYW01000003.1:16076-26716 GCA_002396805.1 Firmicutes bacterium UBA4996 | reverse complement strand
CAGCATAGCGTTTTTGCAGGATATCTAAAGCGGACTCTTGGTGCGAGTAATTCTCGCCAGTTCGCCTAGCATAAGGTTCAGAACGATCCTTCACGAGCCAAACGACAGCAACAATCACCAAACCCCAAAATAAAATCATTGAGAATCCTCCTCCCCACCATCCACCATGCATCCAATGCATAAAAATCACCTCTTACTACTATAATCTTCCAACCACTCCACCCTGGGGGGGTCTCTTAATTAATTATATATATAAGTTGTTTGGTACGCAATAGCTAAACTACACAAACCCCCAATAACTTAAGATGTGGTCTATTGGGGTAGCAGACTCCATTTAACTCAAATCCGGGCAGAAACCTTTGATCTAGATCAACTGATCTGTTATCCTGATTAAAGAAGTCCATTTTAGAAAGGTCTGTTATTGTGTCTCCAGAAACATTCAAACAAGTATGGGAAATCTATGAGCGTGCATTTCCCAAGGAAGAAAAACGTGCCTTGAAACAACAACAAGCACTCTTTACTAACAAGCAGTACAAGGTATTTCCGTATTTCGATGAAAGCCACACCGAGGTTCTAGGTTTCATCACCCTTTGGGAACTGCCCACCTTCACTTTTTGGGAGCATCTGGCAGTTAAAGAGACATGCCGTGGCCAAGGTATTGGAAGTCGAATCATTGAAAACACTAGAAAGATTTCCTCGGGCAAGATAATTTTTGAGGTAGAATTACCCGAGACTATTGTGGCCCAAAGACGAATTCGACTTTACGAGCGTCTTGGTTTCCACTTAAATGCGTATCCCTATCTCCAACCTCCCTATCAGCCAGAGACTTCTGGGGTAGCCATGCATATTATGTCTTATCCCAACCCCCTCTCTCCTGAGGAGTTTGCGGAAGTAAAGAATGAGCTATATAAAGAGGTCTACCACTATAACCGCTAAAGGAGTGAAACCACTTGCTCATTATGCTGTTAGCGTTAACCTTGATTTTTACTATGACGGGAGTGAGCCACGCTTCTGACGTTACGGTGCCTATTTTCGAGTCGGCACCAATTCAGTTTGGGGATCCCGTTAGTGGTCCCACTTGGGAGCCTTTGGATAATGGTAGGGTTATTCGACGTACCCTAGAGTTACCCCAGTATGCCGAACCGGTCCAAATTACAGCCCGTCTTAAGCTTGAATCAGAAGGAGATCCTTGGGATCGTTTTGGTTCGGTCTACTTGGTATCGCCTACAGGCACGGTCAATGTGGAATTATTGAAGTTTATGACGGGGTTTGGAACTGGCCTACCTTACAAGAAGGATAATATTCCGGACCACCCTACTGTCGAAAAGTGGGCCGAATACTCCCTGTGGGAAGCGGATCTTACTCATCTGGCCAGCCTACTACAAGGCGAAGTAACGATCGAGGCAGTGATCGACACTTGGGTTAATCCCGGTTGGTCTATTGACTTTGAACTAAGTTTTAAGACAACGGCCGATGCCCTGAACCCAACCTGGGTAGCCCCTGTGTTTAACAATACCCGGGAATATTGGACGAAAGAGATCTTTGCTTCCGAACAGGCTACCCTAGAAGTGGACATTCCCCCTGACCTAGAGTCGGTTCAGATGTTCTACTTTACCTCAGGTCATGGCGGTCGTAGATCCGGTGATGAGTTTAACAAAAAGGATCACGTCATCTATATAGATGGGGTAGAAGCACTGCGTTTTGTACCCTGGAGAGAAGATGGTCCCCTCTTTCGCGCCTTTAGCCCCACCTCGGCTAAATGGGAAGGGGATGTGTGGTCTTCAGATCTCAGTCGAAGCAATTGGATCCCTGGTGACCAAGTGTTGCCCATGGTCTTTGATCTCGGAGGCTATCTAACGCCTGGCAAGCACTCTATTCGCTTCCAAGTCGAAGACATGGCAGAAAGCACTCCTGATAATCTCAATTACTGGAATACATCGGTTGTTTTGGCTGGATACAGCGAAGCACCTACGGTTTCCCTGACTTTACAGCCCTACTTACAAGCACCAAATCCTGGAGGAATCAGTGTTTCTTGGGCCCATAACGCGGATCATGCCTCTGTCGTAAAATATGGGACAAGTTCCGAATCGTTGGATAGCATTGCTTGGGGTAATACCGAAACCATTGGAGGAAAAGTAGTCTGGCATACAGTACAACTGACTGATCTAGAACCAAACACTGCGTATTATTATCAAGCTCACTCTGGTCAGAGTTCTTCCCCCGTGGCACGGTTCACAACTGCCCCTGCCAAAGGAAGCACAGAACCTATACTGATCGGTATTATAGGAAGTCAAACACAAGCAAAAGTAACTGAGGCTGTTTTGTCTGCCCTAGAACAAACTGTAAGCGCATCTGGTCAAGAGCTTCTCTTGCTGATGCATACGGGCAATATTGTCCAAGATGGTTATGATCTGAAACACTACTTTTCCCAGTTTCTGGATCCTTTAGCTCCTGTCTCTAAACAGACACCAATCCAGGTAATCCCAGGCGAGTTGGAGCAAGAAAGCATGTATTTTTATCAGTTCGTCCATAATGACCACTTCGAGGATTACCTACCCACCTCTTCCTATGGGGACATCCATGGGCGTCTGGGAGAAGAATGTTACCAGTTTCGACTCGGTCGTACCCTCTTCGTGGTCTTTAACACGACCCAGCTGGGCTTAGAAGAGCTAAACTGGCTAGAGAGGGTGATTGGTCAGGGAAACCAGGACGATAAAATCGATAACTTCGTGGTTTTCATGCATAAACATTTGGAGAATATCTCTAGTTTTGTTCGTGGTCGGATCATCGCCCATCTCAATAAAACATCCAAACCCAAACTGCTCGTGCACGGAGAAGACCAAGGCTTTGAGCACGGACAAAGCAACGGCTTGGACTACCTCTCTCTCGGAGCAGATGAACCAGTGTTCGTACTCTTACAGATCGACCCAAAACAACAAGTGGTTGCCCAAGTTTACGCAGTAGATCAAAAAACAAAAGAAGCTAACCTTGTGGAAAATCTAAACTTCCCTTGGAAATAAGTGTGGAAAAGCCCGAGCACCTTAGCCTCGGGCTTTTTTTATATTCTTTATTTTTTACACTGCAACCCGATTCTTGCCCTGCTGTTTAGCACGATACAGTGCTTTATCTGCTAGAGCATAATAATCCCCCGCTTGTTCTGTTCCACGGAGGGGAGCCACACCAAAACTGGCGGTGATGTAAATCTTTTTTTTGCCCACAGAGAATTCGTGTTCTTCGATCTGTTGTCTGAGTCGCTCAGCCAAGGCTCTAGCTTCATCTAGGGATGTGTTAGATGCAAGAATCACAAATTCTTCGCCACCCAAACGCACGAGAGTATTACTTCCCGCCATGCTTTTTTGCAGCATTTGGGCCAATTGTTGGAGTACCGCATCTCCCACCGGGTGCCCATAATTGTCATTAACTTCCTTGAAACTGTCCAAATCAATAATAATCAAACAAGACTCGACCTTTTGCCTTTGCACAAGGTCTATCTCTCTTCTCACCAACTCATCCAATAAACGCCGATTAGGCAAGTGGGTTAAGGGGTCTTGGTAAGCCATCTGTTCCAAGATATCCCGCTGCTCTGCAATTTTAGCCTTCTGCAGTTTGGTAGTGCGGAAGTTCCTCCACGATAAAGCCGAAAACACAAAGCCTAAGGTGCTGGCAAAGAGACCATTAGTTAGTCCTGAATCAAAGATGCTTAATGGCAAATTAGCGAATCTCATCATGCAAAAGTGATAGGCCAAAAAAGACAAGAAAAAGATCAGGGCCGAACACCCAGGCCTGAAAAAATAAAGCGCGGCCACCAGCATGGAACTGATTAGATATGGAGAGCTACCGGTTAGCACCAATTGATCAATGGTAGTGATCAAGATCCCAGCTACTAGAACATAGGTAGTGACACCAATTTGAAAAATAAATAAGGTATGGGTACTAGCCCTATCCTTTAGCTTCCCTGCCGCCACCCATATGAGAAGATTAATGAGACCAATCCCCACATGCGTCAACATGATATACATGCGCCACTTAGCTTCAATAGAAAAAGGTGCTTCTTCCTTAAAGCCAAAAATGAGGGCAACTAACAGCGATGCAATGGCCAGAGCCGGTGCCGACCAGTAAATTCTTTGAACGGTGGCTCTCACAGCCTCTGCTCTGAGTGATCGATTTATTCTGACTAGCGAACTAATCTTGCTACGTAAAGCCCTATACCGTACCTTGAACGAGCGCACTGGAGATCCTCCTGAATTGGTTTTGCACTACATTTCATCCATAGTGTAGGCAAATTCACCACTTTCCAGAAAAATCCTGCCTGGTTTCTAAAGAAATGGCCATGCTGCGCTCAAGTTTAATCCAGTGTGCAACGGTCTTGACGGGGATCAAAGGCATCGCGGAGACCATCACCTACAAAATTTATACTCAACACAATCAGGAAAATAGCTAAACCGGGTGCCAACCACATCCAAGGCATGTTAGCCAAAATGTGCAAGGGGCGGGCCCGGTTAAGCATATTCCCCCAAGAAGGGGCCGGTGGCGGTACACCCAGGCCTAGAAAACTCAGGCCCGCCTCCGACAAAATGGCAGAGGCAACTCCCAAAGTGGCGGACACCAATAAAGAGGAAAAGCCGTTGGGCAAAATATGCCGAAACATTACCCGACTGGGCTTAGCACCAAGGGCGGTAGCTGCAGCCACATAATCTGTTTCCTTTAGTTTCAAGAACTCTCCCCTAATTAGCCGGGCAGGTCCAGGCCATGAGAGCACACCTAAGATGATCATGGTGTTATAAATAGAAGGACCGAAGATAGCAGAAATAGTGATGGCCAAAATTAAGAAGGGAAAACTATAGAAAACGTCCGCCACCCGCATAATGAGCGTATCTACGATGCCTCCAAAATAGCCAGCTATGGAACCTAAGCTCAAGCCTAGAGAGAGGGAGATTCCCACTGAGACTAAACCTACAGAAAGAGAGATGCGCCCTCCATATAAGGTCCGAGCCAAAATATCCCTACCCATATCATCGGTGCCAAACCAATGCTCTTTCGAGGGTGGTTGATTGCGTTCCCGCAGGTTGGCCCGGTTGGGATCGTAGGGGGTCAACAGGGGAGCGAAAATGGCGAGTAGCATGAAAATTAAGATCGTAACCAAACCAACTACGGCAAGCTGATTGTGGCAAAACCTTTTCCAAAACTGCGAACTACTAGATTGCAACACGACACCCCTATTCATAGCGGATCCGCGGATCCGCCCATACATATGAAAGATCTGCAACTAGACTGCCTAAGAAGATTAGAATGGCGAACATAAGATTAATGCCCATCATGACTGGATAGTTGCGCTCTGTTACTGCTTGAATAGCCAAAGAACCAAGGCCGGGCCAGGCAAAAATGTTTTCCACAATGACGGCCCCAGAAAAGATGGAAGGGATCATGAAGCCCACTAAGGTTAAAATGGGAATCAAAGCGTTGCGCAGAGCATGCTTGTAAATGACAGCTGTCTCTTTGAGTCCCTTAGCTTTGGCAGTACGCAGATAGTCTTGGGGTAAAACCTCCAAAAGACTAGCCCGCATATACCGCGCAATGCTAGCGATGGTGCCCAGCCCTAAAGTAAGCGCTGGTAAGGTTAAATAACGAACATAACCGAGCAGAGTACGGGACTCGCCTGCTAGAAAAAATCCTCCAGCCGGCAGCCAATTGAGTTTCAAGGCAAAAACATACAAGAGAACCAAGCCAAAGAAGAAGCTGGGAACCGAAATCCCCACAAAGGCTAAGAACGTCAAAACATAATCAAGAGTGCTGTATTGTCGCCGAGCAGAAAAGATGCCAACAGGAATCCCAATTAACCAAGCGACAATAATCGAGACAACACTCAGCAAAATCGTTGCAGGCATGCGTTCCTTAATTAAGGCACTAACGGGACGGCGAGCAGAATCAAAGGAATAACCAAGATCCCCTTTTAATACTTGGCCCAACCACCGTAAATATTGCGTGATAAAGGAGTCGTTAAGGCCCAATTGGGCTTTCCGTTCTTCTAAGACTTGGGGATCCAAGTCGGGAATGCCCCGGAGGTGATTAACGGGACTCCCAGGTGCAATAGTGATCACGAAATAGAGTAACAAGGTAAATCCCAGTAGAACTGGGATACCTTGGAAGAAAATTCTGCGTGCAATATATTTACCCACTGTCTTCCCTTTCTATTAGTCAGCTAAATGCAGTACACGAATGAGTTGGTCACCCTGCAGGGGACCTAGAGGACCGGGATTAGTATCGATTCCTTGTACCTTTTTACTGAGGGCCCCAATTGTCACATCATATTGTAAGAAGATATAGGGCAACTCATAGTTGATAATTTGCTGCCATTCGGCGTAAATTTCTTTCCGTCTAGTCTGGTCCGTCTCGCTACGTCCTAGTTCCAGAAGTTCATCAGAACGAGCATGAACAAAACCTGGGTCGTTCCAAGGAGCTTGAGAGTGCCAGATACCGTAAGGGTCTGGATCCACCGATAGACTCCATCCCATGGTAAAGAGGTCAAACTCACGAGCGTCTACTAAATCTACTGCAGCACTGAATTCAAGGAATAGTAAATTTACCTTGATCCCTAAATCCTCCATATTCTGCTGGAAAAGTAGAGCCATTTGCTCAGTCAAACGAGAGCCATCAGGGACCAAGAAGTCAAACTCCAATCTCTCGCCATCTTTTTGCAGTACTTTGTCTTTTCCGAGAATCCAACCAGCTTCTTTCAGCATGCCTTTGGCCAACTCAGGGTTGTACTCATAAGTATTTATTCCCACGGAAGAATAAGCCCAAGAGGCTTGGGGCATAGGAGCATTGGCCACTATCCCGAAACCATCTCTGATGATGTCCACATAGGTTGCCCGATCGAAACCATAGGCCATGGCTTGACGAACTTGCACATCCTGAAAGCGTGGTTGGCGCAAGTTGAAGGCAATATAGTTGTAGGCGAGAGCCTCATAAACATAGATATCAAACGCGTCCAGGGCGCTAACTTGGGGATAGTGCTCAGGGGAAATCAGCATAAAGTCAACCCGATTTTGCTGTAAGTAGATAGGCACCGCATCCTCCGCTACCTTTTGGAACACTAGGGTATCAATGTTTGGCTTACCAAAGAAATAATCGGTGTTAGCTGTAAGAATCACATGCTGATCAGTAAGAAATTCTACGAACTTGAAGGGACCAGACCCAATGGGATTTAAGTTGAAAGGTGCTTTTTCCAGCTCACCTACGGGAATCTCTTTCAACAAGTGACTTGGTAAGATCCCGTAATTGAAGGCTACGAGTAAGGGTGCATACGGTTCGGCTGTGGTAAATTTGATCGTATACTTATCCACCACTTCGATGCCTGGCACATCTGCAGTATTCCCCGCTTTGTAATCCTCGGCTCCAACCAAGACCTTAAAGTTGCCATAACGTACCCCTGTATACTCTGGATGTAAGATAGTCTTGTATGTAAAAGCAACGTCTTCAGCCGTTAGTTCCACGCCGTCATGAAACTTAATTCCTTCGTGAAGATGGAAGGTGATGGAGAGTTGATCTTCTGAGATTTCCCAACTCTTGGCCACCCTAGGTTGGGGTTGAAGTTGAGCGTCAATGTAGATCAACCCATCATAGACTTGGCTAATAATAAAGTTATCATAGCGCTCAGTATACAAAATGGGATTAAACATACCTCGAGGATTGACGGTTAGGCCATAGCGGAAGGTCTGCTCCGCCAGGGCAACGGATGAAAATCCAAGTGTGACAAGTAAGATGACAACAACTAACTTTTTCATAGTACTCCTCCTAATCTTTGTTCATGAACTATGTTGCCATTCTAATTCTGTATACTTATACGTAATCCTTGTTTATTTTTACATATAACAACTCTTAACAAAAAATCCAGCTTCATGACAGAAAGTCACGAAACTGGACCTTTATTTTCCTATGATTGAAGGTATAACTAGCCCGCAATTACTAGAGCATCCACAAATCTTTGGATCTCCGAGGCGTTAACAAAGAGCTGGGCCTGATTATTGTCCCCAGTCACCACAAGAGTCGGTGCCTGCCTAACTCCATACTGAGCTACCAAATCGGGACGGGTTTCGGCCTCAATGACCCGATAAAGAATCTGGTTTTTCTCTAGAATACCCATTGCCAGCTTACAATTGGGACAGCTTTTAGTCACGAATAACCAAACTTCTCCCTGCATTGATCCGTTCACCAACGAAGTTGGAAGCGGTTGTTCAGAGGCCCTCTCCAATGCTTTACCATTACTAATCAGTTTGTTGGCGATATCGTAAACCTTGCGTTCTTTATATTCCTGGGATTTTCCGGCGTTCCAATTAGCCACGGGACGATAGTAACCAGTAATTCGGCTGTATACTTCTGTTGTCTGTCCACATTTGGGACAAGTAAATTGTTCTCCCACCAAGTAACCATGATCTTTACACACCGAATATGTTGGAGACAGGGTGTAATATGGGAGGCGATAATTCTGCGCTATAGTCCGCACTAAAGCTGCAGCAGACTGCCATGTGGGTAACTTTTCCCCTAGGAAGGCGTGAAACACTGTACCGGATGTATACAAAGTCTGCAATTCATCTTGAACATCTAAGGCGGTGAACACATCATCAGTAAAGGATACTGGCAGGTGCGAACTATTGGTGTAATAAGGTGTCTGGGCATCGGTTGCCGTGATGATGTTGGGATAGCGCTCCACATCATGCTTTGCTAGCCGATACATGGTGGACTCCGCTGGTGTAGCCTCTAGGTTATATAGATCACCATACAATTCTTGGTAGTCAGCAAGACGCTCGCGCATATGGTTCAAGACTTCCTTGGCGAACTTCTGGGTCTCTTTGTGGGTAAGGTCTTTTTTCAGCCAGTTAGCGTTGAGCCCTACCTCGTTCATTCCCAGCAATCCGATGGTGGAAAAGTGGTTATCAAATGTGCCTAAGTAGCGTTGTGTATAAGGATACAACCCTTCATTAAGCAGTCGGGTGGTTACCGTTCGCTTGGTTTTTAAGGAACGGGCTGCAATATCCATCATTTTGTCCAGACGCTTAAAGAAGTCTTCCCGATCGGTGGCTAGATAGGCGATTCGTGGTAGGTTTATGGTTACAACCCCGATCGATCCAGTGCTTTCGCCACTTCCGAAATAACCGCCCGACTTTTTGCGTAACTCCCGTAAATCCAGTCTGAGACGACAACACATGCTCCGCACATCGCTTGGCTCCATATCACTATTGACATAGTTGGAGAAATATGGGGTCCCATATTTGGCCACCATCTCAAAAAGCAGGCGATTGTTTTCAGTATCGGACCAGTCAAAGTCTTTGGTTATGGAATAAGTTGGGATAGGGTACTGAAAACCTCGTCCATTGGCATCCCCTTCGATCATGACCTCGATAAAGGCCTTGTTGATCATATCCATCTCTGTTTGGCAATCTTTGTACTTAAATTCCATTTCCTTGCCACCAACAATGGCCGGAAGTTCGGCCAGATCATCTGGTACGACCCAGTCTAAGGTGATGTTGGAAAAGGGAGCTTGGGTGCCCCACCGGCTAGGTGTATTTACCCCATAAATAAAAGACTCTATACATTTTTTTGTTTCGTCATAGGAGAGATTGTCAGCCTTTACAAAAGGTGCTAAGTAAGTATCGAAGGACGAAAAAGCCTGGGCTCCTGCCCATTCGTTTTGCATGATTCCTAAAAAGTTGACCATCTGGTTACAAAGGCTAGCTAGGTGCTTTGCAGGTTTAGAGGTAATCTTGCCCGGTACTCCCCCTAATCCTTCTTGGATGAGTTGTTTTAAGGACCAACCGGCACAATAACCGGTGAGCATACTTAAATCGTGAACATGTAAATCGCCCTGTCGGTGAGCGTTAGCGATCTCTTCATCGTAGATCTCAGAGAGCCAGTAATTAGCGGTGATGGCACCGGAGTTACTGAGAATCAAGCCACCTACCGAATATGTTACTGTGGAATTTTCCTTAACGCGCCAGTCTGTTTCTTTGACATAACTGTCTACCAACTGTTTATAGTCTAGAACAGTGGATTTCATAGTACGGATTTTTTCGCGCTGTTTACGGTAAAGTATGTAAGCTTTGGCCACATCTCCGTAGCCTGCTTGGATCAAAACTGCTTCTACACTGTCTTGAATCTGTTCTACTTCAATGAGTCTATCTTGAATCTTAGGCTCAAAATCGGCGGTAACTTTTAGAGCTAGAAAATCGATGATATCTTGGTTGTATAATTTGTTCTGCGCTTCAAAGGCCTTGGTGATGGCTGTGCTGATTTTCGCAAGTTGAAAGTCAACAATCTGCCCATCTCGTTTGACCACTTGGTACATTATGTAATCTCCTCCCTTTGTGCCCGCGACCCAAGATTATTATAACTTGGATAAGGGGTGGAGTCAACGAGAGAACACAATATGTTGTGCTCTCTCTTAATGTTAATTCTATATATAGTTATATACCCCTGACCTCAACACCAGGAATAATGGGCTTTATAAGCTCCGCAAAGGCTCGCATTTCTTCGGGAGAATAGGGGTGCAAATCTTTTTGAAGTACTTGGTCTGAGTCGACAAAAGTTTGTAGATAATACCTTTTGGCACCTCGAATCCACTTAGCTAACTCTAAAAGGCCTTC
>DGYW01000003.1:12880-15754 GCA_002396805.1 Firmicutes bacterium UBA4996 | reverse complement strand
TCAACTAAATCGACCAAAATCTCCGGTCTAGTACCGTTGGTGTCTAATTTAACTAAGAAACCTAGGTCTTTGATCTCTGCTAAGTAATCCGTCAGATCGTTGTGGAGAGTGGGCTCGCCTCCGGTGATGCACACACCATGGAGGATACCAACTCGGCTAATTAAGAAATCCCTGACCACATCCCACTCCATAGGATCATCTAGTCCAGTAATAAGTCCTGAGTTGTGACAAAAGGGGCAGCGTAAGTTACAAGGCGCGGTAAAAACCGTACATGCCAGTCTGCCAGGGAAGTCAAGTAAAGTTAGTGTCTGAATTCCTTGAATGTTCATGGTAGCGCTCCTTGTGTAGTTGATAGTTATTCTAGGTTCGGGGCAGATGGGGCACCACAAGGCAAACGCCAATATCATACTGCTTGACTAGATGGCCCTTAAGATTACTTCGATGTAAAGCAATAAGCTCCTTCGACTTGTTGGCTTTTTACCCTTTCCAGCTAAGAAGACCGCCAGAGCGTTTAACTCTGGCGGTCCCTTATACTTTTTTAGATTGTAAACTGCTGAACTAATCGACCGAGCTGTTCAGCCATGGCCGCTAAAGACTGCGCTGTACTGGCAATCTGCTGCATTGATGCCGATTGTTCCTCAACCGTCGCAGCCAACTCTTGCCCACCACTGTCTATTTCTGCAGTTGCTTCTGCAACATCATGGATTAATGAAATCATACCTCTTGTATTTTGTTCTATCGCTCCAAAGGCATCTTGTGCAGCCTTCAAGGCACCAAAACCAACTTCGATATCTTCATTGGTACGATCCGTGACCGACACTGCTTGTTGCATGCCCTTGCGTAGCCGGTCCACCACAGGAACAATACTTTCAATAGAGGTCTGGGTTTGCTCCGCAAGTTTTCTAACCTCATCGGCTACAACCGCAAATCCCCTGCCATGCTCACCAGCTCTGGCTGCTTCAATGGCCGCGTTAAGCGCGAGGAGATTTGTTTGTTCGGCAATTGCAGAGATTAAGGAGACCACCTCATTAATCTCATATGTTGAGCTCTCTAATTCGTTAATAACCTGCTTGCTCTCCAGAGATGACTGCCGGATCTGCTCCATGCTATCTCCAGTATGTTGCATTTTGGCTACACCTTCGTCAGAAAGGGAACCCACACGCTGGGCGGTCGTATTCATTTCAACCGCGTTTTGATGCACTCCAGAGATGGTTTGGGCGAATTCGTTCAACGTGGATGCAACTTCCTCTAGAGAAGCCACGTACTCTTCGCTAGTGGCAGATAATTCTTGGCTAGAACTAGTGGAGTTTTCAACAACATCTATTAAAGAACGCACCATGTTCTGCAACCCTTCAGCCATGGCATTAAACGCTTGCCCCATAAGACCAACTTCATCGTTGGACTTAATATCCACCTTTCTGGTAAGATCTCCTGCAGCCATAACTTCTAGGTTCTCAGACACCAGAGCAACGGGAGCAGAAATGGTGCCTGCTAACCAAGCTGAAATAAGTAAGGCAACAGCAATAACTCCTAGTGCGATGCCAATTGTCACCTTGAGTAGATGATTCACATCTCCCATTAGTTGATTTAAGGGGATGACCACTCCCAGATCCCAACCTGGCGAATTAGGGATAGTAGTGTAAGCGACAATCTCTTTGTCGCCGTTAGGCTTGGTAATTCTATGCACCCCGGATTCATTGCGGAGCATTTTCCTGCCTACCTCGTCCAAACCTACATATCCCAATTGAGACGACTCGACCAGATTCAGCTTCATCCTTAGATTTTCGTCGGGATGAGCTAAGACGAACCCGTTTTGATCAATAATAAACCCATAGCCGGCATTGCCCACCTTGATCCCATCCACCGACTGTGACAACATCTCGAGAGAAAGGCTAAAGGCTAATATTCCAGCGATCTGATTAGACGAGTCACGCACAGCCTGACCAATGGTTACGGTAGGCTTACCTGTCGCCCTTGAAATACCCATTTCGCCGATTGAAAACATTGCATTATCGTACATGATTTCACGAAAGTAATCTCGATCGGCGATATTGCCACGGGCACCGGTGGAGGCATAAAAATCACCATTAGCATCGGCGTAAGCCACCAACTCATATCCAGCTCTCAAATGTGGGGTCAACTCACGCAAAACTTGCTCCCTTTCCGTTTGATTTCCCGTCTTAAATACTGGGTGTTGGGCTAGACCCTTTAACTCGTAAACCACCCCTTCAAGTGTCTTGCCCAAGGTAGCCGCTTCTCCTTCGGCAACTTGGAGAGTAAAATCTTCTGTCAAGGGGACTACTCTACCCGAAATTTGGAAGTAAAGGATTACAGTCATCACCAAAAGCAAGCCTGCAATAGTTGTTCCAAACAACAACATTATTCTTGAGCGCAAAGTCTTCAACGATACGACTCCTCCTTTTGGATTTTAGAGACAAGGTTACCAAATACCGCTACCACTTCGCTATTGAACCACGAACCAGCCCGCGCTTCCATGTATTGTTGCGTATCTGCTATAGTGTGTGCCCTCCTGTATGAACGGTCACTGGTCATGGCATCGATTACGTCCGCTACCATCACGATCTGAGTTAAAGGACACGGCTTCGCCTTATCTTTGTCTAGCGGATACCCCCCTTCACCATTGAACCACACGTGATGACGTAAAACTATCCGTTGTATGGTTTCGTCCATCGCGAAGGGTTCCAAGCATTCTTTTCCCCGTTGGGGATGCGTTTGTAAAATGGCCCATTCTTCGGATGTGAGGGGATTTTGCTTATTTAAAATTGTCAAAGGTATCTTTGTTTTTCCTATGTCGTGAAAAAGTGCGCCTTGCCCAAGTAGTATCAACTCAGTGGAGCTCAATCGCAACTTCTT
>DGYW01000003.1:0-12623 GCA_002396805.1 Firmicutes bacterium UBA4996 | reverse complement strand
CCTGATCGCCGATGAATCCCACTCTATTCTAAATGGTGCCGTATCCTCGTACTCGTTAAGCATTATTAGCAATTCCAGTACCATTTTCGGTTTTCTCACCTCTTGCTACTTGATTACGACGTTAGTTGTGGAGAGATCCAGCCTATGTTAAAATAAGAATACTAAGCTAGGTTCTTTGTGTAAAGACTTGATGAACCGGTTTACCAATTGCCCGAGCAATGGCATGTTGTACCCGTTGGCTACTACGCTTACCGTCAATTACTTGACTAATCATGGCATCGCTGACTCCCAGTTGGTTAGCAATCTGCGATTGAGAAATACCTTTTAAAACTAATATGGCGCGTATTTCCCGAGCAGTCATTATTCTTAGACCTCCTTATATTCTCAATTTTAGAGTTTTTTTACATTTTTTCAGTTAAACTCTTAACTATATCGGAAACAATACTTATCGTTATAATAATATGCGTTCTTTAGTTGACTTGTCAAGTATAATACGACAAAATACGACATAAGGGTGTGGGTATATGATTAATTGGGAAATTGTCGGATCGAGAATTAGGAAGATCAGGGGAGCCCAAACGCAGGAGGAATTCGGATCCATACTCGGTGTCACCAAGCAATATGTTAGTGCTGTGGAAAGAGGGTTGCAAAAGCCCAGTATTGACCTTCTTTATGGCATAGCAACTCAGTATTCTGTCAGTCTTGATTACTTGCTTATGGGAGAGACAAAACCAGATGCCAATCCACAGCTACGCTACCCAGAGGCAGTGCACTCGGAATTGTTAACGCGTTTGGCACAAGTTCTCGATATTCTTTGGCGTTTGGCCTTGCAGTCAGATGAGGAAAACATAATTTGGCTATTGATCCAATTGAAGCGGGCAGTACCTGAAGTTATGGAATAAATGCGCACGAAAAAAGCCGCCCTGTGGGACGGCTTTTCTAACTTTTTATTCAGAATGGCCTTACTCCAGCCAACCCTTTACATAGGGCAGCAATTGTGTTTTCGGAATCTTTAGCTCCTCGATGACTTCGAAGGCCCAATCAATCTGTCCCACATTGTAAGTGGGATGGGCATCCGAACCTACAGAAAATATGCAACCTTCCTCTTGGCACAGACGAATGAAATCCAAACGAGGCGTTTTGGTGAAAGAATGGAGTTCGATAGCAACACGATGCTTTGTGGCCAAGCGAGCCACTTCTTCCTGCCAATCCTTAGTGAAGAACTTTTGAGCCACTTCCCGCTCCATCTCTCTGCGTTCCTCAAAGGTTGTCTTCAGATCTCCTAATGGTAGGGGCATATAACCTTCCACATGTCCCAGAACATCACCACCAGCTCGTAGCAACGCCAGGATTTCCTCCTTATAGGCCTCCCAGTATAGTGGATCATAAGGCGATTTGGCTTGCACGGGTTTGCGTAAGTAATGGATACTGCGAATGATAAAATCCACCTGCCCCTGTAATTCTAGAGGCACACTTCCTTCAATCCCAGTCTCTATGCCCAGTAGCACCGGAATTGAGTATTCTTTGCCCTTTACGATTTTACTTAGTTCCTGTAGCTGCTGGACAGTCATACGATGATTTAGAGGCTCGTCAAAGTGGTCTGTGATCGCAATAAGATCCAGACCCAATTCCACCGCCTTTTCAACCTTCTCTTGGACCGTTCCTTCCCCATCACTAAAGTGTGTATGAGTATGTAAATCAAAACGTTTAATCATCACAATCGCTCCTTCGCCTGGCTAGCTTAGTCGTCCCAAACACTCACAAAAATGTCGTAGGTACTAATTCCGCCCGGATAGTTGTTCCCAGTGAAAAACATGACTTTTCCGTTTGTCCACAGAGACCTAGCATTACCCCCGTTAATGGGTAGACCAATATTGTCACCAGAACCGTCTTCACCGTCGAACACCCAAATATTGTACGTGCCCGCAAGAGCACCGTCCCTGGTGGAGTTCACATAAAAAAGACCGCTAGCCTCATCCACAAATACGCTCCAATCGTTACTGTCGCTGTTAATTGCACCTTGGAGCGGGATCGGGGTAGTCCAAACACCATTTACCTTAACAGATTTCCAAATACCTCTTCCCCCTCTAACTTCCTGATCTCCAAAGGGTCCCTTGGAGATCAAATAGGCTAGAGTCTCATCAGAACTAACCCAGAGGGCCCAATCTTGAGCACTACTACTAATGGTCTCCAGTTTGGTTGCAGTACCCCACTCTCCCTTGTCCTCATCCCACGTAGACACATAAAAATCATAGTCTGTGGCTTGTTCAAAGCTAGCGAAGTAAAGATTGTCTCCACGTCGGAGTGGAGAAACCTGGTTCTGCCGTCTATTGATACCCGGAATGATCACTTCGGTTGGTTCACTCCATTCGCCTTCCACGAACTTAGATTCAAAAAGGTTGTAATTGCGTGCAAAATAAAGGGTTTGAGAGTCAGGATCATACCACGGCATTCTGTCAATATCCGAGCTAGTCTTTTCCCAGAGCACCGGATCGCTCCATCCAGCGGCCAATACGGTACCACTTACAAGAAACACCACCAGCACAGCTAAAGCGAGATTTCGTTGCATAATTAATAGCCCTCCCTGTTTTCCTCTCACAAAATTCCAGATAATCTGCAGGATTTGCTCTTCTAAGGAAGAATACTTTATACGTAATAAAAACAAAGTCAGCAGGTATTTGTGAGATATCTTTACATTTAGTGTAGCAACGCCAGGAGTGATTGTCAATTCAACCCAATCATTCTTTGCACAACAAATAAACTGCCTACAAAAAAGGAGCGTCCACAATGAAACTTGATACAGCATTCTTTCTGGGCCTAACTATGTGCCTAGTACTCACTGCCTTTGGTCCCTTGGTAGGTCAGGCTAACGCAAAAACCCGTCACTCCGATCGGGTAGTACTTATCCTTTTAGATAGCTTTAGCCCCCACTATATGGCCATGTACGACTTACCCAATTTAAGAAAACTCACCAGTGAAGGGGTTTGGTATGCTCGGGCCCAAGGCGTGTTTCCTTCTAACACTACCGCCAATCATACTTCTATCTTAACAGGTGCTTATCCCAACAAAACAGGAATCCCCAATAATAGCCGTTATGACCGTTCTTTAGACCGACTCCGCAGCCCTTTAAGGGACATTCAAGTACCCACACTTCCAGAAATCCTCGCTGAACATAGTCTAGTGGCGGTGGAATTAGCCCACTTTCTCTTAGAAGGTCGCCAAGCAATCTCTTATAAAGAACACGGCCCCGCCAACTTTATTAAGGCCTTAGAAAGCCATGACCCGGATTTAATTATCTACTTAGATATGGATGTGGATACACAAGGACACCGTCGTGGCCCCTACAACATGCAAGAGGTATTGAGTAAAACTGATGCAGATATTGGGGCAATCATAGACTACTTAGCCAAACAAGATAAGTTAGAGGGTACTACCTTTATTGTAGCTTCTGACCATAGTATGGTTGAAAACTCATTACCCGAAACAGCACCAAAACTCTTGGACAATCTAAAACGAGCCGGTTTCTCTGTGGCCACTGCAAACGCCCAGATTCGTCAAGACACCGATTTGGTGGCGATCACGGCCGGATGCATTTTCTTGTACATCCGAGAAGGCCGGTTGGACCAGACGAGATACGATCAACTCCTCTCACTGTTAAAGGAGATTCCTAATACAGATGTTTTCACTAAAGATGAGTTGATGTCTAAACATGCGGACCCTTATGCCCTCGGCGACATTGTGGTGGCACCAAGATCAGGTTATGTACTGACTAGTGGCAGTGGAGGAGGAATACACGGCATTCCTGAAACCCAGCACACTACCTTACTGCTCAGTGGTGCCGGAATTCGTAGCGGACAAGTTAATGGGCGAGCCAATACTGTAGACATTGCCCCCACTATCCTACATCTCTTAGGCCTAGAGGTTCCTGAACACATGGATGGAGAAATCCTCAAAGGAGCGATCCCATCAGCTACGTTAAATTGGAGAAGTCTGCTAGGACTGTAGAAAAAAGGAATTCGTCAAGCTTGATGGAATTATTACACTATTAGGAGGGTTCAGCCCATGCGCAGAAATGCCCATGCCAAGATCATCAAACAAATGAATATTGGCACTTTACTCAAACATATACGGGCTCATGGTCCCATTTCCCGGGCTGAGCTAGTGAAGACCACCAAGCTTAGTCCTACTACTGTCTCAGTCTTGGTAGAAGAATTATTGCAAGAAGGATTGGTTACGGAGATCGGCACAGGAGAATCAAGCGGAGGTAGACGCCCCATTCTTTTAGAATTTCAGCCCACATCTCGCCTGGCCGTTGGTATAGATATCGGGGTGCAAAAAACCACCGTTGCCCTCTTGGATCTAGATGGTAACTCCCTAATCACCAACAGTTATACGCCGGATTTGAGCAACCAGCAAGTTTTCTTGCAGGACATAGTGGATTACACTAAGCAAATGCTCAACGCCAGCAAAAACCTAGGGCCTAACATCTTAGGGATTGGAGTGGCAACACCTGGGCTTTTGGATCGAGACAAGAAGAATATTCTATACTCCTCCAGCCTTGGTTTTACGGATGTGCCCCTCTACGATGCTCTGGAACAAAATTTTCCCCTTCCTATCCGAATTGACAACGACATGAACGCAGCTGCTCTAGGAGAAAAACTTATGGGTGCGGGCCAGAAGATCAGTGATTTAATTTATGTCTCTGTGGAAACCGGTATTGGGGCAGGAATTATTATTGATAACCGCATCTATGGCGGCGCCTCCGGTAGTGCAGGTGAATTTGGCCACACCACGGTTGAGCCAGCTGGTTCCCCTTGTAAGTGTGGAAACAGAGGCTGTTTAGGGGTGATGGCCGCTGAACCGGCTATCCTTAGCCGAGCAATCCAAATGTTAGCTATTGGAGCCAAGACCCAGATCACTACATATCATCAAGGATCCCCTGCTCAGATCACCTTAGAACCAGTTGTGCTTGCAGCCAAGGATAACGACCCTGTGGCCCTTTCGATCATCAATGATTGCCTAGATTACCTAGCAATCGGGGTAGCCAATCTGATTAACATGTTCGATCCTGCCGCCGTTATTTTAGGAGGATCCACTATGGAAGCTCTTCATCCCCTTGGTATTGACCGGGTCCGCAAGACCGTAAAACAACGAGTTTTACCCTTCCATGGACAACGGACGTACTCCATTATACCCAGCCAGCTTAAAGACAGAGTAAAAATTGTGGGAGCCAGCACCCTGGTCTTTTCGGAGTTCCTAGACTACGTCGATGTCCTCACAACAGATGAAGATCGGGACCGAGTTGATGAATACCGTATTGTAGATTAACGCTATTTGAAGTTAAAAAACGCGCCCCTTCGAGCAAGAAGGAACGCGTTTTCTTTTTCAGTTTATCTAAGTTTAATGGGTTTAAGCTGACGGGCAGCCTCATAGGCAGCTAGGGCCACCTCAGTAGCTCTCAATCCATCCAAGCCAGTAGCCCGTGGTTCTCTCTTTTCTCGAATGGAAGCTAAAAAGTCTTCAACCATGGCCCGATCTGCATCATCACCCCAGAAGTAGTACTGGCTATGACCCACTTCGTCAGAGAAGACCTCTCCGGCCTGGGCAAAGGCGTCGATGTCTAGGGTACCCTCAGTCCCGATTACCTTTAGGGTCACATCACCCCAAGTGGGAAAAGTCTTAGGACGAGACCAGCTAGGATCTAATGTGGCAATGGTTCCATCTTCAAACTCCATGGTGAGCATGCCCACATCATCAATGTCAACATCTTCATGTAAGGCAGTGTCTACTTCAGCGTAGACCTCCTTAACTTCGCTACCTAAGTACCAACGCATAATATCTGTAACATGGACAGTATGGTCAAACACTGCTCCACCACCGGCCAATTCTTGATCTAAAAACCAGCCAGGAGGCATTTTTCCATGGTTAGTGCCATTAATAGCCAAGATTTTACCAATGGCTCCACTGTCAATAATCTCCTTCGCCCTAACTACTGGAGTAGAAAAGCGAATGGGAAAAGCGGTCTGTAGAACTACGCCCCGCTCTTGACAGACCCGTACCATCTCGTGGGCGTCATCAAGGTTGGTAGCCAGAGGCTTCTCACAAAGAACGTGCTTGCCAGCTTTCGCCGCCGCTAGAGTATACTTTGCATGCAGAGAGTTTTCTGAACAAATCATTACCGCATCTACTTCGGCCAAAAGACCATCTAAAGTCTCAAAGCTGGTAACCCCGAATTCCTTGGCGTACTTGTCTCGACGTTCCACATCTCGATCGTAAATACCAACAAACTGCGCATCAGACATAGATTGGAGGGCCCGACCATAGCTAAGTCCATGCATATGGGCTAAACTAATCAAACCAACTCTAATCATTCTGCCCACCTCCTAACCACACTACCTCTCCCGTTTTGGCAGACTGGCAAGCGGCTAAGGCCACTTGCAAGGCATTAATGGCTTCCTGACCTGGTACAGGTACATCACTATTATGGATAATTGCTTCCATAAAGGCCTTTAGTTGTGCTGTATAAGGCTCTAACGCTAAGGGGCTCTCGGGTACAGACTTCGCCCGTTCCTCGCCTTGAGCCGTTCTTAGAACTAAGGGCATAGCCTGTTCTTTAGAATACTCATACAATCCTTTAGTTCCAGCAATTTCAAATGAAGTAGAAAAGGGAGTGCCTTGGGGCTGGGCCCAACTTCCTTCAAGATGGGCAATAATCCCGTTCTCAAATCTTAAGGTCACCAAAGCGTGGGCCAGTGGCTCTTGCCCGACCTGTTCTTGTTTGCTAACACTCTTAGCGAAGACTCGTTTCACAGGTCCAAACAACCACAATAGCCAATCGAAGTCGTGAATGATCAGATCCACAATGGGTCCACCACTCTTGGAATAGTCCGCATACCACTTATCCTCTGGCCAAATAGGAAACGCTCCTCCGCGACTAGTCCTAACAACCTTAGGTTCTCCAATACGTCCACTAGCCAAAAGATCCTTTGCTTTGGCGTAATCCGGGAAAAAGCGGACAACCTGACCAATCCCTAATTTTACCCCAGCTTGTTTGCACGCTTGTACCATTACCTCGGCGTCTTCAACGCTTAGGGCAATAGGTTTCTCACAGAAGACGTGTTTACCTGCTGCCGCGGCGGCCAAGACCACTTCCTTGTGTAAATAGGTAGGAAGACAAACGTCCACTACATCGATCTCCGGATCTTGAAGAATTTCGTGATAATCCGTGACAACTTTGACCCCAGGCCCAGCCAATTTCTGTGCTTTCTCTGGACGTAGGTCACAAATTGTGGTTAACTGAGCATTGGACAGTCGTCCGTAGGCCGCAGCATGGACTCCTCCCATGACTCCGGCACCAATCATGCCCACTTTGATCATTATAACCCCTCCGATCTGAAAGTTTATTTTTCATCCGTATAAAGTTTTGGACAAAATAAAATAAAGAGGACAATTAAAGTGTACCTTGCAAACCCTTGTCTGTCAACTCTTTCCTTTGTAGGTCACCTTTACCTCGTCCGCAAGTAGTACTTGATTCCCCTGACAACATATGCTAAGATTGTATTGAAATAACTTCTTTTTGTTAATTTCACACCGACTTTATTCCGAGGTAAAACAAAGTTTAAATTATGGCCGAAGGGAAGATGATTGGGTGCCTAATTCGGTGCAAGACCAATTCACAGTTTTAACTTATAATATTCGGTATGGCCGTGGCCTTGATGGTGTGCAGGATCTTGATCGGACTCAAGAAGTCTTGAGACAATCTCAAGCTCAACTCATTGGTTTACAGGAAGTAGATAACCGCAATCAAGTCCGTTCGCATAATATTGATCAGAGCCAATATCTTGCTAATTCTCTAAACATGGCCTACCACTATGCGCCAGCACTTAATGCTCAAGCACAGTTTGGAAACGCCATTCTCACCAATTTTCCTGTGTTGAAACAAGAGAGTATACTACTGCCAAAAAAGGGTACCTTCGAGGATCGTTCTGTGGCTATCGCTGAAGTGTTAGTCGGGAAACAGCCCCTCACCTTCATGGTCACCCACCTTGGGTTAACACAAGGAGAACGGCTAGAACATATTGAACTAATTCGAAACTATCTAAGTAAGGTCGCTACGCCCGTAATCTTAGTTGGAGACTGGAACGAGCAACCCGGTTCTCCTGCTTATAATAAAATCACCGAAGTATTGTTAGATGCGGCCGCCGAGTGCGACCAAGAACAACCAACTTTTCCTTATTTATCTCTCTACGAGAACGAAGCTACTGTCCGTATCGACTTCATTTTCGTCTCGCCAGAGATTGATGTGATAGATGTAGAGGTGATCCAAAACTGGTCATCTGATCATCTACCTGTAAGAGCTACTTTGAGTTTCAAAAAGAAAGGAGGCTAATCCACTCATCTTGTGCTTTAGAACACTTGTAATTACTAAGAGGAGGTCAAATTCATGAAATTAACTAAACGCAGTTTCCTGTTGGTTATTACCTTAATCGCTGTTTTTGCCCTAAATTCTCTAGCGTTTGCTGAAACCCTCGTGCACTGGCAACATCACTCCCCCGCTCGTAATGAGATGGTTGAGAAGTTTGCCCGAGAATTTGAAGCCCTAAACCCTGGGGTGAAAATTGAGTTTGAGAGCATTCCCCTTTCTGACTATTATACAAAGCTGTTGCCAGCTATTGCCGCTGGTTCTGGTCCTGACGTATTTCAACTCCGGGCCGGTGACGTACCCCGTTATAGAAACTATGGCGTTATTCAAGAACTCAAAATCGACCACGCCCAAGCTTTAGAAGATTTTGTGCCTGGTTCCTACGGTTACTTAATTGAAAATGAAAAATTTTATGGGTTACCAACAGACGTACAAACCATCGTACTCTTTTACAATACTGAAATCTTTGAAGAACTAGGTATTACCGAAGTACCTACCACATGGGATGAGCTCATTGAGACCGCACTGTTAATCAAAGATGTGGAAGATGGCGTCATGTATCGCATGGGCCTAGCCCACGGTAACTACGGTCCTGCTATTCTCACCCTTATGGCTCAAACCGGCACCGAATTCCAAGATGCCAAGGGCAAGACTCTATTCAATAATCCCCAAGGCAAAGAAGGGTTCAAATTTGCCGTTGATTGGATCACAGAATATGGTGTAGAAGATCCTAACTTTGGTTCCCGTTGGACCGCCTTTAGAGAAGGCGAATTGGGTATGGTATTTGCTCACCCAGCTATGTTAGGTAGCTTTAGAAACTCTCACCCAGATCTACCCATCGGTATTGCTGAAGTACCAGCATACACCGAAGGTGGCACACGCACAAACATTATGACCAACTGGGCCTACGTTACTAGCTCCGGTACCAAGAATGCTGACTTGGCTAGTCGCTGGATTGAATTCTTGACCTCTAAGGAAGCCCAACGGAAATGGACTATCGAAACTGGTGAATTACCAAGCCGAATTGCCTTAATCGAAGATCCAGAACTCCTAGAACACGAACCGCTCTTAGCAGCACCTTTAGCCTCGCTGGAATCCGCGATTCCCTACCCATTTGAAGCTCTCTCTCAAATGGACAAGGCAGTCCGAGATGCGATCAGTAAGGTGATCATCGCTGGCGAAACAGTCGATCAAGCCTTTGACTGGCTCGGAAAAGAAGCTGAGAAAGTTTATAAAGAGGTAATTTTAGACGAACTATAGGTTCAACTGGTAAGGGGAGGAGTACGCTCCTCCCTTTTATCTTCTACGATGGTTTAAAGGTGGGAAGAAAATGTGGTACAAAATTCAACGTAAGATTGCACCCTATGTCTTTATCTTTCCGGGTGTGTTGTTTTACCTGATGGTCACCTTCATTCCGGCCATCATTGGTGTAGGGCTCTCGTTTACTAACTGGTCCATCATCACCCCAAAATTTCGCTGGGTGGGCCTGCGTAACTATGAACGACTCTTGACCGACGATTTATTTAAGACCTCATTGATCAATACTTTTCGCTATGCCGTTTGGCTGATCCCCGGAGTAATCATTGTCTCTTTACTCTTGGCTCTACTGCTCAACACGAAAGTCCGGGGGATTACCTTTTTCCGCACTATTTATTATCTACCAATGGTCACCCCCATCGCGGTTGCCTCGGTCATTTGGATGTGGATCTACGATCGTCGCACAGGTATTTTGAATTACATTATTGGACTATTTGGGTTGGCACCACGGAACTGGTTGAACGACATAAAAACTGCCCTTGGCTCTATTGTGGTCATGGGAATATGGCTTGCCGTTGGGGGCAATATGATTATTTATCTAGCGGCCCTCCAAGGTATTTCTCGGAGCTATTACGAGGCTGCAGAAATTGATGGAGCCGGTTATTGGCAGAGACTACGGTTTATTACGCTACCCTTACTGAAGCCAACAACCCTGTTTATTGTCATTACCACAACCATGGGTGCCCTTAGGGCCTTTGCCCAGATGAACATTATGACTCAGGGTGGACCATTAAATAGTACTACCACTATCGTTTTTTACATCTTCCAAGCAGCCTTTACGGATTTGAGGATGGGTTACGCAGCGGCCATGTCTGTAGTACTGTTTTTAATCACCTTAGTGCTCACCTTCATTGACTGGAAATTCCTTGGTAAGGGGGTCAACTATGATGCTGAATAATCAACAAATCGATCATAGTACAGGTCGTCGTCATGTGGCCCGGGCTAAGATTCTAACTGTCCTCACCTATGTTGCCCTAGTGAGTATCGGGGTTATCATGTTGATTCCCTTCTTGTGGATGGTTCTTGGTTCTTTTAAGACGGTGCGGGAAGTAATGCAATTTCCACCAACGTTTATTCCTAAAGACCCAACTTTAGCCAACTACAAAGAAGTCTTTTCGAGACTACCCTTTGCTCACTACTATCTCAACACCATCATCACCTCCGTGATTCCCACGGTGATTACTGTACTGACAGCCTCCATGGCAGGCTTTGGATTCGCCAAGTACCGTTTTGCTGGTCGAAACTTTATTTTCTGGCTCATCTTGGCCACTATGATGATTCCTTATCCCGTAACCATTGTTCCTTTGTATGTCATGGCTTACCGGGCGGGATTGGTTAACACCTACACAGGACTGATTATCGTCAGTTTGTCTAGTGCCTTTGGTATTTTCATGATGCGTCAGTTTTGCCTAACCATTCCTGATGATCTGTTAGATGCGGCTAGAATTGACGGAAGTAGTGAGTTTGGAATCTTCTTTAAGATCATTACTCCCTTAACTAAGCCAGCTTTAGCCACCCTAACTATCTTCACCTTCACTGGAAACTGGAATGCTTATATGTGGCCTTTGCTGATGGTTAATACGGATCGCCTCCGGACCCTGTCCTTGGCTATTCCCCTTTTCAATGGGCAATACGCTTCTTTTCCGAACCTAGTCTATGCAGCCTCCACTATGGCGGTTTTACCGGTGATTTTGCTCTTCGTCTTTAACCAGCGCTACTTCACAGAAGGAATTGCCATGTCAGGGCTCAAAGAGTAAGAGCAGAAGGAGGAACGTACGATGGCATTGTTTAGAAGAAAAAATTGGAGACTGCTCAATCTAACTTTAGTTTTAGTCTTGTTTGTCAGTATCCCTGTACTTGCTGAAACCCAGCGAGTCAAAAATGTGATTATGCTAATTGGTGATGGGATGGGGATTAGTCACATTACCGCCGCTCGAATTGGGGCCGAATCAGCTGATGTGCCCTTGCACCTAGACACCATAAAGACTATTGGCTTAGCAAAAAATCACTCTGCCTCGAATTTAGTGACTGACTCAGCGGCAGCTGGTACTGCCTTAGCTACAGGAATGCGTACTACTAATGGACGCATCGCGACAGACCCTGATAATCGTGCCTTAATGAGCCTGATGCTCTTAGCAAGAGATCGAGGTATGGGTACTGGGGTAGCAGTCACTAGTAAACTAACCGATGCTACTCCAGCCACTTACTTAGTGCAAGCCGCTAGCCGCACTTTCGAAGACGAAATTGCAGAAAAAATCCTCAACTCAGGGGTGAACGTCTTACTAGGTGGAGGTTCAGAGAGTTTCGGTGCTCATCCGTTTACCAAGCAACCTCGCGCAGGCAGTCTACTTAGTCAAGCCATTGATCAAGGCTATCTTTATGTGAAAGACAGAGATGAACTTCTGGCACTCCAACCTGGTAGCAGTCAGAATGTCCTTGGTCTCTTTTCTACAGGTAATATTAGTTACGATCAGGAACGGTTTCCAGTGGAGCCGTCCCTAGCTGAGATGACTCAAACTGCCATCAATCTTCTGGATAGCAACCCTCAAGGGTTTTTCCTCATGGTAGAAGGCTCCAAGATTGACAAGGGTAGCCACTATAACATGACCGAGCAAGTTTTGGGTGATACAATCGCCTTTGACCTAGCAGTTGGTGTTGCTCTAGAATACGCCCGCTCCCGGGATGATACCTTAGTTCTAGTGACTGCCGATCACGAGACTGGTGGTTTTGGAATTACCGGTGGTTCTCCTGATGGTTCAAACGTGAACCATGCCTGGCTCACTACGGATCATACGGGTGCTATGGTTCCCGTTTATGCCTACGGCCCAGGTAGCGAAGTGTTTGCTGGAACGCAGCATCTTACCGATGTGTCTAAAAAGATTGC
>DGYW01000044.1:17593-31945 GCA_002396805.1 Firmicutes bacterium UBA4996 | reverse complement strand
TCTTCGACATTAGATCACCCCTAGTCTTGCATCAAGTCATAAAGCGGTTCGAAATCTTCTCCGTTTCCACGGTTTTCCGTCTTATCAAGGAAAACCGGCTTCGTTGCACCATTTCTATTTTTTCAGACTCTGCTCCTGCCAATCGGTGTGAAATACTCCCGGGCGATCCCTTCGCTCATAGGTATGCGCTCCAAAATAATCGCGCTGCGCCTGTACTAAGTTCGTCCATAGAAACGGATGCCTAATACCGTCAAAATAAGCCAAAGCAGAAGAAAAACCCGGTACTGGCAACCCTTGTTCCGTGGCCGTTGACACTACCCAACGCCAATTGGTGGAACTACTCTCAATGGCCTCTTGAAAATAGGGGTCAAATAGGAGATTGATCAAGCTCGGATTTTCTTCATAGGCACCACTAATCCTCTCCAGAAACTGAGCACGAATGATACAGCCGGCGCGCCAAGATTTCGAGATTTCACTCAAGTTGAGATTCCACTCATAGTGATCTGAAGCATGTTGCAAAAGCTCAAATCCTTGGGCGTAGGCACAGATCTTTGAAGCGAAGAGAGCCTGCCTAATTGCCTCAACAAATTCGGACGCATCCACAACTAGCTCACCACCAGCAGCCGGAAAAAGCCTAGCCGCTAAATCCCGCTGTTCTCGTGCACCAGAAAGAATCCGAGCGAAAACTCCTTCAGCAATAGTAGGGGCAGCCACACCTAACTCGAGCGCTTCTTGACTTGTCCATTTTCCAGTTCCCTTTTGCCCCGCTCTGTCGCCTATCAACTCTAACAAAGGCTCTCCAGTGTGGGGATCAATGGTACCGAGAATATTTGCAGTAATTTCGATTAGATAGCTGTTTAACTCCCCTTGATTCCATTCACTAAAGACACTTTGGATTCTCTCTGTAGAAAAGCCCAAAGCATTCTTCATTAAAAAGTAGGCCTCAGCAATTAGCTGCATATCCGCATATTCGATGCCATTATGAACCATCTTGACATAATGTCCCGAGCCATTAGGGCCGATCCAATAACAACATGGTTCATCGCCCACTTTAGCTGCAATCGCCTGAAAAATAGGCTGCACCTGGGGCCAAGCTTCAAAGCTTCCTCCCGGCATAATGCTCGGTCCGTGTAACGCTCCTTCTTCACCGCCAGAGACTCCCGCCCCCACATAGAACATACCATGCTGCTCCACAAGCTTGGTACGTCTCCGTGTGTCACTGTACAAGGAATTGCCACCATCAATAATGATATCACCTGGCTCTAGCACTTCTAGCAACTGCCCGATTAGATCGTCAACCGGTTGCCCCGCCTTCACCATCATCATTACTTTCCTTGGCTTCTTCAAGTTGGCACCTAGCTCACTTAGGCTATAGGTACCAATAATATTCCTATTCTTGCCACGCCCGGCCAACAATTGGTCGACTTTCTCGGGCGAGCGGTTGAAAACCGCGACCTTAAAACCTTGAGCTTCCATATTAAGAACCAAATTCTCACCCATTACGGCAAGACCAATGAGACCCAGATCTGCTTTTTCGATTGTACTCACTCCTCAACGCCCCGTTTTAGGCAAAATCCTTTTCCATAGCCCAGAGGCCAAGGGCCGGGTTACTAATGAAGAAAACCTCTTCTCCATTCACGACATTATAACCGTCCTGTAGCCTAGTTGGATCGTATTGGGCTACACCCTCTGCATAGGGCAAATACCCGAAGTTCACTCCTGTAATTTCCTCATTTGTTAAATGCTGAACGGCATAGGTCACTTTAAAGCGCCCCTCAGAAGAACCGTGAATTAAATGGGCTGCTACAGACAGATTCTTCTTTAGATCGTCCTCGTTCTCAACCTGCCCGAGAATAACGTCCCTACCTCCATAACCATAGCGTCTGATCAAAGCGTCGATTTCAGGGTCTTCTCCAAATAACTTCACTCCAGGAGCTAAAATCAGCAGCTCACCGCCTGTAGCTATTGCCATACGAGTTCTGTAAATTGCCTTGTTTCCTACCCATGTACTTTTGAATTCGTTGGGATCAAGATAGACCACGACTTTTTTTATCTGCTCCCGTAGCAAATCTAGATTACAGCTCTGACTTTTTGCCACAGCATTAGAGAAAATCTCCCGCTGATTACCGATAAACAAGCCTTCTAAAGTAGTAGAACTACCCTTCGTCTCGGTAACAGTGAGAATATATGCCAAGGGCAAGTCTTGCAGAAATCTCTGTTCAGCGTAATCGAAAACTTGTCGAACAGGTGAATGATCTCGGCCCATTAGTCTTTCCATACCGTAGACTGCACCCAAAAAATGAGACTTATCAATAATATCCTTACCGCCACAACCCACAACAATATTTTTTGTGTAATTAGCCATACCCACCACTTCATGGGGTACCACCTGGCCCACAGATAGAATCAGATCATACCCACCGTGTAGCAACTCTTTGTTAATATCCACCTTAATGGAAAAATTAACCAATCCATCCGAAACTTCCTCAATGAACTTGGCGGGAATAGTTCCCACTGTAGCTACATCATTTCGCCAATTGTGGTCAATATAAACGTCAAGGGGTATATCAGAGCCGAAGAAAACCCGTTTTTCTTCCGCGGTCATGGAAAAATGGGTACCCAAGGCGGGTAGAATTCGAACTTCACACGGCTGTAGCAACTTATACAGCATGTTGGTTATGGGACCGGCTAAACTGTGGGCTCTAGTTCCATCAGGCGGAATAATCAACACTTTGTTCAATGGTAAGGGATAGTTGGACAACCAGTCCTCCAAAATCTCCTTCACTTGTACCAAACTTATGGGTCCTTGGTCATAAGAACGATTTTCCAAGAAAGTCACCACCTTGCTAAAGCATCATATAGTTCTAGATAACGTGCGAAACGCTCTTGGTATAAAGCATGCATTCGCTCATCGGGATCAATGCGCCCCACCAACGGCGGGTCAAAATCTTTGACATCAGTCAATCCACCGCAAGCCTGTAAAGCTAACAAGGCAGCTCCCAATGTGGACTCATGTACATTTCCCGTAGTAAAGAGCGACATACCCCAAATGTCGGCGGCCATTTGGCTCCAATACCTTGATTTTAAGATTCCGCCGCTCATCCTGATTTGTTCTGGTTCCGTAGCGATCTCCACAAGCTGTAAATAAGAATGGTATAAAACAAAAAGAATGCCTTCTAAGACAGCCTTATAAAGGTGGGCCTCCCCGTGATTCGACCGCAAACCCACAAAGCTTCCCCCACGCCCTTCGTTCCACCCAGGTGCCCTTTCTCCAAAGATGAATGGCAAAAAGAATGGCCCGTCATCAACATCGAGTTCTGTCGCTGCCGCGGCTAAACGTGAATGTTCTTGCTCTGTGTAACCAAATTGCCGCATATACCACTCTAGGTTACTGGCTCCATGGGTGGCAGCGCCGGCAAGGCGTTGTTCATTCAGGAGATAATAGCACCATGTTCCTCGTCCCGCTCCCAACAAGGGCTTCGGAGTAACCACCCTAACGGCACCACTAGTTCCAACCGACAAGGTCATCACACCTGAGCCCATGGCACCACTACCGATTTGATTCAAAGCACCATCCGCACACCCAACAGTAACTGGGATACCAGCCTCAAGGCCTGTTAAGGCAGCTACCTCCGCACTCAAGGGAGCCCAGTGATCCGCCTCGGCGAGAGGCGATAACATGTCCAAACAAATACCTGCTAAGTGAGCCAACTCTTGATCCCAAGTAGCGGAATGAATATTGAAAAGCCCAGTGCCCGAAGCTGTGCAGGCAGAGACCCGAACATCACCCGTAAACCTTTGAAAGAGGTATTCAATCTGTGATGAAACATAGCGCGTTTTTGCAAACAAGGGTGACTGGGCCTTATTCAGGCCATATAACTTCCAAAGGGGATACATACCGTGCACTATACATCCGGTCTTTTGATGAAAATCCCGCACTAAACTGTCATCCTGCTTAATATCCTGTAAAAAACTAGCCGTTGACAGATCAGCCCAGGTACGAATGGGTTCGAGTGGCTCTCTGGCTTCATCTAGCAACAGCATACTGTGCCAAATCCCCGCCAGACCAATCCCTTGGATAGGTGCTGTAGCATATTTGGCCACACCTTGTAGGCACTGAACAGCAGCTGAAAAAATCCCCTCCGGTGCTTGCCAAGTAACCTCCGAGACACTGGCTGATAATTCTTGCGTACACTCTCCAATGATCTCTCCAGATTGAGAAAACAAGATCGCTTTTGCTGATGATGTGCTTACTTCTAAGCCAACTACCTGCATAGAACGCCCTCCATTAGACCCCTGAGAAGGCAGAAAAACCGCCATCTACAGGAACAACTATTCCAGTGACAAACCGACTCGCGTCGGAGATTAGCCAAGCTATAGTTCCAACCAAATCTGAAGGTTCACCAAAGCGTTTCATGGGTGTATGTGCTAAGATCGTCTGACCACGTTCTGTAAGGTTACCATCTTTTTCGTCTGTCAATAGAAAACGATTTTGCTCAGTCAAGAAAAACCCAGGTGCGATCGCGTTGACCCGAATATGTGGAGAGTAATGCAAATTCATATGGACCGCTAGCCACTGGGTGAGGTTATTGATGGCCGCTTTGGCGGCTCCGTAACCCACTACATTGGTCAAAGGTTGGATAGCCGCCATAGATGATACATTTAGGATCACGCCTTGTTCTTTCTCCATCAACACTTCTCCAAAGACCTGCGTCGCAAGGAGAGTCCCCATGAAGTTGAGTTGTATTACCTGACTTAAATCAGTTTCTGGCAGGCCAAAAAAGGACAGCTCAGCACTTGTTGTGGCCCCCTTTAGATTACCTCCAGCACCATTGATCAGTGCATCTACAGTTCCATAGTGCCCTAAAATCTCATCCCGTGCCTGAATCAAGGATTCCTTAACTAGAACATCGGCCTGCACACCAATGACAGTGCCCCCAGTCCTGTGAATCTCATCCACCAACTGGTCTCGTCTTTCGGCGCTTCGCCCAATCACTGCGATCTTAGCACCCATCGCTGCTAAACCCTTCGCCATGGCACTACCCAAAACTCCAGTGCCTCCAGTGATAACTATCACCTTATCTTGTAAATCAAACAAATTATCCATGGTATCCCCCTATAGTCGTCAGTCGTCAATTCTCTGGTGTAAAGAGCTCCTTCAGGATTAACGTTACCGCACCTAGGGCCACCGCATCCGCTCCCAAACCTACCGGTTCAATAGTCAAATTCGTCTTCAGTGTCTCCAAGGCACGGACGCTAACGATCTCCCGTACCTTCGGAAGAATAAAATCAACGACCGGAAGCACATCTCCCCCAACCAATACTTTTGTTGGGTTGAGAATATTGATCGTATTGGCTAGGGCTAGCCCCAGATAACTTCCTGCTTCCTCCCACAATCGCCGGGCCGTCCCATCGCCAAGCCGGGCAGTCTCACAAAGGTTCGCAAAATCCAGGCCATCAGGATTGTTCCCAATTAGCTCAAGTAAACTACCACCGTCTCCCCGTTTCAGCATCAATCTTCCTCGTTTAATTACGGCTCCTATTGAAGCTACAGTTTCGAGACATCCATAGTTTCCACACTTACAGAGCGGCCCATCTAAGACTACTGTAAGATGCCCTATTTCCCCAGCGGTATAATCAGCACCAGGAAACAACTGGCCACCCAGAATGATTCCTGAACCGATCGATCGCCCTACCTTCACTGCGAGAAGATTTTCAACACCCTTACCATTTCCAAACCAATATTCGCCCAGGGCCATGGCATTCGCGTTATTTTCCACCCTGACAGGTAGTTGATAGCGTTCGCTAATCATGGCCGCCACTGGGACATTAGTCCACCCATTGGCTGGGGCAAAGACACAAATACCGTCGGCGCTATTAATAATACCGTGCATGGCCACACCGATACCCGTCACACTCACGCCTAGCTCCTTAGACCTTTCCAACAGTCTGTTGATGACCAATTCGATTTCTTTTTGCACAGCCCAGCGAGATGTATCATGCAAGGGAGCGTCAATCTTCTCGATGATGTTTGCTTCTAAATTGGCAAGCACCCCTGAGACGAACGTTGACTCAACAGCTAAACCAATTACATGAATTGAGTCAGGCACCAAGCTTAACAGAATTGGCTTTCTTCCTAGTTCGTTGTGGCCCTCTCCATCTTCTTGAACTAGTCCCTCTTCCATCAACGATGCCACGATTCGTGTGATTGTGGACGGGTGGAGTCCCGTGTCCCTCGCTATGTCCGCTCTGGAAATTGGGCCATGAAACCCTATGTGACCCATAATTAGTCGAGGGCTAATCTCCTTTAAGAACGGTAAACTACTGAAAATGTCCACAGCTACACCTCCCAACATAATACCGCCAACTCTAGATCATGCCCGCAGATTTATAGATGGCCAAGATTAAATCAACAGCCTTCTTTCCTTCTCTACCTGATACTGCTGGCTCCCGATCTTCCAGTATGGCATCAACCATATCCCCAATCTGGTCGCGATGTCCTTGCACATCTTCAATTAGGGGACTCGAGGCGCTCAACTGAATGCGCTTCTCATCAAGGACCTCCAAGGGAAAACCATCTTCGAATTCCCACTTAACAACAGTTTCACCATCAATTATTACAGTACCTTTTTCGCCATAAATCTCCAAACGCTTGTCAATCCCATAGAGTACAGAGGTTGTGGCCTGGATCGAGCCCATTGCTCCATTGGCGAACTCCACAGCTGCAGTGACAGTATCTTCCACTTCGATATTGTGAGTAAGTGTTCCTGTATAGGCATCTACATTCACTACGTCACCCATCATCCATAAAAGAAGATCTACACTATGAATCCCCTGGTTCATAAGGGCGCCACCCCCTTCATGGGCTAACGTTCCCCTCCAACCACCACTATCGTAATAGGATTGGGGCCTATAACAGATCGTTTGGGCATTGCCAAGAATCAACCTGCCAAATCGTTGTTGATCAACGGCTTCTTTCAAACGCCGAAAAACTGGAGTGAATCTCAACTGAAAAATGGTCCCTAGCTTTACTCCTGAGGCCTCACACACATCCACAATCTGTTGACACCGCTCAGCGGTAATGTCGAGAGGTTTTTCGACCAAAATGTTGATCTTATGAGCTGCCGCCGCTGTACAGATGTCCAGTCGGGTCCCACTAGGGGTGCAAACGGTAACTAGATCCAATTCTTCCGTAGCAAACATCTTATGATAGTCTGTATAATACTGCGACCCAAAGTCCGAAGCCATGCTCTGAGCGGGGCCCTCATTAACATCACATACTGCTACTAGTTTGGCCTTACTCAATTGGGAGATAGCCCTGGCATGTACTCGTCCAATAGCACCACAACCAATTATTGCCACACGAATGATCCTGTCCATGTTATCCCTCCAAAATTGATTGTAAGAACTCCAAACTACGCCTAGTTGCATTCTTTATGTCGGTGACAATCTCCTCTTGAGTAAAGACACCTTCTTTAATGAGCACCCTCGGATCACCAACGCCCTCATACTCACACAGAATCGAACCGGTGTAACCGGCGTCCTCTAGCGTCTTAAAGATGCGCTTAAAATCAAGAAGACCTTCACCAAGAGGAACAAACTTAACCTCATTGTTGTCATAGACAAAGTCTTTCAAATGTACGTTGGCCGCATAGGGGCTGACTTGTTTGAAATACTCGTAGGCAGCGTCCACAGAATTGCCGGCCCAACAGAAGTTCCCAGTGTCCATTGTAATCCGCAGATAAGGTGAACCTACCTCTTCGACTATTCTCACCAAGGTGGGCCCATCGTTGACTAACATACCATGGTTTTCCAGAGCCAAAATCACATCAAACTCTGTGGCAATTTCTACTGCTCTTTTGAAGCCACTAATAATGTTATCGACCATCTCATCCTTGGACAAACCTTCCTTAGGGTTTCCCCCCATTACTCTGACGATTTTAACGTTGAGATCGGCAGCTAACTGGCAATACCACCTAATTCCCTCTAATTGCTTGTTCACTTCAACGCCGTCAGCTAACGTGAAATCGCTATAACCTGCCACAGAGGTAAGCGAGACTCCTTCCGATTTAACCAACTCGCGCAGGGCTCTTCGTCCCTGGTCGGAGAAATCTAAACTTCCACTATGAACCCCGTCAGCTGTGCTAATCTCTAACGTTTTCCCACCGATCTCACCCACAAAGCGAAGCGTTTCAGGAAAGTCCATAAAGCCCAAACTTAAACTAACAACACCTAGTTTCATCAAATCACCCTTCTATTCGCGATTACTTAACTACCACCGAGATAGAGTTTTCTTACCATTTCACTACTCTTCAATTCCTCGGCGGATCCCTCCAATTTGACCTCGCCGCCCTCTAAAACATATCCCCGGGTAGAAATAGCCAAGGCCATGTTGGCATTTTGCTCAACGAGTAAAATAGCGGTACCCTGTTCGTTAATGTTTTTAATTACATCAAAGGCTTTCTCCACAATCACTGGTGCTAAGCCCATGGAAGGTTCATCAAGTACCATCAGCTTAGGCTGAGACATCATGGCCCGCCCTAAGACTAGCATGGCTTGTTCACCACCGCTAAGGGTTCCTGCAGCCTGATTACGCCGTTCTTTTAATACAGGAAATGTGTCAAGGACATAATCCACGATGGCTTGTGATTTTTCCCTGTCTTTCCTTGTAATAAATCCGCCGATTTCCAAATTTTCCAAGATGGTCATCTCCGGGAAAACCCGTCTTCCTTCGGGAACGCAGGCTATGCCTGCGCGGACGATAGCTGAGCTTCGTTGACCGGAAATCTGTTCTCCGTTAAACCTGATTTCTCCACTTGTTATGGGTAGAGTTCCAGTGATTGTTCTGACTGCGGTCGTCTTTCCTGCTCCATTCGCACCAATCAGACATACTATCTCCCCACTATTCACAGAAAGGGAAAGGTTAAAAAGCGCCTGGATTGCACCATATGATGCCGAAACGTCTTTTAATTCAAGCAACGCCACCAAATATCACTCCTTACGCTGGTGTCCAATTACCGCTAAGCCAGCTCTCTCTTGTATGCAGTACCTAGATAAGCCTCTATAACCTGGGGATTTGTCTGTATGTCCTCAGCCTTTCCTTGAGCGATAGACTGGCCATAGTTGAGAACCACAATCTTGTCAGCAGCCGTCATTACCACGGGCATGCGGTGTTCAATAAATGCAATTGTGATGCCCAAATCCCTAATCTTAAAAATCAAATCAATGAGATCGTTGATCTCTGCAGATGACATGCCTGCTGCTGGTTCATCTAAAAGCAAAAGTCGTGGCTCAGTTGCCAACGCCCGCGCTATTTCTAGCTGTCTTCTTTGCCCATAAGCCAAGCTTTTAGCTAAGGTATGTTCTTTACCAGCCAACCCCACCATACGCAACAAATCATGACACTTCTCAAAATTGGCTCTTTCCTCCGCTCGGGATGACTTGGTCATGAGCGTAGCCGATAGCAAAGAGGTTTGACATCTGGAATAACAGCCAACCATTACATGGTCCAGCACAGACATGGTCGAAAACAACCTTAGATTTTGAAAGGTCCTGGTAATCCCGGCTCTAACCCTTCCATGCCTAGAGTAATTGGTAATACTCTTACCTTCAAACTGAATATCTCCCGAGTCCGGTTTCAGAACCCCCGTAATTAGGTTAATAGTGGTGGTCTTGCCCGAACCATTCGGACCAATGATTGCGCAGATCTCGCCGGGATCGACAGTCAAAGAAAGATCATTAATTGCCTTGACCCCTCCAAAACTTTTACAAAGGTTAGTCACATTCAATAACGGCTCCACTGGATTATATCTCCTTTCTCAGCCGAGGTTGTCTTGTCAACTTACTCTTCACCCAATCGATGGTTTGGCCCAAAAACACAATCAGGCCTCCCGGTTGGTAGATGAGCGTAATAATGATGACAACTGCGTAGACCAGCAAATACTTCTCTCTCATGAAACGAAGAACCTCTGTTAAAGTAGTCAAGAGGGTCGCACCGATGACAGCACCTGGTACCGAACCAAGTCCCCCGATGACTAACATGCACATGAACAGAGAGTTCTGTTGAAGGCTAAAAACGTCAGGACTAATAAATCTTTGGAAACTTGCATACAAAGCCCCTGCCACCCCCACATAAACTCCTGACAAGATAAAGGCCAACAGCTTTGCTTTCGTGGCATTAATCCCGACAATCTCCGCAGCGAGTTGATCATCGCGAACTGCCTTAAACGCCCTTCCAAATCGGGAGTCTTCAATGACTATGGCAATTATCGCGAGGATACTGGTCATGACGAAGCTGAGATAGTAAAACTGAAGATCGGTAGAAATAACGTGACCAAAGATGACCGGTCGAGCAATGTTAGAGATTCCCCAAACACCATTAGTCAAAGAACTCCAGTTTTTCAACACATCTGTTGTCACCACAATAAAGCCAGTGGACATCAACGCTAGATAAAACCCACTCAACTTGAGTGTGGGTAAACCAAGACAAAATGAAAAAACAGCGGTAATGACAACTGACGCAAGTAGTCCCCACCAAAAACTCATACCCAGGGTAGTGGTGACCAAGGCGGTAACATAGGAGCTAATAGCGAAAAAGCCGATGGTGCCAAGAAACACTTGTCCCGCAAAACCCAAGATGAAATTAAGGGCTATCACAAGCATAACGTTAATCAGCACATTGTTTAGAACATAGCGTTGGTAGTTATTGTGGAAGAGGTATGGCGCCACAGCTAACAGAACTAGGACCACAAACAAAATGATATTACGTTTCTTATTTTCCATTCTCATCCCCACTTACAAGCCACCATGCTCTTTTTTCTTACCAAAGAGACCCTGAGGTCTAAAGAGCAAAAAGGCAATTATTAGAAGGTACACGATACTGTCCTTATATACAGAAGAAACATAGCTCGCACCTAAAATCTCAGCTGTTCCCAAAATGATTCCTCCAGCAAATGCCCCAAGAATATTGGAAAATGCGCCAATTACACATGCCCCAAATCCCTTAAATCCCAAGGTGGCCAGACCAGGTTCAATGGCGAAGAGCGGAGAAACCAACATGCCTGCAATGCCGCCCAGGATGGAACTATAGGCAAAGGTTGCGGAGATTACTAAATCCGACTCAATACCCATTAATCGTGCCGTATCTCGATCTTGAGCAACTGCACGCATGACCTTCCCGAGCATGGTCTTCTTAAAAAAGATAGCTTGAACAACTAGTAGCAACACAGTGACTGAGATGATAAACATGTTCTGGTAAGAAACAGATATCTCACCGATGGTAAGTAATTTGTGCCCGAAAGGACCTGAGGTTCCCCTAGGATAAGGTCCCCAGATGATAATGGCGAGATTACCTACGAGCAGCTCCAAGGCTACCAGACCTACCAGCACAGTACGGATATGCGCATTTTTTAAGGGTCGATAGAAAATCAGTTCACAGATTATTCCGAAGATGGCCATGACAATAGTTAGGACGAAAAAGGCGACTACAAACGGCAGTTTCATGTTGTTGATCAAAGTAACACCATAGATGAAAGAGCCGACCATGACAAAACTACCCTGAGCCAGATTAACCAAACCGATTGCATTGTAGATAAAACTGTAGCCCAGAGCAATAAGACCGTAAATACACCCAAGGGCAACGCCATTAGTAAGTTGCTGAACCAATGTACTCATTCAAATGCCTTCCTTTCCCCTGTTTAACACAGCGGATTCATGCTGTGTTCTAGAACCGGAGCTATGCCCCGGTTCTAGAAGAAATGTATTGACTAGCCCTTTACTCGTTGGACTACTCTATGCTTTCCGTTCACGATCTCCACTAAGATCAATTCATTCACTGTCTCCCCGTCAGGCATTACGTTATACTCTAAACCGGTAACACCCTTAAAGCCCTTAATGGTAAAGAACGCATCTCGTACCGCGGTACGATCTGTGGTCCCTGCAAGTCTAATCGCCTCAGCAAGCATGTAGATTGCATCATACGCTAAAGGATCGAAGAAGTCGTAGGGAATATCCTTCCATCTCTTTTTGTGAGCGGCAATGAAATCTTGAACTTTTTGATCTGGGTTGTCTTCAGTATAGGTAACAACTGCATAAGTACCGTTTGCTGCATCCCCGGCAACTTCCATAGAGGTTTGAGTTGCCCCAACGCTACTTTGGAAGATCTTTACCTCTGGAATAAGCTGCTTTGCTTGACGGAGAAAGACACCCACTTCTACCGGTGCCGAGTAGGCAATGATAGCTTGGACCCCAGCGTTTTTAAAGGCAAGTAACTGGGCCGAGAAGTCTTTGTCATTCGGGTTATGTGACTGTACGGAAGCTGGAGTGATCCCCTTTGCTTCTAAAGTCTGGAGCGTAACGTCGCGACCGCCATATCCGAATTGGTCGCTGACGTAAAACACACCAATCTTGTCATAGCCGAGTATATCGTTGATATAATTAACTAAGACTCGAGCAGTCAAATCATCTGGTTCCCTAACCCTAGCTATCCAAGGATTGCCAAGCTCGGTAACTTGAACCGCACTGCCCATGCCCAACTGGAGCAAACCATACTCACGAACCAAATCATCGGTAGCAATAATTGTGGCGCTGGAGTGATCCCCAATCAACGCATCTACGTTACTAGCGTGAAGCAATTTTTGAACACCAGTTCGTCCAATCGCCGGCGAGAGCATGCCATCTTGCCATTCGATAGACAGCATAATACCGTTAATACCACCAGCTGCGTTGATTTCCTCAACGGCTAATCCTGCACCACTAACCATAGAACGACCATACCCTGTCTGCAAAGATGAGATGCCGCCAATCTTAAACACTTTGTCATTTGCGTAACCAGGAATAGCTACCATACAGACCAAAACAACAATCCCAAGCATAGAAAAGAATTTTTTCATTGTTTAAGCCTCCTCTTTATAGTGAATCTTGGCAAACAGCTAATACGGACTCTTTTTACCCCCCTTTCTACTTAGTGACTTTTACTCAAGAATCAAAGATGCCGAATCACGGTCAAGATACAACGTGATATCGGGGTGGGTGCGCAAAATGGATGCTGGGCAATCTGTAGAAATGGGTCCATACAATGCGTTTCTTACAGCTTGCGCCTTACGCTCATCCGGTACAATCGAGATAATCTTTTTACACTTTAAGATTGCTGGAACCGTGACAGTCAAAGCTTCTTTTGGAACATCATCTAATGTAGCAAACCAACCTTCTCCCATTTGCTGGCGCCTACAAAGCTCATCTAATTTCACCACTTTGACCCAAGAGGGGTCTTGAAAGTCAGCCACGGGAGGATCGTTAAAGGCGATATGTCCATTCTCCCCAATGCCGATAAACCCAAGATCAATGGGATTGTCTTGAAGAAGCTTGGCGTAACGCTGGCATTCTATGAGAGGGTTGTCCACATCTCCATGTAAATACTCTACTTTGTTCGGCAGGAAGACTTCTTCAATGCGCGTTCTAATCCACAAGCGAAAACTGGCAGAGTGCTCTGGTGAAATGTCCTTATACTCATCTAAGTGATAAGCATGAATCTTGGTCCAATCAATGGTCTGCTTTTTCAGTCCATCCATGAACGAAAATTGCGAAGCCCCGGTGGAAAAAATTAGATTAATAACGGATTTTTCTATGCTCTGAATAATTTCACTGGCGTGCGTGGCAGCGGCCAAGCCCAATTCTTCGGTTGTTTCATAGACCTTCACCTTGAGACGATCAACTTGCATTTCTTTAATTGGTTTCATTCTTTACCTCCAAATTTCTAGAAAACCCCAGTTTGCCCTTAACTAACACCATGGAGATCTTAATATCTGCGTCAAAGACTACTATATCCGCCTCCTTTCCAGGAGCCAGGCTACCCTTTCGGTCCTGAATGTCTAGTACACGGGCTGGGGTAAGAGTCAGCATTCTAATCGCCTCAACCAAAGGAACCTGAGCCAACTGAACCATGGTGCGAATCAGCCTGTCCGCCGTGCACACACTCCCTGCAAAAGCACTACGGTCAAGCAATTTAGCAACTCCATCTTCCACAATAACCTCTTGCCCATCGTCTAAGCTCCCTAAAATTGTCTTTCCTTCAGGCATTCCGGCTGCTCTCATCGAATCAGTCACTAGACAAATGGCATCGGCTCCCTTGGTCTTGTAAACTAGTTGTAGGAGACTCTTAGGTAAATGAGCCCCATCGGCAATGATTTCTACGACTAGATCATCAAGTAACAGGGCACTTTCTACTACACCTGCGTAGCGATAGGCGTTGATTCTTCGAACAGTGGACATCCCGGAGTATAGATGTGTCACAAGGGTAAACCCGTTTTCCACTGCTTGCTCCACTTCATCAGAGATGGCATTAGAATGCCCGAT
>DGYW01000044.1:14494-17328 GCA_002396805.1 Firmicutes bacterium UBA4996 | reverse complement strand
ACTTGCTGTAGTCAACAATCGCCTTATATTCATCAGGCGAAGGATTCTTTATGTACCGGGGATCCTGAGCCCCCTTCTGTTCGAGGGCAAAATAAGGTCCCTCCAAATGTAATCCAAGCAACTCTGGCCCCACTACCTGTGCCGTTTGGGCCTTATGAAAGCTATCTAGTGTTCGAAATAATTCCTCGGTTGTAGAGGTGAGTGTAGTAGGCAATATGCTAGTGGTACCATAGGAAAGATGTGCCCTCGCCCCTTCGAGAAAGGCTTCGGGCGTGCCATCCATAAAATCGTGCCCTCCGCCTCCATGGGAATGAATATCTATGAAACCTGGAGCCACATAGTCTCCGCCAACATCAAAGACGGTATCTTCGTCACCGATTTCAAGGTCAGAGTGGGGAACAACCGCGGTTATCACCCCGTCTTCCATGATCAGACTGCTTCTTTCTAATACCCGATAAGGGGTAATAATAGTTCCGTTGCGAATTATGACGCGCACCAAGCTACCTCCTCAATTAATTGCATGATGCAACTATTCGCCGCCATTTCTCCGAATCCTTCTTTCAAACGAAACATTTTATGTGCGGGAGTTAAAAACATATATCACTGCTAAAGATAATGGGTAATGGGTTTACGCCTATACTGATAAAAACCAAATGTAAACTCTTGAAATTGGCTATTCTTGGCATTGTTGCGTACCGCAACTTTATTCCCAGTTTTTGGTCATAAAATCCCATTACGCGCAAACACCCCCAGCCTATCTTTTAGGACTGGGGGTGTTTTGGCAAAAGCATTGTGAATTTTTATCAGAACGGCGAATTATCATTTTCAGGTGTTCCAATTTCTTTCAAGCGGGGCCAATCTTCCACTGCAAGCACCTTCAAACTTTTAGCATAAGCAAACGCCGCATCATGGAAGCGTAAATCGGTATTACGATAGTTGATCTGATCTGCAACCTGTGAAGTATCGTTACCGCCTGAGGCCATATAAGCACTTGTACATACAGAATAGCTACGTTCTAAGTCGATGGGAGTACCATCAGGTAAGGTTAGACGGATAGTTTTATGAGGCGAGGGCTTTGTATGGTCCAGCTCCGCATGAAAGCCAGAAATCAGAAGTGCCGCGTTGTTCCCAAAGCGCTCTGGTTCATAGACCAATTCTATCAGCTCATAGAGCTGCTTACCGGTGATCTCACCAACAAAAATAGGATCGTTATAACCACTTACCTGCGTGATCGTTTCACGGGTGACCACACCAGGCTCAATCATACCGCAGGCACTGGTAGCATTCATATAAGCGATCTCGGTTTGTCCGCCAAAGCGCAAACAATCCGCGAGAAAGTCCCCTAGCTTGGTCTCGGTGGCCAGTCTTAGGATCCACTCCTCTTCGGCATAGGCCAGCGCCTCGTTGAAGTATGCTTCAAAGGGTTCTGTTACCTGACGTGCATAGGCTGAGATCTCAGCCCTCCCCTCCTTATTGGGATCCGTAAGCATAACTTCGCAACTCTTGCTAACTATCTGCCTTGTGTCGGTATCGAATACAAGACGAGCACGGCCCAGGCTTTCACCTGCAAACCCTGCCTTGAGCACGCAAGTATCATGAATTATGTTTGCATAATCACCAGGAATATGTCCTCCGATACAAACGTCCACAGGAGGAATATTCCGTAAGACGTCCCACATTTCACCTGTAATCGACCCATCCTCTTCAATATAAAAGGGACAATGGGTTAAAGCCACGATGATCTCCGCGCCATTTTCTCGCATTTCGGGGATGTATCGCTTTCCAGCTGCAATGGCACTTGAGACCGTAAAGGGCAGAAAAGCCGACTTCTCAACCATAAAAGGCGTATATTCCGTACCGAGTCCGATCACGCCTATTTTCACACCACAGCGTTCTAAAATAATGTACGGAAGAGTACCAGCGATAGGATCTCCATCTTTATAGTGAATGTTTGCGCATAACACTGGAAAATCGCAGGCAGCGATGCATTCTTCTAGATAATCCTTGCCCCGATCAAACTCATGATTACCGAGGGTCATCACATCAGTACCCAGTAAATTGGAGGCTCGAACCATGGGCAAACCACCCCAGAGGTTGACCGAAAAATGATCTCCCGCATCCATTAAGATGGTTCCCTCTGGATTCAACTCACGCGCACTTTCTATGGCAGCAGAAAAAGCCGATAAGCCCACGGTGCTCTTTGATTTGCGAATGCGACCAGAAAAGTCTGCATGACATAAAATATCCAGTGTAACTTCCATTCTGACTCATCCTTTCAATCCACCGCGGGAAACACCCGACACAATGTTTTTCCGGAATAAAACGAACAGCAAAATCATGGGAACCACAACGATAGTTGCAGCGGCCATGAGGCGCTCATAGCGAATTCCGCTAGAAGACATAAATGCATACAAGCCAAAGGGCAATGTGCGCACTGCTGTGCTGTTGGTGGCAATCATGGTCCACAAAAATGAGTTCCAGCTAGCAATGGCATTAAGTAGCGCGATAGTCACCAAAGCGGGCTTCGCAATGGGCACCATAATGCGCCACAGATAGCGCCAATTATTTGCCCCATCCACACGGGCCGAATAATAAAGACTATCTGGAATGGAAAGGAAAAAGTTCCGCAAAATATAGGTGTAAAATATACTCGATGTGAACGGTATAATCAGGGCCACCAATGTATCAATAAGGCCCATTTTCACCACTGTAGTATAATTCGTGATAATCAGAATCTCAAAGGGGATCATCATCATGGCCAGCAGCAAAGAAAACAGCAAATCGCGTCCAGGAAACTTAAGCCGCGAAAAGGCAAAGGCCGCCAAGATGGTAGT
>DGYW01000044.1:5298-14221 GCA_002396805.1 Firmicutes bacterium UBA4996 | reverse complement strand
TAATTCTCAAACATGAGATTTTGGGGCCAAAAGGTCGGAGGTGTAGTATTGACCTCAGCTGCAGTTTTAAGTGACGACACGAGCATCCAGAAAAACGGGAACACCATGACTAGTGCCCCCAGGAGCAAAATTAGGTAGACTACCGTATGTTTGAAAGTCTTCATAGCCACCACCTCAATAATTCTTCCATTTACGCTGAATGACAAGCTGGATGATGGTAAATAGGAGTACGATTAAAAACAATACGACAGCACTAGCCGCCGCCAGCCCAAGTTGCCACTGTTTGTAGAACTTATCGTACAAAAAGTAGACGATGGTATAAAGAGAATAGGCTGCGCCAGGATTGCCGTTAAACAGAGGGAAAAGTTCCGTGAACACCTTCGAGGCGGAGATCATATTAACAATCAAAGTCAAGCCGAGTGTTGGAGCTAACAAAGGTATGGTAATTCTAAAAAAGATGCGAATCGGCTTGGCCCCATCCACACGTGCCGCTGTATAGTATTGCGGGTTAATATTTTGATATCCCGCTAGCAAAAGAATGATCGTAAAGGGCATCATGTTCCAGATCCCGTAGATGATTAAGGCAGCTAGATTGTACTTAGGGTTATTCAACCAATTAATGGCCTGAACGTTGAAAAACGAGAGAAAGTAGTTGATTAGGCCGTAATCGTAGTTGAACATCCACTTCCAAACCAGACCCACAGCAGTGATGGATGTGACCATAGGCATAAAAAAGGCTGTTTGAAAAAGTGCCTTAAGTTTAATGTTAGAGTTCAGTAAGGTGGCCACGAGCAAAGAGAGTACTGTTGCTATGGGAACCACGAATAACACGTATAGTCCGGTATTTTTTAACCCGTTTATGAAGTTCGGATCGGCAAAAATTTTCACATAATTACCGAAGCCCACAGAGCTGAACTTGCCCGTCATGAAACTGTAGTTTTCCTTAAACGAAATCACAAAGACGTTCACGAAAGGATAGATGGTAAATAGTGCTAAGCCAATTAAAAAAGGAAGTAAGTATACAATCGGCTCAATCAGCGTTCGGGCTGTAACGTGCTCCCGCTCTTTCGTTCTCCTCATGCGTATCTCTCCCCACTCTCGGCGTCAAACAAAAACACGCCTCGGGTCTTCAACGCTAGAGACACCGTCTCCCCTTCGCTCACGGTGATTTCACTGGGGACAAAGACTCGCATCTGCTGCTCGCTGCCTACACAAAAGCGAATCAGCTCATCTTTGCCCATTGCGTAGCGCTCGATGACCGACGCTTCGAACTGAGGTTCTTGTGGTTGGGCAACGACGCTTTCTGCCCGCACTGCCAAAATAACTGGTAGGCCATCTTTGAGCTTCCCATCGAGTCGTACGGAAATTTTAATGTCGCTACCATCTAGCAAAATCTGATTGCCTGCAACCTTCCCTGTTAACTTATTAATGGGTGGTGTCCCTAGAAAGTCAGCCACAAAAAGATTCTGTGGTTCTTCGTAGAGTAATCTAGCGGTTCCTTGCTGTTGTAATACTCCATTTTTTAACAGTACAACCTCATCTGCTATACTACTGGCTTCCTCTTGATCATGCGTTACGAACACGGTTGTTATCTTTGATTCACGTTGGATGCGCCGAATCTCTTCCCGCATCTCAATGCGCAGCTTAGCATCGAGGTTAGATAAGGGTTCGTCTAGGAGTAATACCTCTGGGTCTTTAGCCAAGGCCCGAGCGATAGCAACCCGTTGCTGTTGGCCCCCAGAGAGCTCTGAGGGTCTCCGTTTCAACAGCGGCGTAATATGCACCAGTTCCGCGAGCTCTTGGGCCCTTGCCAAACGCTCTTTTTTGGGTATCTTGTTCATCTCCATGGGAAAACAAATATTTTGGAGCACTGTCATATGGGGATAGAGGGAGTAGTTCTGAAAGACAAGGCCAATGCCGCGTTTTTCAGGTGGGAGGCCAGTCACATCTTGATCATCAAAGAACAACTTCCCGCTGGAAACCGGTACGATGCCTGAGAGCATATTTAGGGTGGTTGTTTTCCCACACCCAGAAGGACCAAGCAAAGCGGTAAGCTTACCACTAGCTAATGTAATAGAAAGGTTGTCCACCGCGACCGTATCGCCGAAACGTTTTGTCAAGTTTTTTAGCGTTATCTGCACAACATCACCTCAAGATCTCCTTTATCGGTACGCCGTCAATATCAGTCATTGAGAATCCGAGCATATTGGCCATTGTAGGTGCCAAATCGACCATGGACCGAGGGTCTTCCACAACCGTTGGTTGGATTGATGGACCACAGGCAAAGAATGTAGTTAACTCTTGACGTCTGGGGCTGCCACCGTGCGTGGCAGCCACCATGTGATAATCAGGGGTCAGACTACCCCAGATAGAATCTCCCCGAGTACGTTCGTCAAAGGAAATGGGCAATCTGCTCTCAATCACAAAATCAAAGGGACCTACAAGTCCATATTCTCTTTCAGCTTCCTTGGCATCCAAAACGAGATCCAGCTGGATCTCTGGGTCTGTACGCAAACTTTCTAAAAATTCACGGGTCCTCTGTACTAGCTCTGAATCCTCTGGGTCGCGGAGCTCAATAAATGCAGTAAGCCGCGCTGAGTGACAAAAGGCATCAAAGGAGACTAAATTCCCTGCCTCGTCCGTTTGCAAAAACCCATGCTCTTTCAGCAAAAGGTTCATAAATAGAACATCATTGATATCCGTTTGCCCATGATCTCCCAAAACCACAAGATTCGTATCGTCAAGTGTCCCTTGGCGACGTAGACTTTCCAAGATGGCTCCTAGTTCTTCATCATGTGTGCGCAACTGTTGTCGGGTCTTGTCATGGTAGACACCATGCATGTGTCTAACCCCATCTAGATCGCACATCTTAACCAGCATCACATCTGGTTGCTCATAGTCTTCGAGAATATCCAGGGCTAGAGCCATGGTGAACAGATCTAAACTGCGAGTTGGACCTTTAAGGTAACGTCCGTGTTTGTAGAAATAGCGCTCCATGAGATTAGCGGTGGCTGTTCCCACAAGCCACTTTTCGGGCTCATACCCTTGATAACTGTAGGGAACGATCATGGGCATGTTAAAATCATAATCTGCAGCACCCGAAACAGGCCACGCAAGTGAACAAGTTGTCAGCCCCTGCTCGCGAGCTTCATCCAATAGAGTCTTCCCACTAATTTGCTGCTTAAGGCTATACCAGGGTGCGCCACGTTTTCCGCCGCGAGTGAGCATCTCATTATGGACGATTCCATGGCGCCCCACATAGGTCCCGGTAAGAATTGACGTGTGACAGCAATAGGTTAGCGCTGGAAAAACAGGTTCCACTTTTTCGACTAAAGCACCATGCCTGAGGATTTGGCCAAAATTAGGCAATGTCCTCATAAACTCTATGTCGGACGCGCATAGTGCGTCGATACAGAACACCAAAAGTTTTGGCATCTTCCAGCCCCCTTCTGTCACTTGTACTCTTTATTGATTCAAAGCAGCTTGACTTGCTCTAATAAACGCATTGTAAGCTGTATCTGTGTCCATCACGCCAAGGGCGACACTTTGGAGCATCTTATCGATTTCAGTGCGCACATTGACAGCGCCAGGAACACTTGCGAGCATGCCCACGTATTGAACCTGGTCCAAGAGGGCCTTGACCGCAATGTTTTCTTGGGAGAATTTTTGAAACTTCCCGGTCTGAACTGCATCTGCATACGCTGGCACACTTCCGAAGGCGATAGCCCAGTCCACAACAACATCCTTGGAGGTAAAGTACTTTAGAAACTCATAAGCGCCTCGAGCGTGTTCCTCATCTTTACTGAGGCAAACAAAGTTATTGCCCCACTGAGAGATATATTTAACTGGCCCCTCTTGGGGAATGGGTACACAACCAATCTCAAAGGCACCACCTACTGCAGCGTCCACATACGTGGCGCCTGCACTGGAGCCGATATATGAGGCAACGGCCTGACTTCCGAAGGGATTGGAGAAGAAAACATCCTCACCTACAAGGCGAAAATAACCGGCTTTGACACCGTCTGCAAACCAGTTGAGCTTTTCTTTAGCAATGGTCTCATCGATCTGAAGGGTCATGGTTTCAGCATCAATATAACCGCTTCCAGCCTGCATAATAAGACCCTGATAGGTGTCAGTAATGGAGTCCGTTCCAAATCCAGGGATTCCTTCCCTTGCATAGATCAGTTTACTAATCTCTGCTACTTCAGTCCAAGTCTTGGGTGCTTGCAGGTCATATTTATCAAAGAGAGTTTTGTTATAAAAAAGTACTTCGCCAACTACGGTGCATGGGAACAGATAGATACTATCCCCGCCCCACTGGGTTATTTCTGCATAGGAACCTACCGGAATGCTCTCTTTGAAATTAGGAATTCCGTGTTCAGGATGATTAATATAGGGCCCAAAGTCCACAAGGAGTCCGTCCTTTATATAGTTTATAGCGTCGGAGGGAAACATATTGACAATATCTGGACCCATTCCAATGCGTACAGCTTGCATGAGCTTAGCATCAAACTCGCTATAAGGCTGCTGCTGGGAGACAACCTCATACTTGTCCTGGGATGCGTTAAAATCTGCAATGATTCTCGCTAGAGCCTGTTCGTGGTGATCGGTATAGGTGTTCCAATAGACGATCTTAATCTTGTCTCCTCTGGCCGCCTCTACACTTGCGGTAAAGCCGCTAAGGGACATCAGTACTACGACTAAAACTACAGGTAACCACATTTTATTGATGCGTCGCATTCTCATTTCCTCCATCCTCATTTCTTCGCACGATGACATTTAGAAAATTCCAGTCAGTGTTGTAAGATACCCCGCCAACTCATCCAAAGTTTCCACTTCAACATCGCAAACTGGACGCTCGATGTTTGGGAAGGGGTTGAGCCACACAGTACGCCCTCCTTTCTGCTGAATGGGCATTAAGTCGTTATAGGCGTGATCTCCAATAGAGATTACGGTTTCTGGTTGCTCAAAAATCGCAGGATCGATCTGCTCAAGCTTGCGGATCATGTCAAAGGGTTTGTTGGCGCTACTACAGATCAGGGGAAACAGGTCGTTATACCCAAGCTGCCTTAGAAACTCCTGTGCAGTTTCTTCGTAAGAGTTACTCATCAGAATAACATTACAGCGTTTAGACAAATCGCTAATGGCGGTTTTTAAGACAATGCTGCCTCCCATTCCTTCTTCCTCCATGCGCCTGCGCGCTCTGCGATAAATCAAATCACGACGTTCACCAGCTAGAAGGCCCAAGGTTTCACCGATCAATGTTACTACAGCCCACGCATCTCCTAGATAGATGATGTCTCTAGAGTTTAGGGCCTCCTCATATGATAATGGAGGGCAAAGGCTCTCTTCAAGCATAGCAAAAAACTCATCTGGCGTCTCTGGCTTTACTTGGACAGTCTGATAGAATCTGTTCATGACAAGCCTTTTTCCTGCAAAAACACTATCTACAAATTCTATGAGAGGGGCTTCCCAATTCACCCACGCTGTGTCTTCTACTAGGAAATGCAAATAGTCGCGGTGGAAAGTGGTATTTTGGTATACGGTACCATCGAGATCAAATATTACCGTTTTCACATTTTTGTGCACCTAATTCCTCCTAAAAGGGTCGATAAAAAGCTCGAGTTCATTATATCATGTATAAATTTATATTTTTTTCTCTTCGCGTGTATTTATTTTGGGCACAAAAAAACTGCCACTTACCAGTAGCAGCTTAGGTTCGATGGAGCGCTAAGAATTGGCAAAATACATACCAATTAGTTCCTCGAAGGCCAGGATAACTTTGCCAAAAAATGAATTGGGCACCTCGCCAATTAGGGTCTGCTTAGAGGCGTTGACGATAAACAAAATATCGGAAAGCTTAGCTAAGGTAGAATCGGCTCTTCTGGAAAATGATAAGACCTTAAAGCCCTTTTCACGGGCCCTATTAACGTCGTTTAAAACCGCTTCGGTTTCACCGCTTTGAGAAATAGCGATAATTAAGGATGATTCAACATTCGGTACCATTTGACCTTTCAAACCTTGCCGAAAGAGCATTAGATCATAGAAATGAACGCGATTGAAAACCATGAATCCGCAGACAGCTAAACGCTGAGTTATATAGTCAGCCACAAGATCAGCAAAACCTTCACCAACTGCGAAAATCTTTTGCTCCCGGTAAGAATCGAGGATCTCACAGAAAGCTTGGACCTTGTCATCATCGTAATTGTCAATGAGGTTGTGTAGAGCCTCTTTTTGCGGATCGCTAGCATGGGGGGTACTGCTGTTTTGTAGGGCTAGATAATAAAAAAGCTCGCTATAGCCATCGAAACCTAAACGCTTACACAGTTTCATGATAAATGCTGTTGAGACATAGTTTTCATCGGCTATCTGCTGGATTCCCACCCTGCCCGAATTATCTTCGATATGTTGGACAATGCTCGTAACAACACGCTTTTCGTCTTCAGTGAGCAGGTTGGTCAGAAGGTAGTAATAGTTATTGCTCATGGAGTTGTCCTTTCCTTTACCAGAGTCGCTTAAATGCTTATTTCTTTTGCGCCCCCTCTTTTTCCTTCTGTCTGACGCGCCAACACACCACTGGGCTCTGGCAAGTCCTCTGCTACTAGCCGGTTCAATTGACAAAAATGTTCCAAGAAGGCCTGTGCAAGTTCTCGCTCTTCTGGATCCGTTTTCAAGGAGATGATCCCCTGGAGCACCTGGGCCATCCAGACATTATCAAAATAGCGAGATCTGCCACTATTCCAGGTCATATTGTTTGGATATCTTTCGTTTAGATAGTAGTACCAAAAAGGCATCTTTTGGGATTCCTCTTTGGTGAGGAGGATTTTGTACTCCACATGGGCAGGGATATACCCATCTTCACAGATCCTTCCGATGAAGCCTTCCTCCACCATAAAAACACCTACTATCCGCCTGTCTTTTTCTGGAGTGCCAGGTTCTCTAACGGTAATCAGGACGGCACTATTTTGGTGCAGACGAATGAGCCGGTTTGGTTTTCCTTTATTTGGACCACTTTTTCTTAGCCCTGTGAAAACCCTCCACTCTTCAAAAACCTGATCCAGTTCTTGTTCTTCACACCAAAAAGCCACTTGTGATACTGGTGAGAGTTTGTGGTTTTTCATCAGTCGTTCTTGCTCCAAGAGGCGCTGCTGTTTTTCATGTTCGATGGCTCTAACCTTGGCCAGCTCCAACTCTCTTTTTCTGCGTTCTTTTTCGACTTCTCTTTTGAGGCCATCCACTTGCTTGGCCGTTTTCTTGTCAACTAGTGTGATATAGGTGCCAAAAGCATCGGGAAAAACAAACCTTTTGTCTCCTGATGGAAAACGCACTTTCACGCTTGAATCACTATATTCAACTATGTGGCCTTCGCCAAAGCTCTTGTGGCGCACCTGCTCGTTAAGTAAAATCATGTAGAATCCCCCATATCTGATCTGAAATGCAGTCTAACCAAATCACGTAGTGTAATGGCTACTTTCTATAATAGCACAATTTGATGAAAAACACAAAAATGGTGTTGACACTGCTATTAGTTCAAGATAGAATATATAGTTTACACTTCTTAAGATACGTGGGTAACGTACTCTACCAAAAAGCCCCCACCGTTAATTGGTGAGGGCCAAATCTCCTTCGAATACTGCCTTGAAGACCTCGCGCAAGGAGGCTTCCTGAGAATGGATGCGCAAAATCCGTCCAACCATCAGCAGCTTGTCAAGCTGGCTACCTAAGTGTTCATTGGTCATGGGTATAACCAGGGAGATCACCCTACCGTCTTGGTCACTTTTCGTTAGCTGCAACTTCTCTACGAACGTCCAAAACTCCGGCAAGGGCACAGTGGGAATTAAGTCAACCCGTACGTAGTCTTGGCCATAGCGTAGCTTGAGGCTGGCAGGGTCACCCTCTGCAATGATTTTCCCATGGTTAATGAAAGCGACCCTATTACAGAGCTCATCTGCTTCTTCTAGAGAGTGGGTGCTCATAAAGACAGCTTTCCCCTGTTCGGCAAATGATAGAATCCGACTGCGGATTAACTCTACAGATTCTAAATCTAGGCCACTAGTTGGTTCGTCGAGAACAAGTAGCTGGGGATCGTTAAGCAATGCTCGACAGATCAACAAGCGCTGCTTCATGCCTTTGGAATAATGGGCCACTGGCTTATTTCCTGCCTCAGACAACTTATATTCATCTAATAACTCTGAGACCTTGTCCTTGTTCGCACCATACAAGGTGGCAAAGAACTGGAGATTTTGCCTGCCAGACAAGCGGGCGTAGAGATTAGGTTCTTCAAATACGACACCAATCTTGCTGCGAATTTGCTTATTATTAGGAGTCATCTCTTCTCCGAATACGCGGCAGCTTCCTGCTGTGGCCCTACTCAAGCCAGTTAAGATCCTAATTGTCGAAGTCTTTCCTACTCCGTTTGGTCCCAAAAAACCAAATACTTCACCAGAACCAACCTGAAAGCTGATGTTATCTACCGCCACAAACTGACCATAGCGTTTGGTTAGCCCCTGCACATTAATTGCCGTCATTGTTCTTGCTCCTCTTCCTCAATCGAACTTGGATCCCAAAGTAGGTACATTGACTCCTCTGTTGTCCCAGGATTAGCTACCGCAACGTAGACTGTCTTGGAGATACTTTGATTAAGCCGGATACCACTGACAAAATGGGCCCTGTAGCTTAAGTCTACCCCGTAGAGTTCGTGCTTTAAATCAAGGGGCAATAATGTGCGCAAAGGTGAGGGAATTCGTGGATTGGTGCTCACCTTACCCACCTCGATTTCGCTAATCTCTAGACGTAATCGCTCAAAATGATGTTCTTGAAAGGTGACATACTCATCCTTAGACAACGTCCCTTGGATACTGGGATGCATGACTTCGTACACTTCTCCAAACGACTCCGTAGCATAACTCTCATAGACCAGTGC
>DGYW01000044.1:0-5112 GCA_002396805.1 Firmicutes bacterium UBA4996 | reverse complement strand
ACGAAGTTGTGGAGTCTCTGGTGAATAGATCCCTGACCTGAGGCAACTCCCGCCAAAACAAGGGATAATAAGACCACTACTACCAGTGTTTTTTTAGTCAAGCGCATTCACCATCCTTCCATAGGCGAAAAATGTAGTTCCAAGTAGGATCAAGCCAAAGAGAATTAAGACTGCTAGCTGGCTCCAAATTCCGCCCATTCCATGGCCGTGCAGAAGAATGGCCTCTATCCCGCTAAACACATAATATGTTGGAAAGAAGCTAGCTAAGGTGCGTGTGAAGGGTGACAAGTCAGAGATTAGGGTAGGAAATAAGAGTGGGAAGTAGATCATGGTGGCTACAGAACGGGCCGTTGACTGACCACTCGCCAACACCCCGATTAAAAGTCCTATGGCGGTAAAACAAACCGCACCTGTAAATGTGAGACTCACCAGGGCTAACCAGCTAGAGAAACCTAGATTGAGCACTCGGTTTAAAAGCAGCATGACGATAACTGTGCCCAGACTGAGCAACACGCCAAAAACACCTTTTCCTAACAACAACTCATCATAACCAACGGGCGAAACCCCAATAGCTTCGATGGTCTTGTTATCTTTTTCCTCTGCAAACATACCAGAGACAACCATCACTCCGATCATACTCATGGTGATGGTGATCCAAACAGGCAAGACGGAGCGACTGACAGTGGCGTTACCTACGGAAATGATCTCCAAATCATATCGCGGTGGTGCCTGTAGATAGATTTCAATTAAGTTGGTAATGTTTTCACTTAAGGCGAAGAAGTAGACGGGCCGTTGGCTATCTAGAAAAACTTGAAACCGATGGTGATCTTTCATCACAATGAATCCGTCAAGCTGACCTGTTTTCACTAGGTCCCTGCCTTCTTCTTGATCTACGACCACTGTCACTTTAAAGTTCAGGGCTGTGTTTTGCACAAATTGGGTGAACTCAGAATCGATCTGATCGTAGATGCCTAGTGTAAAACTCTTTGGTGTTTGGGCATTATCTAAGAAGCCAAAGAGCAGTGATGCTACAACGGGCAAGATGACAGCAATAAAAATGGACCGGTTCTTGATGGATTCATGCAGGTCTTTTTTTACAAAGGCCCAAATGCGGCGTACTTTTCCTACCATATGCTAAACTCCTTACATGAAATAAAGGAGAGAAACCGCGGGGGCTCTCTCCATTGTTGCCTGGTCCGCCAGGCTTTAGTCCGTTTCTTTAACTATAGTCTGTTTTCGTTAAGGAGTCATCCTACCTAGAAAATAGATGACAGCCCAAATAACTACGACAGCACCAATTAACTCGAGCATATGTTTGTCCTCCTTTGAATATATTCCCTATGTCACATACTATTCAGCGTGCACCAAGCAGAATCCTTTGTTTTCTGAAAATGGTGCTACAAAGATGATACCATAATTTTCGTTAAGTGTCTGCACTATTCGACGGCAGCTGTGTCCTTGAATTGCTTCGAGCTTACTCCACTTTAATAGTCTCCTCCAAGACTCCAAAACGCTCGGATCTGACTATTACCTTGGCAAGACCACTTCTGCCAGTTGTCTTCACCCAAAATCCAATGGAACCACCAATTAATGACAGAACTTGTGGCCCAATTACTTCTAAAGGTCCTTTTGTCTCAACTATGACGGCATCGTTACCGTAGATAATGTCATTACCATAATCATCTACCAGTCGCAACACTACTCTGGTAGTGTCATAAGTTGCATCTTCAACTAGATTCTGTTCGTCTACCGCCATAGTTAACTTGGGACTCACAACCTGACTTTTAGTAGTTGTGAGAACACATTTATCCTGTAGATAGCCTTCAAACCGATAAGTTGTGGCTGCACCACCCCAACCACCGAAATATTTTGTATAAAGATCTTCTGCATCCCTCATGTTCATTTTGTACTTTAAGAACAAGCGGCCCATTTTCAGTGTATCCCTTAAATTTAGGTTAGCCCCCGTTTTACTTGCTTTGATCAAAAGCTCCTTAATCGTCTTGGCATCAGTGGGCGAGAACTTTTCGTTTTTCAAAATGGCATCCCCAATCAAGTCATCGATGATAATTGGAGGATGCAAAACACTAGGATACTTATGGCTAGCGGGGTAAAACGTATTGATGTACTCGTCATTTTTATAGAGTTTGATGTAGTCGCAGTTTGTAAATACGTAGATATCTGCTAGCAAGGAGCCATCATACTCACCGATATTCAAAGAGCTAGCTACATTTAAAACTGGGGTGTAATCTTGCTGTGAGCCATAGACGAAGGCGGCATATTTAGGAATACGGAACATGTCTAAAACGCCATGGTAACAGATCTTGTCTCCGCTGCCAAAGTCCTTATGGGTATTGTAATCAAACATGCACCAGCCAATAGCTCCTAAAATCTCAGCATCCTGTTCCATTGCTTCAAGCACGTTGAGATGCCTCAGGGCATGTTCGATGCGGCGTGATTCGTTGTCAAACTTCTTGGTTGGAAACATGTGTCCATTATATTCAGTAACTAAGTATGGCTGATCTGTTTTGGTGACATTTTTCTTTTTGTCAAGCCCGCGATTTTTGCCAGTATGGCTAAAATCATTATACGTGTAAATATCTTCCCACAGAGTGCTGTTTTTAAGATTACGCACTCCCCCTGTGGGTCTTGAATCATCTAGTCTTCTGGCTAGTTCATTCGTCTTTTCGTAGAACTCATCATGATCTTGTGACTCGTTAATACGCACGCCCCATATGATTACACTAGGATGATTGAAGTCCTTGAGGATCATTTCCTCGACATTTTGCAGGGCGATTGTTTGCCAACTTTCATCTCCTACATGTTGCCACCCAGGAATTTCAGCAAAGACTAGTAAACCGATCTCGTCACAGCGATCTAAAAAATGGTTGCTCTGGGGGTAATGGGATAACCGTACGGTGTTGACCCCTAGTTCGTATTTTAAGATCTCCGCATCCTTATACTGTGCGCTTTTTGGCATGGCGTAACCAACGTAGGGAAAGGATTGATGGCGATTGAGGCCGCGGATTTTTATTCTTTCTCCATTTAAATAGAACCCGTTGTTGGTAAAGGCGATGTCCCTAAATCCAAAACGTACATGGTGCCGGTCAATGATTTCTCCGTCTTGCAGAAGTACAACATGTAGCCAATAGAGATTGGGTTCATCTAACCCCCACAGTTTGAAATCCCGGACAACTTCGTTGATGCTGATTTTCTGATCCGCACCCTCGGTGAGACTTATTTCCTGCTCAAACCCTTGGATGGTAGTACCATTTTCGTCTTTAACTGCACAAGTGCAGGTTAAATTTTTGGCTTGCCCATCCGCATTCTGTAAATAGAGGTCTATGTTGAGCGTGGGGCTAGTTGATAGAACATCCTTTGTCCTAATTCCGATGGTCTCAATATGTGTGCTCCGACAGTATTCGAGGGCTACTTCGCGATAAATGCCCCCATAGGTTAAGTAGTCAATGACAAAACCAAAGGGTGGAATATCTTCCCTCTCCCGGGAGTCTACATAAACCACTAAAACGTTCTCGCTATTCTGAACAGCCACATCCGTTAAATCAAGCCTGAAGGGAGTGTACCCGCCCTTATGGTCACCAAGATAGTGTCCGTTAAGATAGACCTTGGCGTAGGTCATGACTCCCTCAAAGCGAATGTAAACGCGCTCATCTGGGCTTAAGGACTCGATCCAGAGTTTCTTGCGGTAGCAGCTTTCAAATTGATAGATGCGTTCATCAAAGTTATTGTAGGGTAACACTACATTAGTGTGCGGTAGATGCACAGTCTCAAAAGAACTATCATCAAAGCTGGTGGAGGTGTATTCTTCTCGAAAGTCGGGCTGATACTTCCAGTCATAATTAAGATCCGTCTTTTTGAGCATTGTGGCCTCCTTAGTTCAGTGTTCTACCGGTCACGCCTATGGGATCATCTCAGATTGTCCAAGACCATCTTGGCTGCTCCGTAAATACCAGCATCATTGCCTAATTGAGCTAAGACGATATCCACTCGTTCCTGAGAGAACACTGAGTGTTTTTCATAGTAGCGCTCAATGATTTCTAATAAGAAGTCTCCTGCTTTAGAGACGCCGCCTCCAATGATGAAGGCATCAGGGTCCATGATTTGGCCTATGGTTGCGATAGTATGGCCTAAAAACTCCATGCAGTATTCTACAGTGGCCGAGGCTAGAGGGTCCTGACGCTTGGCAGCGTCCAAAATATCCTTGGCGGTGATCTCCTCTTTTTCATGCCATCTGGAGTCTGCTAAAGGTTTAGTTGTATTTATGAGCCGGTTCATATTGTTGACTAAACCCGTGGCAGAGGCAATTTGATCCAAACAGCCTTGTCCACCGCAATTGCACATTTCAGGTTCGTCTGGATTGACCATAATATGGCCAATCTCACCGGCAACGCCTCTTTTTCCGGTAACGACTTTCCCGTCGATTACAATACCACTGCCAACCCCGGTGCCGAGTGTAATTAGAACCAGATTTTTATAGCCTTTCCCGCCACCTTGCCACATTTCGCCTAGGGCGGCTGTGTTAGCATCATTCGCGGTATATACCGGAGTTCCACCTAACAATTTTGATAGATCTTTTGAAACACTTAAATCCCGAATATCTAAGTTTACCGAAGCCTCTACATAGCCATCAGCTCTCACAGGCCCCGGTATTCCTACGCCAATACCTATGATATCTGCAAGGGCAATTTCGCCCTTCTTTGCCGCTTCCATAATGTTTCTGGCGATCTCTTTTAGCAAGATTTCACCATCTCCTATTGGGGTTTTTGTCTCCCACTTCTCAAGTAGCACCCCCCCTAGGTCAAACATACCAAACTTAATACTGGTACCACCTACGTCAACTCCAAAACATACTTTCATCTTTGCCGTCTCTCCATACTACAAATAATATTAGGAAATATATTTAATGTCCTGTTCTTTGCACCTAGACAAGTTCTCTTCTTCCACGCTGCTTCCTGCTAACAGTGTATAAACCCTATAGGGTTCAGTGATGAAAAGTGACATGACTGGGGACGATTATTCTTCGCCAAATTGTGGGAAGCTCTGCAAGATGGACTCTAATCTGATAAGCTTTCACGGCCTACCACCTTCCAAAAG
>DGYW01000014.1:22699-39604 GCA_002396805.1 Firmicutes bacterium UBA4996 | reverse complement strand
GGGGTAAAGGTAGAAGAGCAGGGTGCAGAAGGATGGGGCTACGGTGACGCGGCCACCGATTATCAGGATATGCTAGGACGATTACAGAGACTTGTTAATGTAATTTTGGCAGAAGACGAGATCTGCGGCTATTGTTACACTCAGCTCACCGACGTAGAACAAGAGGTAAATGGGTTACTGACCTATGATCGGCAAGTCAAGGTAGAACCTGAAAAACTCAGGGCTATTTTCGGGGTCAATCCCAAGTTTTCGTAAGTGAGTAAACCAATATACCCAATATAATGTAGATTACTACCAATAACCCTCCATCCCGCAGGCTAGATCCTGCAGGGTGGAGGGTTTTCTTGTCTACGAGTATAGAATTCGATTATAGCAACTTAATCTTTCGGAAAAACTTGTTTGTTAAATGTTATCCAAGAGCCATTTGTAGGAAGGAAAAATCTTCCAACTGTCGAATCGAAGATGTCTAGGACTTAAGTCCCAACTGTGTGGGACGTAAGCCTTAGATTGTTACAGTTTCATGGTGAAAGGGGGATTAAATGCCATATTATGTATTTAAAGAGATTTGGACGCCGTTGAAACTGTTTGGCATTCGGTTCTTTAAGCAATCCGATAATGGCAGATTATGGGTGAAGATTGGCTCCAGGCGTCGCAAGCCTTTAGGAAAAAGAGTCGATGATTCTGATGTAGCACAGTAGTGTTTGTGTGCTTTCTGTGCCATTTTTTTGCCAGGCCAAGGTCTGAAAAGGTTTTCTCGATATGGACAGGGAATAATAGTAGCACTAGGGATTCTTTGGTGGAATTTAATTGTCGAAGGTGATAACCATGATGGACCGTAAATGTACATTCGAGATTAGAAAGCTAGGCATTGAAGATATTGACCAGTATAACGAGCTACTTCGTTATGCCTTCCAGGTAACAGAAAAGACCTTGCTGGACTATGGTTGGGAAAACGACGAGATTCGGAAATCCAAATTTCCGGTGTTAGAAAATGCCCATGTCTTAGGATGTTTTGATGATGGCGCACTAATCTCACAGTTCGCCGTGTATCCCATGGAAATGAATGTTCACTCGGCAATTTTCCCCATCGGTTTCATCACCAGTGTGGCCACTTACCCTGAGTATTCCCGCCGGGGCCTAATGTCTAGGCTGATGAAGCAGAGCCTTTTTGAAATGCGCGAAAAGGGTCAGTCCATTGCTATTCTTTATCCCTATTCAATTCCACTGTACCGCCATCGAGGCTGGGAAATCATCTCTGACAAAATGACCTGGCGGATCAGCGACACCAAGATGCTGGCAAGAAAGGATGTTCCAGGCTATGTACGTAGAGTTCCTGGAGACAGCCCTGATTTAATCGCTCTACATAGTAAGTTTGCTAAAAAGACACATGGTTGCCTATTCCGCAATGATCTGGCCTGGGATGAATATTGGCGCTGGGATGTTGACGACACCACTGTAGCAATCTACTATGGCGAGGATCACGCACCACTTGGTTACATGGTTTACCGCATTGACGCAGATACCATGTATGTCAAAGAAATGGTTTATCTTAATATGGAAGCGAAGATGGGGCTCTTCAGATATATTAACGCCCATGACTCAATGGTCGATGAGGTGCGTGGCAATAATTATTCCGGTGAGTCCATTGCCTTTGCTTTAAGTGACAGTGACATCAAGGAGACTATCAGACCATATATTATGGGGCGGATCGTCGATTTCGAAAGCTTTCTGAAACGGTATCGGTTCAAGGCAGAGGTAAGTGGGGTATCCTTCACCTTTCATGTTACCGATCCATTCCTCGAATGGAACAATAAGAGTTTTACCATAAGGATAGAAGGCGGTGTGGCAGAACTCACGTCCGAGTCGTCAAAATATGAGGCCAAACTATCAATTGGAACCCTAACAACACTGTTCCTTGGTTACAAACGGGCGCCAGACTTGGCCACCCTCGAGCGGATCGAAGCTAGTCAGTCTACCATAGAGCTTCTGGATACTGCCTTAATTCGCAAGAAACCCTATATATCAGATTATCTGTGATCGTTTAAAAGGCGACTATTTTTCGATCACATTTCAGAGGTTGCCCCCGATTGTTAGGGAATGTTTTCGTCAGGACTCGGACAGACTAACGAAAACGAAGTGGGGGAGAATGGTCGTGCCCAATCAGAAGTACATCGATACTCTAAACGAATTACTCCAAGGCGAAATGATGGCTATGTATGTTTATAAAGAAACGGAAGATATGCAAGGCGATGAGCAAGTGATGAAGATGTTATCACAGTTTGCCAAGGATCATCAAGAACACGCCCACTTGCTTGCAGAACGAATTCGGGAACTAGGTGGCACCCCCAAAACAGACATTGGTATGGGAGGAACCATGGCCAATATGTCTGCTAAGATTAACGCTTTGCGAGGACCGTCTCATCTGTTAAAACAGGTATATGATGGTGAAGATAAGGGTGTTCACGCCTATGAAGACCGGATTGATGAACTAGATTCAGAAAGCCAAGAATTAGTTAGCGAGATAATGAGTAAAGACCATGATCATTTGAAGTTCTTTAAAGAAAGAATGGAATCCGAAAAAGAGGAGCGTTAGGCAAGGAACGTTTGCCTCTTCACGAAATGACAAATAGATGAGTAGTTGTGAATAAAAGGATGATCCCGAAAATTGGGGTCATCTTTTTTGCTTTTAGTTGAAATTTAAGCAGGACATTTCATTTGGATGTTGAAAATTCAAAATAAAGGCTTTGGAAGCAGTATTTGACACTTATAAGTTCCAAATCATAGCAACTTTAGTCTACACTACAAAATTGTGAGGGATTCTAATGACTTTCCCATCAGAAGTCGAACGCATACTAAATACCCCAGACCGGCCCCAACTAAACAAACGGCCCTTTTATCCAGAAAGTGACTACCAACATGTAGTCTTAGTCATTCTAGACGGAGTCTCAAGGCGCGTGTATGAAGCAGCCGAGATTCCTTTCATCAGAGAACTACAAAATAATGGAGCATATTTCTCCAACTGTTTTACCTCTTTTCCCACTATGACCGCTTCTGCACACAGCTCAATTAACAGTGGAAGCTACCCTGAGACTCACGCGGTAGGCATGGCCACCGGTGGGGAAAGAGTTGTCTTGGATAACTCCATTTACTTATCTGCAGCATTGAAAAAAGCGGGCTTGACCTCTTCTTGCGTTGCTGATCCAACCTTTAAAGGTGCTTTCTCCTATTTATCTGTAGAATATTTTGGTCACTCCATTCCCCAGACTGGAGCCATGGCCCGGTGGAGTTTTGAAACCTTTAAGCCATCGTTCCTTACAGTCACCTTTTACGCGACTGATACTCTATCCCATGCTTATGGCCCAGGACACAGACACGTCTACGCAGCCCTGACTGAAGTGGACAAAGAGGTAGAAAAACTAGTCCACTGTGTACGGCAAGTAAGTGACGTTGAAAAAACCCTCTTCGTCATCGCCTCCGATCATGGGCAAGTAGACTCCGACATCCCCGTGGTCTCTGAATGCAGGGCCTTTGGAGAGCCAGGAGTAGATTTCGTACCTAACCCTGGAGGGCGGACCATCACTTTAAACAATCCCAGTGACAAACAGTTACAACAATGGGCCGCGCATGACATGACGCTTAAAATTCTCAGTCCAACCGAGGTTCACTTGCTGGGCCACCACTGTGCTCCCAATCACCATGTCGTATGTTTGCAAGAGGGCTACACCTGGCAGAAGACTCATAATGTGAGCATTCATGGGGGTTTATCCACAGAAGAGCGAAATGTGCCCCTGGTCTTGAGTGGCTATGGAGTTCGCCCAGGTGTTTATGGGCAGGTTGCAGAGGGCATTGATATTGCCCCCACCGCCAGCGCGTTACTGGGAGGCCAGCATCTTCCTAGTTTCCAAGGAAGAATTCTGAGCGAAGCTCTAATGTGGGATAATCCCCTATCAGCTGACGACTTAATCGAATTTCGTAGGAAGCGAGAGGCCTGGCTTAAGGCTCCAAAAACCGCTACCGGTTTTGACACAAAAGCGTTACTACTAGAACGGAGACGGCTCGAACACGAATACTACAAAGCCGTGCTCCAACGCTCTAACAATGCCTAGGGAGGGAAGACCGTGGACAACATTCAGGATTTATTACAGAGTCACATTCATTCCTTTGGAAAAACTCAGCAAAAAGTGGCAGTGTTTTTACTAGAAAATTCTGCTCGGATTAGAGAGTACGAACTTAACGACATTGCGGACGCCACAGGAGTATCTCGATCAAGCATCCTCAGGTTCATCAAAGACATAGGTTTTTCTGGTTATCGGGAGCTTAAACAGTTTATTGTCTCCACCGATACTCAGCAAGGCAATGATCCCCTAGTTGATTGGGTCATCGGATCTACGGATCATGTGGTCAGGCAAACAATAGCCACTTTAGACCACCGAGACTTAAATCACGCCATCGACCGTTGTGCCACAGCTAGTAGACTGTTTTGGTATGGGGTGGGCGAATCTGGTGTCCTAGCAGAACTGGCCAATTACCGCTGTTGGCTAATGGGCATTGAATCTAGTTTTTGTCGAGAAATGAGCCTCTTCGGTGATATTAGCTATCAGATCAAGCCTAGCGAAGTATTAATAGTCATTTCTAGGCGTGGTGATGGGGACTATCTCTACGAAACTCTTGAAGGTATCAAAGAGAGAAGCATCTTCACCATAGGTGTAACCTCCAACCGTTTATCTTGGTTGGCCCAAAATGCCTCTGTTTCTCTATTTCCCCTTTCACAGGGTGCAAGTATAGGGAGTAGGCATGTGCCGATTCGAGCCGGTTACGAATTAGTTCATAACGCTCTAATTCTAGGAACCGCTCGAAAACGCGGAATCCAGTTTACCTTGGATGACGAATCTGCTCTGGCTGGAGGAGGTGATTTACCGTCTGAAAAATCGTCCTAAAATCCAAGGACAGTAGTAGGTGGAACCATCAATATACGTTTCTAAGGAGGAAAAACGAATGAGAAGAACTCTTGTAAGCTTTCTCGTTGTAGTTGCAGTACTTGGTTTTGCCGTAGTTGGCTACGGGCAAGAAGAGAAAGTAGTACTAAAGTACATGACTTGGGTTAATGCCTTGGGTGCTGAATGGATCCAAGAAGACTTTATCGAACCCTTCCAAGAACTCTACCCACATATCGAAATCCAACACGAATATGTTCCCTTTGCTGAATATTGGCGAAAGTTGATGACCACTTATGCCGCGGGTAATCCTCCGGATCTGATGCACATGAGCGTGGGTTATGTTTATGATTACGCGGACCGTGGCATCTTATTAAACTTGGAGCCCTATTTCACTCGCGATCTTAGTCTAGAAGAGTATTACGCTCAACCCATGAAGGCTGTCCGTTACCCAAATATGGAAACTGGTGATTTATATGCCATGCCTTACGCCTTTGTCATGAGTGTTCTCCATTATAATAAGGACATGTTTGATGCTGCTGGTGTAGACTACCCAACAGACGATTGGACTTGGGACGATCTTTTGGCAGCAGCCAAGGCCCTCACCAAGGACTTCGATGGCGATGGCAAAATTGATCAATGGGGTTTCTTCTTTCAACCCAACTACTATACACTCGATGCAGCCATTTATTCTTTTGGTGGGCGGGTGCTCAGCGAAGATTTGAGTACTGCAATCTTCGATAGCCCAGAGGCCGAAGCGGCCGTTCAATTCTTAGTTGACCTCATGTGGGAACACAAAGTAAGTCCCTCTCCACAAGTGTATCACGGCATCGGTAATTTGTTTGAGATTGGAAACGCCGCCATGGTAATTGGAAATATGGCCGATTTGGACGTCTATCGAAACATCGATAGTTTTGATTGGGATGTAGCTATGGTACCAGGTGGTCCTGCCACCAAGGTCGTTAGAATGTGGCCTGACAGTATTGCCATTGCTTCTAGCAGCAAACATCCTGAAGAAGCTTGGGAGTACGTGAAGTTCATGATCAACTCCGGAAAGATCGACCGCTACAGCGGACAACGAAAGATGCCTATCTACAGAGGCTTAGCTGAGTCTGATGAGTGGATGGAGTATGACAAGGTCCCCGATAAAAGCGTCTATATTCGTGCCATGGAATACGGTCATCCCCTTGATTTTAGACCGAACTGGGGCGAATGGTCAGCTGCACGGGAAGCTCAATTAGAACCAGCTTTCCTAGGTCAAATGCCTGTTCAAGAAGCTATTAGAAACGCAGTGGAAGCAGTACAAGAAGTACTTGATGATAACTAAAGGAAGTGGGGCATTCATTTGCCCCTTCCTCCCTTTAACTGGAGGTACGGCTTTATGTTACGCAAAAGGTTTAAAAGCACAATAGGGATCTATGGCTATCTAGTTCCCACGATTATTGGTCTTATTCTTTTTAATGCTGGAGCCATTGTAGCATCCTTTGTTCTAAGTTTTTATAAGTATGACGTGATCACCCCGGCCAAATGGATCGGACTAGATAACTACCGCTGGGTGCTTAATTCTAAACTGTTTTGGACCGCGGTGAACAATACCTTTAAATTTGCTGCGGGCTACATTCCCTTGAGTGTGTTTCTTGCTCTCGGGTTAGCTATCTTGGTGAACGAGCGGATCAAGGGTGTAGGACTTTTTCGGACCATCTTCTACCTGCCTGTTGTCACCAGTATGGTCGGGGTCAGCATGGTGTTTGCCTGGCTGTTTAACCCTTATTATGGGTTGGTTAACTATGTACTTGGCCTCTTTAAAATTACCGGTCCTGCCTGGCTGAGTAGTCCACAATGGGCCATGCCTGCTGTGATACTTGTTAGCGTTTGGAAGACGGTAGGTTATTACATGGTGATCTATTTGGCTGCTTTGCAGAATATTTCGCCCGAACTTTATGAGGCTGCCCAAATCGATGGGGCCAATCGCTGGGCTCAAATTCGACATATTACAATCCCTGTGGTGTCATCCACGACCTTTTTTGTGGTGATTATGTGTACCATGTCTTCCTTAAAAATATTTGAGCAGGTGTACGTCATGACTCAGGGCGGTCCTGCCAACTCAACGGTTACAGTTAATCTCTTGATCTATCGCAATGCCTTTGAGTATTTACGCATGGGTAGAGCTACAAGCATGGCCTATTTTCTCTTTGCAGCGATAATGATTGTAACCTGTATTCAATTCTTAGGTCAAAGGTGGTGGGTGCACTATGAATAGGAGTGGTATGCATAAAACTAGATCATTAATCCTGCGCTATGTGGTTCTCATTGTCTTAGGGGTCATCTTCGCAGTTCCGTTTCTGTGGATGGTATCTTCTTCGTTGAAACGGGGTATCGATGTGTTTGTCTTTCCACCGAAGTGGATACCTTCGCCAATTATGTGGAGCAATTATAGTGAGCTGTTTAAAGTACTTCCCTTTGGTAGATTTTTTTGGAATAGTTCTTATGTGGCACTTTTGTCTACGTTTGGCCAAGTAGCCAGTTGTGCGTTAGCTGCCTACGCCCTGTCTCGTCCTAAGTTTTTTGGTCGCGAAGCCATCTTCTATATTTTATTGGCGACCATGATGGTTCCAGGACAGGTCACGATTATTCCTCGCTTTTTAATCATGAGAAGTCTCGGATGGTTGGACACCCATTTACCGCTCTACGTTCCGCACTTTTTCGGGGGAGCCTTTGGTACATTCATGCTCCGGCAGTTCTTTTTAAGCCTGCCTCGGGAGCTAGATGATGCGGCGGCAATTGATGGTTGTGGTAGATTACGGACCTTTTTAACCATCTACCTACCCCTATCTAAACCAGCTTTAGCTACTTTAAGCCTATTTATTTTTATGGATTCGTGGAACGATCTACTGGGTCCCATCATCTATTTGTCAACCCCGAAAAAGATGACTTTGACGGTCGGTCTCACCTTCTTTCAAGGTCAGTATGCCACAGACTGGCACTTGCTTATGGCCGGGGCTGTAGTTAGCATAATTCCCACTATCATTGTCTATCTACTTGCCCAAAAGCATTTTGTGTCGGGTATTATGGTGGGATCTGTAAAGGGTTAGCTTTTGGAGGAGATATTCGTGATAAAATTGGTCGCACTGGATCTTGATGGCACACTCTTAGAACCATCAGGACTCATATCCCAGCCCACACTAGAACAGTTGAAACGGATTAATGATCAAGGAGTGAAAATTGCAATTGCTACCGGGCGCCCCTTCGCCCGTACGCTTGACCCGTTGCGAGAAAATCGCTTGTATCCAGGGGGAACTTATCCCCAACTTTTGATTTGTGAGGAGCGGGATATCTATGAGCTAATAAATGGTGAGTATTTGCCTTGGGAGCAAAATGGCGCTGCCTTAGATGAGGAGCTTCAGAATCTGTTTCTTGGCAGAAGGCTCGTTGCCCAATTGGAGCGGGAGGCCCCCAATCTTGAATTTGCTATAAACAATAACTACTCCCAGACTACGCGGGGCTTTGTAGAAACATATTTTGTTTATCCCCACCAGGCGGATCAAGCTTTCGCGTTCTTGACAGAGCTTACGCAAAATACCGGTCTTAAGGTTACTCGCAATCGGCGTAACGTCTGCTTGCGGTCTAAAAATGTGGGTAAGGGAACCGTACTAAAGAAAGTAGCCGCCCATTATGGTCTAGACTTGGGCGAGGTGCTGGCGGTGGGTGACTCGAACAATGATTTTGAGATGCTGAGTAGTGGAGTTAGAGCCGCAACGACTCGCAACGCCGACGGAGAAATCAAAGAGCTAGTGAGTAAGGTAGATGGCTTTATAGCCCAGGCTGAGTACAGCCTAGGTGTGGGAGAGATAATTAAAAAAAGTGTAAGTTAATTAGTAGGGCCACTGCCTTTTGGTAGTGGTCTTTCCTGCCATCAGTATTGGAATTTTTTGTGATCTTATGATAAAATAGTAACAAGAATGAGTGCTGGGAGAGGAACAGGGTTGAGATTCCTTCCCAGCATGTGATAATTCTCAATATGAATAAGGTTTTTGGCAAACCATGAGAAATCGTGGGGCGCAAAGCTAGAGGGGCTAAGCACAGCAATGTGTATGCCAGCCAGTTGCAGGGAAATACTTTTCTGTGTTTGGCTAACAGCGAAAAGTATTTTTCTTTTTTGGGGGGGTTTCATGCTGAACGACAGCAAACTTATGTCGGAATTACTCAACGAGTTAGCACGTTTAGAAGAAAGTGAGACTAAGAACGATGAGTCTCTACTTGGCCAACGGCATGGGGGGCTAGCAATAGTCGGTGGACAATTGCTTATGAAGAAACCAGAACGGGGTGGAAAGTGGCCTACAATCTCTGCTGCCAAAGGCAGTCGCGTGAAGATTTTTTATCGTGGCAAGCAGATTGACAGATCTTTAGTTTTAGAGGATATTGATGACATTAAATTTGAAGTTATGCAAGACCCAGCGCAGAGCTCATTTGAGATTGTAGTCTCACAAGATAAGATGGAAGTCTGGCTAGTAACCAAATTTGCACCTGGAGTTGAATACCAAGTTTGTGACAGCGATTACACAACCAACCTAGTGGTCACTGCGAAGGAGGTTGCCCAGCATCCACCGCAGCCAGTTGATCCAGCTCTTGTTCTCCAACAGCTAGAAAGTTTAGGCGTCAAGATTGAGTTGTATAATAATCAAATTAGGAGTGCGTGTTACGGGCTCGAGAGTGGGAAATGGATGATTGGGGTAGGCATACCACCCAAGCCTCCAGTAGATGGTAGAGTGGATGTAGTCTGTGACTTGACAGGTCGGCAGATGCAAGAGGAACAGGGGGGCAGGGTTGATTTACTCGATCGAGGCAAGATCAGTTCTGTTGAGCCTGGCGAGGTGCTCGCCTACTGGCATCCTCCTGTCGAGGGAGAAGCTGGCATCAACGTTTTTGGCGCGACTGTAAAACCACGTCCGCCTAAACGGGCGCGACTCTCAGCTGGATCTGGTGTCAGACTAATGGAAGATGGAACTGTGGCAGTGGCCGAGATTGCTGGCCGTCCTTGTTGGGATCGAGGGCGATTGTGCGTAAGACCGGAGTTAATTATTCCTTCTGATGTGGATGTCTCTTCGGGAAATATCGAATTCATTGGCGATGTTATTGTCATGGGCGATGTGAAGGATTCCCTGGTAGTAAAGGCAGGAGGCATGGTGGAAGTTAGGGGCAACGTCTATAACGCCCGCATAATTGCTGGTGGTAATGTGGTGATTCACAGGAATCTGATTTGCGGCCATGTTAGTGTTGGCGGGGACATAGGTAACTATATGAAAGCCATAACTTTGATAAAGCAGATCATTCCCGAACTAAAAAATCTACAAAAGGCCTTCCAGCAGTTGCAGGGGCATCCTCGCTTTTCGGTCGAGGATCTAAAAATCCGTGGAGATGGCTATTTAATTAAGCTCATTCTGGAGATGAGGTTTGCAGAGATTCCCAAGTTATTCGCAAGACTCCAGCAATTGGCTCCCGAGCAAAAGGATCCAAAACAGGACGATGAGATCAACAACATCTGGGCCGTTGTAAATCATATCAGTAATTGCTTTAAGGGCGCAAACCCTTTGTCAATAAGGTCTATTTCGGAAGTGGACGTGTATCTTAAAGGTCTAGGCGAAGTCTGTGAGTGGATGGAAGATGTTGTGAGTACCCCTGCAGACATTCAAGTAAGCTATTGTCAAAACGCACAACTAGAAGCTACAGGTGATATTGTCATTACTGGTCCTTTAGTCTACGGATGCACTATGTTTGCCGGGGCTGACATTAATATAGCCGGTTCTTGTCGAGGCGGCACTTACTGCGCCACCTCTAACATCAAGGTCAAATCCGCCGGTTTAAATGAAAGGGTTAAGACAATCTTAGCGGTAGGTGATGAAGGCTCTGTCATGGCCGGAACACTTAATCCTGGTGTCTATGTTGCCATTGGGCAGAGAAAGAAGGTAATTGGGGAGATTCGCCGCAATGTCCGACTAAAGTTTGAGGAAGGTAGATGGATCGACAAAGCAGGAAGTGGGGTATTTTAGTGTGTTGAAGGTTATGATTACTCAAGGCCCGCCCAATGTGATTTTCGCTCTGAAAGGAGAGTTAGATCTAACAACAAGTCGCATCTTGCGAAAAGAGGTCGAGAAAATAGAGCTAGATAAAGTTGCTAGTATCACCTTCTCGCTAAATGAGTTGAAATTCATTGATTCTACTGGGATTGGGCAACTGATCGGTTACTATAGATCGTTTGCTAAGCAGCATACGTCGGTTTATATTGATAACAAAAATGCTGATATTGAAGAGGTGCTCGAGCTAATCGGAGTCAGGGAAATAATGGAGACGTGACCGGCAAGTCCTTTTATATCAAAAACAGTAAAGGCAGGGGCACTATAATGGATTTCCAAGCCTATCAACAAGTTATTCATGTAAACTCGAAAGGCAACCTCTTTCTGATAGGAGAAGCCGAGTACCAGGCTAGGTATGATGACGAGGAACCGCTCATGATTCTCCCAATTCAAGGGAAGAAAGATGTTGCACAAATTCGCCACGTTGTTGATGATTTTCTACTCGAGAGAATCCCTAATTGGAAGAATCCAGCGCGCAATAGGATTCTATTGGGTTTGACGGAAGCGGTCACTAATGTAGTCAAACATACACCAGGGGGCCAGGTTTTGCTGTACATTGATAAAATCGGACCTCGCTTTCACGTCATTGATGAGGGTACTGGCTTAGAATTTAATAGGCTGTCTTGCCTTTTATTTGCTAAAGGATTTTCTACTAGCGGATCATTGGGAGCAGGTTTTCCCCTCATGATAAGGTTTTTTAAACAAATACTGGTCTGCTCATCAACGATGGGGACTAAGCTGGTCCTTCGTTCCGATTTGACTCAGTTTTTAAGGAGTTAGGGGGTGGCGACCGTTGCGTTTAGTCTCTGTAAACGATTTAAGACCTGGCATGGTGTTGGGAAAGACCATTCTTGGTAATCAAGGCCAAATTTTGCTGAGGCAGGGAGTACTGCTAACCGAAGGATATATTAGTTATTTGGAGAAACACCCTTTTGCCGCCGTGTACATATCAACCGGTCGAGATGTGGTAGTAGAAGATGTGGTTAGCGATGAAACCAGAATACAAGCTATACAGCAGACTCGAGCTTTGCTGCTCGAAGTAAAAAGGGGCGCCGAACTTGAGATAGCAAAGGTCAACGAAATACTGGTTGCGGTTATTGACGAACTATTGCTGCGGGATGATATTATGATAAACCTAGTTGACCTCCGTTCGTTTGATGAAGAATTGTTCAGTCACAGCGTAAACGTGGCCATTATTGCGGTTATCGTTGGTATTGATTATGGATGCAACATGAAGGAACTCGAGACATTGGCTCAAGCAGCCCTCTTACACGATATTGGTTATCTTTTGTCGCAAGAGCCAAAGTCGACCGCACATGTTACACTAGGTACAGATTATCTGCGTAAGGCTGGTATAAGCCAGCCTGTTCTGCAGTTAGTTTATCAACACCATGAGCGGTGGGATGGCAATGGCTATCCGAACAGGCTCAAGCAGAGCGAGATCAAAGAGTTAGCAAGGATTATTCAAGTGGCCAACATATTTGATCGCCTTTCTGCTAATAATCGCTATCCCATGGAAGAGGTTATTGAGTACTTAATGGCGAAGAGTGGTCACGAATTTGAACCACTTAGTGTTCGGAATTTCATTAACTGCGTTTCATTATATCCCGTTGGAACAATGGTGGAGCTAAACACAGGCGAGTCGGGGGTTGTAATTAAATCTAACAAGGGGTTTCCTACTCGGCCAGTAGTTCGGATTGAAAAAAACATGTATGGACATGTGGTAGAAGAGGGCTACACCGTCGATCTAGTCGAAAAGACGACCTATTTCGTGAAACGGAGATTGGATAACACCCCGATTTAGGAGAATAGCATGATTTGTCCTGATACGGATTTTCTAATTGATTTATATGAAATGTGTCTTACGTCTAGTGATGGTCCTTATACCGTGATGGGAGAGCATATCTGCGAGAATTTGGGCCTGTTTGGACTGAGCGTATGGTCCCAGCACCCATATGTTAGGGGCGCATCGTCGCGAATTGTTTTCTTTCAACGGGAGCAGAATGTAGATCTCGTTATTAAAGATCAAGTCTTGGCAGGTCGAGTTTTAGATGAGCAGACGGTTTTACAGGGATCTCACAACGGGCTATGTTATTGGGCAGGAATTCTGTGTGGGACCTATGCTCGAAGTGCCCTTGTGGTGTGGTCCGTCGAACCCTTTTCCCGGACGTGCACTGCTTTTTTGGAGAAGTTTAGCTCCCGTCTTACAGTTTTGCTGGATTTGATTGCCCTGATGAATCCTGTTGGTTTTAATCGGGTAGCCCGTGAGCTGGAGAGTACACGGTTTATCCAGAATCAGCTAATGCCACCCCTTAATGCTTTGGGGGGCAAAAGATTCTTGTCTTATCGCACACTCCCAGTCCACGAACTGGGAGGCGATTACCTAGATATTATTAGCTATCGAGACGGAAGTGTTGGTTTGGCGGTGGCAGACGCCATGGGCAAGGGTGTGCCTGGAGCTTTTGTCATGCTGATTGCCCGAACCATTTTCAGATTCATAGCGAAAGAGAAGATTCCACCCCATATAGCTTTAACGGCATTGAACAACCAATTCATAACTGAGGTATCAGCGGTAGACACATTTGTAACTCAATTTTTTTGTATCTACGATCCAACGCAACAGAGCCTTTTATACTCCAATGCTGGTCATAATCCGCCTGTTATCTTTAGCAGCCAAGAGGGAAGAGTAGGGGTGCTTTCTGGAAGAGGTATAGCTCTAGGAGGAAAAGAAGGTGCGAGCTATCAAAGCTATGCCACGAGGTTTGAAGCCGGTGATATTCTCGTAATATTCAGCGATGGACTGCCCGATGCTCGAAATGAAAGTGAACAGCAATTCGGCTTACAAGGGATAATGGATACAGTAATTAGATACAAGGAATATAGCGCTGATGGTATTTGTGATGGCCTTACCAACAGGGTCATGCAACACTGCAAATCGCAAACAGATGATATTAGCTTTTTGGTTCTAAAGGGTGACCAAGGTACAAGATGATCTGGTCAAATGAGGTGACGTCATTTTAATTGGACACCAGCTTTACAATAACAAATTGATTGATTTATAGGCGATCCTAGGAATGATTTGAGGATCGCCTTTGCTGATTTACACTTTTTTAGGAATCTCATGACAAGCGCCTTACACAAGGGACGCTATAAATATGTTCACATAGATTTTACTGATTAACTATTGTGAAGGTGAATTCTTTCACGTACCATATATGTTGGTAGCATGCAATAAAGCTTTCACCAATATTGTCTGGAAAGGAGTTAATGTATACCAATACTGATTTTCGTACAAATGGAGGTTTTTAGTTAATGAAAAAGTTCATAACGCTTTTATTAGCAATCTTACTTATTGTTCCTGTCCAATCCATTTTTGCTACTACCCCCCAAGATGGCATTTACCAAGGAAAAGGTAGCGGTATAGGCGGCGATGTAGTTGTATCTGTAACCGTAGTTAATGGACAGATCGACGCCATCGAAATAGAAAGTCATAATGAGACACCAGGCTTATCGGATCCTGCCTTCAAAGAGATCCCTGAGCGAATTATCGCTAAGCAATCGCTAGAGGTAGACAATATTACTGGGGCCACAATCACTGCAGACGCGATCAAAGAAGCTGTGGGAAATGCTCTAAGCATGGCCGCTGGAATCAGCTTGGAAGAGGAAGAGGTAACCCTTCCTTTTGAACAGGCCGATGTTTTGGTCGTTGGAGGAGGAATGGCTGGTTTAAATGCTGCTTATGAAGCAGCTCGCTTAGGCGCTAATGTAATTCTCTTTGAGCAAAATCCCCGAGTTGGTGGTTCAGCTCTTTATGCAGGTGGTACACTGTCTGGCGCAGGTACAAAAGTCCAAGAGGAAAACGATATCATCGATACACCGGACAAGTTCTTTGCTGATATTGAACGTTTAGGAAAAGGCATCTTCATTCCAGAATTGACTCGTTACCATGTGGAAAACGCTGCTGAAGCCATTGACTGGTATGATTCTATTGGTGTTGATTTTGGTGACAGACAGCTTCATCAGCCGGCCGTTTATGAAGCCTTTGGCACCTTGCGCGAGATTCGGGTTCAAGGTGGAGCTAAAACTATAGTACAAAAGCTAGAAGAACTTCTTCAGGAGAAAATTGCTGAGGGTAAACTCGCTCTACTTCTAGATACGAAGGTTGTTGATATCGTTCTAGAAGACGAAGCGGTAGTTGGTGTAGTAGTGGAGGAGAAAGATGGTACCTTAACAACGTACTACGCAAAATCCACAATCCTTGCCACAGGTGGATATGGCCATAACGCAGAATGGGTCGAACGCTATAACTTTAAGAACTCTCGTACTGATGCACCTGCATTTGCCTCAGGCGATGGCTACGACTTCGCAGAAAAGGCTGGAGCTCAATTTTCTAACATGCAATATCTTCCTGCCTATCCTGGAGCAGTCCCCGTCAACGATGGAACCTATGCAAAGACTATGGTGGCCAATACAACGAAGTATCCTGGTGCCATTTGGGTGAACCTCAATGGGGAGCGGATGATCGATGAGATCGACTGCAGTCCAGATCCAAAACAAACTGTTTGGGCCACAGCACCTGAAAATTATGTTTATATTATTATCGATGAGAACATGAGAAAAGCAAACCCGCCAATTCTTAGCTATGGAGCCGGTTTTGCTATGAAGCCAGATACAGACTGGGTTCGGTTCAACGAGGAGATCCTCAAAGGTGACGTGGTCTTTAAAGGTGAGACCATCGAAGAACTTGCTGCCAACGCCGGAATTGATCAGAAAGGTCTAGCTGAGACCGTCAAAAAGTACAATTCTTTTGTTAAAGATGGTAAGGATCTCGATTTTGGCCGGGTTAATTCACTGATTGAATTCGGTGAAGGACCGTTTTATGCAGTGAAAACCGTACCATACCTAATGCTGACCAAAGGTGGTCCGCTAATGGACACTAATGCCCAGATCCTTAATAAAGCTGGTCAACCCATTGAAGGACTCTATCAATGTGGAGAATTGGTCGGTGGGGCGAATATTGGTGGCGCTGCTTCAATCGGTGGGCTTGCCAATACTATCTGTGTAGTGTGGGGAAAAACCGCCGCTCGGAGTGCTGTTGAGTTTTCTCTGGCTAAATAGTAATAAATAACATACAGGCGTCTAAAACTCGAAATAAATCGAGTCTAGACGCCTGTTTTCTGTATAAAAAATGAAATAATTATGCCAGTTAGTGACTTACTCTCTCTTCAACTTTCAAAAGAATTTGATTAGGAAGGCATACACTGATCTCGCCTTCTTTTTCAACCCATCCGAAAAAATCCACACAGACATTATCGGGACAAGGGGAGCTCACAAATCTAGCTTTTCCCTGAGAAATTTCAATAGTGGAGGTTCCTAAGTAACCTTGAACTTCTATGGTCCTCGGTTTTGTAAGACTGTATTGTGTTTCTTCGTTCGTATCAGCTCTGAAAATGGTAACATAGCTTCCGGCACTTGCATATCGGGCCCGCAAGGCGAAACCACCTGATATCACTAGACAAACAACTACTATGCTAGCAATGACAATTTTGTCTCCTTTTCGTATAGAAAATTTGGCCATATAAATCCCTCCTTTACCTGCTTGGTTAATTGTGATAATAATCACCGGTAGAGACTTCGTGTAGGAGGGACAAAGTCCTGTCTTGGATACATTGTATCGTTGTTAGAAGTTTGCAAAACGTAGTTCTGCATGGCTCGGATCTTAGTTGCGGGACTGCCCCCTCATTTTGGTCGGTGCTCTATTTTTTTGTAAAGACGGTTAGGCAGGTATTTGAAGGAATCTTGTAGGATTTGTCCAATTTCTTAGATAGCGTAGCATGTAT
>DGYW01000014.1:20465-22508 GCA_002396805.1 Firmicutes bacterium UBA4996 | reverse complement strand
GGTTACTTATGAGAGAAGGTTTCTGTGTGAGACAATCACTTTCGCCGCCACAGATTATAGTAATTAGCTTCATAGCAGTAATTCTGTCCGGCGCAACGCTCTTGTCTTTGCCAGTCGCTAGTGTAAACGGTGAAAGCGTTGGTTTCCTAGACGCACTGTTCACCTCTACCTCCGCAGTGTGCGTTACTGGGCTTGTTGTGGTCACAACTGCAAGCAGTTGGACATTATTTGGGAAAATAGTACTGCTTGTGCTAATTCAACTTGGAGCATTAGGCGCGCTCACGTTTTTCGCGTTCATTATAACATTATTTCATAGGAGCTTGTCGTTAAAAACGATGCTTGTTATACAGGCATCATTCAATCAGGACCGAATGGCCCAGATGAATCTGCTGGTAAAGAGGGTTATTGCCGTTACTCTGATAGCCGAAATTGTCGGAGCGGCATTTTTGACATTCGGTTTTCTCTTTAACGGATACCCTATCGATCAGGCTTTGGGAAATGGGATATTTCACGCGATTTCGGCGTTCTGCAACGCTGGTTTTGACAATATCGGGGTCGACGGTATCATCCCTTTGCGGAACAATGTGCTCATTACAGGGGTGATTTCGTTATTGATAATCTCTGGGGGTCTTGGTTTTACAGTGTGGTCTGAATTGTTCAGCACATGGTGCGATAAGAGACCTTTGCGCCTGCGCGTGCGACATCTTAGTTTGCACACGAAATTCACCTTGTCGGTTACCGCGACACTTCTCATTTTAGGAACATTGTTGTTTTTATTACTTGAATGGAAAGGTACGGCTTTTCTTGGGATGAACGGCCCACAAAAATTCTCTGCCGCGGCGTTTCAATCAGTAACACTCAGAACCGCAGGGTTTAACACGATCGATAATGGAAAAATGACAGATGCGTCTAAGTTTCTAGCGTGTGTGTTTATGTTGATCGGCGGTTCACCTGCAGGCACAGCTGGGGGCTTCAAGACTGTTACATTAGGTGTGATCATCGCCTCTATGCTATCCGCTTTGCGAGGCAAGAAGGAAGTTACGGCGTTCGGGCGCTCATTACCTCTTGACTTGCTTCAAAAGGCGCTAACAGTAACTAGTGCGCTGTTGTTTGTCGTGCTGACGGCAACTATCGCACTGACGTTTACAGAGCCACAAGCGGAATTTGTCGATCTGCTCTTTGAGGTGTGTTCCGCTGCAGGAACGGTCGGAGTTAGTGCGGGTGTGACGCCAACTCTGTCAAACGCAGGCAAAATCATAATCATATTATGTATGTTCGCTGGTCGACTCAGTCCAGTTACGATGGTAGTTGCGCTGAACGCCAAACTTCGCACCACTGTGGGTGGTATTCGTCATCCCGACGAGCGTGTAATAATCGGATAGGTGGGATTGTAATGAGTAAATACAAGAATTACGCTGTCCTTGGTTTGGGGCGGTTTGGGCTCAGTGTCGTAAAAACACTTTCAGAGAAGAACGTCAACATTCTTGCCTGTGATAAAGTGGAAAATAGGACTCAGGAGGCCGCTGCGTTCGCCACGCATACAATACAAGCTGACATCTCCGACGAGAAAGTGCTGAAGTCGCTGGGACTGGCGAATTATGATGTAGTAATAATTGCAATGGGCACAGAGTTCGAAGCTGCCCTCATTGCCGCAATGGTGGCAGTGGAAGAAGGGGCAAAGTATATTGTTGCGAAAGCTGGGGGAGAACGCCAAAAGAAAATTCTGGAGAGTATAGGTGTACATGAAGTGGTATTCCCCGAATACGAGATGGGTGTCAAGCTCGCGAACCGTCTTTCAGGTACCAATCTCATTGATGCTCTTGGAGATTCAGAGATGTATTCGCTATCTGAAATAAGCCCATATCCTGATTGGATTGGAAAATCGATCCGGGAGTGTGATATTCGTAACATACATGATATGACCATACTCGCGATCATACGTTCTGGGCAAGTGAATGTACCTGTTTCTCCTGACTGGATATTTGATGAAAACGATATGCTTGTCACGCTGCAAAGAAAAGTATAGGAAACCTTAAGATCAAG
>DGYW01000014.1:11249-20270 GCA_002396805.1 Firmicutes bacterium UBA4996 | reverse complement strand
GCACAAGAATCGCTGCAGGTAATAGCGTATATTGATGGGGTCACCGCTAACGAAGAGGACGAACTTAAATTTTGCTGTCGCTAGTGCATTAAGACGGGGGTAAAACGCGTTTCCTACCACTCCTCATACAGGGGTGGTTTTTTTGCGCCCACCTTAAGTGGATGCATAACCCTACCATGCTTGCTAAATACTAACCCCAATGACAAACAATGGAAAGTGAGCAGTAACTTTGAGGAAGCTACTGAGAAGACTGAAGTTTTGGGCGTCACTAAGAGGTAAGGTTGAGCAAACGGGTGACCATGATCCTGTACTTCCGAAGGAATTTGGTGGGGATCTTGACAGAAATTTGGAGGCGATCCGAACATTACTGGGAAACAGCACTGATCTAATAATACGAGAGTTTAACTTTGGGAGCCAAAGCCAGTTTCAGGTTGCTTTAGTCTTTGTTGACGGTCTGGTAAACAAGAATCAGATTAATGAGAGTATTGTAAGGCCACTCATCTACGATACCCATTTGATAGAAAATCGGGCTCTACAGGAAAATGACTTGGAATTCATTTGGCGATCTCTTTTGGCGATGGGGGATGTGGATAAAAAAATGGATTCGATGGGCTTATTTCCTCGTTACTATTTGGAAACGTCATTTTTCTTCTAGACGGTAGTGATTCTTTCCTGGTTATTGATGCCAAGGGTTGGCAAACTCGCGCGATTGAAGAACCTAAAGTAGAACAGACAGTACGGGGACCGAGAGAGGGCTTTACAGAGACACTTCGTACTAATACGGCCATGTTACGGAGGAAAATTCACAATCCCAACCTGGTTTTTGAACAAATGATAATCGGCAAACGCACCCACACACTGGTTTGCTTAGCCTATGTTCAAGGCGTGGCTCCCCCTGACCTCGTGCAAGAAGTTAGACGCCGCCTGAAGCTAATCACAATTAATGATATTCTCGAATCTGGATATATTGAGGAACTGATTGAAGATGCCCCTTTTTCCCCCTTCGTCACCGTAGGCAACAGTGAAAAGCCCGACCGGGTGGCCGCTCGAATTTTGGAGGGAAGGGTTGCAGTTTTAGTGGATGGAACTCCCTTTGCCTTGACCGTTCCCTACCTCTTCATTGAAGGCTTTCACGCAGCAGAGGATTATTATTCCCGTCCCTATTTCGCTAGTTTGGTTCGGTTAGTCCGGTTCATTGCCTATGGCCTCACCCTGCTTGCACCAGGAGTTTATGTGGCCCTAGAGAGCTTTCATCCTGAACTTATCCCAACTCCCTTGGTGATCACCATGGCTTCAGCGGTAGAAGGGACCCCTTTCCCCGCGGTGGTTGAGGCCTTAATAATGGTTACGGTGTTTGAATTACTGAGGGAAGGCGGCATCCGTCTCCCAGCAGCCATTGGTCCCGCCCTCAGCATTGTAGGGGCCTTGATTATTGGGGATGCTGCGGTCAAAGCGGGGTTAATCGGAGCCCCTATGGTTATTGTGGTTGCCATCACTGCCTTATCCTCATTTTTAGTCGTGCCCCACACCGATGCGGTGACACTCTTGCGGTTTGGACTGATTATTATGGCGGGATTCCTTGGAATCTATGGGGTTGGCGTAGGACTAATCGCCATATTGATCCATCTGTGTTCACTTCGTTCCTTTGGCTTAAGTTATCTATCGCCTATTGTTCCAATTTCCTGGCCACAACTCAAAGATACTTTTATCCGTGCTCCACTCAGGTCCCTCGTTAATCGCCGACCAGCGATTCGAGTACTTGATCCAGAACGTGAATCCTTCCGTCTTGATTTCAAAAGTCCGAAGAATGATTGAGGGGGGTTCTGATAATATGTTCAAGGTTACGAGTGGTTATAAAATAGCAGCATTATTTCTCTTAATTTTGCAATTACTATTTACTACCGGTTGTTGGGATCGGGTTGATCTAAATAATCGGGCTATTGTAGTAGGCCTGGGCATTGATAGCAGTCCCTATAAGGATAAAATTCTAGTTAGCACGCAAATCATTGATCCGACAAATGTAAAGACACCCCAAACAGCGGGGGGTGGGGGTGCAGAATCTTTTTGGATTGTGACCAGTGAAGGTAGGTCGGTATTTGAAGCTATTAGGACCACTACCCATGTTTCCTCCCGCAAGTTGTTTTTGCCCCATAACCAAGTAATAATTTTCGGGGAAGATCTGGCTCAAGAGGGTCTCAAAGGTCATCTTGACATGTTAATGCGCGACTATGAATTTCGGGAGACTAACTGGATTCTTGTTTCTGAAGGAAAAGCTCAGGATATCTTGGCTACAAAAACCAGAATAAGTAGTATTCCAGCATTCTTCATTCGGGATTTAATTACTGAACGAATTTATCATTCCCAAGTTGCAGCAATCAATATAAAGGATCTCGTCCTCAGGATTACGAGCAAGAGTACAGCTCCAATAGCTTCATTAATTCATGTAGAAGATAACAGTGGGGAGAAAGTCCTAAAGCTCAGCTACACAGCGGTCTTCGACCATGACCTAAAAATGGTGGGAAGATTGAATGACCGGGAGTCCAGAGGATTATTGTGGGTTTTGGGTGAGGTTAAAAGTGGAATTATTGTTGTGACAAACCCCACTGGTACGTGTAATTATAGCCTGGAAATCTTGGCGGCTAAAAGGAAAATTGTTCCAGAATTCAAAGACGGCACACCTACCATAACAGTACGCATTGAAGCAAGTAGCAACTTGGGTGAAACTTCCTGTTCTGAAGACTTAGATAGACCGGAGATGTGGAAATTAATGGCGAGTTTGCAGAACGAGGCGATCCGGGGGGAAGTAGAGGCCGCATTGGCAAAGGCCCAGGAATTGAAGGCGGATGTTTTTGGCTTTGGGGAGGCTTTTCATCAGAAACACCCCAAGATGTGGAGGGAAATGGAATCCAGTTGGCAAGAGATATTTTCTTCGCTCGAGGTAGACATTGTCGTTGAGAGTCTAGTCAGACGACCTGGTCTCATTTTGTCAAATGTCTATACAGAAAAAGGAGACTAAGTCCATGAAGCTTGGAAATCAAACCATTTCCTCCAATCAACTCTTTTACCTGATGTGTACCTTCCTTTTGGGTTCGTCGGTGGTGTTTCTTCCTGGTGTCAGGGCAGGAAGTAATGCCTGGCTGGCGGTGCTTTTGGGAGCCCTGGAAGGTTTTGTTTTCTTAGCTATCTATAATGGGCTGGTAGGACAGCATCCGGGCAAGAATCTTATAGAAATAAACGATCTGGTTTTTGGGCCATTTTTGGGAAAAGCACTATCCTGGGTGTATTTGATCTATTTCCTTTATGTAAGTGCCCAGCTTTTAAGGACCTTTGCTGCCTTTTTCGCCATCATCATGACCTCTACACCCTTGATGGTATTTCTAATCACACCACTTTTTGTATCCTCTTTCGCTGTCCGAAGTGGTCTTGAAGTGTTGGCTAAATACAGCCAAATAGTCTTCACGACAGTCATAACACTATTCTGTTTTGACTTTGTTTTGCTTGCGAAAGAGCTTGATTTGTCTAACTTACTACCTTTTATGGATATTCCAATAAGCAAACTGCTGTTGGCCACACAAAGTGTTGCTGCCCTTCCTTTTGGTGAGGTGGTGGTATTCTTGGTGTTGACTAATCTAATACACAACCCCTCAGATACTGGCCGTTTCATGAAAAAAGCCCTCTTGTTTTCCAGCATATTTCTATTGCTATATACAGTTAGAACCACCGCGGTACTTGGAACGTATTCAACAATTAGCACATACCCCGCTTTTTCTGCACTACGCGTTATAAACATTGGAGAAGTATTTACTCGTTTGGAGATAGTCTTGGCCATTGTTTTTTTGGCCCTAGGTTTTGTGAAAGGCTCGCTCTTTTATTACTGTACGGTATTGGGGGTCGCACAACTACTCAAAATGCGCTCTTATACTCCCTTGGTTCTCCCCATTGGCGCCTTGCTTCTAAATATCAGCATATTACTATTTGACGAATATATATTTGATATTATTGATGCGAGCATGTTGTTTCCCTTCTATAGCCTGGTCTTCGCCCTTTTTCTGCCACTACTTACCCTTATTGTGGCCAAAATCAGAAAGACCGGGAACCAACAGGGAGATAGTGCCAATGCTTAATGTTTTGTTAGTAGTTATGGCATATACCCTGATCTGCCTCTATGAGGTCCCAGGCCTAATTCGGGAAAAATCTTGGCGAGACTTTGCGTCCTTTACTGCTTTCTTATTGCCGGCTCTGATTCTCAGCATTATACTGGCGGCAGGAGTAAAGCTACCCTTGATCACACCCGCTATTTACAAGGCTTTCACCCCTTTACTCACCTGGTTGGGAATTATCTGAGTTCTTCGTGTTAAATTAAAAATTTAGGAGAACGCTATCAACAGATTGCTTCGGACTATGAAGAACCCTGCAAAACTTGCGTGGGTTCTTTTTGTAGGTGCGCCACGCATGGCGCGTAACTTGGCGGTGAAAGTCCTTGGCTTGACTATGGCTTAAGAAAATCTTTCAAAACTTATCAGTACTCTAAAAAACCACTTGACGAATATATCTAAGCGTGGTAATCTGAACTCATAGGACGACCGATTAACTCATCGGATGACAGATGTATTCTCTTATGGAAGGGAGACTCAAATGACTTCAAGGAATAGACGGAGTTCAGAAGATATTTCTATCAAAATACAAGAACTCATAGTTAATAATAATTTGCAGCCAGGAGCAATGTTACCTTCGATCGAGCGACTGTCCAAGCAACTCGGAGTCTCAAAGGGTACCGTTAGAGAAGCGCTTGTTGGTTTGGAAAGCATTGGCTTAGTTGACATCCAACAAGGCAAGGGTACCATGGTGGCTAAGCAGGAGATATCGGACTTGTTTCGCACAATTTCTCACTATTCTCTTGCTCAGGGAATTGGTTTGACGGAAATAGTTGAGGTGCGGTTGGCAATAGAGACTATGACAGCAAAGCTAGCGGCTCAAAGAGCTACGGCTAAGGAAATTGATACGTTAGTAGCATTGAACGTCGATATGAGAGCGGCTATAAGCACTAGTGATTATTCTAAGTTTAACACTTTGGATTCGGAGTTTCATAACGTAATAGCTAAATCGTCACGAAACGAATTGCTTGCAGAGATCTTAATATTCGTACGTGAAATGCAGGACATGGTTGTTGACAAGGCACACATCAAGAGAAACGCAGAGCGTGTGGTGAAGTTAAATGATGAGGTAATTAGTTCTCTCAGAGAGCGAGATGAAGATTCGGCTAGTCAAGTTATGGTGCGAAATATAAAGCTATTAGATAATGAGGAATCTGGGCAGGATGTACTGTTGTATTGCGATGGTCTTGGCACCGGTTCGATTGGTGGCTCGTTTTACACTTTGGGACAAAAGATTGCTAAACTAATTGGACGTTCTACTACAATCAAGCCAACTGTCCATGCTACTGGGGGCGGTGTTGATAATGTGAGGCTTACGCAAGACAAACAAATGGTACTAGCTATTTCTCAAGCAGATGTAGCTGTAGATGCTTTTAAGGGCGAAGGCGAGTTCGACGTGGAGTGCCGAGATTTGAGAGTTTTATGTTGTTTGCCTAGTTTAGAACTTCAAATCTGTGCCCTGGAGTCATCTGGTATTCGCAAATTGGAGGATCTGCGAGGGAAAACGGTGGCTGTTGGGGCTTACGGTGGTGCCACCGCTCGCGTATCTAAAAAAGTTCTGAACTATTGTGGGTTTCATCCGGAAATTGACTATCAAGCTCAAATGTATCCTATAACAGAGGCCGTAGAAAAGTTGAGAACTGGACTGGTGGACGCACTTTTCGTTTTATCAATAGGGCAAAGTAGTGCCTTAGTTGAACTAGGGTGTCAAGAACCGTTGCGCTTTTTGTCTCTAGACAGTCAACTAATTGATGATCTCATTAATAAACATTCTTTTTGGTTGACAAGCAATATCGAAGCTAACACATATCCGGGTCAAGTGAAGGAAATACGAACCATCGGAGTTCCTTCAGTGCTTATCTGCCACAAGCAATTGGGCGAAGATGAAGCATATAAAATTATCTCGGCTATCTTGGAAAATCCCGACGAGATCAGCATGCTTGTCTACCCACGACGACCATATAGTCTTCAAGCTGCGGCTGTAGAAATTGGTGTTCCTAGGCATCCCGGTGCTCAGAAATACTTGCAGGAGAAGATATCTCTTTAATACTTCCTAAATTCCTAACTAAGGGGGAATCCTAGTGAAACGGTTAGATTTTTCGTTGCTCAAAAAAAGGTGGGGAAAGCACATAACCGGTTATGCCTTTTTGGTTCCGTCTGCTGCTCTCTTGGCGATATTTGTGTTTATCCCAATGGTCTACGCTCTTGCGGTGAGTTTTACGCGTTGGGATTTGATATCTCCTCGGAAGGTGTATATCGGATTGGGCAATTACAGGGCGTTACTTAACTCGGCAGACTTTTGGAATGCTGTATCAAACACGATTCGTTATACTCTTGGGGTAGTACCAGTGAGCATATTATTGGGGTTGGGTCTTGCTGTAGCAGTAAATAAGATCAAATTTAAGGCATTTTTCAGAGCAGCGTTTTTTCTGCCAGTTGTTACGTCAGTAGTTGCCATATCCATGGTTTGGATGTGGATCTATCATCCGAACTATGGGCTCGCCAACGCCTTGTTGGGACTAGTCGGAATCGAACCTCAACGCTGGTTATCCAGTCCGAAACAGGCACTTTTATCAATAATCATCATGAGTATATGGCGGGAAATGGGTTACAATATGGTAATATATCTCGCCGGTTTGCAGGGAATTTCTCGTGAATTATATGAGTCGGCTAGAATTGATGGAGCAAATTCTTGGCATGTATTTCGCTCTATTACTTGGCCATTGCTAAGTCCTACGACGTTTTTTCTGGTAATTACCAGTTTGATTAAGTCTGTACAGGTCTTTGGTCAGATTCATACCATGACTCAAGGTGGACCTGTAAAATCCACAAGTGTACTTGTATATTATCTTTATGAACAGGCGTTTCAATCTTTTCGCATGGGGTATGCTTCATCCATAGCATATTTACTCTTTATTGGTATAATGCTAGTCACTTTTGTACAAATGCGGGTTGGAAACAAGCTGGTTCATTATCAATAGGGGAAAGGAGCGATTAGCAATGGTCCGTACTATCACTGGAAAGAAGACGACAGAGGTAGCAATAGGTAGGCGAATCCTTAGGATCACAACGCGGACACTATTTTATGTTGTAATGTTGGGATTGGCCTTTCTATGCCTTCTACCTTTTATATGGATGATTTCTACTTCCTTGAAAGATGTATCCGAGGTATTTGTGTACCCGCCAACCCTGATTCCACAGCGACTGGCCTTTGAAAATTACATTGAAGCGTGGAAGGCGGCTCCATTTGCACGATTTATGATGAATAGTGTCGTTCACAGCAGTTTGGTGACGCTGTCGCACATCATAACTTCTTGTCTGGCAGCTTATGCATTTGCCCGTCTGAACTTTTGGGGAAGAGATAAGATTTTCCTTCTTTACTTAGGGACAATGATGATTCCTACTCAGGTTACTCTAGTTCCGGCGTTTATTATAGTTCGAAATCTAGGATGGATTGACAGCTTTTATGGTTTGATTATACCTAATGGGGCAAGTGTCCTGGGGGTATTTTTACTGAGGCAGTTCTTTCTAGGTATTCCTGGGGACTTGGAAGACGCAGCAAAATTGGACGGTTGTGGTCCTCTGCGAACACTCTGGTCAGTTTTTGTTCCGTTGGCTAAACCTGCACTTACAACCTTAGCTTTGTTTAGTTTTATGCAAACATGGAATAGCTTTTTTTGGCCGCTAATTGTTACCAATACGAGCTCTATGCGAACTCTCCAGATTGGTCTTCGATACTTCATGGATAGTGATGCCGGCAATATCTGGAATCAACTAATGGCAAGTTCAGTAATTGTCATGGCTCCGGTTATCGTAGCATTTTTGTTGGCACAACGTAACTTTATTGAGGGCATCACTTTAACAGGCATAAAAGGATAACGTACTACTAAGCTTGGGGGGTGGTAGTAATAAGCAAGTAGTCTCGAAGTCGATTGTAGAAACCTTTGAACACAGTTAGAGAAATCAGAAAGGAGTCTAGTTATGAAGAAAAGAATGTGTGTGATTAGTCTTGTTCTGTGTATGTTTCTATTAGGTACAGGGGCAGCTTCTTGTAAAACGAAATTGATGTTTTGGTATTCATTAGGTGGTTATAACGGTACTGTAATTGAATCATTGGTAGAGGAGTTTAATGCTAGTCAATCAGATATTTTGGTTGAAGCGCAGTATATGGGCAACCATACTGAAATTGTTCAAAAGTTATTGGCAAGTATTGCAGGGAATGCTACTCCGCATGTGGCCACATTAGGGCAAAGGCAGGGTATACCTCAGATTTTCGATAGCGGCGTTCTGTATTCTGTTGATGAGCTTACGCAGCGTTATGGCGGTTTAGATTTGGACGATTTAGTACCTGGATTTGTGCAAAGGTTCACATACCGTGATCGTTTGGTTGCTTTGCCCTTTGCAAACAGTACTCCTGCTCTTCACTATAATCGTGATCTTTTTGAAGAGGCAGGGCTTGATCCTAATAAGGCACCCGAAACGTGGGAAGAACTTGTCGAATATGCTAATAAGTTAACCAAAGACACTGATGGAGATGGTCGCATCGACCAGTGGGGCTTTAATACGGCGGCTGACACTCCTTGGTATGTGTATGCCTTAATTGGTCAAATTGAAGGCAAGATGATGGATAATAACTGGAATCCTCTATTTAACAACGAGAAAGGTGTTCAAGTTGTAGAGTTTTGGTCAGACCTAGTACACAAACACAAGGTGATGCCTGAATTAATGCATCCACACGTTGAACAGGATTTCGTCACCGGTAAAATAGCAATGCTTTTCAATTCCATAGGTTCTACAGGCTCTTTTTCCAATCAAATCGGAGATAGTTTCGATTACGCGGTCGCACCACTACCAGGTAATCTAACTA
>DGYW01000014.1:2389-11070 GCA_002396805.1 Firmicutes bacterium UBA4996 | reverse complement strand
TAGGTGGCGCAGGTATTGGCGTGTTCAAGTCAAAGCCAAAGGAAGAAAAAGCGACCTGGGAGTTTGTTAGGTGGCTGTTGAGTCCGGACGTAATGGCTAAGTGGGCAGTTGAAACGGGTTATGTGCCAGTTACCTACTCTTCCACGCATACTAGTACGATTCAGAATCATATTGCATCAAATCCCAACGCTCGGGTGGGAATTCAGCAGCTAGACTATGTGGCAGCTGAAGGAGTTAACCCAGCGGACTTTGAAGTATGGTCCGGGATAACCGCTATTCTTGAACAAGTTGAATCTGATCCTGATGCTAATATTAAAAGACTTTTGGATAATCTGGCAGAGCAAGTAAGGATCTATGTTAAGCAGTACCAAAACTAGCGAAATTATGGGAAATGGTGATTTCTAGCAGGGATCACCATTCCCCATTAATAACCACTTTACTTGAAATGGAGATTATTAATGAGGGCAAATAAGTACACAAATTTCATGAACATCGCTCATAGAGGATTTTCTGGGGTCCAGCCAGAGAATACGCTGGCTGCTTTTAAAGCGGCAATAGAAGTGGGTATAAAGTTTATTGAGTGCGATGTTCGGTTTACTAAGGATAGACATATTGTTGTAATTCATGATCGCACTGTTGATCGTACCACAAATGGAAGTGGCCTAGTTTCTGATTTTTCTTTAGCGGAGCTAAAACAACTAGATGCAGGTTCATGGTTTAGTGAAGATTCGACAGGTGAGCGTATACCCACTTTGCAAGAAACCCTTTCAACTGTGGCGGGATCAGCTAAACTCGTCGTTGAAATCAAGGATAGTGTTTATTTTCCACCAATTGTTGAGGACGTTGTAGATTTAGTAAAGAGCGGCGGTTTTGTTGAAACGGTTAATATCTCGGCGTTTCATTGGGATGTGTTGACCACTGTTAAAGAACTTGAGCCAAATCTGAAGACTTCGGCACTTATAATGTATCAAAGCGAAAGTAGTGAGGAGTTCGAAGAGGTGGATGGGGCCTTGGTGAAAGTCTATACAGATACGGAAGAGCTGATTAACGACGCTAATAGGTCGAACGTGGATATTATTTGTCCTCCAGCAAGAGCCATTACGAGCAGTATGGTTGAACAGTTGCACGAGGCAGGTTTCTTGGTGCGCGCGTGGGGAGTAAATGGCAAGGATATGCAGGAGATGTCCTATCTAGTTAGTTGTGGGGTAGACGGTATGACTACAAATTATCCCCACCTGTTAGCTTCTCTCCTTGAACAGCAGGAGGTCCGCTAATAGGCGATCATTGACTCGCACCACAGTTAGCCATTGAGCTGGGGTATTGACAACAAAGATGATGTGTGATACAAAGAACATAGTCACAAAAACTGAATAAATAAATTCCGTGAAGAGAAAGAGTACGCTAGTTTATTGTTCCACAGAGAGTTGGCATCGCGCTGAAAGCCAATGTTCAAGAACTAACCGAAAATCATCTCTGAGAAGCTGAGCTGAAATTTACCAGTAAGCGATGCAGGTAGTCCACCTTTACAAGGAACACGTATTATCATGTACGTTGATGAGTGTTATAAATTAGGTTATCCTGATTTATAGAACTAGGGTGGTAACGCGAGAATAACTCGTCCCTTTTTTGGGGGGCGGGTTTTTTTATTTCGAACAATAAAGGAGGCGCATTATGGAAAGTGACATTGGCATTAAACACGGCATTCAAAATAGCAGAAGAAGAACTTGGAGGTTTCTAAAATGGAAAAAGTTAATAGAAGAAGGTTATTGCTGGTCAGTTTGATGATATTCTCAATGTTCTTTGGCGCGGGAAACTTGATAGTTCCACCCCTCTTAGGCCAATTAGCGGGGACAAACGTCTTGGTCGCTATGGGGGGGTTTTTAGTATCTGCGGTGGGTCTTCCCATCCTAGCGATTGCGGTAGTGGCCAAGGTCGGTGGACTTCATCTCTTAGCGAGTCGTGTGCACCCTCGCTTTGCCCTTGCCTTTACTGTATTAGTCTACCTATCCATAGGGCCCTTGCTGGGCATTCCAAGGGCAGCAAGTCTGGCCTTTGAAATTGGAATTCTTCCATTCTTACCACATACATTAGGCCAGAGTCATTTGCCATTATTAATTTATACTATCTTCTACTTTGGGCTTGCCTATTGGTTATGCATGACACCATCAAAGCTCGTGGATAGATTTGGGAAGGTCTTGACGCCTCTACTTTTACTGTTGTTAACCAGCATATTTGCGGTCAGTCTGTTCAAACCCATCGGGGCAGTGGGGGCACCCCTTGGTGATTACGCACAGTTTCCATTCTTGAAAGGCTTTCTCGACGGTTACATGACCATGGATGCCATCGCAGCCCTCAATTTTGGAATTGTTATTTCCGTGACTTTACAAGCCATGGGGATCACAAAAGAGAGGGAAATTGTGTCAGATACTATCAAGGCTGGATTTGTCGCAGGGCTTTTATTGGCAATCATTTACGGGATGCTTGCCTATTTGGGAGCCGTCTCAACTGCCAGGTTTGGAACCACAGAAAATGGGGCTCAAACACTTACACATGTTGTCTTTTACTTATTCGGCTCAAGGGGAGCGGTCTTACTAGGAGTCATTTTTTCCCTTGCTTGCTTAACCACATCGGTGGGCCTCTTGACCTCCTGTAGTCAGTACTTCGCCAAGCTCACTTCTAAGATTTCGTACAGAAGCTTCATTGCAGCTTTATCAATATCAAGCATGATTTTGGCCAACGTAGGATTGACCCAAATACTCAAATTTTCTGTTCCGGCGTTGACCGCCATCTATCCAATGGCCATTGTGCTTATGGTGTTGGCACTATTTCATAACTTCCTTCCGCTAAACACGCATGTGTACATGTTCGCGATGATCTCGACATCCTTTGTGAGCATCCTTGACGCAATCGGACAAGCCGGACTAGAGCTTAGTCTCCTTGATTATCTACCGCTCTATGCAAAGGGGCTAGGTTGGGTTATTCCTGCAGTTATTGGTGCGATGTTGGGTCTCTTCTACGATAATTTGAAGGCCAGGCGTTTTGCACATCTCACCTCATAACTGGCTCTTGCCTAAAGAGTTTAGAGAATCTGCCGATATAAGGAAAGAGAAACATTATTCTCCAAAGCTTAGCTGAACCAAGAGGTGAAGGTTATGAGAATCACTAATAACACTGATGGCTATTATTCCATCACAATTAAACCGGAGAGCCGCGATCTGCTTGAAGGAAAGGTTCCCAAACTGGCACCTAAACAAGTAGACAACGTGGCCGATGTTAACTTCAAAGGGACCACAGAAAATCACCGCATCAGCTTCAAGTACAATAAGGACTTGGGCAAGAATGTGGCCCACGTTGTTGACAATTCCACCGGAAAGACGGTTAAGCTTTTGCCCTCCGCCACTCAAGTTGATCACATGATCCGTATGAAGCGATTGATGGGATTGCATGTGGACGAACGTGCTTAATAAATTATTTTTTACAAGGAAACCCTAGTAGAAACGTATATCTACTAGGGTTTTACTCTGCCCAAATGCCCATGCTCTGTTGACCCTTGTCTAGATTTGTTATAATATAGTTATGGTCATAAGTTCAAAATAGAAGCAAGGGAGGACTTTGAAATGAAAATTGCCATTCCAGCTCAAGAGCAAGTAAAGGGCAGTGAACTATCGCCTGTGTTCGGGAGAGCACGCTACTTTTTTGTTTTTGATCAGGATAATGGGAAGTACGAATTCGTTGAAAACCAAGCAACACAACGTCCTGGTGGAGCAGGAGTGCAGGCCGCACAGCTTTTGGTGGACCAAGGAGTACAAGTCCTAATTACACCTCAATGTGGAGACAAAGCCCAACAGGTTCTTAAAAGCGCTAACATCGCACTTTACCGTAGTCTCGATGACTCCCTCGAAGGCAATATTAAGGCTTTCTTAGACAGAGAACTATCAGTTCTCACAGGTGAACAACAGTGAGAATAGCTGTGTTGAGTGGAAAAGGGGGAACAGGCAAGACTTTCGTGGCCACTAGTCTGGCTGCCGTAGCCTCTCAAGGAGTCTATCTTGACTGCGATGTGGAAGAGCCCAACGGGCACTTGTTTTTTCAACCTCAGTTTATCGCACGCCAAGAGGTTGAGGTCCCCGTTCCCCAAGTCGATCACAGTAAATGCACTGGTTGCCGCAGGTGTGTTGAGTTTTGCAGGTTTAAGGCCCTAGCATACGTGGGGCAACTGCTCATCTTCGAAGAAATGTGCCACTCCTGTGGTGGGTGCACTTTGTTCTGTCCTGAACAGGCTCTCTCCGAAAAACCACGTGTCATTGGAAAGATCGAGCAGGGCTGGTCAGAGGATACCTTAGTGTGTAGTGGTTTTCTTAACCCAGGTGAAGAATCTGGCGTACCGATTATTGCTCAAATGATCAAAGAGTGCCTCAAAGGGCAAACGATAGTGATTGACAGTCCACCGGGCAGTTCTTGTAACGTCATGGAAAGCGTGGCTACTGCAGACTACTGTCTCTTGGTAGCAGAATCAACCGCCTTTGGAATTCACAATCTCACTACAGTCAGCGAACTCGTAACTCTGTTTCAAAAGCCCCATGGCGTCATTATAAATAAGACTATGGGCCAGGACCATCTCGTTGAAGCCTATTGCCAAGAGAGGGATATCCACATCATAGGTAGCATCCCTTTTGATAAGGAGGTGGGGAAAGCGCTCTCCAAAGGTACCCTTGTTGTGAGAGATAATACTCATTACAGGAGGGTCTTCCAGGAGTATCTCGAGACTATTACAAGAGAGGTGGCACTCCATGAAACAGTTGCTCGTGCTTAGCGGTAAGGGTGGAACGGGGAAAACCACGATTACCCGCGCCCTGATTGATCTTTTACAACCTGAGGCTTATGCCGATTGTGATGTAGATGCACCGAACTTGCACCTAGTTGTTCAACGGGAGGGCGTTCCGTTTGAGTCCCCTTACTATGGTCTAGATAAGGCCCATATCAACCCTCAGCTGTGCAGAGGCTGTAGTCTTTGTGCTCAACACTGCCGGTTTTCAGCCGTTGTTTCGGGGGAAACTCATAGCATTAACGAATTAGCTTGTGAAGGGTGCGGTGTGTGTGTAGAGGTCTGCCCTCAAAAAGCCATCACCCTACGGCCGCATGTCGCCGGCGAGCTGCGCTTGTTTAAAGAAAATCCTGTGTTTTCTACGGCTCAGTTAAGAACGGGCAATGGTAACTCTGGTCTGTTAGTTAGCGAGGTTAAAAGTCGCATGTATAAGAGCGTAACTCACGGAAAGATCGCCATTATTGATGGCTCTCCAGGTATCGGTTGCCCAGTTATCTCCTCCATCTCAGGGGTGGATCTAGTTTTGATTGTGGCCGAGCCTTCTCTGTCGGGACTAAGCGATCTGAAGAGAACTCTCCAAACAGTCCGTACCTTCCAGATTCCTATGGCCATTTGCGTAAATAAGTGGGATTTAGATAAGGAGAAAACTAAAGAGATCCAGACTCTGAGCACGGAAGAGGGTATTCCTTTTGTGGGCACTATTCCTTTTGACCCAGCAGTAGTTGAAGCGAATAATACGGGGAAAAGTATTATGAGCGGTACGAGCAAGGCCACAACGGCAGTAAGGTCAGTTGTGGAACAAACATTTAGCTTATTAATGGAGGGAAAGAGATGAGAATTGCTGTAGCTAATGACGATCAGATGGTGGCAGCCCACTTTGGGCACTGTGCAAGTTTTGTTGTCTTCCAGGAGGTCGAAGGCGAAATAACCGACTTTCAAGAGATTCCTAACCCTGGCCACCGCCCAGGATTTCTTCCGAAATTCCTGCACGGTCTAGGAGTGAACGTCATCATCGCAGGGGGCATGGGGCAAAGTGCAATTCAACTTTTCGAAGAGCAGGGTATTGAGGTTATCACTGGTTGTAGTGGTAATCCTGAACAAGTTGTCCAGGATTATCTCAGCAACAGCTTAGATTTTTCGGCGGAGCCTTGCCGCGAGCATCAGCACTAACGAGGGTAGAGTTCTTTATGACTAAATTTCGCTATGTAGTGCTATTTTTGGTGCTGATTGTTATCAGCATAGTCGCCCTTGCCATCTCAAGTCCAGCTGAGGTCAACGGTGTTGAAATCCTCTACACTTACAAGGTTGTTCAGACCTACCCACACGATCCCACCGCCTTTACCCAAGGTTTAGTATTTCACGACGGGTTTTTGTATGAGGGCATAGGTCTTTATGGCAAGTCATCTTTGCGAAAAGTTAGTATGGAAGATGGCGAAGTTGTGGAGTATGTGAACTTGGCTAGAGATTACTTTGGTGAAGGCATTACCATTCTGGGTGAAAAAGTCTTTCAGCTTACCTGGCGAGAGAACCGCGGTCTTGTCTACGATTTAGCCACCCTACAACAGGTTGATGAATTTAGCTATCCAACAGAAGGCTGGGGGCTAACTACAGACGGTAAGCACTTGATCATGAGTGATGGTTCAGATGTTATCACCTACCTTGACCCCAAGACGTTCGAACCACTCTGGAGTATTGGTGTGCAAAGCGAAAACGGTCCAGTCAACCGGCTTAATGAGTTAGAATACATCAATGGAGAGATCTACGCGAATATCTGGTTTTCAGACTTGATCGCCCGCATTGATCCTGTTACCGGAAAGGTCTTAGGTTGGATCGACCTTGGGGACTTGCACCGCTTAGAGAAAGCAGAGAACTCCAAGGTCGATGTAATGAACGGTATCGCTTATGATCAGGAGAATGAACGCTTGTTTATAACAGGCAAACTATGGTCACATATCTATGAAATTCTCGTTTGTCCTTACCAATAATGACGCAGTCCTATGCGCCAAGCTCCCAGCTCCACAGACCAAGCATAATCGGAGGTGAAGTAGCGCAACGTCGGTTCAAAGTCCCACTGGCCCTCGAAGTGATCCAGGCGAAAGTCTGCCCCCCATTGACCATACTGCCACTGTGCTTCCAGATGGGGGCTGAAATTCCAGGTGTTTTCATTGCTGCTGTACCGTAAACTTAACCCGAGCCACCAGCGAGTTAAAAACGAACTGAACAGATCGTATTGGGCAAACACATCAAATTGCCTGGACTGCCAGCGGCTTCCAAAATTCACCCTGTACAGAGGTGAAAGCCGCAGTTCCGCAAAACCGTCTTGGAGTAAGGACTTTCCATCAAAGGGAATCCGTAGATCCAAGTGGTTTTTGTCGCGCTTGGGCACTTGATCAAAGGGAATATCCGGGACATAGCGGTTGTAGAGTTCATGTAGCCACATGGTCTCTACTTCGGCCATATGCCCTAGATCCGGTCCCCGAAACAGAATCGGAACCAAGAGATCTGTTCGGGCCAATCCCTTGTGGTTTTGAGTATTGGTGAACAGAGTATATACCACATTTGGCGGATTGATTACTAGTAACACATCGCCAGAATTAACATTACGGCTGAGGCCCCAAACGTTGGGGACCGCACCTGGATAACGGCTATCTACAGTTAAAGCTAGCCATTCGTCTCGAGTTAAGTGTTCTCCCTTATAACCTAGCTGATCGTAGCCAAAGGGATCTGGACCCTCTTGCACAATGTAGGCAACTCGATCACCTTGGCTGTGCCAAAGCGCTGTTCCTTCTGGATGTAGCCCCAATAAGGTGTGCTCATCAAGGCGATATAACGCCCAATCTAGGTCCACATTCTCTATTAGCTTTTGCGCCACTTGTGGTGCAGTGGCCGGATCATGAAGATAGACGTTAGGATAATAAACGCCGCGCAATTCCTCACCTAAGATTTTCGGGATAACCTTGATAACCGGAATTAAGTACCTTGGATCAGTAATCTTTGATCCATCGTGGGGAAAGGTCATGCCGTGGTCCGAATAGAGAATGACGTTAATAGTGCTAAGATCCATGTTTTCGGTCAGTTGGCCAAAATAGTGATCGAAACGGTAGAGACTAGCCAGCTGTGCCTCGAGGCCACTGACATGTCCCGCATGATCAGAACTAAACCACAACAACTCCACTACATCGTATTGCTGCAATAAAGCAGGAATATTTTGCATAGACATACCCGCTAAGAAATCTAGAAATGGGGGATGGGCATAGAGTGCAGACATGATTGATCGGCGGGGAAAACCAAACCACATTTTGAGCATCATTTCCCAATTCGATACCCAGCGATCTTCTTCCACATCATAAAACTGCCAGCCTAAGAAGGGATGGTCCGCGTTACTGAAACCGGGCTTCATGCGTGGATAGATCATCTCGGTACCACCGGGCCACAAGCTTAAACCACCTAAGACAGTGGTTCCATCAGAAAAAAAGGCGTCAATGTTTGGGATATTACCTGCTTCCCGCTGTTCCGCAAATAAGTCTGTGGAAATGGCATCTACATGGAAAATAAGATACTTTGCGGGAGGGGTCTCAGCTTCTACATATCCAAATAACGAAGCCACCACGATGATCACAGTAGCCAATGCAGTAACTAATTGCCTGAGTTTGGTCCAATTCATTCTTCAACCACTCCTTGTGATCTCTATCGTTATCTTTTTATTATATCACAAAAATGGGATTCTTTTCCTTCTCCATTAGTAGTTAAGATCTTGTCCAGCGCCCTGAGTTTGACAAATGAAGCTACACTTTAGCAGTTTTTTTCTTCCAAATATGCTAGAATAGGGTGAAACTACCTTGTCAACCTTGGGAGG
>DGYW01000014.1:0-2164 GCA_002396805.1 Firmicutes bacterium UBA4996 | reverse complement strand
CCTTTCTGCAGGAGTTGGTTGGTTTCTTGATTCACTTGATTCCATCGTTTGTCATGATTGGATTGCTCGCAATTTCTTGGAACAGACCACTGGTGGGGGGATGGTTGTTTGGTCTTCTAGCCGTTTTGTTCACCGTGCGTCTCAATAACTACCGTTCCTTGTTCCAGTTTGCGGTCTTATCCCTACCACTAATAATTATTAGTGTGCTGTTCTTTGTCTGTGGCCTCAAAAAACGCCCCCGGCAGTGGTAATATTCAGCAATCGCAAGGAGATTCATTTACACTTAACGATGCCCTTCTGGAGGTGTAGCATGTCTAAACTGCCATATCGGGTTGGTGTAGTCACTCTAAGCATTATAATTGGGCTGGCAATAGTATTCTTTAATTTTCTCTCTTACCAGAAAATCGGTGACATTTACCACAGTGAAATTGAGAAGACCATTCTGAACATCAAGAAGTCTTTTCTTAAAAATACGGTGGACAACCTAGTCCATGAAATAGACCTGGCTCGTCAGGCCGAGACAGAGTACTATGCCAGAATCGTGAACCGCCGGTATGACGCTCTGACCTATGATACCCATTTGTCGGATGAAGAGTTTGTGAACTTTTTTGTGAGGCGGTTTGTTTTTGATCCCGACATTGATCTGGGCTTGGATTTTTGGACCGTTTTTTTATGGAGTAAGCCCGACAATACGGTCGTGTACGATCCTCTTGGGGCCTATGAACAAGATATTGCTACTACCCTAGCTCGCCTTGAGTTGGAACTATCGCACTACCGAATTATTGAGCATGGAGATTACGCGGGATTAATCGGTGTGAGCAAGGAATATATCGATGATCTTACCAAGGCTAAACTGGCAGACAAGGTTAGGGATCTACGGTTCGATCATGACTCCTATGTCTGGATCAATGGAGTGCTCGATTATGGCGGTGGTCCCAATTATGCGGTTAGGGTTGTCCATCCGAACTTACCAGAAACAGAAGGTATGTATCTCTCGACGGAGATGACCGATATTCAGGGTAACTTTCCCTATTTAGTGGAGCTCGAAGGCGTCAAAGAGAACGGCGAGTTGTTTTTTACTTATTATTTCAAACGCCTGGAGAGCGATGAAGAGGCGGAAAAACTCACTTATGCCAGGCTCTATCCAGATTACGATTGGATTATTGCCATGGGGATCCATTTGGATGATGTGCAAGAATACATTGATCAGACTGATCAAAAGAGTAGGGCGTTGGCTGGCCGCCTAACTGCCCGTTTGGTTGTAAGCCTCTTAGTGGTAGTTGCCTTCACCCTCGGTCTGCTAATGCTTCTAGAAAGGCTAAGGTTTAGGCAAGCCAGAAAACGGATGGAGCTGGAAATAGGTAGGGATGCTTTGACGGAGGCAGCCAGTCGCAAGTTTGGCACAGACCACCTGCCCACAGTTTTTGAAACGTTTCGATCATCCAAAGTAAGTCCGGCTATCATGATGATTGACGTGGATAATTTCAAGAATGTGAATGATGTCTACGGTCATGAGGTTGGTGATCGAGTCTTAAAGGAAATTGTGCAGGCTATTTATCAAACTATGGATTGTTCTCATCAGTTAATCCGTTGGGGTGGCGATGAGTTTGTAGGAATCTTACATGGAGTGGGAAAAGCCGAAGCGGAGCAGTTTGGTAGAAAAATTTGCGATGCAATATCCGCCTTGCCCATTACCGTTGGTGATCGAAGAATTACTCTGACCTTATCTATTGGCATTTCTTATTTTAGAGAATCAGACCGAAGTTATCTAGAGGTGCTCCGACGTGCAGATGTGGCCATGTACAAGTCCAAGGCAGGTGGAAAGAATACAGTAAATACTCTACTCTAAGGTTCTTCTTACCCGAATTGTTCCGCTGTCAAACTTTTGCCACATTTAAAAAAGCCACCGCACTACAATGAGGGTGAACGCGGCAGGAGTCAAAAGCTTTTTTCAGATCAGACTTCCTCACGTTACATGGTCACTATATGCATGTGAGTGCTATGTAGTCATTTGGTTCGAAAAAACTCAAATAATCTGACCTAAAAAGAGAAAATAGTGAGCTAGCCTCGATTCTGTTTGAATTGGGCTAGCTTTTTTTCATCCTCTTGGTAGCACGTTCTCTAAATATTTTTTACAACTAATCCCAGCTGTGGCCGAGCTAGC
>DGYW01000075.1 GCA_002396805.1 Firmicutes bacterium UBA4996 | reverse complement strand
ATCTGAATGTTTGGTTGCTACAGTCAACTTGCAGGAAATAGAGGTTGTGGACAGAACAACACGTGTGATGGGGTGATTTCAATGAGAAAAGGTGAGTGGCCTTTATATTTGTTTTTACTTTTATCCGGTTTTTTTCTGTACGCTACCGCTGTCTTGGCCAAGAATGTTTCACTGGCCTATCTGTGGCTATTAGGCCCCAGCTTGGTGTGGGGTCTTTTGGCTTATCTATTTTATCGGCAGAACTATCGCCAAAAGCAATTGCAGAAGATTCGTCAAACTTGGGGAAAAGAAGAGAAGAGTAGGGAGCGAAAGTTTGATGAAATCTCATTTTTGTTCCGAAGTATGCCAAAGGCACAGGGCGATATCGATGACAGGACTTGGCACGATTTGAACATGGATATCGTGTTCTCACATTTGGATCGTACCTTCACCTGGCCTGGTCAGCAACGCCTTTACCAGATGCTACGTATACAAGAGACTCTGTCTGCCTTAGAGGAGAGAAAAGGCTTCATTAGGGTCTTTCAAGAAAATAAAGAACAGCGAGAAAAGATTCAACTAGAGTTGAACGCAATGGATCCAAGAATAGGCTCTGCTCTGGCTATTCTCCTATGGGATAGTCCGGTGATCACGCCAGTTCATTCCATGAATCTTTACAGATTTATGTACGGTTTAGCACTATTAGCGCCTTTTCTCTTGACTCTAGGGCCGAAGTATTTTTTTCTTGTTCTACTCATCTTCCAAGCTAACATGTACTTGCATTTTTCGGTGCAAAAAGAAATCAAATCCTACTTTGAGGGAGTTCGCTCTTTAGGGCAACTCATTAGTGTTGGTAAAGGTCTTGGTACCGTAGAATCCAAAGAACTGCAGCCTTTGTTGCAAACGGTTAATTCATCCGCTCGAAACGTTCAAGCGTACTTAAAAATAGTGAGACATGTGGGTGTTGAAAGTACGGATCCAATGATGGGAACCTTTCTACAGTATTTTTCCATATTCTTTCTGGCTGAAGTGCGTGGCTTTTATCGTGCTCTAGAGTTCATCGAAAAGAACCGAAGTGATTTGCGACGATTATTTCTAGCCATTGGAGAACTTGACGCTTTGCAGTCTGTAGCTTCTTACCGTACGTCATTAGCGTATTATTCAGAACCACTTTTTACTAAAGAACATGAGTTCAGACTCTCTGAGGCGTACCATCCGCTGCTTCAAGAGCCAGTGAGTAATTCCATATCGGTAACAGATAAGGGTGTCTTAGTGACCGGCTCGAACATGTCGGGAAAGTCAACCTTCTTAAGAACTGTGGGCTTAAATGCACTCTTCGCCCAGACTATTGTTACATGCCTCGCTAAACAATATGTGGCTTGTCGTGTGCAATTAATAACCAGCATCGGTAGGGCAGATAATGTGGTGGAAGGAAAGAGCTACTACCTAGAAGAGGCACTCGGGGTCCGCAGAGTGCTCGATGCGTTGAATGAAGAGATAGTGACCTTGGCGATCTTCGATGAGCTTTTCCGGGGAACGAATTCTGAAGAGAGAATATTTGCTGCCTGGAGGGTCATGGAGTACTTGATTAACCGTAATGCCATGGTGTTCGTGGCAACCCACGACCTCGAGTTAACAGAACTATTGGAGCAGTCGTATACGAGTGTTCATTTTAGCGAGCGAGTGGGAGACATGGGGCTGGAGTTTGATTATAAATTGAAGAAAGGGCCGGCCACTACTAGGAATGCCATTGCCCTTTTACGTTATCTTGAATATCCTAAAGAAATTACTGATCTGTAAGCGAAATTAGACTAGCTTGTTGCGGTGGGCGTATATAGCAGCCCTAGTACGGTCTTCTACTCCAAGTTTTCCTAAGATGTTACTAACGTGGGTCTTGACTGTTTTAATCCCAATGAATAGATCATCAGCGATCTCCTGGTTTGTCATTCCTTCTCCGATTAGTACCAATACCTCCAACTCCCTCTCCGTAAGATCGTGATGGGGAAGGTGTTCGGATCCATCTCTGATTTTAGTCAACATTTTTGTGGCCACCTTAGGTTCAATCACCGCTTCTTGCTTAATGGCTAAGCGGATGGCTTGGACGATTTCTTCTGCAGAGGAGGTTTTTAGTAAGTAGCTAAGGGCGCCGGATTCCAGGGCGGGAAAAACTAAACTCTCATCGATAAAGCTAGTGAGAATGATGATTTGAATGTGTGGAAATTCTTTCTTGATTTCGGTGGATGCTTCAACACCGGTCCCATCAGCCATGATTAGATCCATTAGAATAACATCTGGTTGGACTTCACGAGCCAAAGCTATGGCAGAACGGCCACTGTTCGCTTGCCCAACGACTTCTAAATCGTCTTCAGTTTCTAGGTATGAACAAATTCCTCTTCTAACCATTTCATGATCATCGACAACCATGACTCGGATTTTCTTCATGGATATCACTCCTTTGCATCTGATTCACTAGAAATCGGGATTCTGATTTCTACTTTTGTGCCTTGGTCAGGTACTGTTAGCCATTGGGCGGTGCCACCAAGTAGTGTGGCTCGTTCTTTCATTGAGCGCATACCAATACTCGAGTGGGAGACGTTCTCTGGGTCAAATCCCTTTCCATCATCTTCAATAATCAAAAGGACGCGATTACGAGACTTAGAAATTTTAAGCGAGATACTGACTTGTGTTGCCTCCGCATGGCGTAGAACATTTGATAGCGCCTCCTGGGCAATTCGAAACAGCTGGTTTTCCATGTTCTTGGGGATACTTAGTTCATCTAGGTTTAAGAGACATTTGATGGTTTGCTTGCCTTCTAGTTCTAACGCCAGGGAAGTCAAGGCTTGGGACAGACTTTCATTCTGTAGGGTCAAAGGTCGCAATTGGAGTAGCAAAGCACGCATTTCGGATTGGGCTCGATTGGCCGATTGGGATATTTCATTGATAAGAGTAGCAGCTTGGTCAGGCTTAGTCGAAGCGATCTTGGAAGCGGTAGCAGCTAACATGGAAATGGCAAATAGTTGTTGACTAACGGCGTCATGGAGATCTCTTGCTAAGCGTTGACGTTCTTCGGACACCGCTGTTACTCTCGCATCTTGTAATAGCTGCTCGTTTTCTTCCGCAAGCTTTTGAAGAGCACCCACTTGGTTTTCTAAACGGGCAGCCATTTCGTTGAAAGCTAGGATTATTCCATCAAATTCTGCATTTCCCTTAAATCCAAGTCGATACTCTAAGTTACCGTAGGAAAGGTTTTTCGCACCAAGGCTGATTTCTTCGAGCTGTTTGCGAATGTCCCTAGTCGATTGGAACCCGCCCAGAACCGCACTTAATCCGGAGACAACAAGGACAATGACGGTCGTGACTAATACTGTCATAGGACCTGGGGGCAGACAGATAAGGTTGGGGAAGCGTGTCATTAAGATGAGTGCGGAGAGCACTACCGCGGTTACACTACTGATAAAATGGTAGAAGATCCATTTCCAACGGAAGAATAACATGGCTTCACCCCGCTATCTGATTTGGTGGACACTCACTTCACCGATTTTCCAATGAACTCTAATATTGACCCGCTGTGTCGCAGTTTCGTAATCAGGGCTCTGCATTTGAACATATTTATGGGAACCGGATTCGTTGTGGTCCAGAACCGTAATCTCACCTAGGCTTAAAGAGCATTCTGCTCTAAACGGCAAACCTGGAGGAAGATAAATAGTGGCTTCTCCGATATAACCGGACACGTCTAGAGTTACTTCCCGATTGGGGATCATCGCTTGAGTCAAATCAAGATTGACAGACCCAATCCCTTGACGGAGCTGGAGATCATCCAAAACCCAATTTGGTCCACGATTGATTTCGCCAATGAAAGATGATTTTACATGTATATCGCCATCGAATTTAATCATATCTCTACCACCCGGCAACAACTTGAGAACCCCGATTAGAATGAGCACCAAAGGCCAAAAAACTTGCCTGGGCAAAGTTGGGGTGGGGATTCCGATGGTTGGGAGAAGCAGGTAGAATCCTACCGAAATGACTATCAACCATAATGCAACACCTGCGGAATCGTCGGAAGCATTGCCTCGTTTAATGATACGGCGAAGTTGGCTCGCTCCTAGCCAGATGAGTAAGGTAGGCCACAGGATGTCCCAGGGCGTAAAGTGAATAATTCCGAGGTTATAAAGGAGAAATCCTACACCGAATGCGATTAGTATTACAGGAAAGAATTTAGTATCCATAATCTGCCTCCTTAGAGTAAAGCCTAGTTACAAGGCAACTACTCAGTATTTAGCCATCGCCAGAGCGGATTCCTCCAGCGGACAGTTTAATTGTAACATGGTACCAGTAAAGAAGTAACGGACTTGGGTATGTTTGTAACTCAGTCTTAGGGCGGAGACCTCAAACCGCGTGTCAATGGACCTTCATTGTCTGTGTCTCGCAACAAGTACGATAAAAAGTTTTGAAAAGGTACTTGCATTCAAGTAGAATAAGTGCTATATTAATAAAGGCATCGGGACATACCGATGTGTCACATAAAAGCCTTGCTTTTTGGGGCTTCTTTCTTTCTCAAAAGCACTTCTGCTTTTGAAAAAGCTTAAGGCA
>DGYW01000028.1:2808-2952 GCA_002396805.1 Firmicutes bacterium UBA4996 | reverse complement strand
CCTACCAAAGAGTCGAAAACCAAAACGCTAATTGTGGAAATGGTCACAACAACTAAACTAACGAAATACCACCGAAGAAAAGCCGTCTCGTATAACAAATGGTGGTAATTGTCCAGCATAAACCTCTCGGGAAGTAAACGCATC
>DGYW01000028.1:0-2658 GCA_002396805.1 Firmicutes bacterium UBA4996 | reverse complement strand
AGCATAAACCTCTCGGGAAGTAGACGCATCTCATATAATTCCCAGGGAGTCTTAAATGAAGTAAAGAACATCCATAACAAGGGGAAAGTCATGAGCACTGCGCCAATAGTCAAAATTACATATAAGATCACTTGTCTCATATCGATTCGTTGCACCACAATCCCCCCTAATATTCATATGGACGAGTAACTACCTTAAGCTGGATAAAGGTAATCACCAGGACAATTAGAAACAATACTACGGTCATAGCCGAAGCACGCCCCATTTGGAATTTGTGAAAACCGGTCCGATAGATGTGTAAAACCATCGACATTGTACTATTAAGGGGACCACCCAAGCCTTCATTTGACATATTAATCACTTCGGAAAAGATCTGAAGAAACCGGATCGAACTCATGATGACTACAAACACAATAGTCGGATTTAACAAGGGTAGAGTTATTCTGAAAAAAATCTGGCGCCCATTGGCCCCATCAATCCGAGCCGCTTCGTAATACATCTCAGGAATCATTTCTAAGCCTGCTAAGAAGAGCACGATTTGAAAACCAAGGCCATGCCAGATCACCATAGCCAGAATAGAGTATAGCGCTGTGTTGGGATTACGCAAAAACTGAATCTGTTCAAAACCTAAATCAAGCAAGACCCTATTGAACAACCCGATGTGAGGCTGATACATGAACCGCCACACCCAAGCAACAGCAACAACAGAAGTAATATAAGGAACAAAATATAAGGTGCGAAACAAAGGGACAAAGCGTCTAATATTGTGAAGCATTAAAGCGATTGCTAGGCCCACAACGATCTGGATTGGTACACCTAAAAAGACATACTTAAAAGTGTTGCGAAGGGCTTTCCAAAAAACCTCATCAGAGGCCAAATCCCGGAAATTACCTAGACCAACAAATGGTTTTTCTAAAGAAAGCATGGACCAATCTCGCAAAGACACATTGAATGAATAAAAAGCTGGAAAGAATCTAACCACAACGAAGAAGAATAACGGAATTGCCAAAAAACTAAAAGCCCAAAGCTCTTGTTTTTGTCGCAAGGTACGCTTCTTAAACACATCATCCCTCCTTCATCAAGCCCGAGAGGGGGGAATCCCCCCCTCACCTGAACTTACCGCGTACTCCAGAATGCATCCCGGAGCACTTGCATATCTTCTACCAGTTGATCAAGGGTTTCCTTGATGGGTGCGTTCTCCAAAAGGATTTTGTCGACAGCGTCGACCAACAGTTCCCTTTCCTCTTGCTCGTCAACAAAGAAAGTTGCGTGAGCATACTCCAAGCCACGAATGAAAGGGCCAAATTGTGGGTCTTCCCTTAAAACTGGATCTTGGGCTAACTCTCTACTGGCTGGTAATTCGCCAACCTTTTCGAGCCACACCTTTTGAACCTCAGGGCTAGTAATGAACTGAACAAATTTGGCTGCTGCCTCCAACTTCTCACCGGTGGCGTTTCGGGTAATGGCATGAGCCCAGAAAGACCCGAAGTTAGATTTTTCGCCACCAATCTCCCGAACGGGCAGTTCCGCTACTTTCCAGTTGAGATTAGGATTGCCTGCAACTGTACCAAGAGCAAAAGACCCGTCCACCATCATGGAAGCGCGACCACCAATGAATGCATCTCGATACCAACCGCGGCCTTCCTCTTCGCCAACACCATGTTTTCTGGACCAGTCGATCCACCATTCCATAACTTCATAAGCAGCGGGATCGCTATTCATAGTCACAATTCTATTGTCATCAGAGAATGGTTTGACACCCCATTGACGGAGAAGTACTTCTCTGAAAAGATGCCAATCTTGTCCTGTTACGTTCCAGGCGTAGCCCGCATTCATTAAAGCACCTCTAGAGGATCGCTTTGTTAAGACGATCGCCATGTCTAGCAACTCTTGCCAGGTTTGAGGTGGTTCACTGAAGCCAGCTTCTGTAAAGTGATCTGTGTTATAAAAAAGGGCTAGACTTCTTACTGCGGTAGGTAATGCCCAGTATTGGCCATCCATCTTAACCGCTTGCACCATGGGAATAAAATCCCGCTCAATTTGCTCAACAGGGAAATATTCCTCTGGTAGTGGTTGCAAGAAGCCAGCGTCTCTGTACATTGGTAACCAGCCATAGAATAGATTGAGCACATCTGGTCCTGTTCCGGCCGGTACCGATGCACCTACCTGTTCACTAAAGGTATCATAGGGAAAATTGACGTGTTTTACCTTAATACCCGGATTCTGAGCTTCAAACTCCACGATTAGCTCATCAATAAGATTAATCTTAGACTCGTAAAAGTACTGCCAGTACTCAATTGTCACTTGGGCAAACGTTGTAGCTGAGACCATAAGAACCAACAGCAAGGCCAACAGTAAAGACTTCTTTCTCATACTAAGTCCTCCTCGTGTTTAATAGACTCTGTGCAAGTCGCTCAGTACAGCAAAAATCTCCTCCACATTCACCTCCTGTCCACTCTAAGTCAATTGCGAGAAACTAATCATGCTTTCATTCTGCTCCAAGACTCCCGCGACCGCCCCAAGAATAGCCGCATCCTCTTGACATTGAGAAATCGCAATCTGGGGTGGATAAGGCGTTAGTTTTTCCACAATCCCCCTGATAGGAGAAACTAGCTGCTCGCCAGCTCGAGAAACCCCACCACCAATAACGATTTTCTC
>DGYW01000059.1:37551-51299 GCA_002396805.1 Firmicutes bacterium UBA4996 | reverse complement strand
AACGCTTGCTTGCCAACTCACACTATGGTAAAATAACGGAGTAGACTTAACTAGATTGGCTAAGCTTAATCGACAGGGGGGTGTCATTTAATTATGGGAACCTTTTTAATGATCATCCAGTTTATCGTATGCATTGCTCTTATTGGGGTAGTATTGCTACAGGAGAGCAAGGGCGAAGGTTTAGGCGCCATCGGTGGAGGAGGTAGCATGTTCTTCAACCGCCACAAGGGTCATGAAGAAATTTTGGAACTCGCCACTACTTATTTGGCGGTAGGATTTATGATCCTTTCTGTCGTCCTAAGCATTTGGTTTTAAGAAAAAAGTCCTCTGTCATCTTTATCTGGCAGAGGTTTTTTTGTGCATGAAAAATGGTCTACCCTTTGGTAGACCATACAACGCATTTTCTAAAGTTTTTGGTGGAGGTGAGCGGAGTTGCACCGCTGTCCGCAAGTGAAATTACACCAGCATCTCCGAGCGCAGCTACAAATTAAGTTCTCGTTCACCCTCCTACTTTGTAGCCAGCTGGAGGATCAACCAGCCCGTAAGTTTCCCCTCAAGGCGCCAGGCAACTCCTAAAGGGTAGTCTGTAAGTTGACGTCGATCTTGTTTCTAACAGACAGAGAAACAAGGGACGTTAGCTGAACTAAGCAGCTAAGGCGTAATTATTGTTTGCAGTTAATTAAATCCCACTTTTAACGAGGCATTGGGGACCTCGGCTCGCTTCTGATGCTCTCCCTACCCACGTCGAAACTAATTCACCCCCGTGGTAGTTTCAGAATATCAAACATACGCTCAATTGTCAAGAAAACCCCTAGCGATCCTGACCTAAGGCCTGTTGAGCACGTCTAGTGGCATCTCGTTTGGCTGCAGCTTCTCGTTTGTCATAGAGTTTCTTACCTTTGGCCACACCTAGCTCTACTTTACACTTGCCATTTAAAAAGTACAGCCGGGTGGGTACCAATGTATAGCCGTCTTCTCTAGTCTTGCCAATTAGTCGCCGAATTTCCCGTTTATGCAAAAGTAATTTGCGCACCCGGAGGGGGTCGTGGTTAAAGCGATTGCCCTGTTCGTAAGGGCTAATGTGCATTCCGTATAAGAATACTTCGCCGTTTTCTACTCGGGCGAAACTATCCCGAATGTTCACTTTCCCAAGGCGGATGGACTTCACTTCGGTACCTTGGAGGACAATTCCGGCCTCAATGGTCTCTTCAATATGATAATCATGTCGCGCCCGGCGATTGTCGGTGACAACTTTAATCTGGGACATTAAACCCCTCCTCTCTTAGTCATTATAACAGAGTCAGGGACGGTTCTCAAACGGTTTCTACGGCAAGTGAGGATTCCAATCATTATCTAAATCCAAGTGATCTGTAATCACCATAACGTGGTATTGACCGAGTTCATGTCCTTGAGCAAAAGCGTAGTGTACTTCTAGGGTATAAGGGCCGGGTCTAAAGGAGCCCTTCAAAGGGGCTAATTCTCCGCTTTGTACAACCCGTCCTGCCCATTTTAAAGCCCTTTGGGGGTCCTCAACTACCTCGATTTTGCTAGAAAAATTTGCGTAGTAGGCGAAGCCATCCCTGTCATGAAGGATATCAGTAATGACTTCTCCCTGGGGATTAAGTAATGTGGCTCGTTGGATAAACAAAGCTTCTGTTGTGCCGTTCGCGAAGCCCACCATTCCAAAGATCTCGTCGTATTCTTTGTAGAAAATATGAAGATCAACGAGAAACACCTGAGGCCACAGGCCAGTCTCATACTTGATGGGAGGACTGTTAACGCCCACTTCTAGCTGGATTTCTCGCTTGTATTTCTCATAATCGCCAGCAAATATTTCTAGAGTCTGGCGACCGGGTGTTAGGTTGGCTATGGAAAAGGACCCCAAATTGTCCGCCTGCACAAGGCGATCTTCCACAACAATCACTGCAAAGGGAACAGGATCTCCGAACACATTGCGGACCTGACCCTGGAGCGTACTGGGATTTTGCTGGGCACTAAAGACAGAAATTACTTTGGTTGCGTCGAGAATTGTGAGTTCCCGGCGAATAATAATGGTGATCAGGATTGTATATGAGAAGAAAAGATACATGAGCACTAAAATAAGACCCAATTTACCTAATCGCAACCACAAGCGCGAGTGCACGGAAGGTTTCCTCCTTTATCGGGGTTTGCATGCAGGATTAAAGCCCTCTTAGGGCGAAATGGGGAATATTATCCAGTGGAGGTAAAAGTATGAAACGGGCCACCCTTATAACATTTTTCATAATTATTTTGGCTCTTTCTTGGCCAAGCCAGGCACAGGCTTCCCTCAAGCTTTTTGTGGGAGATCAACAAGTGCAATTACAGCATCCGTTAAGCATGGTTAACGGCAATTTTATGATTCCCCTGTGGGTAATAGAGCGGCATTTAGGTGCTGAACTGAAGATTTCCTCCACCGGTCAAATTCAGGTTGCATTTGCTGATCAAATCATTCTTATGCAATTGGATCAAGAAAGTGCACAAGTGGACGGTCAAAGTCACAAATTGGATGTGGCTCCTCAAATAGTGGAAGGCGAAATAGTGATTCCAGTACGCTTTATTGCCAATCAGCGAGAGCTAAGCTTGGTCTTTGTGCCAGATTCGATGGCCTTGGTGCTAGAGCAACCTCGCGCTTTAACAGAGCTTACGGGGCAGGTACAATTAGAGGAATTTCCAGAAGTGGAGTCCCCTCACATTGAAGCTTCTGAACCGGAGTCGCCAGTAGTGGAGTCTCCTCATGAATCTATTGTGATTCACGAGCCCCAAGGAGAAAGGAACTTGCGGGAAATCGTTTTTATGGGAGGATCCCGCTCTAGGGTATTTATTGATCTAGAATCATATACTGGTTACCAGACTAATTTGCTTACGAACCCCGACCGTCTTGTGATTGATTTGTTCGGTGTACACGGTGAGGCTTTGCCCTCGCTCGAAATAGATGATTCGCTTGTGACCAGAGTGCGTAGTAGCCGTTTTGACGATCACACGATGCGAATTGTCTTCGATCTAGAGGCTTCCACTGGCTACCGGGTTAGTCCATGGCCAGATGGGGGTTTGGAAGTGGAGTTTAATTACTTACTGACCACCCTTGGTTTTGCCGAAAAAGAAGGGATACCCTATCTGCACTTTGATTGTACAGACGCACCTCCCTTTGATGTTGTCTATCTCGAAAATCCAACCCGCATGGTCTTGGATCTACTCGATACTACCTTAGTAGGCGGAGCAAAGGATGTATTTGTTGGTTCAGAACGGGTTCAGCGCCTTAGGGTTAGTCAGCATTTGCCCTCGATTACAAGGGTTGTGTTAGAACTCAACAAGCCTGTCGCACCACTTTCAATGCTGGAGGAAGCAGAGGGTCGCTTTGTGCTCCCGCTTTTTGCTGGTACTCCCCAAGAGGCCAAAGCCTACCTAGTAAAAATGGCAGCAATCCAACTGGAAAATGAACCTGAAGAGCCCAGAAGACAAGACCCGATTAACGATGGGCCCTTATCTGGTTTAGTAATTGCGGTAGACCCAGGTCACGGAGGTTCTGACCCAGGGACAATTGGCTACCAAGGTACTTTCGAAAAAGACGTGGTTTTGGAGATAAGCCTTTATTTAGGAGAGTTTTTGGCGCAGGCTGGGGCTGAAGTGGTTTATACTAGAGATAAGGATGTTTATGTATCAATCTTCGAGCGCCCTGAGATTGCCGCTAGGGCAGGCGCACATCTCTTTGTTTCGGTGCATGTTAACTCCCATATTGAAAAAGGAGTGGCTCGGGGAACTGAGACCTTGTATAGGGCAAAAGACCCTGTTTCCCAGATTTTTGCTCGTACCGTCCAAGATGAGCTGGTGGAGGCGATTACCCTAATCGATCGCAGAATTTGGGGTAGAGATGATTTGGCTATTTTTAATGGCACGAAAATCCCGGCCATCTTGGTGGAAGTGGGTTTCTTAGATCATCCAGATGAAGAGGTACTCTTACGGGCACCGGGCTTTCAGAAAATCGCGGCAGAAGGAATTTACAAAGGAATCGAGCGTTTTTATCTAGAGAATAAAAGATAGGGTAGGTGAGGGGCCATGAAATGGGAGCGGAGGCTGGCTGTTTTAGTGGTCATCTTGGCCTTTGTTTTAGTCGTGCGTGGTTTATGGTTCGCCCAAGAACAACAGCAAGAGATTGCTCCGACCATATCTCGGGCTTCACCAGAGATCATAGAAAAGGGGCAACCTTTCTATCCAATCTATTTTCCAACAGCTGATGCCGAACTTTTAGCTCCAGAATTTCGTTCAGGTCAAGTCACCATCGAGCAGGTGCTGATGGATCTCCAGGAAGGTCCTAGACTTCCGTTCTTGGTTTCGGTACTTCCACCTGAAACTAAGGTAATCAGTTACGCTAAACATGGCACGATTCTTTTTGTCAATTTCAGTGACCACTTGGTTAGCAATCACACAGGTGGGAGCAGAGCAGAGATTCTCACCGTCTATGGGATTGTCAATAACCTAGTGGGAATTGACGGGGTGGAACAGGTACAAATATTAGTAGAAAACGAGCGTTTGCATACTTTAGTCGGTCATCTCTATATTGAAGACCCGTTGCCCAAGGACGATAGTATCCTAGGCTACCAGACATTCTAACTTCGATAGCATGGGGGAATCAGATTGATTATAGGTCTCTATGATTCTGGTTTAGGAGGACTCTCTGTCTGGCGTGAATTGCGTCACTTAAATGCACGATTCATTTATTTTGGAGACACTGCCCATGTTCCTTATGGGGAGAAAACACCTGCCCAGCTACAAGATTATTTTTGGCAGATTCTCGATTTTCTCCAAGGCAAGGGCTGTCAGGGTGTGGTAATAGCTTGCAATACCGCCAGTGCCCTTGTTTTACCCGCGGTCAAGCCTGTGGTGTCCATGCCCGTTATAGGGATCATTGAGGCTGCCGTACAAGGTTGCCTACAGGTGGGGCAGGGACGGCTTGGAGTGTTAGCAACGCAAGCTACTGTAGATAGCGAGGTCTATCAACAGGCATTCAGAGAGGCGAGACCGAACTGGCAAGTTTTTGTGCACAGTGCACCTCAACTTGCTTCGTTGGTGGAACAGGGGCAAGCTACAGAGTCTGCCACAAAGCGAGTTGTTGCCGAATATCTAGAGCCACTAATTGCACAAAACATCGATACCTTACTCCTAGGTTGTACTCACTACCCCTTCTTACGCCCGTTGGTGGAAGAAGTAGTGGGATCTAGTGTCCAAATCGTGGATCCAGCTCCGATTTTAGCCGAACAAGTGAGTTGTTGGCTGGATATCCTAGATTCCAGGCAGGATAGGCAAGGACCCTCAACTGAATTTTGGGTTAGTGCTCACCCTGAACGGTTCCAAATGGTAGCCCAAAGTTTACTGCAGGAGGAGATTCCCCCTGTGGGTGTCTATAAATTGTCAGGAGCGAATCATTTATGAAAGCTGATTTACAAGAAGACTGGTGCGGTAAAAAAGTTGCTGTAATTGGACTGGGTGTTAGTAACCTGGCCCTAATCCAGGTGCTACAACAGGCGGGGGCTACTTTGAGTGGACGGGACCGCAAAACCCGAGCCGAACTAGGTGAACGTGCTAGAGAGTTAGAGGCTCTTGGGATCGAGTTAATCCTCGGTCCAGAGTATCTAGACAATCTGGAAAGTTTTGACATCGTCATGGTTAGTCCCGGTGTACCCAAGCACTTGCCTGAGCTTCAAGGGGTGAAACACAAGGGTAAGTTGAGCAGTGAAATCGCCTTGGTCTTTAAGTATAGTCCAGCTCCTATTTATGGAGTTAGTGGGAGCAGTGGCAAAACTACCACCACTAGTTTAATAGGGGAGATGCTGAAAAACAGTGGTATTTCTGTCCATGTGGGCGGAAATATAGGTAATCCGCTTATAGCGAAGCTTGAGGAGATCGATCCACAAGACTCTTTACTTTTGGAATTGTCCAGCTTTCAGTTAGATGGATTGGGTCAAAGTCCCCAGGGTGCTTTGCTCACTAATCTTACGGAAAACCATCTTGATTTGCACTTAACTATGGAAAACTACATCCAAGCAAAGCAGAACATTTACTGCCACCAGAAACCCCAGGACTTTCTTGTGCTCAATTACGATGACCCAATCACCAGGGCTATGGCAGAAGATGCCCGGGGCCGTGTCTACTATTTCAGCTTACAAGAACCGGTGCGACCAGGTGCCTACCTCGCTGGAGACGATTTGATTTATCAGGATGAGGTCGGGAAGGTGGTTTTTGCTCAACGCAAGGAGCTAGTGTTACCTGGAGAACACAATGTGGCTAACTTTTTGGCTGCAGCGGTTTTTAGTCATTTGATTGGAGCTAGTTGGGAGGCAATCAGGCAAGTGGGGGAGAAGTTTACAGGTGTACCCCATCGCCTAGAACTTGTGCGGGAGCTAGATGGTGTGCGGTATTACAACGACTCTATTGCCACAACACCTCATCGGACTCAAGCAGCTCTTCACTCTTTTTCTGCACCAATTATCTTAATAGCGGGTGGATCCGACAAAAATCTGTCCTTTGCTGAGCTTGGCTTGGCCATCCATACTCGGGTCAAAAGACTGATTTTACTAGGTGTCACGGCACCGCGGATCCGCGATGCGGTGCTAACCAACGGCGATTTCCCCATAGACGTAGTGCAGGATTTAGGGGAAGCAGTGACCCTAGGCAGAGAACTGGCCTCTTCTGGGGATGTGGTTTTATTGTCTCCTGCCTGTGCCAGTTATGATCAGTACCCCAATTTTGTGGCTAGGGGCAACCATTTTCGTGATTTAGTTCAGAATTTGGCCGACTAAAAAATAGGAGGAATCAGTAATGTTGACCTTGACGACCCCACTTAGAGATGTGAAATCGTTACGTGCCGGAGATGAGGTAGGAATTAATGGAGTGATTTATACCGCTCGGGACGCGGCCCATCAACGGCTGGTCAAGTTAATTGCGGAAGGAAAGCCATTGCCATTTCCGGTAGAAGGGTCTATTATTTATTATGTTGGGCCAACTCCAGCCAAACCTGGTGAACCAATTGGTTCGGCAGGTCCCACTACCTCGGTCCGTATGGATGGGTTAACGATTCCCCTTTTGGAGCAGGGTTTAAAGGGTATGATAGGTAAAGGTGGCAGAAGTCCTCATGTGATTGAGGCCATGAAAGAACATGGGGCAGTCTATTTTGCCGCAGTGGGCGGAGCAGCAGCTCTCATTGCCCAGAGTATTAAAGAGGTAGAAGTTATCGCTTACCCAGAATTAGGCGCTGAAGCGGTTCATCGCATGGTGGTAGAAAACTTTCCAGTAATTGTGGCCATTGACAGTGAGGGTAACAACCTTTATGAGCAGGGTGTGGCCACTTATCGTGATCCAAGCCTAAAGGAGGCTAAGTAATGAGCATAACAAGAGCTGATGGACGGCAAGTTAATGAGCTTCGCCCCGTCCGAATAACGCGGGATTTCAATATCCATGCCGAAGGCTCAGTCTTAATTGAAGTTGGTAACACTAAAGTCATTTGCACGGCGACTATTGAAGATCGGGTTCCTCCCTTTTTACGTGGCCAAGGGGTAGGGTGGATCACTGCCGAGTATTCCATGCTTCCGCGGGCAACAGAAGTCCGCAATCAACGGGAGTCGACCCGTGGTAAGGTTGGTGGCCGTACGCACGAAATTCAGCGGTTGATTGGCCGTTCTCTCCGCTCTGTGGTGGATTTAAAGTCCCTTGGAGAGCGCACGATCTGGATCGATTGTGACGTAATTCAGGCCGATGGGGGCACAAGAACAGCTGCCGTTACGGGCGCCTTTATTGCCCTAGCCGACGCTTTGCGCAAAATGGAAGGCAATATTGGTGTACAAGAATATCTGGCGGCTATTAGTATTGGGATTGTGGACGGAGTGCCCATGTTGGATCTGTGTTATACGGAGGATTTTGCCGCGGATGTGGATTTTAATGTAGTGATGACTAGTAGTGGCAAAATCGTAGAAGTGCAAGGTACCGCAGAAGAGGTTCCCTTTACTAGAGCCGAAATGGATCGCCTCATGGACTTAGCTGAGAAGGGTATCAAGGAACTAATCGGGATGCAGAAGGAATTGCTCATGCAAGATCTAGCTGCCAAATTTGGAGGGTAGTAGATGGAGGTTAGAAGGCTGGTTGTGGCTAGTCATAACTTACACAAAATCCGGGAGATCAAGGAACTAACCGCTCACTTAGATTTAGAAGTAGTAGGCTTGCCAGAACTAGGAGATTTCCCTCCGGTGGAAGAAGATGGAGACACCTTTCAGGAAAACGCTCGCAAGAAAGCAACAACTATCGCTTCGTTAACTCAAGAGCTAGTTTTGGCAGATGATTCTGGACTTGAGGTAGATGCTCTACAAGGTGCTCCAGGGGTCTATTCTTCGCGGTTTGCTGGCGAGCCTAGTAGCGACGAGCGCAATAATCAGCTGTTATTAGAGAAACTGAGCTCTGTTCCTGAGCAAGAACGAGGTGCTCAATTCCGCTGTGTGATGGCTCTTGCCTCGCCCCAAGGTTGGGTGAAATATTCTGAAGGGGTTTGTCGTGGTGTGATAATCCGCGAGCCCCGGGGTACTCAGGGTTTCGGTTATGATCCATTGTTCTTGGTCTCCGAATACGGTTTAACTTTTGCTCAATTGGAGCCAGAAATTAAAAACCGGATTAGTCACCGTTATTTAGCGATGCAAGAGATGCTAAAATTGCTGTTGACAGAGGCTAGGTATATGTGGTAATATTGACATTGTCAGTTTGGAAGACACCAAATGTCGGGGCGTGGCGCAGTTTGGCTAGCGCGCCTGCCTTGGGAGCAGGAGGCCGGAGGTTCAAATCCTCTCGCCCCGACCATCTTATTTTGCGGGTGTAGCTCAATGGTAGAGCACCGGCCTTCCAAGCCGGCTATGTGAGTTCGATTCTCATCACCCGCTCCATTTCTAGCCTAGATTGGCGCCTGTAGCTCAGGGGATAGAGCATCGGACTTCTAATCCGAGTGCCGCAGGTTCGATTCCTGCCAGGCGCGCCATACATCACGGTGGGTATAGCTCAGTTGGTTAGAGCGCCAGGTTGTGGCCCTGGAGGTCGCCGGTTCGAATCCGGTTACTCACCCCATTTATAAAAATTAAAGCAGCCCAGAAAAGGCTGCTTATTTTGATCTATGCGTTTCTCTAAAACCAAAACACCATTGTCACTCTTGCCGATACTTCTACATCACCGGGATTGATCGCCGTTTCTACGCCGCCAACGCTTTGAGCACGCATGACCATGGTATCATACATAGGGGCATAGGTTCCGTAGTCTTCGTTCAAGGTGACCAAACCACCGATAACAATTCCTGCTGCATCTGCCATTACTTCGGCCTTAGTATGGGCCTGTTTTACCGCATTTTTCAGAGCTTGGAGCTGCAATTCTTGTTTGTCCGCGATATCGAAGCGGATTCCTTGCACTTGGTTAGCACCGGCCTGAACAGCAGCATCCACGATTTTTCCTACTTGGTCAAGGTTTTTCGTGGTAATTTCAATCCTGTTTTGCACGTGATAGGTTGTTACTGTCACTTCTTGGTCAGTGCCCCGATTGACGACCTGATTGTAGCTGTAAATGTTGTACCCACTTGTGGAGATCTCTCGGTCAGATAGACCCATTTCTTTGAGAACCGCCATTACTTGTGCCATACGTCTTGCGTTTTCTTGTGCTGCTGTTTCTGCAGAAGGGTCCTTTGTCTCCACACCAAGGGAAATATAGGCCGTATCTGGGGCAGCAGTCACTACAGCATTGCCTGTTACCTGTAAGCGGCTACTGTTTTCTGGGATAGAGCTGGCCTCAACCTGAACGAAAGCACCTAGTACTCCGAAACAGAGGGTTAGGATCACCATGCTAATACCGACTTTTTGGGAAACTGTTTTCAACATCTCTATCTTCCTTTCTCTTCTTGAACTAGAATTTCTCGTTCACCGTGTAGTGTGTACACTTGCTCGTCTTGCACTATTGTTCCCTGAATCGCCACACGATAGGAACCGGGCTGATCGGGTGCAAGGACAGTGAGGCTTTGAAGAGCTAGCTCTTCATTACTCAAGGCTATTTCTTGAAAGAACACCCCTGATCCTTCCCCTAATTCCATGATCATGAGAGTGGGCGAATGGAAGACTTCAGGCCCTTCTTCTACGACTAAATCAAAGGGTAGACTGACTTCACTTTTAGGGATAACTATTAGTGGTTCTTCGGCAATGAAACTGACTGCAAAACTCCTCATTTGAGGCTCGATCTCTGGTTCTCCGGGTACAGGTGGTGGAGGTGTCAACACACTCTGGATCAGAAAAACCATGACCATTGTGGCTGCCACCGCGGTTCCGAACCATAACCGTTGTCTCTTCCACCATGGGGTCTGCTTGGGCAACTGGCTCTGGACTTCTTTCCACAGTAAATCTGGAGAACCCCGCCACTGGGTGTTTTCTTGTAGGCTTTGTACAATCTTCTCATCAAAGGTCATGTTCCTTCACCCCCTTCAGTATCTTTAATATGCTGTTTTAAACGCTGCCTAGCCACATATAAGCGGGATTTCACTGTAGAAACAGGGATGCCTAGTACTTGGGCCGTCTCTACTTCGCTTAACCCGGTGAGGTATTTTAGGATCAAAGGAAGCCGATGGTTTTCGTCTAGTTCATTGATGGCAGTAAAGAGTGTGTCAAGACTTTCCTTTTCTATAACTTGCGTTTCGGGAATAAAAGTCCCATGGGGATTCACTTCTTCCTGTTCGTAGGGGAGATGTCCCCGATCTAGGCGATCCTTTGTCCGTTTGGCCTTGTTTACCACGATTCTTGTAAACCAAGGTTCGAAGGGACGCCCGTCTTGAAAACTGTCTAGGGAGCGGAACGCCTGAATGAAGGCTTCTTGGACCGCGTCCTCGGCAGTTGCCCAATTACGTGTGATTAGGTAGGCTAGGCGTACTGCACCATCCACATGGTGGCGAAAGATGGTCTCTAAGGCATCTGTTTGACCCTGTTTTGCTTGTTGAATGAGTCTTTGTTCGTCTAGACCCAATTTCATCCCCCCTTTGAGGTACCTTCACTTTATATATCCTTCGATGGAGGAAAAAGTTTATGGTTTGGCCAATTTTTTTGCAGTAAATTATTGGTATACAAAAATTTTCGTTTTGTGGCAGGACAATTAATTCGTCCGCCGAATAAACTAATTAACAGACGCAAAGGAAGGTTGTTATGTTACATCAAAAACCCGGCACACCACAGCTAATGAAACAGATGAATAGGGCCACTGTGGTCAATATTCTTGCCAAGTTAGGGCCTATTTCGCAAACCCAGATTTGCGAGCTATCTGGGTTAAGTAGGGCAACGGTTTCCACCATCGTGGGTGACCTGCGCCAAGAAGATCTAGTGGTGGAAGTGAGCAGGGCTACATCTACAAGTGGAAGAAGGCGGGTGTTGTTAGAGTTGAATGGGGATGCTGGATATGTCATAGGAGTGGACTTAGGTGGCACTAAAATGGCGGGTGCTGTCACTAATCTGCACGGAGAGGTTGTCTTTAGTCTGAAGGAACCAACAAATGCCAGTGAAGGGCCAGAGGCAGTGTTTTTAAGTCTCCTTACCTTCATTCAGCGTTTGGCCACAGAATCTGATATCAATCGTAATCGGATTAAAGGAGTGGGGATAGGTATTCCCGGTGTAGTGGTTGATAATCGTGTGGTCCAATGGGCCCCTGCTTTAAACTGGAGAGATTATCCCTTGGTCCAAAAACTACGGGAGCACTTGGACTTTCCTGTGTTTATCGAAAACGACGTTAACCTTCAAGCCTTGGGAGAATACTGGTATGGCTTAGGACAAGGTGTAGATGTTTTAGTGTGTCTAGCCATTGGAACGGGGCTAGGTGCCGGTATTATTCTTAATGGTCAGCTCTTTTTGGGAGCACATCAAGCAGCAGGTGAAGTATGTAACTTGGTGGCCACCCCAGAACAATTGGGAGAAAGTTACCCGGGTTTTGGCTTTTTGGAAAGCAGGGCAAGCGGGACGGCTATAGCACAGAAGTTCTCTGAGCTTAGTGCCACCAGTGAAGTAGTTGATGCAGAGAGCGTGTTTGAACTAGCTCGGCAAGGAGATCCAACCGCTTTGGAGGTCATAGACGACTTTTCCAAACATTTAGCCATGGCCATCGTAAGTATTGCTACAGTATTGGATCCTGAGTTAATTGTCTTAGGCGGTGGGGTCTCGAAAGAGGCGGAGTTCTTCTTGGCCAAGTTAGAAGAGTTGGCATTCCCGGTATTGCAGGTTCATCCTCGCCTCGCCGTATCTGAGCTGGGGGATGTTGCTGGAGTGATGGGTGCCGTGGCCTTGACGTTACACAATACAAGTGATAATCCATTACGAGCGTAAAAGGGGGGGAGTAATCATGCGCAAGTTTTTCCAGACATACGGTCTTTTTGTAACATTTGCAGTTATCTTTATCGCTCTTGCCATAGGGTCTCCAACTTTCCGGAATCCACAGAATCTCATGAATCTGCTTCAACAAAATGCAGTTAATGGGATTATTGCTTGTGGTATGACCTTAATGATGATCTCGGGCGGATTTGATTTATCGGTTGGAGCTAATGCTGCCCTTTCTGGCATGGTGGCAGCAGCTTTATTCTTACGTTTTAATATTCCCTTGGGCATGGTAGGCGGTATTTTAGCATCTTCACTGGTTGGTTTAATTAACGGACTGCTAATTGCCAAGGTGGGAATTAATCCCTTTGTGACAACACTGGGAACACAGATAATTACACGTGGTCTCCTTTTTGTCTCGACCAATGCGAAGCCCATTTACGGTCTACCTTTCTCTTATATGGTGGTGGGTCTAGGCAAAATCGGACCTTTTCCCGTTGCTACTACTTTGTTTGTGCTGGTGGCCATTCTAACTCATGTACTCCTTAGACATACACCATTCGGACAATATGTGCTTAGTGTTGGTGGTAATGAGGAGGCCACCCGACTCTCCGGAATTAATGTGGCCAAAGTGAAAATCGCCGTATTTACCTTGGGCGGTGCCTTAGCAGGGCTGGGGGGATTAATTTTGCTCGGCCAGACTATCACTGGCCATCCCCAAGCGGCACAGGGTTATGAACTAAATGCCATTGCAGCGGTGGTGGTAGGCGGTACTTCGTTAAATGGTGGTCAAGGTAGCATTACGGGAACAGTGGTGGGTGTATTACTCATGGGAATGATAGCCAACGCTCTCAACCTTCTTAATGTGTCCCCGTACTGGCAACCGGCTGTAACGGGCTTAATCATTCTACTCGCCGTTGGTTTCGATGCCACTAGTAAAAAAGCAACGCATAACAAGGGAAGTAATAAAGGAGGTGGGCTGCTAGAAAAACTTGGAGTTGGAACGAAGGCTTAATATTTAGACTAATTATCGAGGAGGAGAAATCTATGAAAAGTAAACTGGTAGTAATACTTGCTCTGCTAATTATGGTCAGTAGTAGTGTAACTGGGCTAGCTAACGAAAAGCAATTTACCATTGGGGCTACAATTTGGGACATGTCGGTACCGTTTTATGCCAATTTCATCCAAGGTCTAAATGATGGAGCCAAGGAGCATGGCTTTAAACTCTTGTTGCGTGATGGTCAGGGGGATCCTAACACTCAAGTAGCAGTTGTCAGACAGTTTATTGCAGAACAAGTAGACTTGATCGTAATTGTTCCGGGAGATGCACAAGCGGTTGTTCCTGTACTTCTCCAAGCTAACGCAGCTAATATT
>DGYW01000059.1:15008-37362 GCA_002396805.1 Firmicutes bacterium UBA4996 | reverse complement strand
GCTAATATTGTTACTTTCGTGGGCGCAGATGACTATTATTTCGGTCAACAACAAGCCAGGTTGTTAGTTGAAGCTATCGGTGAAAAGGGTAATGTTGGCTACCTCATGGGCGAACTTGGTACTTCTGCCCAGGTTCTTCGTAAGAATGGTTTCGACGATGTGATCAGTCAGTATCCTAACATTAAGATCGTCGCTTCTATCAGTGATGGCTGGGATAGTGCTAAGTCGCTAGCCGCCACTCAAGATATTCTGTCCAAACATCCTGCTGGTACTTTGGATGCCATCGTCTGCCAAGGACCCCAAGGGGTACCAGGAGCGAAGTTTGCTGACCAGGTTGGGCGTACTGAGATTAAGTGGATCTTAGGAGACTTTCCTCGCGACGTATACGAGGTAATTAAAGAAGGCGTGATCTATGGTAGCGTTCTTCAAGACCCTTATCCACAAGCCACTGAGGCGTTACGTATGGCCTATTTGTACTTGAACGGACGAGCAGACGAAATTCCTACACCTGATTACTTCCTCGAATTACCATTGGTAACTCAAGAAAACGTGGTTGAATACAACCCAGTTTGGTAAGGTAAAGATTCATGACCTGGGGGAGCGCATCCCCCAGGTTGTTTAGACAGTGAGGAGAAGAACGATGACAGCTCATGAATGTCTTCTGAAAATGGAAAACATTGTTAAGGACTTCCCAGGCATCCGTGCCCTTGATCAGGTCAATTTTACACTAGAAAAAGGTCAGATTCATGGACTGTTAGGCTCCAATGGGGCCGGAAAATCCACCCTAATCAAGGTGCTCGCTGGCTTATACTCCGATTATTCGGGTAGAATTATGTTTCAAGGCCAAGAGGCCAATATTCGTACACCCAAACAGGCTACAGATTTAGGCATCGCAGTGATTCATCAAGAATTTAGCTTGCTTCCCGACTTAACGGTGGCAGAAAATATTATGCTAGGACGGGAGCCACTAAAGAAGCGAGTTGGGTTAGCGTTCACAGATTGGGACAAGCTCTTTGGAGATGCGGAAAGTTTCTTAGAAGAATTAGGCTTCGATTTACCGGCGAAGGCGCGAATCGCGGACTTGGGTGTGGCCCAGCAACAGTTGGTTCAGATAGCTAAGGCCCTAATTTGTGACGCGAAAATTCTGGTGATGGACGAACCAACCGCACGGCTTTCTAGTAGTGAAAGGGCTGATTTGTTCGCCATTATGCATCGGTTGAGGGATTCGGGTGTGGGAATCATTTATATTTCGCATTTCTTAGAAGAGGTTTTTATGATCGCAGATCATATCACCATTTTGCGAGATGGAAAGGTAATTGAGAGTAAGCCTGCATCTGAATTGGATCATCCTGCTGTGGTTCGTCTAATGATTGGCCGTGAAGTTGCAGAGACTCCCGTCGAGATCCCTGTTCATTCTGGGGTGCCAATATTAGAGGTATGGAACTTGACGGATCACGAGCGGTTTCAGGACATTTCTTTTACTCTGTATAAAGGTGAGATTTTGGGTTTAGCAGGATTAGTAGGTGCCGGACGGACAGAGCTCGCGAGAGCATTATTTGGTGCTAGTCAATATCCTCTAGAAGGCCAAATTGTTATAGGTGGGAAGGAGTTTGTCCCATCATCCCCTCAGGAAGCAATATCACGTGGGCTTGCTCTTCTACCCGAAGATCGCAAGCAGCAGGGTCTCGTCTTAGATCATTCAGTTGCATCAAATTTAACTTTAACTACCTTGAGGCACTTAATTCATGGTCCCTTAATTGATGCTTCTCGTCGTAGGGAGCTAGTTGAGAAAATGATCAAATTAGTGGAAGTAAAATGTACAAGCTCGCAAGTATCCGTAAATACGCTTAGTGGTGGCAACCAACAAAAGGTTGTTTTGGGGAAATGGTTGGCTGTACAACCTGAAATACTAATCTTAGATCAACCGACCGCTGGGATTGACGTGGGCACTAAGGCAGAAATCTACAAGCTCATGGAGCAGTTAGTTAAGGATGGGATGTCCCTAATAGTCATTAGCGACGAACCAGAAGAATTGGCCAGAGTTTGCCAGCGAATTCTGATTATGCGCAAAGGACGCATTGTTAAAGAACTAGTGGGTCGCTCTACCAGCGAGGAGGTGTTAGCTGGGGTTACTGCAGAATACTAACCCTAGCCTGGATATGGAAATAGCAATTCAAGTACATCCCCATGACGTCCGTGACGAAGGGGCGGAGACTGTAGTTAGCAATGTCGCACAGAGAGCTGGTATTCGCACCATCATCGCGGAAACCGGTACTTTAGAGGAGCGCCATCCTTATCCAAAGGGTGAGTTAGAACACAATCCAATACACAATGTAGTTATCACAAACGCCTTCTTCGAAGTACCAGGCTCGAACTCTTGGTTTGCTGGGTTGCCCTTTCGGCCTGTGTTATCGCCGGAGGCCAGCCAAGGCCAGGACTATATAGAAGATTTGCGGGCAGTGGCTCCGAAATATGGGGCAGAGATAATGCCCTGGGTGAAAGCTTTGAATGGTGCCTTTGCAGGAGAGGTAGAGCAAGTCTGCGTTCGCACCTTTTCTGGGGACCTGATTCGCACTTGGCTGTGCCCTAATAATCCTTTGACAGAATCCTATGTCAAAAATCTTGTTTTCGGCATCTTGGAGCAGTACCCGAGTAGGGCCATTTTGGTGGATCGCCTGCGCTATCCTGACTGGAGTGGTGCCACAGTATCTATTGAGCGCATGCTCACCTGCTTTTGCCCCCATTGCCAAAGTAGGATGGACGTAAGCGGGATAGACGTTGATCGGCTTAGCGAATTACTGCAGGCTTTCATCCAAGATCCCCAATTGCTCTTAGGCTGGATGTCGCAACAGGGACCTGAACTAGAGGTGCTTCAGGCTTGGTTCGTTTTTAGAAATAAGAGTATTACCAGTTTAGCAGCAAAACTCTGGGAGGCGATGCAAGCTTGGCGCCAAAAACAGGGTACACAGACCGAGTATTGGCTAAATCTTTGGCCCCCGTCCTTCGCACCCCTCTTGGGTCAAGATTATCCAAGTCTGGGACAACTCTGTGAAGGTGCTAAACATTTTCCCTATCATAAGCTCGGAGGAGGAGCTGATCTGGCTGCTTTTGTACAGGCCTTAGCTGGTCAGGGCTCCAAGGTGGGGCAAGAGTGGATCTTTGGGAAAGTAGCTTCGCTACTCAAATTGGGTAAACTAACGTATGATGAATACCGGACTTGTGGCCTACCGGTCTCCTTTGTGGCAGACCAAACCCAATGGGGCAAAGATGCCTTTGGGAAGAATAAGATTTTTACAGGAATTCAAATCTGGGACATTCCAGAAGAAGAGATTGAGCACACGATTCGTTCTGCAATTGAGGGACAAGCAGATGGGCTTTTCTTCTATTGCTATGGTTGGGCCACCTTGGGAGCTCTAGATCAGGTGGGACAGTTTTTACAGAATAAAGAACGGTGAGCGATTACCACTCACCGTTTTTTGAGTAGAAAGATGTTCCATCTTGCCGGAGCTTTTCTCGCCAGATTTGAACCAGCTCAGCGAGATCATCACTGTAATCGGCTGTGGGGTTCGCCTCCGAGTAGGCCAACTCATCGAGGATTTCAACTATAAAGCTGTCCTCGCCATGTTTTTTCCAATCGTTCTGTAGCTCCTTGTTAGGATGCGAGCCCCAGTTCAACTGGAATACGGCTCTGTTAATTCCACTTTTTAGATTGACTGTCTCCTCCAAATAGCATCTACCATCAACTTTGGATTGGATGGAGAAAACACCCATGGCCGGTTTCATTTGCTTGTACTGTTCCTTTAGTTCTCGTTTGCGATCCATACTAATAACCCATCTCCTTCAGGATCCGAGCTAGGGTAGACAAACGTTCGCCGATCAGTTCTCCATCATCACTTAGTGCCTGTCTAAAGAGTTGGATGTCTTCATTAATTAGCTCATTATCTGTACATACCGCCACTGTCATGGCGTCCCCTTGTAACCCGACCCGATCGATGGTGGGGTTTTTCGGATCATAAAGGTGTTTGAAGCGATAAGCTTCGTTAAAATGGAGCTTAGCTCGGCAAATGAGAATAGCCAGATCGAGAACACGATGCAGTGGTAGTTCTTCCGACTGTCGAGACCAGCGTTCGCCGGTATGACGCCAGACCTTTGCCGAAATGTCCACCTTGCCGCGATCGTTCCACTGGGCTAAACCCAAAGAAAGTCCTTGCGTATCTGATTCGTAGGCTTGCCGTCCATCTACGTTGCCATAGTCCTCTACGACGATTACTGGTTTGTGTTTTAAAGTGGTAGGAATTTTCACAGTGTGGCCTCCTTGATAACTACTATTTTAGTAATTCAGTAGTTTAGTAAATTACTAAGACTAGTATAGTTCAATAGAGTCTTCCCGTCAAGTTTTTGACTACCGCCCCTTATTCGGGCCCTGGGGAGGAATTCTTTCCTTCGAAGTGGAAAGAATCATTATCAATACTTTGGAGGGAAAAACCATGAAAAAAATTGCGATCGTCAGTTTTAATGGTGAAATGTCTTGTTTTGCCCACGCTTTGCTCAATGTGTGGAATTACCACCAGAAGGGCTATGAGGCTGCTTTAATCGTGGAGGGAGCCTCCACTAAGCGACTCTTGGATATCAAGAAGTCACCTCAGGCCAATTTGTGGACAAAAATTGTTGAAGCAGGGCTAGTACGTTCTGTGTGTAAAGCCTGTGCGGCCCAACTGGGTTCATTAGAAGAGGCTGAAGCCCAGGGATTACCCATTGATGCGGCCCTGTCTGGTCATTCGGATTTAGAAGTCTTCACTGCCCAAGGTTACGAGATTATCTTGTTCTAAGACTGGGTGAAAGGCATTACGTTATAGTGAGGTGATGGAAGGTGGTTGATAAGAAAGAGATTCAGGAGGCCCGTGCGGTAGCCTACGAAGTTCTTGGTTTGCTCCAAGAGGTAGAAAAACAACTCAAGAGCGCCCGTAACTGGGGCATTTATGACATGCTTGGTGGTGGTTTCTTCTCCAGTTGGATCAAGCACGGAAAAATCGACAAGGCAGATGCTTTATTAAGGCGAGTCAGTGGGAAATTACATGAGCTACAAAAAGAGTTAGGAGATATTCACTTGGGGTTAGATTCTAGGGTGGACATTTCTGGCTTTCAACGCTTTGTAGACATTGCCTTCGATAATATTGTATTCGATTGGATAACTCAGACCAAAATACAAGATAGTCTAAGCGAAGTGGCCAGGGTTTCTACAGAAGTGCGCAGGGTTATTTCTACGCTTGATCAAATCGAGCGAGATTGTGGCCAATAAAGAAAGAGAGCCAGGCAACTGGCTCTATACACTGACGATTTTATAATATACTCTGGCCGTACAAGCATACACTAGCCCGTAGAAAAGTCCAAAGACTATGAAGGTGCCCACACAACACCAGGCAAAGAGGGCAATGTTGGTGAGATTGAACACTCCTAGCAATTTGCTGATCATCTTAAAGGCAAAGAGAACGTGAATTCCCGCCGTGACTAACGGTAGGAAGAAGACCATCAGCACCTGGCTGCGGATGGTTCTTTTCACTTCTGCCTGATCCATCCCCACCTGTTGCATAATGACAAAACGCTTTTGGTCATCGTAGCCCTCCGTGATCTGTTTGTAATAGATGATCAGAACTGTACCCATGAGAAAGAGGGTGCCTAGGAAGATGCCGATAAAGAAAAGTCCTCCATAGAGCATGTAAAAGCTATCTCTCTCCGCTGCCCGTGAGTTAATGTCCACGGCTGGATTAGCAATGCTGGCGCGGATTTCCTTATAGATGTCCAATTGTTGTTGGGGAGTGCTCTCTAGCTCAAATCCCAAGTAATGAGTGAAACTACTGGCATTTTCGCCATAAACTTTGGCTTGGGCTTTGTGTAATTCTCCTAGGATCTCGAGATCCTTCACTATCACAAAGTAGCTATTAAAGCTATCCAAATATCCTTGTCCCGTGAAGGGAGTACCTTGCTCTTTAACCGTAAAGGTTTGTTCTAGAACCGTTAGGGTCTCGTAGGGGTAATTGGTGTCGGAACAGATTATTACCTCATCTTCTTGCAAGGCGAGGGGTTTATTGACTATTTTCTGATAGTCAGCTAGAGTTAGGAAACTTAGAAACCCAACATTCGGCGAAAAGTCAGAGAAATATTCTCGTCCTACCAAAAAGGAGTCCCCTTCTTGGGCAACGGTGATGGTAAGGTTGCGAAAATCCAACAATTCTTGGGGTTGCACAGCGTGGCGTTCCAAGATGGGAAAAACATGGGCACGCAATTCCCCCATGTCAGTATTTTCTACATCGTACACCACAATATCAATGCTGCGCGGAAAGCGATTGCGTAGTTGGTCTTCGACCCCCACATAGAGGGCGAAGGTGGTGGACAGGGTAACTAAGACCGCGGTAGAGAGGATACAGATATTCGCTAACCCTACCGCGTTTTGCTTCATCCGAAATAGAAGACCAGAGACAGCTGTAAAATGCCTTGGCTGGTAGTAGTAATTCTTGTTGCGACGCAGTAGTTTTAAAACACCCACACTTCCGGCAGTGAATAGGCAGTAGGTACCCACCATTACCAACAGTACCGCTCCGAAGAAGCGACTAAAAGCTTGGAGTGGTGATTCGGTAGTTAGAGCAATGGTATAACCTAACCCCAAAGTAACAGTTCCAAGCAGGATCAACAGCCACTTTGTTCTAGGTTCTCGTTCTCCAACTTGCTCACCACGCAATAGCTCTATGGGCTTCGCTAATTGGATCTGGCCTAGATTGTACAGAAGCGAAAGGGCGAAAATCCCCCCGAACAGAGCTACGCTAGTACTTATTGAAGAGAACGGTATCTCAAAAGCTAAGGGCACTTTGAAGGCGATAAGCTTAAGTAACACCAAGAACATTAGCTTTGAAAGGATCATTCCGCTGACTATTCCAACCGTTAGGCCAAAAAGCGCAGTAAATAGGTTCTCCCAAAACATGACCTTCGCTAGATGCCTTTTTTCCATACCTAAGATATTGAACAAGCCAAACTCTTTTTTACGCCTTTTGATCAAAAAACTATTGGTGTACAGTAGGAAGATGGTAGAAAAAATCCCTATGACAATAACACCAAAAAAGAGCAGTATTTTGAGCTGAGCACCGCCGCTTATCTCATTCAGTGCTTGATTCACCGAAATGGAGTGTAGTACAAAGTACATGCAGATGGTGCCAATACAGGTGAGCAGATAAGCTCGGTAGGTTTGGGAGTTCTTCTTAAGATTATTTAATGCCAACGTTTGATAAAAGAATCTAGGCACGGCGCTCACCACCTGTGGCAATGGTAGTTAGGGTATCACTAATTCTTTGATACATTTCCTGGGTGGACAGGGATGTTCTGTAAAGCTGATGAAAAACTTCGCCATCCTTGATAAACAGAACTCGTTTGCCATGGCTAGCAGCCTGAATACTGTGGGTTACCATCAGAATGGTTTGCCCTTGGTCGTTGATTTCAGTGAATAACTTAAGTAGGGCCGCGGTGGCCCTTGAGTCCAGGGCTCCCGTTGGTTCATCGGCCAAAACCAATTGCGGTCTAGTGATCAGGGCCCGTGCGACTGCCGCTCTCTGTTTTTCTCCTCCAGATACTTCGTAGGGATACTTACCAAGGATCGGAGTAATCTCTAATTGCCGAGCGATGGGAAGCAGGCGTTTATTCATCTCTAGGTGTGTTTCTCCAGCCAATACCAACGGAAGAAAGATGTTGTCCTGGATGGAAAACGTATCTAACAGGTTGAAATCTTGGAAAACAAAACCAAGATTATCTCGACGAAAGGCTGATATCTCCTTTTCTTTAATCTCCCCAATGTTCTTGCCATTGAGTAACACTTCTCCGCTAGTGGGTTTGTCTAGGGCCGCTAATATGTTGAGAAGGGTAGTCTTTCCAGAGCCGGATTCGCCCATGATAGCCACGTACTCTCCTTTTTCTACACTAAAAGAGACATTGGATAGAGCCTGAACTTTGTTTCCACCGAAACGGGTGGTGTAGACCTTTTTAAGATTATTAACTTCCAAAATATGCATGGTTTAACCTCGCTTTCAGTCATGTTCAGGCTTAGTATAACAAAGGGCCGAAATGGGTTGCCATGGCTTTGGCTTACATTTCTGCCCTCAAACTTACATCTTCGTAAGGTGGCATATTATTTGGCTTGTAGCTCCACCCTGTTTAGCCCAATTTTGACTTGTGTACCCTTACCGACCACCGACTCTACTTGGATGGGATGAGAGAGCTTGTCCAAAATTAGTTTGCACAGATATAGACCTATTCCAGTAGATTTCTGGTCTATTCGGCCTCGATATCCCGTGAACCCCTTTTCGAAAATACGCGGTAAATCCTCAGGTGCAATTCCCCAACCGCTATCTTCAATTACTAAGAACTGACCCTGGCTAGGGGTGTCATCTAGGTAGATGGTAATGGAACCTTCGGGAGTATATTTTACCGCGTTAGAAAGCACTTGCTCAATGACATATCCTAACCATTTGGCATCTGTTAAGACCTCTTGGTTCAGCTCTCTCACGGTTAAGCCGATCTTCCTTTGAATGAACATTCTGGCGTATTTTCGCACTGCCGGGCGTACAATGTCCTCTAAATTGTAGCGTTGAAAAACAAAATCTGAAGCAGGGCTGTCGATACGCAAATAGTGTAGGACCATTTCAACGTATTGCTCAATCTTGAATAGTTCTAGGTATAGCTCAGTTGTCTGCGAGCTTGGTTGGTCCTGGAGTAGTAATCCTAGGGCGGCAATGGGTGTTTTGATTTGGTGCGCCCAGAGAGTATAATAGTCGTCTAATTCTTGGCGGGTTTTATCCGCTTTGAAATTTAGCTCAGCTTGGTGCTCAAACAGGATCTTGATTAGTTCTTGGTATCGCTCTTCAATTGCGTTCTTAGGCTGTGGTAGATGTTGGAGGTCTACCGTAATTCGATCCTGCAAGTCTGCAAGTTGTCTGTGTCGTTTGACAAAACGGGGGAAGGAGAAAGAGAAGAATATGACGGCTACGAAACCACAGAGCAAAGTTGCATAGGTAACTGACTCAACTGGTAAATCGTAGAGCGAGAAAACCATGGAAAAAATCAAAGCACAAAGTACTACTAGGGCCAGCCAATTTCGATTTTTACGGAAATACGCGCAGAATAATTGCTTCATGATTGCACCGCGTAGCCTTGACCCTTTTTCGTGACAATAAAGTCCTCTAATCCCAAGGAGTCCAATTTTCGGCGTAATCTAGTAATATTAACCGTCAAGGTGTTTTCATCTACATAGCTGTCCGTTTCCCACAGCCTGGTCATGAGCGTCTCCCTACTTACTACTACGCCTTTGTTTTCCAGCAAGGTTTGGAGAATTTTATGTTCGTTGCGGGTAAGGTCTACTTTGTTCCCATCGAAAGAGAGGGTGAAATCACTAAGATTAAGGATAGCCCCATGGTGTTCGAGCAAATTTGTCTGACCAGCGAAATCATAGGTTCTTCTTAGCAAAGCTTGGATTTTAGCAGTAAGGACAGCTAAATCGAATGGTTTTGCAATGAAGTCATCGCCACCCATGTTAACGGCCAGTACAATGTTCATGTTATCGGAGGCGGAAGAAATGAAGATAATTGGTACCTTTGAGAGCTTGCGTATCTCCCTACACCAATGATAACCATTGAAAAAGGGCAGGCCAATGTCCATTAACACTAATTGTGGGTCGAAGCTAACGAATTCACCAAGGACGTCCTGAAAATTGGTTGCGTACTTGGACTCATAGCCCCAGCTATTCACATGTTTGGTTACGGTCTTGGCAATAACCAGATCATCTTCGATGACCAAAATTCTATGTGCCATCGGATCACCTCCGTCACTATCATTTTATCATGAGAGGTGAGTCGGCGAAAGGGCGGACTAACAGCTTGGCAGGATTATCGTTGTGCGTCTAGTATTATTGATACGTTGAACTTCTCGCAAGTACAAGTCATTTATAGAGCAGCAGGGAGAGACGGTTTCATGGTGCGTATTGCCCATCTAGGGAGTTTGCAGACCTATCAATTTGTTGTTGTATTCGCTCGTTATCAAGGAAGGTGGGTTTATTGCAGGGCGAAGACTCGTGATTGTTTTGAAACGGCCGGCGGGCATATTGAGGCAGGAGAAACAACTTTAGATGCCGCCGAACGTGAATTATACGAAGAAACCGGGGCGGTTAACTATCGCATGACACCGGTCTTTGATTATGCAGTTTACAGAGAGTGTTCTGTTTCCCACGGACAAGTTTTCTTTGCAGAGCTTGAAGAACTGGGTGAGCTACCTGATTATGAGATGGCTGAGGTTAGGCTCTTTGACACTATTCCTGACAGAATGAGATTTCCTCAGATTCTTCCCATTTTGTTTGATCGAGTTCAGGGTTGGCTCAATCTCCAATCAGCTCAGGATGAGATCTGGGATGTTTACGATGAAAATCGCGATGCGACAGGGAGAACCCATCGCCGGGGTGATCTCCTTGCTTCTGGAGATTATCACCTCGTAGTCCACGTGTGGATCATGAATAGCAACGGCGAATTCCTGATTACCCAAAGAGCTCCTAATAAAGGATACTCTCTCATGTGGGAATGCACCGGAGGCTCCGCAATATCCGGTGATGATAGTCTCACGGCTGCTATCCGGGAAGTCAAAGAGGAAGTTGGGTTAGCGCTTGCTCCCAAGAATGGTGTCTGTATGCTGACACAACGGAGGCGCAACGATTTTTGTGATATTTGGTTGTTTAGGCAGGATTTTGAGATCTCAGAGGTTGTCCTGCAACAAGACGAGACGGTTGATGCTAGATGGGCATCGCCAGGGGAGATCCGTAAAATGACTGCCGAACGTGAGTTCGTGGCCTTTGACTATCTGGATGAATTGTTTACGAAGTCACAGGATCTCCTAGAGCTGTAGCCAATATTATCTTTAGTACCAAAATTTATGTGATGGTTCTGAGACTACTGGAGGAGTGATCGTGTGGAAAATTTCAACGCAGTTGCCGTAACCTACCTGAGTAGGATCCTAGTGGCTGTTCTTATTTGGGTTGTGGGTAAGAGGTTGATCAAACTACTACTTGATTTTATGGAAAGGCGGATGAACAAGGCCAACGTCGACGAATCGTTGCATTCCTTCTTGATTCCTCTTCTAAGAATGTTGCTTCAGGTTCTACTAGTTCTAACTGTTGCTGCGACTTTGGGAATAGAGATTACTACCTTCGCCGCAATTATCGGTGCGGCTAGCTTGGCAGTTGGTTTAGCCTTTCAAGGTAGTCTATCCAATTTCGCCGGTGGGGTTTTGATTCTGGTCCTTAAGCCCTTTACGGTTGGTGATTTCATTGAAGCGGCCGGATATTCCGGAACGGTAAAAGAAATTCAGGTGTTTTACACCATAATCCGTACTCCAGATAATCAGAAAGTGATTATCCCCAATGCTGATTTGTCAAACTCTAGTGCAGTAAATTACTCTGCTTATGATACACGTCGGGCCAATCTAAAGGTAACCATATCTTTTGATTCGGACGTCAAGTTAGCCAAGGAAGCGATTCTAAAGGTTGCCCACAACCATCCCCTCGTACTCAAAGACCCCGCACCCATGGTTGTAGTGGGAGCGTATGGTGATGACGGGCTTGTTCTTTATGTGCGAGTCTGGGCTGAACGTTCAGATTACTGGACAATGTACTTCGATTTTTTAGAGCAGGTGAAGGTAGCCTTTGATGAGGTGGGCGTAGAAATTCCCTATCGAAAGCTTGACGTTCACATTGTGAAAGAAGACTGATTTGTTGAAGAGATGATCACTAAACCGTGCTAGGGTTCTTCCTTAGTGCGGTTTTTTTAGGTATCATCATTGGTTTTTGGTCAATCTAAATCTGAGGAGTGCGCATGATGAATGGTACACAATTAAAGCGTAAGCTTGGTTTGGTAGATGCAGTCTTTCTAGGTCTTGGTGCAATTTTAGGAGCAGGTGTGTTTGTTGTAACAGGAGTTGCTGCTCAGGTCGCAGGTCCCGCCATGCTAATTGGCTTTTTGCTTGCGGGTTTCGTTGCTCTGTGTAATGCCCTTAGTGTGGCCCAGCTGGCAAAGGTCTATCCCGTGAGTGGGGGCACTTATATTTATGCTACCAAACAGATTCATCCCTTGGCTGGATTCATGGCAGGATGGATGTTTTTGACCAGCAAATTGGCGGCTGCAGCTGTAGTAGCCCTTAGCTTTGCCAGCTATGTTCAAGCGCTGTTTCCCGAGACTTCTCTGCGCTGTACCTCCTTGGGTTTGGTAGTGGTCCTAACACTATTGAATTTTTGGGGAGTCAAAAAGACAAGTTTATTCAATATGCTGATTGTCATTTTCACTGTCAGCGTCTTGACTTTGTTCGGATTAATGGGTTTGCCCAGGGTAGCTTTTGCCAATTTTGCCCCTTTTACCCCCAAGGGTCTTGGAGGTATTCTACAGGCTACAGCCTTGTTATTCTTTGCCTATACTGGGTATGCGCGCATCGCCACTCTCGGTGAGGAGGTGGAAGATCCGGAAACCACCATTCCTAGAGCAATTCTTATGGCTCTAGGAGGCTCATCAGTTCTCTACTTGTTGGTGTCTTATGCCTTGTTAGGAACCGTTCCGGCCGCCCAATTAGCCAACGCTTCACCCTTGCAGGCCGCTGCGCGGCAGTGGGGAATATCTTGGCTAGAGCTACTAATATCGTTAGGAGCAATCACGGCGATGGTGAGTGTGCATTTAGGGCAACTTTTGGGCATAAGCCGCATGTTCTTCGCCATGGCTCGCGATGGAGACTTGCCAGAGGTTCTAAGTCGGATTTGGGCTAAAAAGGATGTTCCCCACATCTCCCTACTCTTAACAGGCAGTATTGTGGCGGCCTTGGTAGCCCTAACCGAGTTTTTTAGTATTGTATCTATCGCGTCCTTTGCCATCTTGGTCTATTATGGTTTGGCCAATGCATCGGCCCTCAGTCTTAGACCGGAACAGCGCTTATATCCGAAGTTTGTTAGTTGGATTGGTCTGAGCTCTTGTGGAGTATTAGCCCTATCTTTGGATAAGACCACTATTCTTACAGGTTTTTTCGTATTGACAGTGGGTGTTGTTTATTACTTTATTTATCGTAGGGATGGAGAAATTGCGAGGAGGAGATGACGTGGACGTTTTTTCAGACTATCTGAAAGGTATTGCCAATGCAGAACATCGGGCGCGGCTGGAAGAAGTTTTGAGCTGGGTAACTAAGCAATACCCAACCTTGAAGCCCCGAATTGCGTGGAATCAACCTATGTTTACGGATCACGATACGTTTATTATCGGATTTAGTGTTGCCAAGCATCATTTAGCTGTGGCACCTGAAAGGGCTGGAATTAGTCAATTTTCCGCGGAAATTGTGGATGCTGGCTATGACCACACAAAGGAGTTGTTTCGTATCCGGTGGGATAGGCCAGTTGACTTTCAGTTACTTGGGAGAATTATCGAGTTTAATATGGTCGATAAGGCTGATTGTTCAACGTTCTGGCGAAAGTAGAGCAAGGGGAGTATGACGTCCGTAACCAGGAAAATGGTTATTTCATGCAGAAGATAGTGACTTAGAAGAATACCAGAAAAACGTTGAAATACACTAAAGGATTTGAGAACTACCATGAAAAAGCTCGTCATTGGCATATTAGCTCATGTGGATGCGGGAAAAACCACACTATCAGAAAGCATGCTCTATTTGAGTGGCAAGATTCAAAGACTAGGCAGAGTAGACAAGAAGGACGCTTATCTAGATACCCACGATCTAGAACGGGAGAGGGGAATTACCATCTTTTCTAAGCAGGCTGTCTTTGACGTGGAAGATACTCAGATTACCCTCTTGGATACACCGGGACATGTGGATTTTTCGGCAGAAATGGAGAGGACACTTCAGGTCCTGGATTACGCCATTTTAGTAATTAGTGGCGCAGATGGGGTGCAGGGGCACACCAAGACACTATGGCGTCTCTTAGCCATATATAAGATACCCGTCTTTATCTTTGTCAATAAGATGGATCAACCAGGAACAGACCAGACAGCACTGCTTGCAGAGTTGGAGAGCCAGCTAGATCATGGTTGTATTGATTTTAGTTCTGGGCAGACAGAACACTTTTATGAAGAATTAGCCCTATGTGATGAGACTTTAATGGAAGCCTATCTAGAGACTCATAAGATTGACGATAGGCAGATAAAAAGGACCATTATGGAACGCAAAGTATTTCCTTGTTACTTTGGTTCCGCTCTGAAATTGCAGGGTGTTGAGGAGTTTATGCACGCTCTTGTGGATTATACTAACATACCTTCGTATCCCCATGAGTTCGGGGCGAAAGTATTTAAGATCTCCAGAGACGAGCAAGGAAACCGCTTAACCCATATGAAAATTATAGGTGGGAGTCTAAAGGTTAGAGATGCACTCGGCAATGGTGACTGGGAAGAGAAAGTAAATCAAATTCGTGTCTACTCTGGGGAAAAATTTGAGGCAGTAAACGAAATTCCCGCAGGCTCCATTTGTGCCGTAACAGGATTGAGCCAAGCGAGGCCAGGAGAAGGCCTAGGGATTGCAGTGGGCTCACAGGCACCCTTTTTAGAACCGGTCCTATCCTATCAGGTGCTACTTCCAGAAGGTTGCGACCCACAAGAAATGTTGCCTAAGTTGCGTCAGATAGAAGAAGAAGAACCAGAACTCCGTATAGTCTGGGATGAACAACTCCAGGAAATTCAGGCCCAGATCATGGGAGAGGTACAGATCGAGATTCTCCAAAGCATAATTGAGAGACGCTTTGGTGTTGTAGTGCATTTTGACGCTGGGAAAATTCTATATAAAGAAACCATCACTAATGTAGTCGAGGGTGTCGGTCATTTTGAACCCCTACGACATTATGCGGAAGTTCACCTATTACTAGAACCAGGAGAAGTAGGGAGCGGACTACAGTTTGCCGTAGACTGCAGCGAGGATGTTTTGGCTAAAAACTGGCAACGGCTGATACTTTCCCATCTCAAAGAGAAGGTTCATAAAGGGGTGCTTACAGGTTCAGCAATTACGGACATGAGAATTACTTTAGTCTCCGGGCGAGCTCACAATAACCACACACAAGGGGGAGACTTCAGGGAGGCTACCTATCGGGCGGTGCGCCAGGGTCTAAAAGAGGCCGATTCTATTTTGCTAGAACCTTACTACAGCTTTCAGCTGGAAGTACCTGAAAACATGATCGGGAAAGCCATGACAGATATAGAAATAATGCACGGTACCTGCGAAATCTCCGAAACAAGGGCTGATCTTGCGGTTTTGGTGGGGAGCGCCCCAGTAGTTACGATGCGCAATTATCATCGAGAGGTGATGGCTTACACTAGGGGTCTTGGTCGATTATTTTGCACCTTAGAGGGGTACAAGCCTTGTCATAATTCGCAAGAGGTGATGGCAGAGATCGGCTATGACTCAGAAAGGGATCTTGAGAACCCCACAGGTTCGGTGTTTTGTACGCAGGGTGCTGGTTTTTATGTGCAGTGGGATGAAGTTAAGGACTATATGCATGTTGAGAGTTACCTGCCAAAAGAGACAGCGTCACCTGAGTCACTTGCTCCAGTTCGTCGTTCTTTTACGGGCAGGAGTCACGACTTAGAGGATATTGATTATGAATTGCTTGATCGAACTGTGAGTGGGAATTGGGGGAAGAAGATTAGCTGGAAAGAGCGGACCGCATCCAGAGTTAGTGATAGTGAGCGGGCGTCACCTCTCCTCAAAAGCGAAGCAGCCAAAGAGGAGTATCTCTTGGTGGATGGCTATAACATTATCCATGCTTGGCCCGATCTAAAAGAGTTTGCCGCGGAAAACATGGATTTGGCCAGAAATAAGCTTCTAGATGCTCTAGCCAGTTACCGGGGGATCACTCAGTGTCGGATTATAGTTGTCTTCGACGCTTACCAGGTGCAGGGGCATCTTGAAGAGACCTTCGCCTATCACAATATTCATGTGGTATTTACTAAGGAAGCGCAAACGGCAGATCAGTATATAGAAAAGTTCGCCTATGACCATCAGAAAAAACACAAGATCAAAGTTGCCACATCCGATGGTTTGCAGCAAGTAATTATTAGGGGTGCTGGGTGTGCCTTGCTATCTGCCAGAGAACTAAAGGAGGAGGTGGATAGAGCTCAGGAAAATGCACAACAATCCTATCACAAAAAACAGGGACTAGTTCGTAGTTCTCTAGAAGAGACGTTACCCGTAGATGCGATGGAGCTGATAGAAGACTTGAAAAAGGACCCGTGATAACCAGAACCGAGGAGGAAGAACCATGCGAGAAGAAGGAAAAATTTTAGCGGGAGTCTTGTTTGCACCGGGGGATCCTGAGTTGAAGGCGATCAAACTTCGCACACATAATCTATGCTCTGAATACAACCTTACCCTGGAACACGAAACCACAAAAAGGGAAGCTTTGATTGGTCAGATTTTTGCTGAATTTGGAGAAGCAGGTTTTGTACAGGGTCCCATGTACATTCACTACGGATCACACACCAGAATTGGGGCTCATTTCTTTGGAAACTTCAACTTGACCATTCAAGATGATGCGTTGGTGGTGATTGGTGACCATTGTAGTTTTGGGCCTAACGTGACTATTGTGACGCCCGTTCATCCCATGCTTCCCAATGAACGCCGAGCTATGATTGATGAAAACGGTGTGGCTAAGCATATGTGTTATGCAAAACCGGTCCATATTGGCAATGACTGTTGGTTAGGTGCTAATGTTGTGGTCTGTCCAGGGGTGACAATCGGAGATAATTGTGTGATCGGTGCAGGCAGCGTCGTGGTGAAAGATATTCCAGCCAATAGTTTTGCCGCGGGTAATCCCTGTCGCGTGATTCGGGAAATAACCGATGCAGACAGTATGATTCACAAGCCGGAGATCTTAGGCAAGAATCGGATTCCGTAGGGATAAACCTAAGACTGTCTGGAGAGGAGGAGACACCATGGATTTAATTATCAGAAATGCTAGACTTCGACACCGGGCCGAACTTGTCGATATAGGGATTCGCAAGGGGCTGTTTGCCGAAATCACACCCAAAATCGAGGTTCCTGGAACAAAAGAAATTGACGCGAGGAGTAACCTAGTTGTCCCACCTTTTGTAGAATCTCACGTTCATTTAGATTCGTCTCTTAGTGCGGGTTCGCCTAGATTTAATGAAAGCGGAACCCTTTTAGAGGGAATTGCCATTTGGGGTGAATATAAGCAAGGAATAACAAAGGAAAGAATCAAGCAGACAGCTCGCGAGACAATCCTCTGGGAAATAGCCAATGGTGTGCTTCACATTCGTACCCATGCTGATTCCACCGAGCCCAATCTCGTGACGGTGCAAGCCCTTCTTGAGCTGAAAGAAGAACTGAAAGACTATGTGGATATTCAGGTTGTGGCATTTCCTCAAGATGGCATCTTTTCTGTTCCTGGATCTGCCGAACTTCTGCTTCAGGCCATCAAACTAGGGGTAGATGTCATCGGAGGCATACCTCAAGTGGAGTTAACTCGGGAAGAGGGGATTAGGTCTATCGAGTACGTTTTTGAACTGGCTCAAACATACGGCAAGCTCATTGATATTCACACGGACGAGACTGGTGACGATCAATCTAGATTTGCTGAAGTGATCTCAAAGTGTGTTATTACAAATGGCATGGAAGGTCTAGTCACCGCGAGCCACACAACGGCCATGCATAATTATCCTAACGATTATGCCGTAAAGTTAATCGGTCAGTTGAAGCGAGCTGAAGTGAACATTGTTACTAATCCAGGTTCTAACGCTTTACTCCAAAACAGGCTGGATGGGTACCCCAGAAAGCGTGGACACACTAGGGTTGATCAGCTTTTGGCTGCAGGTGTTAATGTTAGTATTGGAAACGATAATATTATGGATCCCTTCGGGCCCTTAGGAAAGGGTAGCATGTTACAGTCCGCTCATCTTTTAATGCACACTGCACACTTAAGCGGTCGGGCCCAGATACCTCAGGTTTTTGACATGATTACCAGTAATGGCGCCAGGACTTTAAATCTAAACGATTATGGGATAAGAGTCGGTAACCAAGCTGATTGTGTGATTTTGGATGCCGAAGACGAATTTGAGGCCTTACGCCTAACTAGTGAATGTCTCTATGTGATTCGCAAAGGTCAAATTATCGTAAAGACCAAACCGGCTGTACGGGAAGTCAATCTAGGTAGCGAACGGATCGAGGTCGATTTCAAGAATGTGTAGGAAAATGTCTCATATTGCTACCTGGTGGTGACATAAGTGTTACTAATAACTAGAGGGGGATAGTGACGTGAAGAAGATATGTACTTTTTGGAAGCAACCTCAGGGAATGTTGGTCGGTGCTTTGGTATTGGTTATCGTAAGTAGCTTCTTGGCGGGCCTGATCCACACATCTTTTTATTCAGTAAAGATTGAGCGGATTGAGTTTGAGACAGACAAGGGAACGCTCAGTGCCTTACTGTATATGCCGAAGGGAGCTGGTAAGGACGACCCTCGACCTGTTATTATCACTACTCATGGATACCTGAACACAAAGGAGATGCAAGATGCACCAGCGGTCGAAATGTCGAGGCGCGGTTATATTGTCTTAGCGGTTGATATGTATGATCATGGAGACTCTAGATGGGCCGGAGATATTGCAGTAGGCACCCAATTTAGTACCTTCTGGCTCCATAGTCAGTTTGATGCGGCAAAGTATGTTTACAATCAAGACTACACAAAAAAGGATACTAATGGTAATGCCTATGTGGCTGTAAGTGGTCATTCAATGGGTGGCTTTTCATCTATGGTGGCTTTGTACATGGATGAAATGGCTTCCTTGCAGACCGGATACCGCATGATCCATACTGGAATTTCTGTAGGGTCCGATTTTCTTTACACAGGGGGCATTGCACCGCAAGAGCAGTTTCAGGCCGCCTTTGGTTCTCGGACAGTTGGGATGATTGCAGCTCATTACGATGAATTTTTCTTCAATAAGTCCCAGCAAGAAAGAACGGCGGCCGAACGAAGCATTACTGGCACTGTAACGTTCAAGGATTATCCTAAAACTGGTTCGGGAAAGTCTTTCTTAGGTCTTGACCCAGCTGGTGCTAATGGTGAGGCTGGACGGTTTTACAACGTGGAGTCAGGTGAACTTCTTGCCAATGGTCAGGTAGCACGGGAGTCCCAAGCTGGACGCAGGATTATCTACACCCCCCGGGAGACCCATCCTTGGAACCACTTTTCCAAGACCACCACTGGATACTTGATAGATTTTTATCGCGATGCCTTTGCCGGTGTGACTTCGCCCAACCAGAGCAAGGTGAACTTAGATTCAAGAAACCAAATCTGGTGGCTTAAGGAAGCCTTTAATTGTGTTGGCCTCGTCGGTTTTATGATCATGATATTAGCACTCGGAAGGCTCTTGCTTAGAGCACCTTTCCTTAAAAACGCAGTTGTTGCTCAGCCTGAGATCGTTAAGGCTCCCGACACTACTGCCGGACATGTAATTTCTTGGGCAGCCAATATTCTGAGCCCAGCCTTGCCTGCAATTTTCTTCGTTGCCTTGTTTACGAAGAATGCTGTAGCAATGCAGCCTCTATTGTATGGTGCCTACGCAGTAATAGCCATGTGTGCCTTATGGATTGTTTTAGCTTGGGTACGAAACGGCCAAGAGGATAGGTCTGGTGTGGTTAATATAGCAAAAAGCGGGGTGATAGTAGCCTTGTTCGCTGTACTCCTAGCCATATGGCTAGGAAAGGCTTCAAGCTTCATTGCCCTAGGTCGGATATTTAATCAGCCCACGACAAACCAGATTGCCTACTGGGCTGTGGCCAGCGGTCTTATCGCAGCTTTGATCACTGTTGTCGTTTACTATCTGGACAAAAAGAAAAAGGGCACTAGCTTCGCTAGTTATGGCATTGTTCTAGAACCTGTGGTGATCTTAGCCAGTCTGGTGACGGCGTTTATCACGGTGATTCTCGGCTATGTTGTGCTGTGGATCACGCAGGCTGTATTCACAACGGACTTTAGAATTTGGACCCTTGCAGTCCGGACCTTCAAAGTTGAGCATGTTCTAACAGCTTTGCGGTATCTGCCATTCTTCTTCGTATTCTACTTCGTCAATACAATAGGGGTAAATGCGAGCACTCGTGGTCTAAAGAAGGGCGGCACTACCGTAGCTATCGCTTTAAATTGTGGTCCCTTAATCATTTGGCTATTACGTCAATATGGAACGTTATTTGTCACGGGTGTTGCTGCCAACCCTGAACAGAGTTTGAACGCTATTTTACTCTTCGCGTTGGTACCTATTTTAGGAATCGCTGCAGTGTATGCCCGGAAGTTCTTTGAAGAAACGGGTAATGTGTGGTTGGCTGCTTTCATTAACGCTATCTTGTTTACAATGATCTCGGCTGCCAACACCGCCATGTTTTGGAATTTCCTGTAGATCTTTATGGTGCTAATCTGTATGAAGTGAGCCTAGAAGATCACATTTGCTTTGATCTGCAGATGTGGTCTTCTTGCTTTATTAGCTTAGAGGTCAGTAGGTACGCGGAGTCTTGACATTTACTCTGCCATGTATTAATATTATCATTATCAATAATGATAATAAACGGGGGAGGGGTAGTTAAATTGGAATTCAAGATAAACACCATTTTACATCCTGTTCGAATGAGGATAATGCAAAGCCTATTAGGAGGCAAAGAGCTTACGGCTCAGGAAATCTCCCAGAGAGTTTCTGATGTACCCCAAGCCTCTCTATATAGGCACTTAAATAAATTACTCGAAGCGGAAGTCTTGGAAGTAGTTGAAGAAAACAAGGTCAGGGGAACGATCGAAAAGGTCTACGCCTTGTCTAATCAGCTAGAAACGGTGACAGCAAAGGAAGTTAAAGAGGCTTCTCGTCAAGATCATTTCAGCTTCTTCTTTAGTTTTCTAACCAATTTGCTGGGAGATTACGAACAGTATCTCCAGCAAGAAAACATTGATTTAGAGAAAGATGGAGTGAGTTACCGGCAGGTAAGCGTTTTTTTGAGCAATGAAGAGTTGAGAGACCTACTAACTGAGATTCGTACCATTGTTTCGAGAGTCATGGAAAATGAACCAACCACTGAGCGGAAGGCGAGAACAATATCTACGATAGTCATTCCTAAAAACGCAGGGGAGAGGAGTAATTAATATGGCAAATTTTCGAGAAGAGAAAGTAATAATTGAGGGTAAATACGCTTTGGCAGGGACTCTAACAATCCCTGAAGGGTCGGGGCCTTTCCCTGCAGTTTTATTGGTTGCTGGTTCAGGGGAAGTTGACAGGGACGGTAACTCGAAGAAGGGTAAGCTTTTCCCCAATATGTATAAGGAACTAGCAGAATTCATCAGCAACCTAGGATTTACAACTTTGCGCGTTGATAAGCGGGGTGTTGGTGAGAGTGATGGTGTCTTTTTAGAAACAGGGATGATAGACTTAGTCGATGATGTACTGAGTAGTATTAGGTTTTTAGAGAACCACTCCAAAGTTGGGGAAATAATACTACTAGGACACAGCGAAGGCTGTATTCTTGTCACTGCTGCCAATGCCCGCCGCCCGGTAAATGGTCTGATCTTTTTATCGGGAGCAGCAGAGTCTATAGAGGATGCGCTAATTAGACAGAGGCAATTGTTAATCGATGAAATATTAAATGAGAAGGGTGTGAAAGGCAAGCTTGCTCGCTTACTAAAGTTAGACCAAAAGATCGAAAACCAGGCCCAAAAGCTTACTGATAAAATAATGAGCTCCAGTGATTCTGTAATAAAATACCAATTTCAAAAGATAAATGCGAAATGGTTTAGAGAGCATTTCAGCTATAACGTCTTTGAGGATCTTAAGAAAGTAACATGCCCATCATTGGCCATTACTGGTTCAAAGGATATACAAGCAACCCCGGAAAGAGTCAACGACCTGCCCCATTTGGTCGATGGCCCCGCGGCAACACATATTATTGAAAATATGGACCATTTGCTGAGAGAAGTTTCGGGAGAGATACCCGTTACTCAAGTTGTCAAAATGTACAAAAAGAATCAAGACAAACCTTTGCATCCAGAACTAAAAGGGATCCTTTCTGAGTGGTTAACCAGCGTGACAGCTTAGGTTTGTGCTGGTCAAGATGGTCCCAATACAAGGAAATTAGAGCCAACTTCGAGGAAAGAAGTTGGCTCTAGGATATCTGGTTTCTTGGCTACACTACCACTTTTTTGAGAAGATTGATGTCTAGGTCGTGATTGGAAATGGTTTTGTTTATTTTCCTGACTTCTTGTTCTAAACGTTCCGTGGCTTCGCGATTCGAGGTGATTTCCACTTTGATCTC
>DGYW01000059.1:13437-14820 GCA_002396805.1 Firmicutes bacterium UBA4996 | reverse complement strand
CGATCTCCGCCTTCATCTCCCCGATCTCTGTTTTAATATCAGCAATCTCCGTTTTAATATCAGCGATCTCCACCTTAATATCAGCAATCTCCACTTTCATATCGGCTATATCGGACTGTAGTTCTGTAAACTGCTCAGTAGTATGGGAATAGAGACCCTCAATAAGATTGAAAATTTGTTCTAATTCTTTCTTGTTGTCCATGAAGTGTCCCCCTTATCTCTCCTGGGCTGCTTACAATAATTCTTGACATGGGTCGGATAATCCTTCTTGCAAAAAGAACGACAGGAAATCCCAGTCGACGTAGGGAAGAGGGCATCTAGTTAGAATGACATTGTGAAAAGTTTTTTATCTCTAGGGAGGTCGGATGAGATGAACGAAAATGGATGGGAATGGTATTCGCCAAAATCAGCACCGTTTCGTTTGGCTGGACTACCATGGATTAAACAAGATGGAGTTTATCGTAGATTGCCTGTGGATCCAGGCTTAGCCATTCCCCAAGCTGTGGACGAATTAGCCAATTGCACTGCGGGAGCGCAGGTACAGTTTCGAACAGACAGTTCTCACATTGGTATTCGGGTTCAATTACAGGGCGTCGCTTGGATGCATCACATGGCTGCAACTGGGGAAGCGGGGGTCGATATTTATGTTGGAGAACCTTTTGCTCAACAGTCCATGGGTGCTGTTAACTTTGACGCCCGTGCTAGCCAGTATGAAGCGACTTTGATAACGTTTTTTGATGAACCCAAGAACAGAAATATCACGATCAATCTACCCCTCTACCAAGGGGTGGATGCGCTTGAAATCGGGATTAAAGAGGGGAGTGTGCTGTTAGAGCCACCTTCTTATTCCAAGCTAGGTTGCATTGTTGCCTATGGAACGTCAATTACCCAAGGGGGCTGTGCGACCCGTCCTGGAATGGCGTATACCAATATCCTTAGTCGTCTGATGAACCAAGAGTTTGTTAACCTGGGCTTTTCTGGGAACGGAAAAGGAGAACCTGAACTGGCCCAGATTATCACTACGATACCTGATAAACGTTGCGTGATTCTAGATTATGAAGCGAATTGTGATACCCCCTTGTACAAAAAGACCTTACCCCGTTTTATTCAGATCTTGCGGGAAGCCCATCCTGTTTTACCCATTGTTGTCGTTTCGCGAATTCCTTTTGCTAAAGAGATCTACAATAAGGACCAACACTCCAATTGGATGGAACGTTTCAGTTTTCAATACAAGTTGATCACAGATCTACAAAACGATGGTGACCGCAATATTCACTTTGTTAATGGTCAGCAAATTTTAGGTGATGATTGGACGGAGTGTACTGTGGATGGGGTGCATTTAACTGACTTGGGTTTTTATCGGATGGCATCATTTTTGCATGA
>DGYW01000059.1:7645-13101 GCA_002396805.1 Firmicutes bacterium UBA4996 | reverse complement strand
ATGTTCGTATCGTTTATGGCAAATAAATTAGGTGGAGGTGGGGTTAATGACATTAGTCAATAATGTTGAACGATGGGAGGGGTTTGCGAAGCCCATCGGGAAGGTGCTAACGGTACTCTATGTGGCATCAGTGGTAGTCCTCGTTGGACTCGCGGGATTCGGTGTGTTTACCCTTGTAGCATCAGACGCCTTTTTCGCTAGTGAGCACTTCAGGTTCAGCCGGTTTAGCCTAGAACTCAACGGGGTGTTGCGTTACCAGATTAATCCTGCGGTGATGCCGGAAGGAGCCAGTTTCCGGGGCATCTTTACGAGCATCGCTGTAGCCGGTACTGTATACGCCATTACGGCTCTTCTTGTGCTTAGGCGTTTGCGGGAAATCACACAGACAGTTGTCATAAAACAACCATTTGATTCGCAGAATCCGCAGCGAATTTTGCAGATGGCATGGCTCGTGATCCTATCAGCATTTGTGGCTCCCGCCTCAAACGGTTGGGTTGCTTCGCGGATGATCGATACTTTCTCTTTGGAGGACTTTTCTATTGTCTATTCGCCTGACGTATATTTGGCTCTTACAGGGTTCTTGCTAGTTATTCTCGCCGGTGTGTTTGCTTATGGTTGTTATCTGCAGCAGGAAATTGACCAAACTGTCTAGACTAGCAAGGAGGGATGGGTGATGGCCACCTTAAACTAAGGTTGATTGAAAAATGCGGCGAAATCTGTGTCCTTTAAACTCTACTGCATCTGCGTTTCGGTAAAGGCATAGCGTTCATGTTCAATGAGTCTCTCGTACTTTAGTATGAGAGCTTTTTTTGTCATTTCATACTTTCGATCAATGGCCATTTGTTCAGTTTTAGTTACAATCGTATCAGGCGAGATCAACCGAAGGAGTGAAGACTTGTGGCAAGGAGAGAAAAATCGAGCATTCACCCGGCAATTCGCTTGGTGGTTTCCGCCTGTCTACTTTTGGCATTGGTAAATAGTCTTTCTGTTTTTGTATTGATTCTCTTTGGAGAAACCACTATCGGCACATTAACGAGCTATAACAGTCGGCTGGATGATCACGGCGCAGAGGCCAATCGTTCTCGGACAACCTCGAAAGGCTACCGCTTTACTGCACTTGGTAAGGAATACCAGGGACATGTCATTTACAATAGTGATGAAGCATGGCCTAATCTGCGGGACGGTGAGGTGCGAAGGGAGTTAATAAGCTATCTTGCAATTTTCCCCTATCTTAGCAAACCAACTCATCTTGTGGATCTTGGAGTTTTAGGTTTCACGGGGCTTTTCTACCATGTTTTGATCATTGCGGGCTGCTGTACGCTGTTTGTGCTTGTGAACGGCTGGCTTCAAGGAAAACGAAATTGGGATAGTCTGCGGCAAGTACTTAAAAAATAACCTGAATAGAAAGAAGGAGTGTTTAATGAAAATGCGGCTTAGTATAGCTTTAACGGTTCTTTTGATGTGTTTGCTGACCTTTCCCGTTTTTGCTTATTCAGCTTGGCAGCCTGAGAGTGATTCTACAGATAATCTGGTTGACTTAGTTGTGGAACTACGTAGCACCTATGAGCTGGCGGTGACCAATCGCGCGGCTTCTCAGAACTTTCTGGGGGATTTGGAAGACTTACTTTTGCGTTTCGAAGCGTTTTTGTTTGGGTCAGAAAGTGGTTCAGCGGCCCGAACCTCCTATGGTGTTTGGTCCGAGCCAGTGGAAGTTGCTTATTTTAACAGGTACGCTGGGACTGTATCGGAAGTAGGAAAGATTGTCTATTTCCGGGTTAAAGGTGCAGATAACGGCCGAGTTTGGGGCACCCAGATCTACACAAATGATAGTGATTTGGCAACAGCCGCTGTCCATGCCGGTGTGCTCAGTGTGGATCAGAGTGGCATTGTGGCTGTACGCATTTTGCCGGGGCAAGCGGAATATGAAGCCTCTAAACGCAATGGAATAACCTCCAATAGCTATGGAGGCTATGATGTTAGCTATGAGTTTGTGGCTTACGATGAAAGCTCTCTCTTGATTCTAAATCCTGGTCATTTAGGGGATTTTGGAGACTTTGTTGGCCAGACTTTGGCTTTTCAGGTAACGGGCTCAACTGCTGGGACAGTGTGGGGCACAGGTATTTACACCATCGATTCTGATCTGGCTACAGCCGCCGTTCATGCGGGCTTGGTCAAACCGGGTGAGACCGGGATTATTTTGGCCGAGATTCTCCCCGGGCAAGATAGTTACGCTAGTAGTGAGAATTTTGGGGTATCGTCTAGGAACTTTTGGCAGTACTGGGGAAGCTATCGTCTCAAGAATCCTCACTAAGTTCTTTTGGCCCTTTACAGAGTACAATGAACATAAACACGACAACTCCTGCCTCTACGCAGGAGTTGTTTACTTTAAAGCGGGATAGGGATGTTTCGTGTTAGAACGGGACTGTGCTATAATAGCTATAAATAAAGGTATATAAGGGATGAACTTAGTGACGCAAAAAAACATTTGGACGAACAAATACTTCGTAGCATTAATGGCGGTTATTGCTTGTATCTTATGGGGTAGTGCTTTTCCAGTCTTAAAAATTACATATGCTGAATTGCAGATTGCCACATCCGATGTGTCCGCACGCATGTTAATTGCCGGCGCACGGTTTTTACTCGCCGGACTTATGGTCTTTGCAGTGCAGCGCCTGTTTTTAGGCAATCCTGTTAAGATTCAGCGGAAGAACTTAATGCCATTACTTATGCTAGGACTAGCTCAAACTGGTTTACAATACTATTTTTTCTACAATGGAGTTGCTGCTGTTAGTGGGATTAAGAGTGCCATTCTTAATTCTGTGGGTAATTTTTTGGTCGTAATTCTTGCGCACTTTATCTACACTAACGATCGTCTCAACTTCGGAAAAGTCCTAGGCCTAATTGCTGGGCTTGCGGGCATCGTGCTAGTTAATTGGCAGCCTGGCACTACCATAGGTTGGGTATTTAGCTTGCGTGGTGAGGGTTTTCTCGTTTTAGCCGGATTGACAAGTGCTATCGGAACCTTCTGGGCGAAAAGTTTAAGCAAGACACTTAGCCCGGTTACAGTTAATGCTTATCAGCTTACATTTGGGTCATTGTTGTTGTTGGTTCTTGGTATACCAACACTTTTGGCTGGTCGTTTAACTTTGACTCCGCTGTTCTGGGCATTGTTTATCTATTCAGCGTTTTTATCTGCCGCTGCTTTTTCAATCTGGTATACCTTACTTAAGTACAATAAAGCAGGAGAGGTAACCATCTATCGGTTTGTTATTCCAATTTCTGGTGCTATTTTATCGGCAATCTTATTGCCTGATGAGCGGTTAACCATCTCCATATTGGCTGCTTTGATCCTCGTCGCAGTAGGAATTAGCGCGGTCAATTACTGGCAGCAGTCCGACGCTGAAGAAGATGCACAAAAACACCCGATCTCTTAGGGCGTTTTTTGGGCAAAGGTAGTTTTCCGCCGCAGGAGCTCCATTGCTCAAACTCCTGAGCTTAGATGTAACAGTTACTATGGGGGGAACAAAGATGGTTCGGGGTAATTTCGGGAGTCGTGTGCTAAGCATCTGTATCTTATTTCTCATGGTCTTATTTATTTCCGAGGCGTTTGTAACCGCGCAAAACAGTGATAGATTGGTTTTTCTGGCCAATGAAAATCTAGCACCTTTAGTCTATGTTGAGGATGGCGTGGTCAAAGGGGTAGTAGTAGATATTGCATATGCTCTCGGTGATAAAATGGGACGTAACATTGAGGTAATCCCGATGAATTGGGAAGAAGCCCAGACCAAGCTATTAGCTGGAGAAGCAGATGCTTTACTGCAAATAAACTCTAATCCAGCTAGGGAAAGGGTCTACGGCTTTTCTGCTGAGTTTCTCAGATCGGAGTTCTCCATTTTTAGAAGAGACGATGACGTCCTTATTAATAGGCTAGCGGATCTAGAAGGAAAACGAGTGGGCACTGAGGCGGAAGGGTATCCATACCACATGCTGAAAGGCCTTGATAACATCAATGTGGTTGCAGTTCCGAACTGGACCGTAGGGTTTGATATGTTGGCTTCCGGTGATTTGGATGCTATGGTCGTCGATCGTTGGATTGGCGAGTATGAGTTGGCTAAGAACAATATTGGGAGAATACACGCGGTTCATGAGCCCTTTGAAGTATCGTATTCTCATATCGCGGTACAGAAAGATAACGATGAGCTTCTCAGACTGATTAATGACGGTCTTCAGGAGATGAATGAAGATGGCACTATTTCTAAGATACTTAAGAAATGGCAGGGGAAGAGCGTTATTTACGTCACAAAAGAACGTGTCATTAGAATCATTCTGTATTCTGTAATAGCTGTTTTTATTGTAGTTTCATTGGTAGCCCTATTTTTTGTGGTCAAACTCAGCAATCTAAATCACGAACTTGAGTTAAAAGTGATGGACAGAACGCGTGAACTTCAGGTGGTAAATGAGCGGTTACGACAAGCGAATGCGAAGTTGGCAAAGATAACCATGGTAGACGATCTTACTCAAGTTTATAATCGCAGAGGATTCGATAGCCTCTACAAGCGTGCTTGGGCAATGAGTATGCGGGAAAATCAACCCCTTACGATTATTATGATCGATATCGATGATTTTAAGTCCTACAACGATACCTATGGACATTTAGTAGGCGATCAATGTGTGCAGGACGTGGCGGGTGTAATCGAGGAATCTCTAAGACGTCCTGGCGATGTGGTGGCGCGCTATGGCGGTGATGAATTCGTGGTTGTGCTCTTCGACACTCCAGAAGATGGAGGAGTAATAGTGGCTGATAGCATCAGGGATAAGATTGCGAGACTGAAAGTTGACTGTGGAGATCTGGGGCTGAGTATATCTGCTAGTTTCGGTGTCGCCTCTATTGTTCCAACTAAGGAAATGAATCCCATGGACCTCATTCGGCTCGCGGATCGTGCGTTATATCAAGCCAAGAAAAATGGACGAAATCAGGTTGGGAGGGCTAGTTTGTTGAAAATTGAGGATGATACGTTCAGGGAGTTCATTAGCAAGTGATTAGCAAAACCGCTTCCCGCATAATTAATGCGGGTTTTTTTGTGGGAAACTACTACAATGCCCAGGCGGTGCCTGCAGTGAAGCTGCAAGGTTGCCGTATCCGTACGTTATCTGTTATGACGTAGTGGTTGCCAAACCAGAAGACTTTGATAGAGTATTTGACGCAGGTTTGCGAGACTATTTGCGGTCTGGTGGCCAAATAGCTGTTCTTGCCATCTAAAAAAAGCCCCCTTTTGTCTTAATATAACCCTTTACCAATTTCAGACTGACGAGTTCTTTGGATTTTCAATTGACAAACTAACGCTCGTTAGTTATAATTGGGTTTGGAATTCTGAGAAGACTAATACTGGAGTATCCACACCTTGTTCATATTAGAGGTGAAAGCATGGGCAAATTAGTTGTTGAGCAAGCCAAAG
>DGYW01000059.1:1484-7419 GCA_002396805.1 Firmicutes bacterium UBA4996 | reverse complement strand
AGAGAACCAGGCAGTGTGTGAAGGAGAATCGAATTTGACGACCAGAGAAAAAATCTTGTACGAAGCGTTGACCCTATTTTCTAGCTACGGTTACGAGGCAGTGACAATCCGCGAGATCGCTGGCGCTGTAGGAATTAAGGAAAGTTCGCTGTATAACCATTTCAAGAATAAACGGAATATTTTGGATACTATTGTTAGGGAGACCTTCCAGAGGTATCAGAAAACATTAGAGAGCTTGCAGGTTCCTAAAACTGGCGATCCTAATATTTCCAGTTTATACGATAGCTTTTCGGATGAAGCCTTTGAAACTCTATGTACGAACATTTTTCTGTTTTACCTTAAAGATGACTATATTTCTAAGCTGAGGCGCTTACTTACCATTGAACAATACGGCAACCAAGAGCTTGGGGAGATTTTCCGGACAACGTTCATAGAAAATATCCTGGATAATCAAGCCAAGGTGCTTCAACAGTTTATTGATGATGGCCGGTTCATCCAGGGAGATGCTTATACCATGGCCTTGCACTTTTATGCCCCAGTCTTTTTATTACTCCATAAATACGATAACAACACCAAAGATGAGGCGCAGGCCATTGAAGAGTTGAAAAGACATGTTCGTCAATACAATCATTTGTATCGAAAACAGAATCGGAGGATAAGCAATAATGAAAGTACAGATTAGGAGCAGGGGCAGCCTTAATACTTTGGCACTCTCTGGAGTAGTGGCGTCCTTGTTTTATGTGGCCCACGTAGTCGCAGGTAGGATAGTTTGGCCAAGCTATAATCCCCTAGCTCAACCAATTAGTGATTTAACTGCGACTTCGGCAATCAGCCAACAGCTTGCCAGCAGGATTCTCTATGGGTATGATTTCTTTAATTTGCTTTTTTGTTTTGTACTCTTAGTCTATTTCAGGCAGGTCATGAGAATAAATCGTATTTTTTATGCCGGGATAGTGCTTAAGGCCGTTGCAGAAGTGTTATCTACCGTTGGCTATAAGCTGTTTCCTTTAGCTGATACAGATTGGTCTAATAGTTTTCAAAATAACATGCACTATGCCATAACGGCAGTCATTGTGTTTAGTTACATTGTCTTAGCCCTGCTCCTTACAATAGGCTTGGCTAAAACAAGAAAATACCTAGCTATGGCTAGATTTATGGGCCTGTTTAGCATCGTATTTATTGTATCAGGATTCCTGACGGTGATAGTAGCGAACGTTTTTCCCGCTTATGTGGGTCTAGTGGAACGCGTAAATCTGTACTCATTGATGGTTTCAAACATAGCCTTAGCTTTGTGGATATTTAACCACGACTACTGCAGGAAAATCATTTATCTGTAACGAGAAGGAAGGGATCATTTGTCTGCGCCTACATATTCACTAACACCCAAAATACACCTTGAAAAGTCATATTTCAGTTTCGCGGAAGAATTAGCTACTGAGGTTGTGGTCCAGACAGCAAACATCTTTCATCCTATTACTGACTCCATAGCAGTAGTCAGCACAGAGCAGGTTAGTTTAGATTTACTCCTGTTAGGAATTTACGCTCGAAGGGGAGTTGCAGCTGATGAGAAGCCCACTTTGGAGTATTTGGATTGTGTCTTAGATCAATTGCAGCAATCCAAAGATTATGCGTATCAGACGCAGAAGCTTCGTTCATGGCAACGGTTTATCATGGAACAATGCCCAGCTAATCGTGCTTTAATATGGCAGTTCAACATGGCAATCTAGGAATTCTCGGTGTGGCCTGCGTTCTGTCTTTATTAGAAGGGGGCCTTATGCTGGAAGCACATAAGGTGCCAGGACAATGTGTTCCACTGGATTTCTGCGGATGCAAAAACCATTGGCATGAAGAGGGGATTCCTGCGAGGGTAAGTATTGAACGTGTGTTGGATATTATGGTGGGAGGGAGAAGTTGGCAGATGAGGCTGATATGAGAAACAGACCAGCCTACTTCCTTTCAGGTCGGTATGGATGTTGTGAGACAGCTTTAGGGCAGACGGACTCCACGGGAGGTTTTGCATAGTTTACGCTAGCGAGAAATGTGTTCTATAATCTGCGTAGTAGCTCATTGTAAAAGTTTTCTCTAGTTCCAATATGGATGACGTGAACTTCGAGCCGTGCCTCAATTATCTTCTACACAATTCTATACTCTGTTTATTGTTCCTCGTTGTCAAGTTCTCTTTTGAGTTCTTCCAAGGAAGAATATTCACCTTTAGCAATTTCGGACTCAGCATCAGCTGACATCTTCAGTAGAGCCTGACCTAATTCCCTTTTTCTCCGAGATACCAAAGTTTCGACTTCATACACACTATGGCCTTCACTAACTAAGTCCCGTCTGATGAGGTCTTCTAAATCTGAAAGTATGTCTTTTTTAGTAATAATCAGCCTTCCTTGTTCATCAAGTTCAATTCCGAGATTATCTTTTGAGTTTAAATTCGCTTTCTTTCTAAGCTCCTTTGGTATAGTAATTTGTCCTCGGTCATTAATTGTAACTGTGAACATAACGTCACGCCTTTCTGATATTCCGAATACTGAATACTGAATAGTATATCAAATTTAAGGCTGAAAGTACAGATAATGCGTTGACAAATTCCCATAACAGCGTGTTTACGTTAGTTCTGGTGAGCAAAACGGTGAGTAATTGGCTCGAATAGAGTTTTTGTGTGGGGTTCCTACTGGATGCAGGGGAACGCAAACACTGGAACGTTATCGGAAATGCAAAATCACATTGAAGTAGGGGTTGGCTCTATGACGGTAATTAAAAAGGACGGATTTGAGCGAAGTAGAAGAACTTTGGGAAATACAAAAGGTTGCTTTTCAAGAGGACCTAGCAAAATACCAAGACCAGACGAGTCCAGGTAACGAATCGTTACAGCGATCGATTAAGTGAATATACCGGTGGGGACTGCGCCACCAGTCCAGACCCAACTGAGCCACTTGCTTTACTCGCTTAGATGGTTGTCCAATCCAAAGACCTCACGCATGGAGATGTCCTTAGGGTCAATGCTTTCGATGTTGATCTTTTGGCCATCATGAACTCCACGGTCTAAGATAGCATCGCAAAGGGGCTTGAGTTGCCGCCTAGTTGTTCATACCAACCCTCTATCCTGTACTGAGAACAGAAAATGGTCGAGGATTTCTTGCGGCGCAGATGCAGTAACTCGAAAAAGTCTTTTTGCTCGGTTTCACTTGGTTTTAGTAACAGCCATTCGTCAATGATGAGAAGCATTGGGTTTGTGTATTTGGACATTACCTTTTTGTAGGTGCCGTCATCGTGCCAGTTCAAGATCAATGAGAAAGTCTGCCTTGATGATTTCACCAGGTGTCAGGTCAATGGGGAGGCCGGATCGCCCGCCCAGTCTACCTAGATCTGTTCTCCGGGCTTACGCGCTATGTGCATTGTTGCCCGACGCTTCTGCCTAAATCGTATTTACATTGACCCACGGAATCAAAATCGGGGTTGGGCTATCAAGCAATTAGGCTTGTTTAAAATCAGCTACCGGATGCCTAGTGTGGGAGCTGGATGCCCTTACTTAAATCTTAGAAATCATCATTTATATGAGAATCTGGGCCACAAAAAAGTAGGGGAGGATAGAATTTCGGATAACCTGATCCTTTTAAGGAGTTCATGGCAGGGTGTTTGTCTCAGAGTGCCCATCACTTTTTGGCAATCAAAGGCCTGGGTGTAGTTGCGGTGGCTATCATCACCAAGTATCATCATTAACGAGGGGTACGTTCTAAAGCCGGCCCAGGCTGCTTCAATAGCTGCATTGAGTTAATAAATTAGTTTGTTTCGATGAGGCTAGGGATCCGTGGGTAAGGAACTTGGTGATGGTCAAATAGAGTGCTAAGCGAGGGGAAACAATGATTTTGAAGAATATGACTAGAAATAGCATGATTAGAGTCGCGGGAGTTACCATAGGTTTTTGCTGCTCATTCTCTTTGCTCTAAGCTTCATGCCTACACTTTTTATCAGAACACCCGGAATGACTCAACTCAAGGGCAGACACCTAACAGTTTATTATGAGAAGGAAAAGGAAGCAGCACTGGACATCTGTCAGCTGGCTGAGCAGGAAAGCGATCGTATTGCTGAGTCCTTGGGTTTTTCAGCCCCGCAGGATATCCGTATCTACATCTATGACCAGCAAACCGTCTTTCAAACCAAGAAATACGGATGGATTGCGCTGCTGCTAAACCTCGATTGGTATATCGGCGACAATCGCAACACTAGTGTCTTACTTACCTCGCCTGCTAATCCCGGCACAGTACACGGATATGATGAGACCAAGGAGGTAGCCATCCACGAAATGGTGCACTAGGATATATCATTGCTTTGGGTTACTCGTAGCAAACGGAGGTGTATTTTGTGAGACCAGTAGCAACTCCTTGGAGTCGATTGGCTAAGTTCATACTATTGGGATTTGGTGTTCCGTTTTCCTTAGTAGGGGTGGTGCTATACATCGTTCTGGACGGAAATTGGGCACTCCTTCTTAATGGTGTCATGTGGCTGATTATTGGGGGAGGACTTCAAGTTAAAGGGGCTTCTGATCAACGCAAACTTGAAAAACTGAAAAGAGAAGGCCTTGGTTATGACGGCTCTGTGGTAAACATAATTCCTGCCCATTGGATAAGGACCGGAAGCTACGTAACAGCGCGTGTTGAATGCGTCTATAAGACTGAGAAAGGTGACCGCTTTGTTAAGAGCGGACATTATCTTCTATCACCTTTCGATAGAATAGAAGATTTGCATGCCAAAATCTATTTTGATGCGAATGATCCAGCGAAGTACAGTGTTGAGCTTTTTCGAACCATCTATGAAGCATGAACTAGAGCTTCGAAAAGGAGGCTAATATTGAAGAATGTCGTTGTAAGACAAGCAAGAGATGAAGACATAAGGGACGTCAAAAGAGTAGTCAGAGAGGCTTTCTATAGGCCGGGTAAGAACCAGGATTTCAACGAATGGGAATTTGTTGATCAAGTAACGAGAGACCCAGGTTTTACTCCTGAATTGTGTTTTAGGCCAGGGGATTGGAAAGACACTTGTGGAATTTTCGCTACAGCATGCTAAAGAAGGTGGCTTTAAATGGGTTGTGCTGATCGGTGGGGATTACTACACTCAATTTGGGTTTGAACTTGCTTTACAATATGGAATCGTACTATCTGACAATCATCCCGAAAATGCATACATAAAAGTCAAATTCTTGGATCCCAACAGACAAGTATCTGGACCAATCAGGTCCTGTGATTCTTTTTATGATGAAAATGGGGCTTAATTATAAACTCAACGTCCCGGCGTCAGTCTGGAATTTCTCAAAAAGGTGGTTCTTAATGTGATCTATGAACAAGATTATTTACTGCGTAGTATCGCACAGCTAATCCGTTTTTTGGCCAAAATTGTCTTTGGAAAGGATACTGTGACGTATGAACTATCGGATGATGAAGCGTATAAAGAAAGTGATAACTTACATAAAGCACTGGTGGCCCTACTATCGGATGGAAAAATTAACGAAGCTGAGAATTTGCTTTTTGACGAATTCAAGAGTGAAGACAATAGGCATATGATGGTCGCTCTAGATTTCTACCGAAGGCTAAATGATTTCGGTGATGAATTTTTGCGGGATCATGATTTTTCCCGGGAAGAAATCGAAGAAGGTTTAAGAGAAATAGCAAGCAAGGCCAGAATAGTGTAATGGATTTCATTGTCAGGTCCCAGATTTTCTGTTTTCAAGAGACACTGTTTAATAGTGTCTTTAGGGAAGTAGAGTTGCAGTGTAGCACAAGGTAACACGGTTAGAATCATACCGCGAGCCTTAAGAGGGGACGACGGAGTTATCCAAAGAATAAATCTGCCAATCCACATTGCTAGTATAGCGATTACATGCAGGCTTCTTGCTTTGGGATGTTCTTTGAAAAGGATTGCCGAAGGTCGTCAGACA
>DGYW01000059.1:0-1271 GCA_002396805.1 Firmicutes bacterium UBA4996 | reverse complement strand
CTTCAAAGTATTGGAAGGAAAACTCTCTATTGGGCATAACTCAAATAATAGCGTCTATTTTAAACGGCGCAGAATTTGACAAAGGAGGAAAAGAATGAAACGCCTATTTTCTATTGCTCTTGTCTTGGTGTTGATTCTGAGTGCGGCCCAGTTTGTAGTGGCTTGCAGTAGCTTTGCCGTTTACGGCAAAAATGGGCCTGTCATCGGGATGAATGTCGATTGGCCAGCCTATGGGGAAGCTCAAGAAAGTCCTGATGGTCGTTTTTTTGAACAGCGTGATAACCGTGTTGCCATCAACTTCCATGGAGATACAAAGGTATTCCGGTATGATCACCATTTTTTCTTCAACGATTGGGGGGTTTTTGGTTGCGCCCAAGAGGCTTGGCCCCCCCAACGCATGGAGCGTAGCTATGAATCGTTAATTCATTGGCACCCCACCCTTTATGCTTTGGGAGCAGAGTTTGAAAAGGCCACCGATATCGTGGAGGTCTTAGAAGGGGCTAGGCTGCGCGATCTAAGGGATGCTGATTTTCATTGTCTATTTGCTGACAGCCAGGGTAACGCAATTATCGTTGAACCGGGGGTGGATCAAAACCATTTGCTACCAATGGAAGGTAATTATATTGTTATGACCAACTTCTTCCATCATCTCTTGGATGGTGACTATACAGATCCAAATTTGGATGCCTACCCTCATTAACTCTTATGGACTATCTCGACCCCGATAGGCGATATCGCATGGCAGAGACAATGATTCAATCCTCCCTTGATGACTTTGATTACATGAAGGCTTTCGAAGTATTAGAGGCAGTTTCGCAGCCGATTACCAAATTTTCCATCGTTATTGCTCCTGAACAGAAACAGCTTTATATCGCGCTTTTTAGGGATTTCTCCCAGATTTGGCAAGTAGACTTAGAAGCGGAAACGATTGCCACTTATCTCGGTTTTGCAGATTATCGCATTGAGAAGCTAGATGTAAAGGGTTGGACTGTTGATGAACTGATGGAATGGAGGTAAAGAATGAAGACTCGGTGAGGACACATCAACCGCTCCGCTTTGCCCGACTTTTCCGGATTTTTAGCAAGATCATGTGTTCGTGTATGCAAAGAAGAGTGGTAATCCGTACCAATCAAACAATTTTGGGCAGAGAAGTTTTATGGAATTAAAACGAAGGGCGAATGTGAAAGATATTAGATTTCACGTGACACCTACTATGCAAGAAAACGGGCGCTTGTGTAATGGGAAGCATTATGAGTAGCAAACAAACCGTT
>DGYW01000063.1:580-4966 GCA_002396805.1 Firmicutes bacterium UBA4996 | reverse complement strand
ACGATGGGACGGGCAATACTAGTGCTGTATCCTGATACTTTCGCTCCGATTTGAACATGAACAATTTCACCCTCTTGAATTTGTCGGAGACTAGGACGACTGATGGCCTGTATCGAATTGGGACCACTACAGCACCAAATAGGATACCCTATGGCTTCAGCTCCTGCATCTAACATGGCCGCCGTGGCAATAGACACCACTTGAACTTCTGTCATTCCCGGTTTTATGTTCTCCACAACAGCCTTAAAGCCAAGCTCAGAGATGCGAGCCGATTCTCTCAGACAGGCAATTTCTGCAGAGCTCTTGATTAACATAACCTCTCGAACGATGTAATCCGCGTCAATGACCTCTCCATTGCCCAATGCTGCAGTCATATTAGAATATATGGCATGAGGAAACATATGAAAGCCCGCTAGCCCCAGCCGCTTTGTGGGAAACTCACGGAACACATCCTCCCATGTTGATAAGTCAGCTCCTGGATACTCTGGCTGTGCTGATTCTCGAAAATCTGTTAAGCGGAGTATCTTAGAGATCTTAGAACGACTGCTAGCATAGGTTAAGCTTTCAGGACCGATCAACAAGGCTGGTTCTCCTGATGCGGGGATAAATACAGCCGTAGTTTCGAAACTTGGCCAATAATCGGCAAAATATCGTACATATGCAGGTTCTGCTTCGTGGGAAAATGCGATTAGAGAGTCAATGTTTTCCCGATTCATGATCTTTTGAACCTTCTTAACCCGTTCTTGGAATTCGCTTTTTTGTATTGTGGTGGTCATTTATCTCTTCCCTTCTTTAAAAAGAGGGGCCCTTACGGACCCCTTCTTATCGTGTCCCTTATTTCGTCAAAGATTCCTGAGTCACTAATTCAAGTGGTAATAGGATCTGTTCTGGTAAGGTTTCACCATTGAGATACTTAAGTGCGGCTTCAATGCCCATGATTCCCAATTTGTACGGGGAACCTTCTACTGTGGCATCCATCTCCCCAAGCCGAACTGCATCCTTAGCCTCTGGATCTGCGTCAAATCCAACGACAATGATTTTCCCCTGTTTTTGTGCAGCTTCAATAGCTCGCAGTGCTCCGAGAGCCATTTCATCGTTTTGAGCAAAGATAGCATCAACGTCTGGGTGTGCCTGTAGCAAGTTTTCTGTAACGTTCATACCTTCCACACGGTTGAAGTTGGCGGTCTGTTTAGCTAACAGCTTAATACCCTCATACTGACTGATGATTTCTTCAAATCCTTGCGCCCTATCCCGTTGAGCAGAGCTACCCATTACGCCTTCAAGCATGATCACATTACCTTTGCCATTAAGGCGTTCCACTACGTATTCACCAGCAGCTCGACCACCAGCCACGTCATCCACACCAATAAAGGTTAAGACTTTGTCTGAGTTAACGGTACGGTCAATGGTGATTACAGGAATATTTGCTTTATGAGCAGCTTCTACAGCAGAAACTAATACGTCAGAGTCTACAGGTGCTAGAAGGAGCAAATCAGGCTTCCGAGTAATAAGGTCTTCTACTTGCGACAACTGTTTGGCAGCACTATCTTCCGCATTGGTTACAACAAGTCGAACCTGAGCCTCTTTGGCAGCTTCTCGTACTCCGTTTTCCATTTCTACAAAGAATGGAATATTGAGGGTACAAAAGGCGACAGCAACTTCTAAATCCTTTGCATAAACCTGGCCAACATTAAAAGTCCCTAGAAACAGCATTAGTACAGCCAACCATACGACTACGGTTTTTTTCATAGTCACTTAAGCCTCCAATTTGTTTTTTTAGGTCCCATGTTCGACAGCACATTCTTTTTCCTAACTAACCTTGGCGGGCTTTTTTTGCTTATTCCGAGCATAGCCGTCCATCAGCACTGCCCCAACCACGATCACCCCCTTAATTACCTGCTGGTAGTAGGATGAAACATTGAGCAAATTCAGACCGTTGTTGATTACACCGATGATCAGAGCACCAATCATTGTTCCTGTAACGGCCCCTTCGCCCCCGAACATACTGGTTCCACCAATGACTACTGCAGCTATAGCATCTAACTCAAATCCAGTACCGGCAGTAGGATCGGCCGAACCCAGTCGAGATGTCAAGACAATCCCAGTAATTGCTGATAAGAAACCCATAAAGGTGTATACCTGGACGAGGCGTTTGTTCTTGTTCACACCAGAATAAACAGCTGCTTCTGGGTTGCCACCCACTGCGTAAACTTCACGACCAAAGACAGTGTGTTTCGCCACAAAGTGGCTGATAATCAAGATGATTCCCAAGATAATGACAGGAACTGGAATACCTCCTACATAACCGGCTCCAAAGAAACGGAAGGTTGAACCTAAGTTGTAGATGGGTCTTCCACCCGTATAAATCAAGGTGATGCCACGGGCTGCGGTTAGCATTCCTAAGGTAACAATAAAAGGGGGGACTCCGCCTTTCGTAATAATTGTCCCATTGATAAAACCAATAAGGGCTCCAGCTGCCAAACCAACTATAATGGCAAGGGCAATACTGGTACCGCTGGACAATAAGCCAGCAACAACCGCTCCCGTTAAGGCCACTTGGGAACCGACAGATAAGTCGATACCTCCTGTGATTATAATGAGCGTCATACCAATGGCTAGAATACCATTAATGGAAATCTGCCGAATAACGTTAATTAGATTAGGTGCAGTAAGAAAGACTGGTGATAGAAACGAAAGTACCGCACAAATGAGTAGTAAAACCAGCACAATTCCATATTTTTGCAGAAACGACTTCTCCATTCTTTTAACCTCCCTAGAGTTGCTGATCCCTTTCTCCACTATAAAGCACAGCTTAGAATTTTTTCCTGGGTAGCTTCGTCGGCACCAAACTCCTGAACGATCCTTCCTTTTGACATCACTAAGATGCGGTCACTCATGCCTAGAATCTCTGGAAGTTCGGAGGAAATCATTAAGACCGCTCCCCCCTTTTGAACAAAGGCACCAATCAAGCGGTGAATTTCTGCCTTAGCTCCCACATCCACTCCCCGAGTAGGTTCATCAAGAATCAGTACTTTGGGGTTTGCTAATACTTCTTTGGCCAACACCACTTTCTGCTGATTTCCTCCACTGAGATTGCCCACTAACTGTTTAATACTTGGAGTTTTAATTTGGAGTTTCGATACAGCCCCATTTACCGCATCTGTTTCCTTCTTACTATCAATCAAGCCCAAAAGTTTCTTTAAGCGAGACAAAGTGGCCAGACTCACATTGTGTTGGACTGACATTTTTAAGACTAATCCCTGTAACTTTCGGTCTTCTGGAACCAAGCAGATACCTTGGTTGACTGCATCTAAAGGTTTGTGGATGATGCATTCTTGCCCGTTCACATAAATGTGACCGGAATCTGGTTTGCTGATTCCATACAAGCATCTTGCTAATTCAGTTCGTCCAGCTCCTACTAACCCGGAGACACCTAAGATTTCCCCTTGATTAAGGGTGAAGCTGATGTTCTCAAACTCACCAACTCGATTAAGGTTGTCCACATGTAACACCGGTTCACCTAATTCAACCTTGACTTTAGGAAAGAGGGTTGTAATTTCTCGGCCCACCATCAACTCCACTAAATTGTCCATGGTGCAATCCGTAATGTCCCTTGTTGCCACAAACTCCCCGTCGCGCAGTACGGTTACTGAATCGGCAATCTTGAATAGCTCTTCCAGCTTGTGAGAGATATAGATGAAGGTTATGCCAGAGGACTGGAGTGTTTTAATAACTGAAAATAAATTTTCTGCCTCGCCTGCGGATAACGACGAGGTGGGCTCATCCATAATCACAAGCTTAGCGCCTTGGGAAAGCGCTTTGGCAATTTCCACAAACTGCCGTTTTGCCACTCCCAACGTTCTTACCACCGCTGTAGGTTCAATTTTCACCCCTAATTTTTGAAAAACCCGTTCCGTCTCAGCATGCAGTTGCTTGTAATCGATAACACCTGATTTATGGGGTAATCTCCCCATATAAACATTTTCACTAACGGTCAGGGATGGCACAAGATTCAGTTCTTGGTGCACTGTGGCAATGCCCAAGTCCTGTGCATCACGGGGGGTTTTTAAGTCTACTTTCGTATTATCGAAGAAAATGGTCCCGCTATCGGCAGTATGGATACCACTTAAGATCTTGATCAAAGTAGATTTGCCAGCACCATTTTCCCCAATCAAAGCACGGACTTCTCCTTTTTCGACTTCAAAGCTAACATTATCCAATGCCTTAACTCCGGAAAACCGCTTCGATATACCTGCTATTGCCAGAAGACAATCATTACCCATTGCGTAACCTTCTTCCTTGTTTGAAAATGGCCATGCTGTTTCAGAGTGAATTTTACAGTATTAAACATCCCTTTCTTTGATAAAGCGTTTTACTAAAGCGTTT
>DGYW01000063.1:0-396 GCA_002396805.1 Firmicutes bacterium UBA4996 | reverse complement strand
CGTTTTACTAAAGCGTTTTACTAGTTCTTTTCTATGCTTATCCTTAAATTCCTCCCTGTATTTTGTTTTTGTTTAATACTTTTTGAATGAAGTAAAATCCAAAACAGGTAGTGTTTCCAAAGAGAATAAAAAAAGCGCCTCGCAGATGGAGACGCACAATACTGATCAAATTAAAAATTATAAGTTGCGAAGCATGGAACTTAACTTCTCGCCTGTTTCCAAATATTTAGTGTATAGAACTTGATAATAAGCTGCGTTACTTAGATCCGGTTTGTACACTCGTTTGTAGCCACTACCCATGGCGGCCTGTGCTTCCTTAATATTGGAATATACGCCAGAAGCAACAGAGGCAAACATGGCCGCTCCTAAGGCAACTGCTTGGTTAGAGCGAACTGT
>DGYW01000031.1:6122-26444 GCA_002396805.1 Firmicutes bacterium UBA4996 | reverse complement strand
CCGCCGAGGTGTTTTCGTACTTGACGTAGAGAGGGTTTAGAAAATGACCAAGAACAAAAAAATTATTACTCGCGCTAGAACTACCAAGGTAACCCATCGTTTAGTTAGACGGGATCAAGTGACTAAGCGTCTCCATGATCTTGCTGGCCTCGAAGGGGAGGCAGCCTTACAAGCCTTAAACAGTTCTACGCAAGGACTCAGTGAGGAGGCAGTACTTGGCAATAGGGAAGAGTACGGCGATAATATAGTCACAAGTGGTAAAGGGGATTCGATTGCCAAAAGACTGATTCGTGCCTTTATCAATCCCTTTACCATTATCCTAATTACTTTAGCAGTGGTCTCGTTCTTTACTGACGTTTATTGGGCACCTGTAGGTGAAAAGGATCCTATGACGGTAATTATCATTATGGTTTTGGTGATTATTAGTGGCGTATTACAATTTGTCCAAGAACCCAGATCAGGTGAGGCAGCTTCTCGCCTTCAAGAAATGATCAAAGTTACCACCGCTGTGGAACGGGTAGGACAGGGCAAAAGAGAAATAGATTTGGATCAGGTGGTTGTAGGTGACTTAATCCACTTGGCAGCAGGTGATATGGTACCCGCGGATTTGCGCATTCTAAAGGCTAAAGATCTCTTTGTGAGCCAATCTGCCTTGACTGGTGAGAGTGAACCTGTAGAAAAGTTTCCCACCACTGTACCAAACTCTCAAGAATACGCCCTTACCGACATTGCCAACCTGGCTTTTATGGGTACTAATGTGGTAAGTGGAACTGCAGTGGGCGTAGTTGTGGCCACGGGTAATGACACCGTTTTTGGCGATATGGCTCAGGACATTGTGGAAATTGATGTTAAAACCAGCTTTGAAAAGGGAGTTAACTCTGTTTCGTGGGTATTAATTAAATTCATGTTGGCCATGGTTCCTGTTGTCTTGTTTATCAATGGTTTCACCAAGGGTAACTGGATGGAAGCCACCCTTTTTGCCATTTCAGTGGCGGTAGGTTTAACTCCTGAAATGTTGCCCATGATTGTTACGGCAAGCCTAGCTAAGGGTGCGGTGGCCATGTCCAAAAAGAAGACTATAATAAAAAATCTTAACTCCATTCAAAATCTCGGTTCGATGGATGTACTTTGCACAGATAAGACCGGGACTTTAACTCAAGATCGGGTGGCTTTAGAATATTACCTAGATGTGCATGGGGAACCAAGTGTACGTGTCCTCCGCCACGGATTTTTGAATAGCTATTTCCAAACAGGGCTAAAAAACCTCATTGATGTGGCTATTATTGAACGGACGGAACAACGGAGCTCCACAGAGCCTACCTTACAAGGTTTGCCCGAGTTTTATCGTAAAGTAGATGAAATTCCCTTTGACTTTGAGCGCCGACGAATGAGTGTTGTAGTTGAAGACAAAAATGGCAAAACTCAAATGGTAACAAAAGGAGCTGTCGAAGAATTGCTTTCCATTTGTTCTCACGTGGAATATGGTGGAAAGGTGGGACCTCTTACTGATGAAGTTAAAGAAGATATTGCAGAAACAGTTGGTCGCCTCAACGATCAGGGAATGCGGGTAATAGCAGTTGCCCAAAAAACCAATCCTTCCCCAGTTGGTGCTTTTTCGGTTCAAGATGAAAGTGATATGGTACTTATTGGCTATTTAGCTTTCTTAGATCCACCTAAGGAGACTACTGCTGACGCCATCAAGGGTCTAGAGGATTATGGTGTAGATGTTAAGGTACTAACCGGTGATAATGAGCGGGTGACTAGGGCTATTTGTGAACAAGTGGGTTTGCCCGTGGAAAACCTCTTACTTGGTACTGATGTGGAGCAGATGACCGATGGGCAGTTATCTAAAGCTGTGGAAGAAACCACTGTCTTTGCTAAGCTGTCGCCACAACAAAAGGCCAGGGTAGTGACTGCTTTAAGAGATAACGGGCACTCTGTTGGGTTTTTAGGTGATGGTATTAACGATGCTGCAGCTATGCGTGCCTCTGATGTGGGGATTTCAGTTAACAACGCGGTGGACATTGCGAAAGAGTCTGCTGATGTAATTCTTTTAGAGAAAGACCTACGGGTTTTAGAAGACGGTATTATTGAAGGGCGCAAAACCTACGGAAACATGATCAAATATATTAAGATGACAGCTAGTTCTAACTTTGGCAACGTGTTCTCCGTCTTAATTGCCAGTGCCTTTTTACCATTCTTACCTATGGCGGCAATTCATCTTGTCTTACTGAATTTGATATATGATATTTCCTGTATCGCGATTCCCTGGGATAACGTGGATGAGGAATTCTTGCAAGTGCCCAGAAAATGGGATGCTTCATCTATTGCCAGTTTCATGCTCTGGATTGGACCAACTAGTTCGGTCTTTGATATTACCACCTTTGCTTTGATGTACTACATTATAGCGCCAGCCATGGTTGGTGGGCAAATGTACCATGAGTTAACAGATCCGGCACTTCAAGCTTACTTTATTTCAGTTTTCCAAGCTGGTTGGTTTGTGGAGTCTATGTGGTCTCAAACCTTGGTGATTCACATGATCCGTACACCAAAGATTCCTTTCATCCAAAGCAGAGCTTCTGCTCCAGTATTTCTCTTGACCTTTACCGGGATCATCGCCTTAACGATTATTCCCTTTACCTCTTTTGGTGCCAAGATTGGTCTAGCTGCACTTCCCCCAGTCTATTTTGCCTGGTTGGCTTTAACCGTTGTGCTTTATATGGCCTTGGCCCAATGGTTTAAGAACCTCTATGTGAAGAAATACGGCGAGCTACTCTAGAAAAGAGGAATATTAGGGGAGGCGTCAAATTATACAGTGGATTTAGAGAGGATGTGAGGTTTTGTCCATTACATTTAGCGGCAAAGAGATTCTCCAATTGATTAACGAATTGGTGTCTATTCCCAGTCCGTCAGGGTACACTGATCGGATTATTGATCATATGGCCAACTATCTTGAGGAGATCGGTATACCCAGCTACAGCAATCGCAAAGGGGCACTAATCGCTACTGTTCTTGGCAAGAATAAGGACCAGCACCGCTTTGTAACAGCGCACATCGATACTCTCGGTGCCATGGTGAAAGAGATTAAGAGTGACGGACGTCTCCGTATAACGAAAATCGGTGGTTCTCAATGGGCCCATGTGGAAGGTGAGTATTGCCAGATTTTCACAGCGGATCAACAGACTTATACAGGGACGATTCTGATGCACCAAACCTCTGTCCACGTTTATAAGGATGGACCCCAGGAAGAACGCAACCAAGCTAATATGGAGGTGCGCCTTGACGAAAGAGTGGCTAGTGCTGAAGATGTGTTAAAGCTCGGCATTGATGTAGGAAATTTTGTGGCCTTTGATCCCCGGGTGGAAGTGTTGCCTAGCGGATTCATTAAATCTCGACATCTCGATGATAAAGCCAGTGCCGGCGTTCTATTATATTTGCTTCGGGAAATTCAAGAGCATGAACTGGTCTTGCCTTATACCACTCACTTCCTGTTTTCTAACTACGAGGAAATCGGCTTTGGGGGTAACTCCAATATTCCCTCGGAGGTAGTAGAGTATCTGGCCGTTGATATGGGTGCTATTGGAGATGGTCAAACCAGCGACGAATTCACAGTCTCGATTTGTGCTATGGACTCTTCTGGTCCCTACAACTACCGTTTGCGTCAACACTTGGTTAATTTGGCGGAGAAGAACGAAATTGGTTACAAGGTAGACATTTATCCCTATTATGGGTCTGATGCTAGTGCAGCATTACGAGCCGGTTATGACGTTGTTCATGGTTTGGTGGGACCGGGAATTGATGCCTCCCATGCCTTCGAACGAACCCACGTTGAGGCTGTAGTGAATACAGCCAAATTAGTTTATTATTATCTTTTGTCTGATTTATGCATAGGGTAGAATTCTGTTATGCCATTGGGTTTCTCCAGTGGCATTCTTTTATAAAAAAACGAGAAGGAAGGGCTCCTCGATGATTAGAAGAGGACGGCGTTTGCGAACGGGAATAGTATTAGTTTCTGTGGGTATTGTGATTGTGGTTATTTTGGCGGGAATTCAAATGATGGAAGATGGGGTCGAGATGAAAACACTCTTTGCTTCAGAGGTTCAGGCAGAACTGGGCAAAACCAAGTTTTCAAGTGAGGTCTTTACCACAGAGGAGCTAGCTGGGCTACCGGAGCCCGTGCAGAGATATTTTCGATATTCTGGCTTCATAGGTCGGCCGAAAATGTCCACAGCGCGGATTGTCTTTAACAATGTCGCATTCAAGAATGGAAACAAGGATCTCAAGCTGTATTCTGAACAGTTCAACTTCGTGCAGGAGCCAGCCCGCATTGTCTATCTAAACTCCAGGCTGTTGGGTGTGATTCCATTTGAGGGAAGAGATAAGTATCAAAACGGCCAAGGCTATATGACTGGTAGATTAGCAAAACTGATCAAGCTCTTTGATGTTACCGGTTCCGAAATGCATCAATCGGCTTTAGTCACTATATTGGCCGAAGCGTTAGTTGTGCCGAACTATGCCCTTCAGGATTATATCACCTGGGAAGAAATTGATGAGCATCATGCCCAAGCAACCATTGAATACAAAGGTGTTAAGGCTAGCGGCATCTTTACCATCAACGATGTGGGAGAATTTGTGACATTTACCACAAAAGACCGCTACATGGATCAAGGTAAGGGAGTAATGGCTTTGGTACCCTGGACAGTTGAGATAATTGGATACCATGAGCAAAACGAGGTGATGGTACCCATTCAAATGAAAGCTACTTGGGAAATGCCGGAAGGGGACTTGGTATATTTTGATGGAGTGATCTCTAGTATAGAATACAACGTTCGTGATCTTTAGAGAAAAGAAGCACCACTAAGCCTTGCAAAAATCTAGTGAGAACGCGCTAAAAGGTGCCCTATGCTACGGCACCTTTTATCATGTCTAACTAAAATGAGCTGGCCTTGGGTTGCACATCCAAGACGCGTTCCTGAAGATAAATTTCTAGAATTTGACGTACTGGTTGACCAAGATAGGTGATTTCACCCCTAGTTAAAATGGAGTAACTTGCAGTCTCATTGGCGAGAAAGTCACTGGTAGCAACGGTGTAGGTTCGATCTAGATCAATAATTCGGGGTCCAGTAAAGAAGTCACCCGAACGGGAGGACGCAATTTTCTTTAGCTCTGCCAAATCTGGGCCCGACAAGGTGACTAAAACCGCTTGGTTGTCGAAGGGCTCCACTGCAAAGATATCTTCTCTAGTAATTGGACCCGCCTGTAAACCTGCGCGAACACCTCCGCCATTGTACAAAGCGGCATCTGCGTCACTGTAGCTTAGCAAAGCCTCTACCATAAAATGGCCCATTCCCCTTTTAACATAATCCCGACTTGCATAGCCGAGAACCTGACCCATTTCGTTAGCCATGAGGGCTGCGTAGTGCTGATCAATTTGAGCTATTGAAGGGTGGAGGGGAGTATCTTGTTCAATCCGGAGTAGTTCAGCAGTGGCGGGGTAGCCTTCTTCCATTCCAATAATGACTTTACCGAGGTACTGGGCAGAAGAGCCAGTTTGGACAATGATGGTGTCTCTAATCCGTACAGGAGAAGCTAATACGGTATGAGAGTGACCACCAATAATAGCCTTAATACCTGGCACTTTTTGAGCTAGGAGCAAGTCCTCACCATAGCCAAGATGGGACAGAACTACACAAAGGTCGTAATTACCCTCTTGTTCTTGCAGGATGTTTCTGAGTGTTGTCACTGGATCAGCGAAGTGTAGGCCCGCGATGTTGCTAGCGAAGGCCATTTTCGGGGTAGCAACGGAGGTGAGACCAACCAACAAAACCCGGGCCTCTTTGAGACTCATGATGGCGAAAGGTGGGGCAAAGGTCTGCTCTCCTTGCCAAATATTGGCTGAAAGCCACGGAAGACCACGATCTAAAGACTTTTGCACCACCGCTTTACCGAAGTCGAAGTCGTGGTTGCCGATGGCTAGGGCATCGTAACCCATGGCCAGAACTGCTTCTTGTTCTGCCTGTCCCTGAAATATGCTGGAGACTGCAGTGCCAGAAAAAAGATCGCCCGCATCTACTAATAAAGCGTGGGGATGGAGGGCTCGCTGTTCTTCCACGATGGTAGCAAGGCGAGCTAATGATTGGCCATGGAGATCGTTTGTGTGCAAGATCACTAGCTCTCCCTGGGCAAATACGCTAAGGGGCAGGAAGAGCACTATTACAACTAGAATTAGCCAAGTAAGGTTTTTCCTGTTCATGTTCTTTCCTTTCTATTCTGGAGACCTAAATTACGGGAGGGATTTCATCTTGACCAAACACGAAACCAAGCAATTAATGTGTTTAAAGACACCCACACCTTGCCAAGGCGACTATTTTGCGGTTCCTTGGGGTACTCTTCCCCTTAGCTCACCCTTTGAACACTCCCACGGTCGAGGTGGAGAGTGCTATTATACTCAGGTTCAGGTGGCTTGGGACAAAGACTTTCTTTATGTACGCTTTCACTGTAAAGATGAGGAGATCGTGGCCAACATGCTGAAGCGAGACCAACCCCTTTATGATGAAGAGGTTGTGGAGGCCTTTATTGCCCCTGTTTCTTTAGCCCAGTACTTTGAGTTTAATCTTAGTCCACGTAATGTCGTTTTTGATTCCTTAATTGAACATGATGGCACCACTTTTACTGGGTACCCCCACTGGGACTGCCTGCAACTGCGTCATGGGGTGTTTCGCCGTAATGCTGCCACCAAGAATTTTGGCGACTGGGATGGTTATCTTGCTATTCCTTTCGAGTGTTTAAACACTACTCCTGCCTCTGGACAAAGAATCCGGGCCAATTTTTTCAGAATAAAGCGCCACGGAGGCGACCAGTATCTTGCGTGGTCACCAACGGGCGCTGATCCAGCCTCTTTCCACATTCCTCACAAGTTTGGAGAATTGATCTTAGCCTAAATCTTCAACACAGTTCGGATTGGTTAGCTGTTTGCGTTCTTTGGTTTTTAATGTAACCGGTTGCCCAAAATGGAGAAAAGTGAGCTCCTCACCTTGAAGCAACGTATAAGAAGTAATCTCGGGTTCTACAACCACCTGGAGCTGAGCACCTTTAAATTTAACCTTAAAACTGTAATCCTCCCAGCGGTCGGGCACATAGGGGCTAAACCTCAACTGTCCACCGTGGGTTCTCATGCCGGCAAATCCATTCACTACACCCATCCAGGAGCTAGCCATGCAAGCGGTGTGGAGGCCTTGCCAAGCATTACGGTTGTAGTCATCCAGATCTAGGCGCACTGTTTGTAGGAAATAATTATAGGCAAAATCAGAGTAGCCTAACTCAGCAGCGATAATACTGTAGATGGCTGGAGACAGTGAAGAATCATGGGTCGTTTTCGGTTCGTAGTAATCGAAATTGGCCCTTTTTTCTTCTAAGCTGAACTGATCACCCAGCAAGAACATGAGTAAAATCACATCTGCCTGCTTGATTAGTTGATAGCGCCAAATCCGGAGAGGATGCCAATTACCTACCAGAGGGATTTCGTCTTCTGGAATGGAGTCAATGTCAATGGGATCCTTGTCTAAGAATGAGTCATCTTGGGGATGGATACCTAGCTCTTCGTGGAAGGGCAAATACATTAAGTCTGCACACTTTTTCCATAGGCCAAACTCTTCGTCAGAGAGGTTAAGTTGTATCACAAGTTGGTCATAACGTTCTGGATACTCTCTGGCAAGGATCTCTCTAACTTCTAAGGCAAGGCGCAGGTTGAATTGGGCCATGTAATTGGTGTAGCAATTGTTGTTTACCCCCGGTTTGTATTCGTCTGGCCCGCACACTTCATTAATACAGTAATGTCCACCTCGCGATTCTAAAAACACACCTCGGTGAGCCCAGCAACGGGCGGTCTCGAAAAGCATTTCTCCACCCATGTCTGCTAGGAAATCCCCATCTTCAGTGGCTTCGTAATACTTGTGGATTGCGTAAGCAACCGCGGCGTTGATGTGATATTGGACTGTAGAACCTAAGAAGTTGCCTGAACCCTCATGACCATTAATCGTTCTCCATGCATACAGTGCACCTTGATCACCCATACGCTTGGCATTGAGTCTGGCTGCATCTAAAATACTGTAACGGTACTCCAATAACTTTTTGACTAACTCAGGCTGACTGTAGAGGAAGAAGGGAACGATATAGGTTTCTGTATCCCAAAAATAATGACCCTCATAATATTCCCCAGTTAGGCCCTTGGCGGCAATGTTAGTCTTTCCGTCTCTACCGGTTGATTGTAGAAGTTGTAGGGCGTTAAAACGTAAGCCTTGTTGTAGAGCTGTATCTCCATTAATTTTCACATCCGTATGGGTCCAGTATTCTTCGAGGAAACGGATATGATCGGCCTTTTCGGCCTCGTAGCCTCTCTCGGCGCTTTGCTTGCTTAAGGTACTTACAAAGGAGCCAAGCTGGCTTATTTCTGTATCTCTCGAGGTGCTCATAGCCACATGTTTTTCTAAAACATAGCTCTTTTCGGGTACTACATCGAAACGAGCAGTGAAATTGAGAGCGGTAGCAGTAGCAGAACTAGTAATAGTAACTTGGGGACTAGTGTTGTGGCTTACTCCACAGGCAATGATGATCTGGCTGTTCTTTGTGCGAGAAATAATGTAACCGCTTTCATTTTTGTGTTCGATTGACACCACCTCGAGGGCTTGCTCACGCAGGTGGTGGTAATTATGGACATCGCCATTAATGTGGGAGTTAATTGTGATCTCTCCCTGGAAATTTAAGGGGGTAAGTGTGCAACGTTGTAGGGCAAGATGTCTGTTGGTTTGAGAGATAAAACGTTCAAACACAAGTTGTACACGTTGACCACCAGGACTAGTCCAAATCAATGCGCGACGCAATACACCTTGCTTTAGATCTAGACTTCTTATGTAATCTTCAACCTGCCCCTGAAACATGGAAAAATCCTCGTCTCCGATGGAGATTGTCAGTCCCTGCCAATCCGTCACATTGATCATGGATTGATATTTTTGAGGCTGGGCAGCCATGAATTCCCCATAAATGATCTTCTCTGTTTCGTAAATGCCATTGAGATAGATGCCTGGTGTGGAAGGGATGTGTTGAGGCACTCCTTCCTCTAAGGTTCCCCTGAGACCCATGTAGCCATTACCCAAGGAAAAAATCGTTTCGTTGCGATGGTTAAACTGTGGATCAAAAGACGTTTCACTTACTCGCCAAGGATCATGGGGATAGATGGCTTGACGATTTTGATGGAACTTCCGCATTTCCTCTTCTCCTTTAACAGTTATCTCCTTAGATATTTGGCGATCTTTCTCTAGACTCCTTCTAATAATACCTGTCCTTTCAGGGTATCCTGTGACGAGAGAGAGGTTTTAGGTGGTGTGCGAATTGAAAATATTAATGTTGTCTTGGGAATACCCTCCAAAGGTAATTGGAGGTTTGGCCAGGGCAGTGGCTGATTTGTCCCAGGCTTTGGTTGAGGAAGGGCACGAAGTAGCGGTGGTTACGGGAGATTGGCCTGACTGCGAGCCAACGGAATATGTTGGTGGTGTGAGAGTTTATCGAGTGAATCAGTTCTTCCCCAAACCCATGGGCTTTCTTGACGAGGTTCATTTCATGAACTATCACCTGACCCAAAAGGGAATAGAAATTCTAAACAACAACCACTTTGATGTGATCCACGCTCACGATTGGCTGGTAGCTCCGAGTGCCAAGGTGTTGAAACATGCATATCAAACGCCCCTGGTGGCCACAATTCATGCTACGGAGTGGGGACGTAATGACGGGCTACATAATGATTTACAACGGCATATTAGTGATTTGGAATGGTGGCTCACATATGAGGCCTATCGGGTAATTTGCTGTAGCGAGTATATGCGTGGTGAACTGCGCCAGATTTTCCAAGTCCCCGAGGATAAGCTGGTGGTAATTCCTAATGGAGTACGGGCTTTGGATTTCAGTAAGACCCATGATAACCTCGATAGTTGGCGTAGCTCTTGGGCCTTACCTGAAGAGCAGATTGTTTTATACGTAGGGCGCCATGTGTATGAGAAGGGGATCGATTTATTATTGGACGCGGCCCCTAAGGTCCTACAGCACAATCCTCAGGCCAAATTCATCATTGCAGGTACTGGCCCCCTCAGAGATGAGCTGAAAGGTAAGGCGTGGTATGCGGGACTGGGGGAAAAGGTGGTTTTTCCTGGTTTTGTTGATGATATCACGCGCAACAGCCTATATCAGCTCGCATCTGTGGCTGTGTTTCCCAGTAGATATGAGCCATTTGGCATTGTTGCCCTGGAGGCCATGGCAGGGCAAGCTCCTGTAGTGGTCAGTGACATCGGAGGTTTTGGTGAGACAGTGCAACATGGTCACAATGGCTTGACTTTTTATGCTGGTAACGATAATTCCCTCGCAGACAACATTCTGCACCTATTGGGCGACAAGGCCTTTGCCCGTACCTTGAGTAAACAAGCAGCCCGTGATGTATCAGAAAAGTACGATTGGAACCAGATCGCTAGACAAACGGTGGAGAGCTACAATATTCATCACAATCCACAGCGAAAAGCGGATGTTGTCTACGATCGTTATCATGTGACTAGCGATTTTCTGGAGAAAGGGGGGCGTTTTCTTGAGAGCAGTAATCATGGCCGGCGGTGAAGGCACACGCCTTAGGCCGCTCACCTGCAACTTGCCCAAGCCCATGGTTCCCATTTTGAATGCGCCCATGATGGAACATATCGTAAACTTGCTCAAACGCCATAATTTTAGACGTATCGCCTGTACCTTGTGGTATCTGCCCCACGATGTAACTAATTATTTTCAAGACGGTGCAGAACATGGAGTACAGATGGAATACTATGTGGAAACAACACCATTAGGGACAGCGGGTAGTGTGAAAAATGCAGGGCAGAGCTTTACTGACACCTTTGTGGTGGTTAGTGGAGATGCCCTCACAGATATTGATCTCACCGCGGCAATAGAGTTTCATAGGAGCAGAAATGCTGTTGCCACGCTTATTCTCACTAGCGTGCCCAATCCCCTTAGCTATGGGGTTGTTTTGACAAACGAGGATGGTAAAGTTAGGCAATTCTTAGAGAAACCCAGCTGGAGTCAGGTTTTTAGCGACACGGTTAACACCGGAATTTATATCCTAGAACCAGAGGTCCTCGCAATGGTTCCCGCTGGTCAGCAAGTGGATTTTAGTCGGGACGTTTTCCCCGAGCTACTAAGACAGGGGGCGGCTCTGTATGGTTACGTAGCCTCAGGTTACTGGTCAGATGTAGGTAGCCTTGATGCTTATCGTCAAGCTTTGAAAGACTGCCTCGATGGTAAGGTACAGATTGAACTACCTAATCCGCAGCCGGGACAAATCTATCTAGAAGATGGGGTTAAGCTTGGCTCCGACGTCTTTTTAGAAGGACCAATTTATGTGGGGCGAGGTAGTAGGATAGGTGCCGATGTTTATCTAGGTCCCTATACGATTTTGGGTCCAAATTGTCAAATTGAGAACCAGGCCAGCTTAAAACAGAGTATTTTGTGGCCTGGTGTGCAGGTTGGGGCCCGGTCTCAACTTAGGGGTGCCGTATGTGCCCGAAATGTGAGATTAGAGTCTAAGGTGGAACTGTACGAAGGGAGCGTTTTAGGTGAAAAGGCCCAGGTAGGGACTATGACTTCCATTGCCCCTAATACTAAGGTATGGCCAGAAAAGCGCATCCCCAGTGGTACAAGATTACGAAGATCATTAATTTGGGGTAGTCAAGAACAGCCTAGCCTCTTTTCTAAACATGGAATCACCGGTGATTATCGTGGAGACTTAGGTCCTGAAACCGTTATTCAAGTGGGACTAAGTTATGCCTCCTTTCTAGGTGCCGGAAGAGAGGTATTAGTTACTAGCGATTTTACCACTTTGGGAGACCTGGTTAAGGAAGCTTTGACGGTAGGATTGAGAAGTGGAGGCATTCATGTTCACGATGGCGGACGGGTGGCGGGGATGCTAACACGCTTCATGGTCCAACAATTGCAATTGACAGGAGCTCTACATTGTAGTTCGGGACTTTCGGAAGATAATCAGGCTGTAATTAGATGCTGGAATCAGAGGGGGCATTTACTTAGTAAGGCGGACCAACGGAAAATTGAAAACATTTATCTGCGAGAAGACTATCCCCGTTTAGGTTGGCAGGAATTCGGTTGCCGTTTAGAAGCACCCGAGTTAAGGGAAAGCTATCTGAAGGACTTAGCAACTCACTACCCTGCCCGCAGACCGCAATTTAGGGTGGGGCTACTTGCAGAACAGGGTGATCCCCTAGGTCAGATGGTGGACGATTTTCTTAATTTGGCTGGTTACGCAGTGATCACCAGTGAAGTACTGGGCTTACCCACTGTAGTGATTAAAGGCGGCACATGGTACTTTCAGGATGAAGAGGGTACTCGTTTACCAGATGATGGGTGGTGGCGCCTCTTTGTGCAGGCATTAAGTGAGGAGGGACGGACTGAAGTAGCGGTCCCCATTCACCGCTCCAGTACAGTTGCTCAAACAGCAGAGGGACATGGTGTGAATGTGCGGTGGACCAAAATGGAGCCGGCATTTTGGATGGAAATGGCAACTGAACTAGGTAATACCCTTAAAGACGGAAAGGTAGAGGTCTTTCCTCACATCGAACCCTTAGCCAGCATTGGAGGACTATTGAGTTTTTTGAGTTCCAAGGAAATTCCCCTAAGTCAATGGCAAGCACGCACCTATCAACAGCGAACTCAGGTTGCTTGTCCTTGGGAGGCTAAGGGCAGAGTGATGCGTGAGTTAATCCAAAACTCCAATCCAGAACAAACGATTTACTTAGATGGTATCAAGGAATACGGTGACTCCGGTTGGGCCTTAGTCGTACCCGACGGAGATGAGCCGGTCTTTCGTTTGTATAGTGAAGCAGATAGTGAGGCTGAAGCAACTAGGCTCATTGAGCACTATGTGAAGCTAATCAACAGTTACGAAAACGAGGAGCGATAGACATGACAGCTATTCCGCAACCTAAGATTGCTTTTTTTTGCATGGAATATGGTTTGAGTGAAGAATTTCCTATCTACTCGGGCGGGTTAGGGGTGCTAGCGGGAGACATCCTTAAAGCCGCCCATGATCTCAAACTTCCTTTCGTCGGAATCGGCATATTGTGGCATGAGGGATATTCGGATCAGTTTCTGGACAAGAATGGCTTTCCCCACCATTCTCGTCAGAGCTATGATAAGACCCATTTGCAGGATACTGGACTGGCTGTGAGTCTGTGGATCAGGGGCGAAGAAGTAACCTGTAAGGTGTGGAAGACGGAGGCTTTTGGAAATGTCCCTCTTTATCTTTTGGATGCGGATCTGCCTGGCACTTCCCATGGGTGGATCACCAGACAGCTTTACGCCAGTTCGGGTCAAGAACGGGTGGCAGCAGAAATGGTGCTGGGAATCGGTGGGGTTCGCCTGTTGCGACAAATCGGGTTTGATGCAGATATCTTCCACCTCAATGAGGGTCACGCAGTCTTCGCTGGCTTGGAACTAATTAGAGAAAAGATGGCTAAGGGGCAGGATTTCTATTCTGCGTGGGAAGAGACACGGCAGCAAATAGTCTTCACTACCCATACCCCTGTCATGGCAGGTAACGAGGAACATGATCACAATCTACTGAGCCACATGGGGGCTTGGGTCGGTTTAGAATACGACCAGGTGGAAAAAATCGGGGGCAACCCTTTTAACATGACAGTGGCTGGTCTTCGTCTAAGCTACATTGCCAATGGGGTTTCCCAACTGCATGGTTCCACTGCCCGTGCCATGTGGAGGGGTAATCCTGGTACTGCGCCCATTATTAGTGTAACTAACGGAGTGCACGTGGACACTTGGCAGAATTCCTTGATTAAGCAAACTTACAATGTGCAGGGTAATCTTTGGAAAGCCCATCTTCAGAACAAAAAGAAGCTCCTAGAGTTAATCGAACATCGCACGGGAGTGGCCTTTGATCTGGATGCCTTAACCATTGGATTCGCGAGAAGGGCTGCGACGTACAAACGCAGTGGCTTAATCTTTCATCGGCCCCACATTATTGAACCCTTGCTAAAGGATCGCACTATCCAGCTGGTTTTTTCTGGCAAGGCCCATCCTGCGGACGATTGGGGTAAGCAAATTGTGGCCAACATCGCAGAAATGTCCTACCGGTTTCCTGAAAGTGTGGTTTTCTTGGAAAACTATAATATGGAACTGGGGAGGCTTCTCACTTCGGGATGTGATGTATGGTTAAATACTCCTCAGAGACCTCTCGAGGCTTCGGCCACATCAGGAATGAAGGCAGCCCTCAATGGAGTGTTGAATCTGAGTGTCCTTGATGGTTGGTGGCCTGAAGGTTGTTTACACGGTGTGACCGGTTGGCAATTTGGTGGAGGATACGAAGGTCCAGAGCAGACTATGGTGGATGCTTTATCATTATATGAGGTGCTCCTTGAGGAGGTAATTCCCAAGTATTACGAGGATCGTCCAGGCTGGCAGGAGATGATGCGGTCTAGTATCTCCATGGCTATGCATCGTTTTTCCGCCAAGCGGATGTTGACCGAGTATCATAATTTAATGTACCAACCCAGTACTACCTTACGCAAGATTAAGCGTGATGTCATGAATGTACTGGCCATTCAATAACAACGGGGCGCCGGAAGCATCTGGCGCTTTCTTGTTCTCTGGGTTATACTGGGCATAGGGAGGTGGAAGCGTGTATCATACAAACTATGAGGCACTACAAAACCAATTACGAGGCCTGTTGGAGGGCGAAACCCATTGGTTGGCTAATCTAGCTAATACGGCTGCTTTGCTCTTTCAAGAGCTTAAGGATATTAACTGGGTGGGATTTTACCTCCTAGAGGGAGAAGAATTGATTCTCGGACCCTTTCAGGGAAAGCCTGCCTGCATCCGTATTCCCCTCGGTAAGGGTGTGTGTGGTACCACCGCTGAACGTCGAGTATCCACAGTAGTTTCTAACGTGCATGAATTCCCCGGCCATATTGCCTGTGATCCAGCATCTTGCTCTGAAGTGGTGGTGCCAATGATCACCGCGGAGGGAGAGTTACTGGGGGTCTTGGATGTGGACAGCCCCTTCTTATCCCGTTTTACAGAAGAGGATGCGGAGGGTTTAGGCGTAATCGTGGACATTTTGGTGTCTAGTTGCGATTGGAAGAGGTAAACTCGGCAAATCCAGGTATTTGAGGGGTTGCCAAAACTGACTAAGAGAGTTAAGATTTAACGAGAGTGATTATTAATATCGAGAGGTGATCTTCATGGAAATTCGCCCTGGCATTCACTGGGTAGGTGTTCGGGACCCTGATTTGAGAGTCTTTGATGTGATTATTCCCACTGAATTCGGTAGCACTTATAACTCGTATTTAATTGACGCAGATGAGCCGGCCCTTATTGACGGGGTTAAACTTGAATTTCAAGACGAATTTTTTGCTAAGCTAGCTGAAAAAATAGATTTGACCGATTTAAAACATTTAGTTGTTAACCATACAGAGCCAGATCATTCTGGAAGCATCAAAGAACTGCTCAAACGGGCACCACACCTAACGGTGCACGGTTCACGGGCCGCCATACAGTTCCTCGGTGAACAAGTGAATATGGAGTTTAACAAGCACATCGTGGGTGAAGGCGATGTGTTAGACTTGGGTAATCGGAAATTGCGCTTTATTATGGCTCCTTTCTTGCACTGGCCTGATACCATGTGGACCTATTTGGAGGAAGAAGAGGTGCTGTTTACCTGCGATGGTTTTGGCTCTCATTTCTGTTTCCCAGAAGGAAAGATTTTCGCCAGTGAACAAGAAATGGACTTCACGGATGAAATTGTTTACTACTTCGATGCTATTATGGGCCCCTTCAAACCAAAGGTGCAGGAAGCAGTAGCAAAACTTGAAGGATTGCCACTGAAGATGATTGCCACAGGTCACGGACCTATCTTAGATGAAAATTTGGATCAAATGATCCAGTTATATAAAGACCTTAGTGCAACAGTTAAGCAGGGGCGCAAGAGGGTTGTAGTAGGTTACGCTTCCGCGTACGGTCATACTAGACGCATGGCCGAATTGGTTGCGGAGGGGGCTCGCCAAAAGCCAGGTGTTGATGTGACCTTGATCGATGTGGGCAACAGTACCGACGATCAGATTAAGGAGGCGATTAGCTCCTTTGATGCTATTGTTTTGGGTTCTCCGACCATCAACGCAGATGCTGTTTATCCCATTTGGCGGGTAATCGATTCACTCAGTGCTATTACCTCCAGGGGTAAAATTGCTGCCACCTTTGGCAACTACGGTTGGAGTGGTGAGGCTGCCGGCCTCTTAGAAGAGAGACTGGAAAAAATGAGACTTGCTATTGCTCATCCCGCCGTAAAGGCACGTTTTGGATTAACCGACGAAGATGAACAGCGTTGTCGCGAGCTCGGAAGTAACATTGCCGAGGCGGTTTCTTAGAACAATAAAGAAAAGATCCTGGTCGTTTCTAACCAGGATCTTTTTTTATCCTTTGACCAATACAAGTTTTGGTCCATATTCTTTTTGAAAAGCCTCTGCGCGCCGGCTAGCGTCTCGGATCTCGAGGTCGGTTTTTCCGCTGCCGAACACTCTCAATTCGCAAATTTCCGGAGTTAACCTTGTCTGTACATGGGTAACCACTCCGGTCCTAGAGCGATCTAGGCTATGGGCAATTTGTAGGAGTGGGGCTAGCTTTTTGAAACTCTGTATATCATCTAGGCTGATGGGTCCGTTGGTTACATGGTCCTTCAGATTTACTTGAAATAGTTGATCGTGGGAGGCTGCCAGGTAGGACACCAAAACTCGTTCGCGTTGGCTGAGACCACGTAAGGGCGAGTTCAAAATGGTATATAAGGTGTGCTTTTCCAAGCTTTCCACGCTAATTACTACGCCTAATTCATGGAGCAGTCCGGCGATTAATACTAGCCTGCGTTCTGAGCTTCCGAGGCCATGCAACGGTTGCAGTTGATCGAAGAGCGTAACAGCTAGATTGGAGACTCTGCGGAGATGATTTTCGTCTAGATTATAGTAGTCAATGAGATTATTGGTGTGATGTGTAAGGACGTTAAAGAGAATGGGATCACGAGGATAAAGGTGTCTAAAAAATAGTCCATCTCGAATACTAGCAACGCTGACCGTTAGTTCAGGACTAGCTGATGCCTGCAAAAGCTTATAAATAATCCCGAATCCGGTCACACTAAGATCGGCTCTGGACCTTTCTAAACCCGGCACTTTGCGACGTTGCTCCGCATCCATTTTGCTGAGCATGGAATAAATCTCGCCCACTGCTTCGGTAGGAATTACGATGCCATCGGTAATGTCGGGCACATACTGGACATGGTTACGATACACCCGTGCTAAGGATCGGAAGGTGCCCCCAAGACCGATCACATTGGGCTGTTCCTGTAGCCAAGGAATTTGCCCGAAGGCTTCGTCTAAATAAGCCTCTAGGTTGCGCAGGTTTTCTTTGGTGGGTAGATCTCCTAAGTCAAATTCTTCCATGAGAGATACCCCACCGAAATCTAACGCTACTGTATTCTGATTTAGACGGTTAGCAAAGCTTACTAGTTTGAGTGAACCTCCACCTAAGTCTGCCATTAGGCCAGATGGCTCTGTAACACTATTGATTAGGCCCAGATAACCCAGATAGGCTTCTTCTTCGCCTGAAAGAATAGTGGTCTTGATTCCTGTCTCTTGCTGGATGCGTCGCACTAGTTCTTGACCGTTGGGAGCCCTCCGGACGGCTGCAGTGGCCACCGCAATTATGTGCTCCACGCGACGAGCTTTACAGAAAGTCACAAAAAGGGAGACGGTCTCCGTTGCATAAGCCATTCCTTCTTCAGTTAGCGAGCCTCGAAAATCTGTGCCACTGCGCAGGCGCACCGATTCTTCAAGATGCTCAATTTGATGATGGGCCCGATTTTCTTTGATATCAATGATTACTAAGCGTACGGAATTGGACCCGATATCAATAATGCCAATGCGATCCATGTGCAGACCTCCCCATTCGTTCTTAACTCTTATTGTAACAGATCTGAGGTAGCAAGCAAGCTAGAGCTGACAGAAAACAGCGGGATTTCCCCGATTCTTGACAGACTTTCGTCCTCTCTGTATAATTTTGGTAGGTTTTACTAGATGAGGTGAAAAACGGTGGAGATTACTAAGAAGACGGAATACGCGGTAAGTGCTCTTGTTGAGCTGGCTAGCAACCCAGGTGAATATATTTCTTCCAAGACAATTGCCGCCAGGCAAGAGATTCCCGCCAATTTTTTACCCCAAATTATTGCCCTACTAGGTACCACAGGTTGGGTAGTAGGGGTGCGCGGACCAGGTGGTGGTGTCCGCCTAGAAGCGGATCCCAACACGATTACAATTAAAGATGTAATCGAACTTATAGAGGGTCCCATTGCAATTTCCAAGTGTATGTCCCATGAGTTTTCTTGTGTTCGAGAGGGCCGGTGTCCAATGCAAGCAGTATGGGAGGAAGCTCAGGCGGCCTTTGTCAGTGTCCTGCAACACAGAACTATCGCGGATTTAGTGGCGGATACCCCCTAAAAGGTTGACAGTGGCAGGAAATATATGTCGGGGGTGGAATAGTTTATGACAGTGAAATACAAAGGAGTGTCCAGTTTGAAGAAGAGAATCCTAGGAATCGTGCTTGTATTAATGGTAGGGCTTCTAGTTCCTACTGTCGCTTTTGCCAATAACATTGGCTATGTGGACTTCGAGTTTTTGTTCTATGCTCATCCAGAATATGATGTGAAGAACAAAGAATTGCAAGACAAGGTGGAACAACTCTACCTGGAAGCACAGGGTAAAGCAGAAGAGCTGCAGACCCAGGAAGAAATTGATGAGTTAAGTGCGCATTACGAGTGGCGATTTGAACAAATTGAACAAGAAGTCCGGGTTGAACTGGTCTCCTTTATCCTCAATATTATTGAAGAGGTGGCCAAAGCCAATAGTATCTCCGCTGTTTTACCGGAATCTTCCATTATTTATGGCGGTGTCAACCTCACTTCACCGGTTGTAGAAGCCATGTATAAGGCCTATGGCATCTCGGTACCTTCCGCTATTCGGGAAGTCTTGTAAAAACTAGTAGGATTTCTTTTTTTTTGGTAGAATAGTACAGTGAACAAAATTTCGAAAGAGGTGAAGGTATGTCGAAGTGGGAATGTACAGTTTGTGGTTACGTCTATGATCCAGAGATCGGTGATTCGACACAAGATATTGCTCCTGGGGTTGACTTTCACGACTTACCCGATGACTGGGTTTGCCCAGAGTGTGGTGTAGGTAAAGATTTATTCGAGGAATTGTAGAATCAACTATAGAAATCGAGATAATAGTGTGAGGAGGAATAGTGGATGAATCCCAAGGTAGATGCGGATTTGTGCATTGGGTGTGGATTGTGCGCCGAAGTATGCCCAGAAGTGTTTGAAATGGGCGATGATGGCCTTGCTCACGTAATTAGTACCGATTGTGATGGAGCCGGATGTTGCCAAGAGGCAGCAGACTCCTGCCCCACAGAAGCTATTAGCCTGTAAGATTTAAGAAGAGCCAGCGTAATGCCTGCTGGTTCTTCTTTTTTTCCAATTTCCCCAACGATCTACTGGGGTAAGCTTGATGTTTGCCGGGCACATTAAACTTGCCAGGGAAAGAGGAGGTGAATTTGATGGCGCTAGGCTCTTCAAGCAAGAACATTAAGGTTGTTCCAGAAGCATTCCAAGCCATGAACCAATTCAAGTATGAAGTGGCTACGGAATTAGGAATTAACCCCGAGTACAAATCCGGTTATTGGGGCAACATTTCCTCCCGTGAATGTGGTGCCGTTGGTGGACATATGGTAAGGCGTATGGTCGCCGCTGCCCAGCAATCTTTGATAGGTCAGGGCGGAGGAACCGCTAGTTTCCGTGGAGGTTTCCCGCAGGAACCAACTCAATAATTTAATAGCGAATAACGGGGGATGCCTCGGCACAAATGGGTGCCGCTGGCATCCTTCACTATTTATGGAGGTGTGCTAATGGCAAGACGTGCTAGCAAAAGGGAACGAGGGATCTTGATTCCCGATGCTGTAGAGGCAGTCCATAAGTTTAAGTTTGAAATGGCTACCGAACTAGGAGAAAGCCCCGGATACTACAATCAATATTGGGGAAATATCTCCACCCGTGAACTAGATCAAGCTGGCGGTCATGTAGTGCGTCAAATGATTGCCAAAGCGGAGGACGAATTGCGAGCCCGAGAAGGTGGTTTTAAGTAGAGCAAGGAAACGGGGGGCATTCGGCTCCCCCCC
>DGYW01000031.1:5194-5835 GCA_002396805.1 Firmicutes bacterium UBA4996 | reverse complement strand
CCAATGGCGAAGTACCTATTGGGGCTGTAGTGGTTTGGGATGGAAGGATTATTGGTCGTGGCCATAACCGACGGGAACAATGGAAAGACCCCACTGCTCATGCAGAGATTCTGGCCATCCAAGAAGCTGCCCAATATCTTGGACAGTGGCGCTTGACTAATGCCAGCCTATATGTTACTCTAGAACCCTGTCCCATGTGTGCGGGGGCCATTGTGAACGCCCGTCTCAAAACATTAGTTTTTGGTGCATACGATCCTAAGGCTGGGGCTGTGTCATCTCTGATGAACCTTGTGCAAGACAAACGCCTAAATCATTTCGTAGAGGTTTATGACGGCATTTGTCAGAACGAATGTAGCCAACTGCTCCGGGAGTTCTTCCAGGACTTGCGCTAGGGAATAGCGAATGTGGGAGAGGTGACAGAGTGGCCGAATGTGGCGGTCTCGAAAACCGTTGGGCGTGTAAGCGTCCCGTGGGTTCAAATCCCACCCTCTCCGCCAGATTTTCTAACACAAACAAATATGGAGAGATGCTGGAGTCCGGCTGAACAGGCACGACTGGAAATCGTGTAGGGGTGATGAGCCCCTCGAGGGTTCGAATCCCTCTCTCTCCGCCATTTGAAAATTTTACCGTGCTAGATGGGG
>DGYW01000031.1:0-5069 GCA_002396805.1 Firmicutes bacterium UBA4996 | reverse complement strand
CGAATCCCTCTCTCTCCGCCATTGAATTAGGCACCATCTATTGAGTGATCAATGGATGGTTTTTTATTGCCTAGAAGGGGTATTCTAGTTCTTGAGGAGGATGATTAACATGACAACGAAAACTAGAATAGAACAAACTGTAGCGGGCGCTCAATCCCTAGCGGGGCAGTTGAAATCCTGTGCCTTGGATACAGATGTTCCTTCGGTGAAGGAGATGTATAGTTCCATGGCCCAAGAGGTAGAGGCTATGATCCCCAAGCTTCAGGGTAGGCTAGGACATGTGAAGAAAGAAGAACCTCAATATCAGTAGTTCTTGACACTTATGGCGCTGGTCAAGTATAATATTCATGTCGTGCTAGACGGGGCGGTAGCGGTGCCCTGTACCCGCAATCCGCTATAGCGGGGTCGAATTCCCATCAGAGGATTGGTCTTGTGGAGTCAGGTTTGGATAAGTGGTGTTGACGATTGGGTCTCACGCAATAAGAATCCATGAACCCCGTCAGGTCCGGAAGGAAGCAGCGGTAAGTGGAGACTCTTATGTGCCGTGAGGGTGCCTGGTTCGAGCTAACTACCCGAATATCGTCCGGAGGATCATTTTCGAAGATGGGTGCACGATATTTTTTTATGTTTTTTTAGAATTTGTCTTTTGAGAGGACTTTCATCCGAGCATCGAGAAACACTAATTATGGTTATAACCAAGATTGGTAGGAGGGGGGAGCGTCATGGCCTATATTTCTTTATATCGGAAATGGCGTCCACAAAGCTTTGGCGATGTGGAAGGTCAAGATAGTATTGTAAAGACTCTAAAAAATAGTCTTGATTCAGGACGAATTTCCCACGCGTACCTCTTTGCCGGACCGAGGGGCACAGGTAAGACTACCGTGGCTAGGCTTCTGGCTAAGGGGCTAAATTGCCACTCGGGACCTACATCTACTCCCTGCGGTACTTGTGAGGAATGTGAAGGAATCACATTCGGAACTTCTTTGAACGTTGTTGAGATTGACGGTGCTTCTAACCGAGGTATTGATGACGTTCGTGAATTACGGGGACAAGTCCAATACACTCCTATCAATGCCAAATACAAAGTCTACATAATAGACGAGGTTCATATGTTGACAACAGAGGCTTTCAATGCTCTATTAAAGACATTAGAAGAGCCCCCACCTCATGTCATTTTCATTTTCGCAACCACAGATCCCCATCGCTTACCACCAACGATCCTATCGCGCGTGCAGCGCTACGATTTCCAACGATTCAGTCAAGATGCCATGATCCGTCGTTTAGAAACGGTGGTCAAGGGAGAAGGATTTAGTGCCGAGAAGAAGGCCCTGCAATTAATGGCCGAACATGCAGAAGGTGGCATGCGGGATGCCTTGAGTATTTTGGAGAAATGCGCTGCTTTTTCTAGTGAAATAACCGCAGTAACCGTGGAGGAAGTGTTGGGAATTGCCCCTCGAGAGCAGGTCCAGTCTTTTACTCAATTTATTCTGGAAGGCTCAAAGGTGGAGGCACTTCAATTAATCGATGCCCTGCATAGTAGTGGTCGTGACCTAGCCCAGTTTGTACGCAGTACCTTAAGCGAGTTGCGCACAGGATTGCTTCAGCACGAGCAAGAATACGAAGATTTTGGGCTAAGGGCCATCGAGGTTTTGTCTGAGGCGTTGCGAGAGATGCGCTTTGCACCAGATCCTAGGATACCATTAGAGGTGGCCACGTTAAAGATCGCAACGGAACAAGCTCCTTTCTTCGATCACACTGTGGTGCATGAGTTACAAGAAAAAATTCGGACCTTAGAACAGGAGTTCACTACACTAAAAGATCAGATGGCTTCGGGCCAGTTTAAGTCCTCTGGTGAACCCAGTAGAGCGACTGCACCTAGGCGTCCTTTAGTGGCCTCCACTGATGCTGAGCGCACCGCCCAAATCTTAGAGCTCTGGCCGGATTACCTGCGGGGACTTCGGCAAGAAAAGTTAATGCAATGTGAGGCGTTCCTGAAGGAGGGAACACCGGTTGAGGCCAGTTCTAACGCCCTAGTTGTGGCTTTTCCCCGGGATCGGGGTTTTCATAAAGCAAGTATTGAGCAGGATAACCATCGGGAGCCAGCTGAAAGAGTTTTGGCCAAGTTGGTTGGTACCACTCTCCATTTGAAGTGTGTGTTCCAAGACGAGGTGGAAAGCTTCGGAGAACAGTCCGCTCCTGCACCCAAACCAGTGCCCAAAAGGAAACCACGGAAGGTGCAGAAGGAACCTACGGACAGTGCAAATTCTTCAGAAGAGCCAACTACTGCCGATGACGGACAGACTTCTGATTCGCAAAAGTTTATTGAGGTTAGTTTGGAGACCTTTGGAGGGAAAATCTTCACCAAACCAAAGAAAAATGATTAGAGATAGAGGTGATCTATAATGGGTATGAATATGCAGAAGATGATGCGGCAAATGCAGAAAATGCAAGCGGATTTAGCTCGGGTGCAGGAAGAATTGGAGAACATGACTGTAGAGGGAACAGCGGGTGGTGGAGTAATTACAGTAGTTGTGAACGGTCACCAAGATGTCCAAAAAATTACTATTGAACCCGATGCTGTGGACCCAGAAGATGTAGAAATGTTGGAAGATCTCATTACGGCAGCGGTTAACGACGGACTCCGTAAGTCACGTGAACTCTCTGCCAGTGAAATCGAAAAGGTAACTGGTAAAGTCAATCTTCAAGGATTACCACCAGGACTGTTTTAAGATGTCTCGTTATCCCAAACCCATGGCTCGTTTAATTGAAGAGCTGACGCGTTTGCCCGGTATTGGTCCGAAAACGGCCCAAAGATTGGCTTTTTTTCTGATCAATCAATCACCTGCGGAGGTTCAAGCACTTGCTGACTCTATTGTAGATGCCAAGAAGCGTACAAACTATTGCTCACAGTGCTTTCATTTTACCGAAGAAGACCCGTGTCCGATTTGCTCTGATCCGAAGCGGAACAAAAACTTCATTTGTGTGGTCGAAGAACCACGGGATGTAATCGCCATGGAGCGAACCAAGAGCTTTGAGGGGATCTATCATGTTTTACATGGTGCTATCTCTCCCTTGGAGGGGATAGGCCCGAACCAGTTGCGTATTAAAGAACTAGTGGCCCGCATTGGTCCCGATGTGCAAGAAGTTGTTTTAGCTACCGATCCAAATGTGGAAGGCGAAGCTACAGCCATGTATTTGGCTCGGTTGCTTAAACCAATCGGAGTTAAGGTCACGAGGATGGCGCATGGGATGCCTGTAGGTAGTGACCTGGAGTATGTGGACGAAGTTACTTTGGCTAAAGCTTTAGAAGGCCGCCGGGAGTTGTAGAAGGCGGGGCCGAATTAGGCAATGCGATTAGAATAACCAGAATAAACTAGAATAAACCGCTTCATCCTGAGTAATACTAGATTAGGTATTGCTGGAGATGAGGTGGTTTTTTGTCACGTAACGTGTCTGGAAAGTTGTGGGATATGGCGTATCGTCTGTTTGATGACGGGGATGCGGAAATTCCTTCGGCACCAGGTCAGATCACGAAGGAAGAATTGTCTGTCATTGTCGGCCAGGCTAAACAAGAGTGGATTAATGCCCAAAATTATTTTAATCAGGCCACAGATCCGGAGTTGGTGGATCACGCTATTCTTTCGGTTCAGGTCGCGGAACGGAAGTACATGTATTGGTTGAAACAGATAAAAAATCTTGAATAGGGGACAAAGGTCATAATCCTACGGTACTCACCATAAGATGTTCATGAGGACGAACCTAAGCGAGGTGAACCGTATGGATTTTCTAGTGATTGTTGCCTATGTGACCGGTGTTCTCTTTGTGTATGTCTTGGGGAAGATGCTCTTGGTTCCCCTTAAGGTCATTTTCAACCTGATAGTGAATGCTGTGATTGGCGGCGGTGTGCTTTTGGTAATGAATTTGATTGGTAGTTTCTGGGGTTTTACCGTGGGGGTAAATCCAATTACCGCGTTAATTGTGGGGTTATTGGGTGTGCCTGGCGTTGTCTTATTGGTAGCCTTACGGCTTCTTCTTAATGGCGGATAAGTTGCACCCTAGAACAGGCTGTCAGCTAGATGCTTTGGCTCGAGTGGTTCAATGCAGCTAGGCGTGTCGTTCCTAGGTGAATTAACTATGGGACTAACTTGATAATACGTTAACTCAGTGTCACTAAAACCCAAAATCATCCTTCGTATTTTTGGGAAGGGCGTAGAACCTAGCCAGATCCTACCTTGTTCAGGAGTTAGGATTACTGGCATACGATGGTGAATGTCCTGAATCGAACTTTGGGAATCCATGGTAATAATGGTACAACTGGGTTGCGGTCCCTTTTCGTAGAGCCCTGCAAAGGCGAAGGGTTGCTTGTCCTGAAGTGTAATGTAGTAGGGTTGTTTGCGCCCATTTATCATTTTCCATTCGTAGAAGCCGTCTGCCATGATTAGGCAGCGAGAATTATCAACCAGGGGCCTAAAGGTCCTTTTTTCAGTGAGACTTTCAAGACGAGCATTAATTAGGGGTAGGCCACTTTTATCTTGGGGTCGCCAAGGGGGAATCAGGCCCCAGCGCATGACTGATGAATTAGGTCCGTGGGGTGTTGGAGTCGCGGTTAATACCTGTTGAGTAGGGGCAATATTATAACTGGGCTTGTATTCGAAGTCACCCATTGGTAAGCCAAAATAGGTTAAGATTTTATCAAGGGGTGTGTGTAGGGTAAAACGTCCGCACATAATTGAACCTCCTTTTTCTTGATTATTCCCCGCTTTATGATGATCTCCTTGAATTCTGTAAGGAAAATTCATTTTGCCTGTTGACAGTAGTAGTGCCTGCGTGTTAGTATACATCTTGTCGCCAACAACTCAGTTTCAAATTGCTGGTTGACAAAGCGGCGACAAAGAGGTACAATCTTATCTGCGCCCTCAAAAGAGATATCGCTGAAACCAGGTTGTAGACGCGATTGACAAACATCTTTGGGTGTGCTATGATAGAAACGCTCCTCCAAAAGGAGCACCAATCCATTCTGCTACTGGCAGAACCTCAAAAGCATTAATGCTTTTGAAAAAGCTTAAGGC
>DGYW01000030.1 GCA_002396805.1 Firmicutes bacterium UBA4996 | reverse complement strand
TTCATTTGCTCCCGCAAATAATACTCCCGTTGGGTCTTCTCCATTTGTTTACGAACCCGCTGTTGGATACTTTTTTCTAGACCGAGAATCTCCCCTTCACGATAGAGTAAGCCCAAGATCCCTTCTAGACGTCGATCCACAGGAAAAATCTCCAAGAGTTCCTGCTTCTCATTAAAGGAAATATTCATCTGACTGGCGATGGTATCGGCTAAACGATGTGGATCTTCGATGCTACCCACCGCCATCAAGACTTCCGCTGGGATCTTTTTACCCAAGCGCACATATTTATCAAACTGGTCCCGAACAATCCGCACCAGAGCTTCCTGCTCAAACGAGTCCATTTCTCCGTCTGTTTCTGGCACAATGGTTACTAGGGTTTCATAGTAACCCTCCGCATCGTCAATTTGTTCAAGGGTAACTCGGGCCAAGCCTTCAACTAAAACCCGTACTTGACCTTCGGGTACCTTGAGGATTTGCTTGATTTCGCACAAAGTACCAACCTCATGAATATCTTCAGGCACCGGATCTTCGGTAGCCACTTGATGCTGTGCTGCTAAAACAATTCGCCGGTCCCTGAGCATGGCTTGCTCAACGGCCTCAATAGACCTAGCTCTCCCTACTTCTAAGGGAGTCACCATATAGGGAAATACCAGCGTTCCACGGAGAGGCAGTAGTGGAAATGTGTTTTCCTTTACCATTTCTACACCCCCATGTTTATTTATCTAAGACCATTGTATCATACATTGGAAAATCAGGGAATTATTCCACCAGTGATTTTAGGAGAGGCTCCTAATAAGTTACTGGGTTCGCGGGCGGTTATCACTGTAGAAATTATTTCTGGTTCCCTTAAAAGCGCTACCTCTAAAACTTCCCAAATGCGTTCAACTGGGGTCACTTGGATCCCACCTAAATCCCGAAAAATCTCTTGCCAGTTTTCCTGGGGTAACAAGACATGCTTAATTCCGGACTCCCTAGCTGCCCGCACTTTAGGGACGACTCCACCGACGGGCTTCACCAGCCCATGAATTGTTACTTCGCCTGTCATGGCTACGGTGTTGGAGACGGGGCGATTTGTCAAGGCGGACGCGACAGCGGTCACCATACTTATGCCTGCGGAAGGTCCATCCACGGGAATTCCCCCAGGAAAGTTTATATGTATATCAAAATCTTGGGGGCGTAATCCCAAACACGATTTAAGTACTGTTAACACATTATCTACTGAACAACGGGCTTGAGATCTACGCCGCATGGTACGTCCCGGACGACCAAGTTCCTCTTCTTCCATTACTCCAGTAACCTGCACACTTCCCTGACCCTTCTCCGCCGGAATCGCAGTAGCCTCAACTTCAATCAGTGTACCCAAATTGGCTCCATACATGGCCAAGCCATTAACTACTCCAATAGTTGGCTGGGGGCGAATCTGGCTTTGGGGTCTAGGAGTGTATTGCCCACATGTTAAGACCCACTCAATATCTCCCTTTTCAATCCTTTTGCGTCCCTCAGCTAAGACCACCCCCGCAGCGATCTGCACAATATTCACCGCATCACGACCATTACTGGCAAATCTTTTAATCTCTTCTAGGGCTGCAGGATCCATGGGGAAGTTGATCTTACGGGCTGCATTAGCTGCAATGATCCCGATTTCTTCAGGATTAAGGTTGCGAAAGAAAATCTCCAAACAACGAGAGCGTAGAGCTGGAGGCAATTCGTGGGCAAGTTTAGTGGTGGCCCCCACTAAACGAAAATCAGCAGGAAGGCCATGTTGGAAAATTTCGTGGATATGGGGTGGGATACTCGTATCTTCAGAGGAATAGTAGGCACTGTCTAAGAACACTTTGCGATCTTCGAGCACCTTGAGAAGTTTGTTGAGTTGAATGGGGTGTAGTTCTCCAATTTCGTCGAGAAACAAAATACCGCCATGTGCTTTCGTTACGGCACCTGGCTTTGGTTGCGGGATACCAGCCACACCTAAGGGGCCTGCCCCCTGATAGATGGGATCATGAACAGAACCCATGAGAGGATCCGCAATGCCCCGATCATCAAAGCGGGCGGTAGTAGCATCAACTTCTACGAATGCCGCGCTCGGCCCAAAGGGTGAAAGACTATTGGCCTTAGCCTCTTCTAATACAACACGGGCGGCCGCGGTTTTGCCCACCCCAGGCGGGCCATAAATGATCACGTGTTGGGGATTGGGTCCACATAAAGCGGCCCGTAGAGCTTTTAGACCATCATCTTGTCCAATGATTTCCTGAAAGTCCTTAGGGCGAGTTAACTCAGCTAGGGGTTCTGTGAGAGAAATACTCTTGAGACGCCGCAGCTTTTCCATTTCCTTGCGTGATTCGCGATCCACTGCGGATTTGCTGCCTTGTTGCTGCCGCAAAAGATTCCAGAAATATAAGCCAATAACGATGGCGAAAAACAGGTTGATTAACCCCAGTACGCCCATCATTACATCAACTCCTCTCCGAAGGTTACAAGGTTTATTATATCCCGGAAAGGTAAAAAGATGAGCGCCCATTTCCAGTGGAAATGCCACGCTCATCTCTGTTTATTGCATTCTAGGCGCTTTCTTCTTTGCCCTTAGACTTGCTGCGCACGATTAGTGGCTGCTCTTTCTTCTCAACCGCAGCCCTAGTAATCACGCACTTCGATACATTTTCCTCTGATGGAATATTATACATTACATCCAACATCAGGCCTTCCAGTACCGTACGCAATCCCCTTGCTCCAGTTTTTTGCTCTAAGGCCTTGGCAGCAATAAGTTGCAACGCTTCATCCTCAAATTCCAAGATAACCCCATCCATGTTCAAGAGCTTCTGGAACTGTTTGGCTAAAGCGTTCTTAGGCTCAGTCAAGATCTTGACCAAAGCATCAGCATCTAAGGCATCTAGGGTACAAACCACAGGCACTCGCCCGATAAACTCGGGGATAAGTCCGTAGCGTAACAAGTCTTCAGGCATGTTTTGGCGCAAGATATCGCCAATTTTCTTTTCTTCTCGTGTTCTAATATCGGCTCCAAATCCAATAGTCTTTTGACCAATTCGGCGCTCGATGATCTTCTCTAGTCCGTCAAAGGCACCACCGCAGACAAACAAAATGTTAGTAGTGTCAATTTGGATGAACTCTTGGTGTGGGTGCTTGCGTCCACCCTGAGGCGGCACGCTGGCCACGGTTCCTTCGAGAATCTTTAAAAGGGCTTGTTGCACCCCTTCACCAGATACATCACGAGTGATGGAGGGATTCTCGGACTTGCGGGCAATTTTATCGATCTCGTCGATATAGATTATCCCCCGCTCAGCCCGTTCCACATCATAGTCAGCAGCTTGGATGAGTTTAAGCAAGATGTTTTCCACATCTTCGCCTACATATCCAGCTTCAGTTAGACTGGTGGCGTCTGCAATGGCGAAAGGCACATTGAGAATCCGAGCCAAGGTTTGGGCAAGAAAGGTCTTGCCACTACCTGTTGGTCCAAGCATGAGGATGTTACTCTTTTGTAGTTCAACATCATCGGTTCTGATATTACTGTTAATCCGTTTGTAGTGATTGTACACTGCAACAGATAAGGCTTTTTTGGCCTCGTCTTGACCGATAACGTATTCATCCAAAGCTTCCCGGATTTCCCGAGGCTTAGGGATACTATCTAATTCAATTTCATGGTCTTCGGTGAACTCTTCCTCGATGATCTCGTTACAGAGCTCTATACACTCGTCACAGATATAGACCCCTGGTCCGGCGATGAGCTTTTTCACTTGCTCCTGCATTTTCCCACAAAAAGAACATTTTAACTGTCCCTTTTCATCGCCAAATTTGAACATCAAATCACCTCACTTGTCACTACTGTTTAGCGTTTAAGGTCTGATTTTTCTCCAAAACGCCATCAATCAAACCGTACTCCACGGCATCTTGGGCGGACATGTAGTAATCTCGATCGGTGTCTTGGTCGATTTTCTCCAGAGGTTGCCCGGTGTGGTGCTGTAAGATTTCGTTCAATCTACTCTTCAGGAGTAGAATTTCCTTAGCCTGAATCTCTATTTGACTGGCCTGCCCCTGAGCACCGCCAAGGGGCTGATGAATCATGATTCTAGAGTTAGGCAGTGCGTAGCGCTTTCCTTCGGCACCGGCACTGAGTAAAAGAGCAGCCATACTTGCTGCTACACCAACGCAAATGGTAGAAACGTCAGCCTTAATATATTGCATAGTATCATAGATGGCTAATCCTGAATAGATTACCCCGCCTGGACTGTTAATATACAGATGGATGTCCTTGTCAGGATCTTCTGATTCAAGAAATAGCAATTGGGCAATAACCAGGTTGGCCACATGATCATCAATGGGCCCACCAATGAAAATAATTCTGTCTTTTAAGAGCCGGGAGTAAATGTCAAAAGCCCGCTCTCCGCGATTTGTCTGTTCAACAACCATTGGGATTAAAACACTCAATCCTCTCCCGCCTTTCCAAACTTATATTACTGTCTAGACCTCTTCAGTCTCAACGGCCTCATCGTCGAGGGCTTCCACCTCGGTGATCTGAGCCTGATCCACAATGAACTTCATGGCCTTTTCGCGCACAAGAGATAGTTCAATGCCTTTGCGTTGGCTTTCCCAGTATTTGCGCATGGTTTCCTCAAGTTCTGGATCCATCTCCTCTGTTGTGCCCATAAGTTCACTGATCTTAGTATTCACTTCGTCTTCGGTGACCTCAATACCTTCTGCTTCTACCACTGCGTCAATAATTAGATCATTAATGATCTGGGTTTTTGCGGTAGGTTCGAACTCAACGAGCAAATCCTCGCGAGTCTGACCAGTGATTTGGTAGTACATTTCTTCGTTAAGGCCTTGGTACTGCATGTTTTCGAGGAAATGTTCCAACTGATGCTCAGCTTGATGGTCGATCATGGATTGAGGAATCTCCACTTTACTATCTGCGGCAATCAGTTCTAATAGTGTATTCTCCACCTTGGATGTGGTTCTGCGGGTAACGTCGTCCTCTAAGTTTTTCCGAATCTCCGCTTTTAATTCATCCAAGGTTTCATGCTCACTAATATCCTTCGCAAACTCATCGTCGAGTTCGGGGAGGGATTTCTCTTTTAGTTCCTTCACAGTCACCTTGAAGGTGGCATCTTGGCCCGCCAATGCCTCGGCATGGTATTCTTCTGGGAAGGTAACCTGGATTTCCTGAGCCTCTCCTACTTGAGCTCCAATGAGTTGCTCCTCAAAGCCAGGAATGAATTGGCCAGAACCAATTTCTAGAGTGTGGTCTTCTCCAGCACCACCACTAAAGGGCTGTCCATCAACATAACCGATGAAATCAATTACCGCGAAGTCACCTTCTTGAACATCGGTACGGTCTACTACAATTAACTGGGCACTCCGCTCTTGCTGTTGTTTGAGCACATTGAGTACGTCCTCATCAGTGACCTTAACGATCTCCTTTTGAGCTTCTAAGCCTTTATAGTTGCCTAACTCCAGTTCAGGATAGACATCTACTTCAAAGATGAAGGTGATACCTACACCCCGTTCAACTTTCTCAATATCAACATCTGGCTGATCAACTGGGCGAATTTCAGTTTCATCAAGTGCCTTTTGATAGGCTTGAGGTAGAAGGATATCGACTGCGTCCTCCAGAAAAATATCGGGACCATAATTTAACTCAATTATTTGGCGAGGGGCTTTACCTTTTCTAAAGCCTGGAATGCTGATCTTCTTGGCAGTTTTTCTATAGCCATCGACGAGGGCTATAGAAAAACTGCCAAGAA
>DGYW01000015.1:30866-37958 GCA_002396805.1 Firmicutes bacterium UBA4996 | reverse complement strand
TTTGGTACGGGGTTTCTTTTTTGAGTTTATGTAAAGCTAACTTGACAATGTGCGTGTGAAGGAATACAATGGAATCGAAAATGGAAAGTCTACTTTACAAGCATAGAAGTGGAGGGTTGTTATTGGATAACAGATTAGCGGAAATTCGTAGAGCTCGGGGTATCACCCAAGAAGAACTAGCTGATGTGTTAGAAGTATCACGCCAAACAATCAGCTCCATTGAGAACGGCAGATACAATCCGTCAATCGTATTAGCTTTTAAGATCGCTCGCTATTTCCGAATGACGATTGAAGAGATTTTTATTTACCACGAAGGGGAGTGTTAAAGTGAAAAAGAAAATGGTGCAGAATACCTTATTGCTTCTCTTGGGTGTTATTTCAGTGTTGGTTGCTATTTTGCTCTTGGAAGGCAAGTGGGCAGGTTTATTGAGCGGGTTCGGAGCCATGGTAGCGAGTTTGTCCGGTGTTAGGATCTACAGCGAACAGCTCTTCAAACGCAATCCTGAATTGAAACGGCGCCACGACATCACCGAGAATGACGAACGTAACGTCCAATTAAACAATGCCGCGAAAGCTAAGGTGTATGAGTTCAAAATGTGGCCGTTCTTGACTTTCTTCATGGTATTACTCCTTGCCGAAACCCAATTATGGATTATGCTCGTATATGTCGGGTTTTATATTTTAGATTTCTTCATTTATTTATGGAGCCTCAATAGACTAATGAACGAGATGTGAAGGGTGCTATTTAGCGGTTCCAACTAAAACAGGACTAGCCAACCCGAGTAATTTGTGTTACAATTTAAAGAAATACTTAATAAGGAGAGCTTAGTTGAGATGAGACGAGAAGAGATGAGAGTAAGAGATCTAGTTTTAGCCGCGCTATTAATGGGAATGGGGTTAGTATTGCATGCCATATTCCCAGGGATCTTTGCTGGCATGAAGCCGGACTTTTCCCTAGTGATGTTGTTTATAGTACTTTTGCTCATTCCAGATCGTAGAATTGCGATCATCGCTGGAGTAGTCACGGGAGTTCTTACCGCCCTGACCACAACCTTTCCCATGGGTCAGATTCCCAATATCGTAGATAAGGCTGTGACAACGGTAGTTGTCTTGGGGATTGTGGCAGTAGTTCCAAAGAAGTTTCGAGTACCGCTAGTTGGTGTAGTTGGCACATTGGTAAGTGGCGCAGTGTTTTTAACAACCGCCTTAGTTCTCACTGGTCTACCTGCTCCATTTGTGGCCCTCTTTGTGGCAGTAGTACTTCCAGCTATGGTCGTTAATACCATTGGACTCCTAGTTTTTTACCCAATACTGGCGAAGCTGTATTCCATGCAAGAACAAATGTATCCCAGCAAATCCCTTAGTTAAATAGCAAAATAAATAGTGTTGCACAAGCCTCGCAGGTGTATTCTGTGGGGCTTTTATGTTCTCGTTCCGCTCAAGTCAAGGGAATCTCATACTGAGCGGAGAACTATAACCACTTGACATCAAAAAGGGGGATTTTGCATGATTAGTGCTTTTGAAGCAACCATTTTGGGATTTGTGCTCAATAGACCTAGTTCTAGATATGAGATAATGAAAGCGTTTCAAGATACCAGTTTTTATTGGTCGGGGAGTCCGGGGGCTGTCTATGCTGCTATTGCCCGCTTGCAGAAACGGGGATTACTCCAAGAAGGGACTTCTAGCCGCACAAAGACATATGAAGTGACCACTGCTGGTCGGTACAGCCTACAAGAATTTCTTAAAGTGCCCATTCCTGCCGCAAAGCTGCTGTTGGATCCGGTCTTATTAAGAATTAAGCTTAGAGGGCTAGACCACTTAAGTGTTGCTGAGAGAATTCACTTTTACCAGGCGCAAATTGAAGAAATCGATCAAGCGAAGCGCATTATCAACACTAAAAGGCACTTGAATCCGCAAAGCAAGATTAGTCAGCAGCTAGCGGATTTGGCTTTGGACCAGATCAACTTAGAACGCGAACTAATCGATGGTCTGCTTTCTGAAGCGCTAATGAATCAATCATAATATAGATTGTGCATTTTATTACAAAGTTTTAATTGACTCAGGTTGTCTCCTGTGATTATTATAGAGGTGGGATTATTACTTCGAGTAATATGTGAATGTGCGCACAAACATCCCAAACATAATTGCAGGAGGGTTAAAATGAAAAAATCACTGGGACTCATTCTTTGCATACTGTTTCTTGTTCCCCAAATTGCTCTTGCCTCTGCCGTGGCAGATGTAGTAATTGTTGGGGGTGGTCCTGCCGGTTTAGCAGCGGCAGTTGAGGCTGCATCAGCAGGCAATCACGTTATTCTTTTAGAGAAGATGCCTGTCTTAGGTGGGGCACTCTTGTATACCGGTGGCACCGTCAGTGGAGCCGGAACAAGAATTCAAGAAGCTCAAGGTATCGAGGATTCTCCGAAATTGCATTTCCTAGATTCCATCGTTGAAGGAGACTTCAAGGTGGATCCCGAGCTTCTTATGTTATACTGTAACCTGGCTGGACCTACCATCGAATGGTTAATCGATGAATTGGGTGTGGAGATCACCGAAGCGGTTTTCGCTCCAGAGCACACACTTTACAGTGTGCCTCGCACTTACAAACCAGCAATGATTAACGGGAAAGCTGCTGTCTTGCACGGACTTTTAGAGAAAATCACGGAACTAGACAATCTAGATATTCAGCTCAGTACTGAGGCAATCAAACTAGTCCAAGACGATCTCACAGGTCGCGTTGTAGGTGTTTTAGCAGTAAACGAAGAAGGAAGATTAGTCGATTTCTATGGACAAAAGGGAGTTATCTTGGCCACTGGTGGTTTCGCTAACAACCCAGCTATGCTGCAAAAACACGCAGAAGGGGCCGAAAACTGGTTCATGATTGCTGCACCGGGAGCCACGGGAGACGGTCATCGCATGGCTCGCGAAGTTGGTGCCAGCTTGGTAAATATGGAATATATTCCAACGTATAACTATGGTTTTGAAAGAGCTAATGGGCAAGCGTCAATGGTTTATGTTCGCTCCGAGCTGTTTGGTGGCTTGTACATTAACCAAGATGGTAAGCGCTTTGTTAATGAGTTAGCCACTCAAAAGGAAAGAGAAAAGGCTCTTCGTGACCAACCCAACTCCATCATGTTCGAAGTATTTGACGAGGAAATTCGTCTAGCAAATAACCGGCCTAACATCAATGCTCTGTGTGAATCTGGCGAAATTGTTTCAGCCAACACTGTAGAAGAATTAGCACTAAAAGTTGGCATGAATCCAAGCGTGTTCGCAGAAACAATTAGGACCTATAATCAATACGTCGACAATGGCGTAGATAAGGATTTTGGCAAGCAACCCTTATCAGTCAAACTAGATACACCTCCATTTTACGCAGCAAAACTAAGACCCCTTGGGTTGCTTACCTTGGGTGGCGTCAAGATTGATTTGGAAACTCGAGTTGTAAGCACAGAAGGCTCAGTAATTCCAGGACTTTTTGCTGCCGGCGAGTTGTTAGGAGCGGTGCATGGAACCCACATTTCCTCAGGCAATGGAATCACAGCACCCCTCGCTTTCGGACGTTTTGCTGCCCAGATGGTTTCGAAAAATGATAGCTTTGTGGTTGCAGATAGCGATATAGAAAGCATCGAGCTCGTTTTAGCTGACGGCACATTTACCGGCAAGGCCCCTGGATATAACGGGGACATATGCCTTGAGGTAACGGTAAAACAAGGGAAAATCAGTGGAATTAAAGTTCTTTCTCATAACGACACTCCCCAAGTAGCCGAAAGCGCCCTGAAGACAATGTCTTCGAGAGTCATCGAAGCGAACGGACTCAATGTTGATACTGTATCCGGAGCCACCCTCACTTCCAAGGGTTTCCTTAACGCTATTAAGGATGCCTTTGCTCAATAAAAAAATAGGTCCTCCCTTACCGGGGGACCTTATTAGTAACATTTGTCATCACTTAAGTTTTCTTTTAGCAGGTCTTTTCAAAAGAAAGTAGAAATAATTTAGTGACCTGAATGCTTTGTTCTGGTCACTACTTTCATTGGAGTGATATTATGCTTGAAGAATTCAAAAAGTTTGCTTTGCGGGGTAATGTTGTTGATCTAGCCGTGGGTGTTGTCATTGGTGGCGCCTTTGGTAAGATTGTAACGTCCTTGGTAAATGACATTATTATGCCGATTCTCGGTTTGATTCTAGGACGTATTGATCTAACTTCTCTTAAGATCATTTTACGTAAGGCCAGCCTTACCGACGCCGAATTAGCCATTAGTTACGGTAAGTTCTTGCAGAACGCCTTGGACTTCCTCATAATTTCCTTCAGTATTTTTATGGTAATTCGATTCATCAACAACTTTAAGAAGAAAGAAGAAGAGGCCCCTGCAGCACCACCTGAACCTCCGAAACCAAGTAAAGAGGAGCAATTATTAACTGAGATTAGGGATCTTCTCAAAGCACAGAAGTAATTGGAAGGTTTATTGCTGAAAAACCCGGAGCGCATCCGGGTTTTTCCTGTTATTCAAGGTGTTTTTCTGAAATAACTGTGATACAATGTGGATTGAATATCGCAATTACTGGAGGAACAACGAACTTGAAAATTGGAATTATTGGTAGGCCCCAAGCGGGCAAGAGCACACTTTTTCAGCTGTTTACTAACCAAGAGGTTAATAGTAATAATAAGACACAGGTGGCAGTGGGCAAAGTGCCTGATCCTAGGGTAGATGTCTTAGCCAGTCTTCATAAACCACTAAAGATCAGTTATGCCACAATCGACTTTTTAGATGTACCAGGTTTTATTCCTGGGCAGAATTCTAATGGAAAGAGCTTTCTCCAATCTGTAAGTGACGCAGATGCTCTAGTTTTGGTTACGAGGGCTTTTGAGTCAGACACCGTGCCGAGTTATAATGGAATTCAGCCCTATGGAGACTTTAATGAGATCCAACAGGAACTTGTGGTTGCTGATTGGAGCTTATTAGAAACTCGCTTAGAGCGGATAGCCAAACAGCGAGGCAAGAACCCTCAGGCCGCAGAAGAACTGGCCGTTTTAGAGAAATGCCAAGAGATTTTAGAGCAAGATCTGCCCCTGCGCCAATTAGAGTTAAATGAGGATGAAGAAAAACTACTGCGCACGTACGACTTCTTAACGAGAAAGCCCCTCATCGTTGCGGTGAATGTGGATGAAGAACAAATGCGCTCTAGTGCATACCCTCAACAGGAAGAGTTAGAGTCAGAGTTGCAAAGACTACAGCTGCCGCTCATTCAGGTGAGTGCCCAGATCGAGGCCGAGATTAATGAACTAGATGCGGAGGACGCCGCTTTATTCATGGAGGAATTAGGCATTACGGAATCGGGTATAGCCAGGATTGCGCAGACAGTATACGCTCACTTAGGACTAATTTCCTTCTTTACCGCAGGTGAGAAAGAAGTACATTCTTGGACCATTAAGAAAGGTGATACAGCTAGTCGAGCAGCAGGGAAAATCCACTCTGATATTGAAAGAGGTTTTATCAGAGCTGAAGTTGTCTCCTACGAGGATCTAGTAGAACATGGCACCATGCAAACTGTGAAAGAAAAGGGTCTGTTCCGGCTAGAAGGAAGAGATTATGTAGTTCAGGATGGTGATGTGATCACCTTTCGATTCAACGTTTAGCTAAGGAGGTAGGAAAGTGGAAGTTCAAAAAAAGGCACAAGATCTGGCCAACGCCATCATGAATAGTGCCGAATACCAAAAGATGATTGCTGCCAGAGAAAGGGTGCAAAATCATCAAGCGGCTCGAGTGATGTTACGCGATTTCCAAAACAAACAGTTGGAACTCCACAAGCAGCAGATGGAAGGAACCCCCGTTACTGCAGAACAAGAAGAACAACTCCAACAACTCTTCGGGGTTATTTCTATTAATCCTTATATTCGGGAGCTATTCGAAGCGGAATTTGCCTTTAGCGGCCTAATGCTAGAGGTAAATGATGTATTATCCAAGGTCCTAGATCTCAAGGATGAGGAAGAAGAGCTTGAGGAAGAAGGTTCCAAACTAGAAATTCCCAAGAAGAAGATCCTAATTCCGGGTCAGGACATTTAATGATGGTCATGGGAAAATTAAGGATCGGCACGGCTGGGATTCCAACATCCACCAAACCTCGTTCCAGCCAAAATGCCATTAAACATTTAGCAGAATTGGGTTTAAGACATATGGAACTGGAATTTGTTCGAGGAGTACGGATGAGTGAGGCCACCGCTTTAGAGTTGCGGAAACTCACGGAGGAGCATGATATTTCCTTAACCGTCCATGCCCCCTATTACGTGAATCTGAATTCTGCAGAACCAGAGAAGATTGTAGCCAGTAAAGAACGGATTATCCAGGCTGCTCAGGTAGGGGCCTGGGCCGGGGCGAAGAGTGTGACTTTCCATCCCGCTTACTATCATGAAGATGATCCAGAAGAAGTTTATACAAGGGTACGTGACCAGATGGCTGACATGCTAGAGACCCTTGAGAGGGAAGGGATCAACATTCGCTTAAGTCCTGAGACAACCGGAGGGCTCTCCCAATTCGGCACTTTAGAGGAATTAGTCCGTTTAGGGGTAGATTTACCAGGTGTGTACCCTTGTGTAGACTTTGCTCATCTCTTTGCTAGAAGCATTGGGGAATTTAATTCCTACGAACACTTCGCAGGAGCACTCCAACTAATTCAGGATCAATTGGGAACTCAGGCACTTCGGGAGCAGCACATTCACCTCTCGGGAATTGAGTACGGCCCTAAGGGTGAGAGAAATCACCTGCCCCTAGCTGAAACCGAATTAGACTACCAGGCAGTTTTGCAGGCCTTGGTTGATTTTAACGTAGGGGGATGGCTCACTTGTGAGAGTCCCATTTTAGAAGAGGACGCCCTGATCTTACAGGACTTGTACGAACAGTTAGACAAAGAAAATATGGGAGGAAACATTTAGATGAAATGGGTTTATCTCAGTGAAGTTGGTGAACATGTAGGCCAAGAAATTGAAATCAGAGGTTGGCTGTATAATAAGCGTTCCAGTGGACGCATCCAATTTTTGATCATTCGGGATGGGACCGATTTGATCCAAGGGGTGCTCGTGCGGGATGAAGTGTCGGC
>DGYW01000015.1:28697-30595 GCA_002396805.1 Firmicutes bacterium UBA4996 | reverse complement strand
TCCATCACTGACTTAGAAATTGTGCAAATTGCTGATGAGTATCCCATTACCCCGAAAGAGCACGGTGTGGACTACTTGATGGATCGACGCCATCTTTGGCTCCGTTCTCAAAAGCAACATGCTGTTATGCTAGTGCGTAACGAGATCATAAAGGCCTCACGGCAGTTCTTTGATGATCGGGGCTTCGTTTTAATGGATGCTCCTATCTTGACTCCATCCGCCTGCGAGGGGACCTCAACTCTTTTCGAAACGGATTATTTTGACGAAAAAGCCTATCTATCGCAAAGTGGGCAACTCTATATGGAAGCAGCGGCCATGGCCTTTGGCAAGGTATATTGCTTTGGACCTACTTTTAGAGCAGAGAAATCTAAGACTAGGCGTCATCTCATGGAATTTTGGATGATCGAACCAGAAGTGGCGTTCGCAGACATGGAAGATAACATGCAGCTTCAAGAGGAGTATGTCTGCTATATCATTCAGCAAGTACTTAAGAACCGCAAGAAGGAACTGGAAATCTTGGAGCGGGATATCTCTAAATTGGAAGCGGTAGTAGCACCGTTCCCTCGAATTTCTTATGATGAAGCACTGGAGATTCTACGGAAAAACGGAGTGGAAAAAGAATGGGGTGAGGATCTTGGTGGCGGTGATGAGACTATTATCGCTAGTCAATTCGACCGCCCGGTCTTTGTGCACCGTTATCCTACTGAAATTAAGGCTTTTTACATGAAGCCCGATCCGGATCGTCCTGATGTTGTCTTGGGCAGTGACTTGTTGGCTCCTGAAGGTTATGGGGAAGTCATTGGTGGTGGGGAGCGAATCTCTGACCCCGAGCTACTCTTGCAGAGAATTCGTGAGCACAAGTTGCCTGAGGAAGATTATGCCTGGTATATTGATTTAAGAAATTATGGTACTGTGCCCCATTCAGGCTTTGGGATGGGTTTGGAGCGTGCGGTATCCTGGATTTGTGGCTTATCGCACCTCAGAGAAGCAATCCCGTTCCCACGCTTAATTAATCGACTCTATCCATAGGTCTATCTGGTTCCCAAAAAAATCAGTAAAACACCAAGGCCTGTTATAATTAACTTGGGCCAGGAAAGTTGATGAGCTAAACCAATGAAGCCTATGGAGCTTACGAGGGCTAGGACAATTGGTCCAATCAAGCCAAGAGCCCCATTTATTTTCAAGGCGGATTGAACCTTACCCAACTTGAGCATGAGCAAAGCGGCACTGATTTCAATGGTGCCCGCAATCAGGCGCAATAAGGCCATGGTGAGCACGACTCGTAGTTCGGTGTGCATGAAATCACTCCGTTTCAAGGTTTATCTATCAAAATGTGAGAGGAGATTGGCGGTGTTCAAGTACCTAAGTCAAATGGATCCAAACATTTTGGAGGTTATCCAAAAAGAAACAAGGCGGCAAAACGGAAATCTAGAATTAATTGCCTCGGAGAACTTTGTGAGTTTAGCTGTTTTAGAGGCCATGGGAAGTCAGCTTACCAATAAATATGCGGAAGGCTATCCTGGTAGACGTTATTATGGTGGTTGCGAGCATGTAGACGTGGCCGAAAATCTTGCCATTGAACGGGCGAAAGAACTTTTTGGAGCAGAACATGTTAATGTTCAACCTCACTCCGGATCTCAGGCAAACCAAGCAGTATTCTTTGCTACCTTAAAGCCTGGTGACAAGGTTCTAGGTATGGATTTAAGTCACGGAGGTCATCTCACCCATGGTAGTCCTGTAAATCTCTCTGGTTCTTGGTTTGACATTGTTCATTACGGAGTAAAACCAGACACAGAACTATTGGATTATGATCAGGTCCGTGATCTAGCCTTGAAGCATCGACCCAGAATGATCATTGCTGGAGCATCGGCTTATCCTAGGTCCATTGACTTCCCTCG
>DGYW01000015.1:19691-28449 GCA_002396805.1 Firmicutes bacterium UBA4996 | reverse complement strand
ATCGCGGGTTTAGTTGCAGCAGGTGTGCATCCGAGTCCCATTCCCTACGCGGACTTTGTGACCACTACAACCCATAAGACCTTGCGTGGACCTCGGGGTGGAATGATTTTATCTACAAAAGAACACGCTCGAGCTATTGATAAAGCAGTGTTTCCTGGCATGCAGGGTGGCCCCTTGATGCATGTGATTGCCGCAAAGGCTGTGGCCTTTCTTGAGGCCCTTCAACCAGAGTTTAAAACTTACCAGAAGGCAGTTTTAGCGAATGCTAAGACCTTAGGCCAGACCTTACAGGGATACGGTTTCCCATTGGTTTCAGGTGGAACAGACAATCATCTCTTATTGGTAAATGTGAAAGCAAAAGGTTTTAGTGGTAAAGAGGCAGAAGAATTGCTTGATCGGGTAGGTATTACCGTCAACAAGAATACCATTCCTTTTGAACAAGAAAGCCCCTTCGTAACAAGTGGAATTCGTCTAGGTACTCCAGCCTTAACTACCCGGGGTATGGGTAAAGAAGCGATGGAATTAATCGGTCAATTGATCGCTCAAACCTTGGATCATGACCGCAAAGACTATGCGGAAATTAGGCAGGCTATTGCTGACTTAACTGCAAAATACCCTTTGTATCCAGAAATTGGTTAGAAATTTTTGAGGAGGCACTAGTGTGTACCCCACTTCCGGTGTAAAGAAAGATACGCAAAAGGCCATGCGGCTAAATACAATAGAAGGTGCCTTTGCGGTGGCCGCCGAAAACCTGGCGGCCCCCTATTTGGGTCTTTTTGCCTTGGCTTTGGGAGCAACTCCTTCGCAGATTGGGATGCTCACGGCTTTTCCTAATCTCTTGGGGAATATCCTGCAAATACCGGCTGGGCTATTGGCCGAGCGCATGGAGGATAAGCGGATTTTACCGGCGGTGGGAGGTTATCTGAACCGCCTAACTTGGGTTGTTATGGCCATTGTTCCCTTCTTGTTTCCACCAGAGCAACGAGTGGGTATCTTAATCCTCTTGGCTACCTTTCGGATCACCGCGGCTAACCTCGGCGTTCCTGCTTGGACTGCCCTGCAGGCTAACCTCGTACCCCAGTCTATTCGAGGCAAGTATTATGCCAATCGAAATGTGGTCTTGAATACTTGTGCCTTGTTAGCTACCTTTGGAGCCAATCGTCTTTTGCGCTTAGATTTTCCCTTGAATTACCAGATCATTTTCGCTATTGCTACGGTCTTAGGCGTCACTGCCACCTATTTGTTTACGAGAATTCCTTTTGATCAGCCCCCGTTAAAACCGCGCACTGCCAATGATTCTTATTGGCTCGCCACCAAGACCTTTTGGGCCGATGTGAAGAATCATAAGGATTTTCTGAGTTATGCTCGTAGCTCTTTGATCTGGAACTTTGGTGTGACCTTAGCTAGTTCGCTCTTTGCAGTGCACTTCGTGGATACCATGGGTGGGCACGCCGGTTCGTGGGCGATTTTTGCTGCGGTGAATATCGCCACCCAGATCCTTATTCAGCGTTACTGGGGTCGTTTGGCCGACATCTTCGGGCATAAGAACGTTATGAGTTTTTCAGGCATCGGCGCAGCAGCTATTCCCCTTTTGTGGTGGATAGCACCTACGCTGTGGTTCCCGATCGTGGTCAATTTTGTTAACGGGTTGGCCTGGGGTGGTTACAACTTAGCGGCTTTTAATCTTTTATTGGAAATTACCCCCGATGAGAACCGTTCGCTCTATGTTGGTGTTTATAATACTCTCATGGGTTTCGCGACCGCGGCTGGCCCCTTGGTCGGTGGTTTTGCGGCCGAAATATTCGGATTAAAACCAATTTTTCTAGCTTCTGCTGCACTACGGGCCCTTGGCCTATATGTTTTTTATCGCACCGTTAGCAATACAAGTGGTCGAGAAATGGGTGTTAGTGATCTCGTTCCTAAGAGAAAGTCCGGAAAATCTTCTCTAGAAGCTTGATCACCTCGATTAAGTGTACTATAATTGAAGGTAGCCTAAAGGGTGATGACGGAGTCTACTCAACTTGAATCCGCATTAGAGAGCTGATGGGTGGTGCAAATCAGCCGGATGGTTGGGGATCCAACTCTTGAACTTAAGGGTTAGTAAATGGGATAAATTAAGTGAATTACGATCTAGCTATACCAAGCAAGATTGTGATTAAGCAGGGTGGCAACGCGGGAATGATTCTCGTCCCTGGGCTTTCGAGTTCAGTGACGAGTTTTTTTATTACATTTTGAAGGGGATAATAGCTATGTTGGATCTAAGAATGATTCGTCAGAACCCAGACCGGGTGCGAGAAGCCTTGCGCAAACGAGGAGAAGAGGCACCTTTAGATGAGTTATTGGCCCTTGACGAAAGGCGCCGGGGCATTCTTACTGATGTAGAGAAGCTGAAGGCCCAGCGTAACGAGGTGTCCGATGAGGTAGCGCGACGTAAACGGGAAAAAGAAGATGCACAAGCTTTGATTGACGAGATGCGCGTGGTCTCTCAGAAGATCAAGGACTTTGACGAGGAGCTACGGGAAGTAGATGGGAAGATTCAAGACTATCTCCTTCGTATTCCAAACATTCCCCACGAATCTGTCCATGTGGGCGTCAGCGAAGATGACAATATGGAGATTAGACGTTGGGGCGATCAGACTAAATTTGGTTTTGAACCTCTTCCCCACTGGGAACTCGGGGTTAATCTAGACATTATCGATTTTGAACGGGCTGGAAAGGTCACAGGTTCCCGCTTTTATTTCTTGAAAGGTGCAGGTGCACGTTTAGAGCGGGCTCTAATGAACTTTATGTTAGACCTACACACCACCGAACATGGTTACCGAGAGGTCTTTCCACCATTCATGGTTAATCAGACTAGCGCCACCGGAACTGGACAGCTACCTAAATTCGGGGAGGATATGTTTAAACTAGAAGGTTTAGACTATTACTTGATCCCCACAGCGGAGGTACCAGTTACGAATTTATATCGCGATGAAATCCTCAGTGCAGAAGACCTGCCCATTTATCATGTGGCTTATTCTGCTTGTTTCCGTTCGGAGGCTGGCTCAGCTGGCAGGGATACTAGGGGATTAGTGCGAGTACATCAATTCAACAAGGTGGAATTAGTGAAGTTTGTACTCCCAGAGAATTCCTATGACGAACTAGAGAAGTTGACTAACGATGCTGAAACTGTGCTCCAAAAACTGGGGATCCCCTATCGGGTGAGCCAAATGTGTACAGCCGATCTCGGTTTTACCGCTGCGAAGAAATACGACCCAGAAGTGTGGATGCCAAGTTATGGGCGTTATGTGGAAATTTCCTCTTGTAGCAACTTTGAGGACTTCCAGGCACGGCGTGCTAATATCCGCTTTCGCCGTGATAAGGGTGCAAGACCCGAGTTTGTTCATACCCTTAATGGCTCAGGAATCGCCGTAGGACGCTGCTTGGCTGCAGTCATGGAAAATTATCAACAAGAGGATGGGTCTATCTTGATTCCTGAGGTGTTACGACCCTACATGGGTGGGCAAGAGCGCATCACTGCAGAAAAATAAGCACTTGTTAAGTGCAGAAAATTACGATATAATGTAGCAAGTTAGGATAAGGAAGGGTGCCAGAGTGGACGAATGGAGCGGTCTTGAAAACCGTCGAGGGTTCACGCCCTCCGTGGGTTCAAATCCCACCCCTTCCGCCAGATCCCATCTGCGGAGTGTTTATTAATGAAATTTAAAGGTAAAGTAAAAGGGGATCTCCTTTTAGTTGTCGTATTAGTAATTATTGGCGTGAGTGTGCTACTGTATAATCAAGTGATTGTTCCCAAAAAAGGACAGGCAACCAGAGTGATCGTTGAGATCGAAGGCGAGGTAGTGCAGGAGCTTGATTTGGGCAAGGATATAGATCAGCTGCGTTTTGAGACTGGGTATGGCTTTAATACGGTGGAGATTAAGGATGGGAAGGTGCGAGTTGCGGATGCAGATTGCCCCGACCTGTTATGTGTGCACACCGGCTGGCGTGAACATGTGGGTCAACTCATTGTTTGTTTACCACATTATTTTGTTGTGAAGATTGTCGGAGATGACGTAAACCCGCCAGAGCTGGATGGATTTACTTATTAAAGAAGATGGGGTGATGGTATGGTTAAGCAGAAAGTATTGATTGTTGATGATGAAATCTCAATCCAGGAATTAATTCGCTTTAACTTAGAGCAAGCGGGATTCGATACAGAGGTGGCTAACGATGGAATCGCGGCCATCGAGATGTTTGAATCCTATCGACCAGATTTGATCGTTTTGGACTTAATGCTACCCGGTAAGGATGGCTATGATGTATGCAAGGAGATTAGACGCACAAGTAATGTTCCCATTATTATGCTGACAGCTAAGGAAACTGAGCTGGAGCGGGTTCTCGGTTTAGAGTTAGGGGCCGATGATTATATTACGAAGCCCTTTAGCCCCTTAGAGCTAGTGGCTCGAATTAAGGCTGTTTTACGCCGGGCGAGTGGACAAGAGACCCATGATGAAAATGAATATCGGGTCGGAAATATCTTCTTACAAGTAGATACTCGCGAAGTTAAAGTACATGATAAGAATGTGGACTTGACCAGGAAGGAGTTTGACCTCCTCCACATTTTCATGCAGAATGTGGGCAAGGTCTTAACCAGAGAAGTCTTACTCCAAAAGGTTTGGGGCTACGAGTATGAGGGCGAAACCCGCACAGTTGACGTGCACATTCGTCACCTCCGTCGTAAACTTGGTCCCGAAGGTGAAACCCGCATTGAAACCATTCATGGGGTAGGGTACAAATTAAGGGGGAACTAACTTGGGTAAGCGGAGCTTTGCAAAGCCGTTACTTTTCAAGTTAACATCGTTGGCACTAGTGGTAACCTTACTTTCTGTTGGGGTTACCACGTTTTTTGTGGCTCGCTTTGCTCACCGAACTCTAGATCAACGGGCCCGGGCGGACCTTCTTTCTGACGCGCAAATTATTCGATTGGCGCTTAACGAGGCCTACTCTCTTGATCTAATGGAACGGGAGGAATTACAGGAGAAGATCGCTGTGATCGGTCAGACCAGTAAGCGCATGATAAAGATCGTCGATGCCCAGGGTGATATTGTGGTTGATACCATACCTCGTGGTATGACTGAAGCGGACCTAATCATGGTGGAAGTGGCCCTCGATCAGCACGGTTTGTTGTTAGTGGGCATTGAGCAAACTGAGATTGGCGCTATGCTTCATAGCCTAATCAGGGGATCCATCCTAATTGGACTAGTGGTAGCTACTGCCGCTTTTGGGATTGCTTTTTCTCTAAATAGGGCTATTACAGCCCCCATCCAAGATCTTCTGGCAGTGGTGAAGCACCTGCAAAATAAGGAATTTGGCCGACGCGTATTGGTACGGAGTACCGATGAGATTGGGCAATTGGGGCGGTCCTTTAATGAGCTGTCTGAAACATTGGAGGAACTTTTCTTCGCCATCAGTGATCGAGAGGGAAAATTAGAAGCAATTTTATCTAGTATGGATGACGGTGTGGTTGCGGTAAACATGCGGCGTAAGGTAATTTTGGCGAACATAGCAGCTGCAGAGATGTTTCGGCTTGACCCGGAATCCATGATCGGCAAGAACCAATTTGAGGCCACCAAGAATGAAGAGTTGTCTCGCCTTCTGGAAGAGACTATGGACACGAAGCAATCCCTTACTAAAGAAATCCGGATGCGTCCAGGTAGTGAGCGAACTTTGGCGGTGACCAGCAGTCATTTGGAGGATCGTGACGGCAATAGCCTGGGTGCCGTTGCTGTAATGCGAGATATTACCTCCCTCCGTCATTTAGAGCAAATGCGCCAGGAGTTTGTGGCTAATGTTTCCCACGAATTACGCACTCCTCTCACTTCTATCAAGGGGTTTGTAGAGACTCTGCTCAACGGGAATTTGGACGATAAGGCGCTGCTCGAACGCTTTTTAGGCATCATTAATGATGAAACTGATCGCATGATTGTGCTGATTAACGATCTCCTTGATCTTTCGCGCATTGAAAGTGGTAAACAGCCTCTAAAGGTTGAGCCAGTGGACATGAAGAGGATTTTCGATGATACTGTCTTGATTCTGCAGAGTAAGGCACAAGAAAAAAATATTATCCTGGAGAACAATATCTATGATGCTGTTATAGTAGAAGGTGACGAAAAACTTCTGAGACAGGTAGCCATTAACCTTGTGGATAATGGGGTGAAATACACCCCTGAAGGTGGTAAGGTTTGGATTGAGGCGGAACAAGGTCTAGATAGCGTAGAATTTATTGTGAGTGATAACGGTCTAGGGATTGCAAACGAACATTTAGATCGAATCTTTGAGCGGTTTTACCGAGTAGACAAAGGTCGGGCTCGCCACATGGGCGGTACTGGATTAGGTCTAGCCATCACCAAACACATCGTGGATAAGCACAAGGGCTCCATTTGCGCCGAGAGTAGGGTGGGCAAAGGAACCAAAATGCGAGTTACTCTAAAAAGGATGAATTAGTGAAAGATCCCTAAGGGGGTCTTTTTTTTGTCTTTTTTCAGAAACTGATTGACAGAAGGGTTGATTGGATGTATAGTTAATCACACAGGTAACCAACCGACTAACTTGGAGGTGTTAACTTGATTCTCGACTTCAATAGCGAACAGCCTATCTATCTCCAACTTGCAGAAGCCCTGGAGGATGATATCCTCAAGGGCATTATCCCTGAGGAAGGACAAGTGCCCTCTACCACGGAGATATCCGTGACTACTAAGATCAACCCCGCTACCGCTCGAAAGGGAGTTAACCTTTTAGTGGATGAAGGGATTCTGTATAAAAAGCGAGGAGTTGGCATGTTTGTCTGTGTCGGTGCAAAAGAAAAGATCATGAAAAAACGTAGGGACCAATTTTACCAATCCTTTGTAGCAACCTTGCTGGACGAAGCCAAAAAATTAAATATCTCCAGGCAAGAATTGGTCGCCATGATTAAGGGAGGTACTGATGATGTATGAGATCAAGATCGACAATTTGACTAAAAGGTATGGGCAGACGATAGCCTTAGATAATGTAAGTTTAACATTGGAAAGAGGCAAAATCTACGGGCTTCTTGGGCGTAATGGCGCGGGTAAGACTACACTCTTGAACCTGATGACAAACAAGATAGTTCCCACCAGTGGTGAAATTACCATAGCTGGGCAATCTGTAGAAGAAAACGATGCAGTATTGAATAGGATCTACCATATGTCTGAGGAGACTTTGTATCCTCCATCTTTGAGAGTGAGAGAGGTGTTTAGATGGACCCGGGAGTTTTATCCAAAATTTGATCCAGACTATGCTGAACAATTGGCCCAGCGTTTTGAGCTGAACACAAGAAAAAGGGTTAAAGAATTATCTACAGGCTACACCTCGATCTGCAAAGCAATTTTGACCCTCGCTTCCAATGCGGAAATTCTACTTTTTGATGAACCTGTGTTAGGTCTCGATGCCAACCATCGAGATATGCTGTATAAGGAAATTCTGGCCAATTACATCGATAACCCCAAGACGGTGATTGTCTCTACCCACTTAATTGACGAAGTTGCTGATGTATTGGAAGAAGTGATTATAATTAAGCAAGGCCAGATTATTTTGAAGCGTCCCCTAGAAGAGCTGTTAGTCTCGGCATACACCGTATCGGGGGAGATCTCCCAAGTTGAAAAGTATATTGCTGGGAAAAAGTGTGTTGGTGGAGATATTCTGGGAAACTTCAAGTCTGTAATCGTTTTTGACGATGAGCGAAACCAATCTCTGGCTAAGTCTTTGAATTTAGAATTGGGAAAAGTGGAACTGCAGAAGCTATTTATTGGTTTGACCAATGCTTAGGGTGGGAGTGAACGAGAATGAAGCATGTACGTCAATTTGCTAAATATCAGCTTGTATACTTTAAGAACTCGGTGCTGACTTATTATTTTGTTGTTTCTTTGGTTGCACTTATGTTCAACCGGCCTGGTAGCGGAAATACCTTGAGCGGATCTATGGTGTTCATCCTTGTACTGGGACTGAATTGGTTTAAAACCAGCTTTAGGTTTTCTCAGGCGAATAATTTGTCTCGCAAAACCTTTTATTTCGCAACCATACTAGCCATCCTCGCCATGTCGGTCTTTATGTCTGTTGTTGATGTGCTCCTGGATAGTGTGTTTAAGAATGTCCAAGTGGGCTTCTTTGGGCAACTCTATCCACCGAATAATTTTGCTGAAATTCTATGGTCGATTGCAGTTTTGGCGACTTTTGCAAGTCTCGGGTGGATGATTAATATGATGTATTACCGCGCCAATGGACCAATGAAAATTGCTATTTCTTTCTCGCCTGTACTTGTAATTTGGCTCATGGTTCGTTTGAATGATAGAATAGGAGGCAAATTGGCTAATTCCTTCATGGCGTTTGCTATACGAGCTTTTGGTCTAGCGGGAGAAGTGCCTAACCCTTATGCGGCCATAATAAGTTTTGCCGTACTTACGTTGGTAATTCTAGTAATCAATGGTTTGCTGATGCACAGAACACCAATTAAGGCGTAACCTAGGGCACTTGATAAAGATTGAGGTCAGTTGAACAAATTAAACAGCCCTAATCTATTGACAACCATACTAAAACTATGATAAACTAGCATTCGTCAACGAGTTATTGGGAAGGGTGCTTGAGTGGCCGAAAAGAGCCGCCTGCTAAGCGGTTGAGGGCTTTGCCGCCCTCCGAGGGTTCAAATCCCTCCCCTTCCGCCAGTTTACGTTGCAACGTGCGCCCGTAGCTCAGCTGGATA
>DGYW01000015.1:0-19493 GCA_002396805.1 Firmicutes bacterium UBA4996 | reverse complement strand
GAATCCTGTCGGGCGCGCCACTTTAAAATCAAGAAGCGTTTCTAATGAACAATCATTAGAGGCGCTTTTTTTGTTATGTCAGGTCGACTTTTCTCATGTCCCGTAGCAATGTGGGATAATCCGAGCGCCCATCTACAACATGATAGATAAATACGGTGTCCGCGATCAGTCGGTAAAAACACAGATAATGACCACAAATCAACATTCGGAAGCCCTGAGAGGCAAGTTGCCTATCCCGGCACGCAATTCCTAGATTTGGATGAGTTTGCAACTTCTCAAGAGCGGAATAAATTCGGTCTATTACTTTACGCGCAGAATCTGGTCCTACTAATTCAAGATGGACAAGGGCTATTTCCTCAAGCTCACGCTGGGCAGGTGCGAGCAATATTAGCTCATACTTTCCGTTCATAGATCTCGTTTAGCCGTAACCGCGATTGCTCCAGGGTGTACGTTTGGTCTCCCGCTATACGCGATGTTTCTGCAAGCTCCAGCTTCGCCCGTAGCCGGAAAGTTTCCTCACGCCTCTCAAAAGCGTCTATGCTCATCACGACCAGATCGCCTTCGCCATTTTTCGTAATATAGATGGGCTCCTGCACCTCATGTGCGAGCTTAGAAATGGCTCCATAATTGTTGCGCAGGTTAGTAGAAGACTTAATAATCATCAACAACACCTCCCGTATAAATTATTCTATCATTATTATATCCTTATCATTCGCATTAATCAAACCAGTTCTTTGCTGGCGCTAACGGCACTATATCTGTGAAATGCTTTTTTGTTATAGAGGAAAGCGGAGTTGGTTTTGGTAGTTTGAGAATGCGGGTAGGGAAAAGTGGGTTTCGCCCGCTACATTGGAGGTTGCGATTATGAACAATTCCGCACTGACCGTAGTGGGAGCCATGGGCGCTAGCCTACAGACGGATCTGGAGTTGGGTCAGGATATTCTCCTGGGTGTTAGAGAATTGCACACCTATTTTTCTACCGACGAAGGTTTAGTTAAAGCCGTGAACGGAGTATCTTTTAATGTTCAGAAAGAAAAGGTACTCGGGGTAGTGGGAGAGAGTGGATGCGGAAAAAGCATTACCGCCCTGTCGATTATGCAATTGTTGCCCAAACCCCACGGCCAGATTTATTCTGGCCAAATTTTGTTTCGGCATCGGGACAAAGGTGTCCTTGATTTAGCTCAGCAGAATCCTACTGGATCCCTAATGCGCAAAGTTCGCGGAAACGAAATCGCCATGATTTTTCAAGAACCAATGACATCTCTGAATCCGGTTTACACCGTAGGCTATCAAATCGTAGAAGCTATTATACTTCACCAGAATGTCACGGAGAAGCAGGCCTGGAAAATGGCGGAAGACCTTCTGGCCAATGTGGGAATTCCCAGCCCCGCACAGCGTGTTAGGGAGTACCCCTACCAGATGAGTGGCGGAATGCGGCAAAGAGCCATGATCGCCATGGCCTTATCCTGTAATCCGACCCTCTTAATTGCTGACGAACCAACAACAGCCCTGGATGTGACGATTCAGGCCCAAATTCTTGATCTAATGCGTCGCCTGCAGGATCAATATAAGATGTCCATTATGATGATCACCCATAACCTTGGGGTGGTGAGCCGTATGTGCGATGAGGTGGCCGTGATGTATATGGGTAAGATTGTGGAGTATACCGATGTCCGGAAGCTTTTTCATAAGGCCGCACATCCTTATACAGTAGGACTGTTGAATTCCATACCGAAATTGTGCGCCCGCAAAAAACGGTTACAGCCGATCAAGGGCGTTGTCCCGGATCCTCGGGATATGCCATCTGGTTGTAGCTTTCGAGAACGCTGCCCCATGGCCATGGACAAATGTCTTCAAGATCCACCCATGACTAGTATTGGGGACAATCACCTAGTTCGTTGCTGGCGGTTCCAGTCAGAATAGAGTATGACGGAAAGGGATGCTGCTGAAGATGACAACGACCAAAACAGACGAAATCCTGTTAGATGTGGAAGGACTCAAAAAATATTTTCCCATCACCAAGGGACTATTGCGTAAAACGGTAGGCTCTGTTAAGGCGGTAGACGGTGTTAGCTTCCAGGTGCGCAAAGGTGAAACGTTGGGTATAGTGGGCGAAAGTGGTTGCGGGAAGACTACTGTAGGGCTTAGTATCATGCACTTAATTCAACCTACCGCCGGATTTATTCGGCTCAAACTGGGTGGACAATGGGTGGAGGTCAACCCAAAGACTATTTGTAATCTGCGTAGTGAAATGCAGATTATTTTCCAGGATCCATTTTCTTCCCTAGATCCACGGATGCGAGTCCGGGATATTGTAGCCGAGCCCTTGTTAGCCCACGGCATGAAAAGTCGTAGAGAAAGATATACTCGCGTTGAATCACTGTTGAGTTCAGTGGGGTTGGGTGCTAGTCACATGAACCGGTTTCCCCACGAGTTTAGCGGGGGGCAAAGGCAAAGGATTGGTATTGCTCGGGCTTTAGCGCTTAATCCTTCCCTTGTTGTTTGTGATGAGCCCGTTTCTGCTCTGGACGTTTCGGTTCAAGCACAGGTCCTCAACTTACTCGACGATCTGCAGCAGGAGTTCGGCCTTACATACTTATTTGTAGCCCACGATTTATCAGTCGTTCAGCATATCAGTGACCGGGTGGCAGTTATGTATTTAGGTAGAATTGTGGAGCTGTCCGAGGTGGATGAGCTTTTCATCCATCCTGCTCATCCGTATACAGAAGCTTTGCTTTCCGCAATTCCCGAACCAAATCCTGACATGGAGGGCGAACAAATTATTCTTAAGGGTGATGTGCCAAGTCCGGCAGATCCGCCTTCAGGTTGTTATTTTCACCCTCGCTGTCGCTATGCTAAGGAGCTCTGTCACCAAGTTAGCCCGGAGTTAATGGCACTTGGTGAAACGGGGCATCTAGTGGCTTGTCACTTTGCCAAAGAGCTAAACTTGACCGGTGTTTCCCCCAAGGAGACTGCCTAAGTGCTAACTTAAGCAAGGGCAAGTTACAGCCATAAATGCCGTATGGGCAATAAAAAAGAGAAATGGAGGAAAAGCATGAAAACGAAGTCTTTGGTTTTGCTCGTTGTGTTGCTCGTTGTGAGTTCGTCAGCTTCTGTTTTTGCAGCACCGTTTGATCCCGATACCTTTGTTTATGTGGGAGGAGCGGGAGGACCTCATACGCTGGATCCGGCGGCCGCCTACGATACGGCCAGCGGTGAAGTCATCCATCAAGTCTACGACAACCTATTTGAGTATGTTGGAGGCAACCTAGACGAAATTGGTCCTCAGATCGCCACAGCAGTTCCTACGGTTGCAAATGGTCTCATGTCCGTCGATGGACGCACCATTAGGGTGCCGATACGTAAAGGCGTCAAATTCCATAACGGCGCTGAGCTCACCCCTGAAGACGTCAGGTACAGCTTTATTCGCGGTATGCTAGCTGATACAGCCGGTGGTCCCATGTGGATGTTCTTCGAGCCCCTTTTAGGTGTCCAGACCATGGCTGAAGTGATTGAAATGGCTGGTGGCTCAGGTGATTTTGCTGAGATTAGTGAGGTGGATCCAGCCATCTTGCGCAAAGCTCACGATCTAGTTGCTGCAACCATTGAAGTGGATGGTGATGATCTCGTTTTCCACCTAGTTGATGCGTATCCACCATTCATTAACATCCTTACCAAGGGCGGTTCTTGGGCCTCTATTCTCAACAAAGACTGGATGGTTGCCAATGGTGCCTGGGATGGTAATCCAGAGACCTGGAGCAACTGGTATGACGTCGCGGTCGAAGAGATGACTGCTTACGAGAGGGCTAATGGTACTGGACCGTTCAAGTTGACGGTTTGGGATAAGAGCGGTGGTCAAGTAATATTGAGTAGATTTGATGACTATTGGCAGGGACCTGCCAAGATTAAGACCGCTTTTATCAAGTATATCTCCGAGCTGAGCACTCGGCAGTTGATGCTGCGCGCGGGGGATGCTGACGCTATCTATGTAGGTCAGGAAGATCTTCCTCAAACCCGTCTCCTTCCGGATGTGAAAGTTGTGGAAGGTTTACCACAGATCACCAATACGGTGTTGTTTTATAGCTTTACCATTCCTGTCCAAGGTAATGAGGATTTAGTCGGTAGCGGTAAGTTGGATGGCAAGGGTATTCCTAGCGATTTTTTCGCCGATGTAGATGTGCGAAAAGCTTTCAACTATTCTTTTGACTACCAAGCCTTCCTCGAAGAAGTTGCCCACGGTGCCGGCGTAACTCCCAAAGGACCAATTCCGCAAAGTCTGCCCTACGTCAATCCAGACCAGGAATACTACACCCATGACTTGACAAAAGCTGAAGAGCATTTCAAGAAAGCTTTTGGTGGTGAGCTTTGGGAGAAGGGTTTCGAAGTAGGTATTGTTTACAACACTGGTAACAACACCCGGAAGACTGCTCTGGAAATCCTAGAATTCAACATCGAAAGTATCAATCCAAAGTTCAAGGTTAATGTAATTGGCCTTGAATGGGCTACGGTACTCGACAAACTACGCTCTGCCTCCTTGCCAGTTTTTGTCATGGGGTGGCTTATGGACTTCCCCGATACCCACAACTTCGCAGTTCCATTCATGCACTCTACCGGGACCTTTGCCGGCTATTGTGGCCAAGGGTTAATTGATTTGGCTAAAGCGGAGTTTGACGAGCTTGTGGACGCAGGCATTAAGGCTACTGATCCGGTCGAACGCGAAGCAATTTATTATGAGTTGCAAAAACGTTATGTTGACCTGGCTGTAGGCATGCCGTTTATGGAAGCCACAACTCACCGCGTTATGCGCGATTGGGTCCAAGGCTTCGTCTATAGCCCAGCCTATAGTGCCAACTACGATTTCTATACGGTCTACAAAGTGCAGAAGTAAGTTGTACTAGATCATGCTTAGGTGAGTAGGATTGCCTGCGGGCAATCCTACACCGCTATTTTGAGCTAAGGAGTAGAGACAGATGTTAACCTATATCGCTAGGCGGTTGCTATTTCTGCCAATAGTACTGATCGGGGTCACGCTTTTGGTTTTTGTAGCAATGTCATTTCTATCCCCTTATCAACTAGTCAGTTCTTATATTAAAAGCCCCGAGGAACTTAAGAACCAAAGTTTGGACGATTTGGTTCGCAAATACGGATTAAATCAACCTGCTCATCTTCGCTATATTAGTTGGATGAAAAAATTGCTGAGGGGGGACTTGGGCTACTCCGTGTCGGCAAATATGCGGGTGACTGAAGCGATTGCTAAGCGCTTTCCAGCCACTATTGAGCTGGCACTATTCTCTATTATTCCTGTGGTTTTGGGTGGTATCTGGTTAGGCACAATATCAGCCAAGCATTATAATAGGCCGTTGGACCACATTAGCCGAACTTTTGCAATTATCGGATGGTCTTTGCCAGACTTTGTGTTCGGCTTAATTATGCTAATGATTTTTTACGGTGTTCTAGGTTGGTTTCCCCCTGGAAGACTATCCATGTGGGCAGACACCATAGTGCTGACCGGCGATTTTATTCGCTACACTGGAATGAACACTGTTGACTCTCTCCTTAATGGACGGTTGGACATCTTTTGGGACGCTATCCGCCACTTGGTAGCACCAATCATTACATTAGCTTATTTGTGGTGGGCTTTTCTGTTGCGGATTACTCGTTCCAGTATGTTGGAGGTGATGAACAAAGATTATGTTCGAACAGCACGGGCTAAGGGCCTAACAGAGAAGATAGTGGTGAATCGCCATGTACGCCGCAACGCCATGATTCCAGTAGCAACGGTCTCTGGATCCATGGTTTTAGGACTTCTAGGTGGTGTTGTAATCGTGGAGACGGTTTTTGACTATAAAGGTATTGGATTATTGACAGCTACGGGGGCACAGCAACTTGATTACACTCTAATCTTAGGAACAACACTTTTTTACGGATTGCTCTTGGTTGCAACCAACTTAGTGGTGGATGTACTGTATGCGGTAATTGACCCTAGGGTGAGATTGGAGTGATAGTTCAATGGTGATGAAAAAGCTACTGCGAAACCCTCTGTCCATGACAGGTCTAATTATCTTGTTAGGATTTATCCTTATAGCTCTTTTTGCTCCCTACATTGCGCCTACCCAAGAATCCCATAAAAGTGATCCCTATAGAGTGCCGCGCTTTGGCTGGGGTACTGTGCCAGCTCCGCCTTCTAAGGAGCATCTCATGGGTCTCACTCAGGGAAAATATGATATTTTCTATGGGATCATTTGGGGAACAAGAACCGCTTTTAAAGTTGGTCTGATGGTTACCGGCTTGTCTTGTTTGATTGGCGTTGTGATTGGTTCTGTTAGCGCCTATATTGGGGGCAAGTTTGATGAAATAGTCATGCGCTTTGTGGATATATTCATGAGCTTTCCCTTCCTTATTGCTGCCATTGTAATTACAGCGGTTTTGGGAAGGGGATTAGACAAAGTCATTATTGCCTTAGTTCTATTTCGCTGGACGGGCTATGCTCGTTTAATTCGCGGTAATGTACTTCAGGTGAAACAAGATGAGTATATCATGGCTGCAAGGGCCGGTGGTGTAGCCCATCCTAAAATCTTAATGAGGCACATACTACCGAATACCATTTTTCCGGTTTTGATTCAGGCTTCCATGAATATTGGTTCCATTGTAGTTACTGCATCAACCTTGAGTTTTTTGGGTTTAGGTGCTCCCGAGGGGTACGCCGACTGGGGTCAGATGATTAGTTTTGCTAGAAACTGGGTTCTAGGTACTCCTAATAATCCTTTGGAGTATTGGTACACAGTGGTCTGGCCTGGTGTGGCCATTGTCCTTTTTGTACTATCTTGGAACCTAATTGGTGATGCTTTTCGAGATATTATGGATCCAAGAATTCAAGGCTAAAAAATGTCGCTCACAGCAAAAAGCGCCCATCACAGAGGTTGATGGGCGCTAACGGTGCAGATGTTTACTACTACTTTTCGGTCTCGATTACTAATTCCACAAACCACTTCTGCATGGTTATGATAACAAGTACAGGTAGTACCAAGGCGAACATGGCTGCCGCCATCACAATGTTCCACTCTGGCAATAGCTCGCCACCCCCTGGAATTAGGCTTCGAATTCCTACAACCACAACATGCATTTCTTTGGTGTGGGTGATCATAAGGGGCCAGAGGTATTGATTCCAGCCAAAGATGAAAAGAACCACAAACAGAGCAGCGATATTAGGCCAGGAATTAGGGAGCAGAATAGACCAGAGAAATTTCAAGGGGCCCGCTCCATCAATCTGAGCCGCTTCAACCATCTCGCCAGGTATAGTTTGGTAAAATTGCCGGAAGAAAAAAGTGCCAGTTGCCGATGCCATCAGCGGAACAATTAGACCCACATAGCTATTCAACCAGCCTAGATCACTAATTACTTGATAGGTCGAAATGATTCGCACAGGCACGGGCAGCATCAGAGTAATGAAGATCGTCCAAAAGGCCACCGCCTTAAAGCGGAAGTCAAAAAAGACTATAGCAAAGGCCGAGAGAATAGCCATGACGATTTTTCCTACAGTGGAGGCAAAGGCCACTATGGTGCTGTTCATTAACAGGCGTCCCATGTTGATCCGCACCCAGGCTTCGCGATAGTTATTGAAAAGTTGGTTGGAGATCTTTACGGTTGGGCGTCTGATCACTTCTTCCAAGCTTTGCGTTGAGATGGCGAAGGTATAAATTAAAGGAAACCCGATAATAAAGACGATAAGCAGCAGCAAAACGTAGACTACTAACTTTTTACAGCCGCGTCTGTCTAAACGAATAAAACCAAAGGAGCCAGCATTTTTTTCGTTTTTCTGGTTCAATATGATACCTTCCTCTCAATGAACTTAAACTGGAACACAGTTAATAGGGTCGCAATCACCATTAGAACCACCGATTGGGCCGCTGATGAGCCGAGGTTTAGAGACAGAATACCATCTCGGTAGGCCTTATAGATCAAAATTTCAGTGGCTCCACCGGGCCCCCCTTTTGTAACGGCATCAATTAAGCCAAAGGTATCAAAGAGCGAATAAATGAGGTTCATAACCAGAAGAAAGAACGTTGTGGGCGAAAGCAATGGCAGCGTAATATGGCGTATGGCCTTCAAAGAGGTTGCACCGTCCACTAACGATGCTTCTACTAGAGACCTTGGGATAGACTGCAGGCCTGCCAAATAGAAAGCCACGTTATAACCTAGATTCGTCCAAATGGCCGTTACGATGACAAGGAGCATGGCGGCATCGCCCTTTAAAATCCAATCGAAGTCGTAGTTAATCACATCTTTAAGCAAATAAGGAACAATTCCAAAACTAGGATGGAGCATGAACATCCAAATAATTCCGGCAATCGGAAGGGCAATTCCATAAGGCCAGAGAATTGCGGTTCGAAAAACAGCGAGTCCTCGGATACTTTGATTTAAAAGTAGTGCAACGCCTAAAGAAATCAGCACTCCGAAAATCGTTACGCATGCCGAAAAAATCAAAGTGGTGAGGAGGCTTTTTTGATAATACACTGATTGAAATAGCCTCTGGAAATTTTGTAACCCTACGAAGACAGTGCGGTCTCCAAAGGGCGATGTTCTGTAGACTGCCAAACGCAAAGAGGTGAAGGCAGGCCAAAAAAAGAACACGATGGTGACTGCAATTTGCGGCAATATAAGGAGATAAGGCAGCCATTTGTTTTTAAAGACAACTTGAGACATACTATGATCTCTCCTTTCTGTGAGACGCACGGTTTGGACTAATCCAAACCGTGCATCCGAACTAGTCTATTGGTAAATCTCCGCAAATTCACGCAGTAGCTCATTGGATCGTTTCACTGCATCGTCCAGACCAGCTTTAACCGACTTCTTACCGGCAAAGATGTTTTCCAACTCTTCTTCAACAACATTGCGAATCTCAACAAAATTACCAAGGCGGATACCCATGGTATCACGAGTTGGGGGAGCATTATTTAGTTCGTTGATGGCGACTTTTTGGAATGGCTGCGCTTCAAAGTGCCCTTCTGCAGTAAGCATCTCAGCTGCAGGGAGACTAATGGGCACATAACCGGTCTGCTTATGCCACCACGCTTGTTGTTCAGGCTGGGCAACAAACTTCAAGAACTCTGCAACACCTTTGTACTCTTCACTTTCGTGGCCATTTAACACCCACAGGGTTGCACCGCCGATGATGGTGTTAACTTTAGGATACGGATCGCCCCAATGAGGAAGGGGAGCTGCCGCCCAATTGAGTCCAGATTGCTTCATACTGCCGATTAAGCCAGAGGAGTGGGGCATCATGGCGCACTCTTCGTTTAAGAAGATCCAGTTAGCACTGTCCCCTCTTCCGCCGTAGTGGAAGATACCCTCTTCTTGCCATTTTGCCAAGGCGGATACGTGCTTGACGCCGAATTCGCCATTAATCAAGAGTTCTGCATCTAAACCCTCAAATCCATTACCTTTGCTAGCAAAGGGCAAGCCATGCCAAGTATGCATGTTCTCGATTAGTACCCAAGAAGGCCAGCCTGTTGTAAAGCCATAACGGGCTGCACCAGATTCGATAATCTTACGGCTGTACTCCTCCACTTCCTGCCAGGTTGTAGGGGGCTTTTCAGGATCAAGGCCTGCAGCAGCGAAGATGTCTTTGTTGTAGAAGAAAACAGGGCTAGATGAGTTAAATGGCAGGGAGTATAGATTGCCCTCATGAGAATAGTAGGCGAGCACAGCTGGAATGTAGTCATTCCAGTCAATATTGATGTTTTGGTCTTCCATCAGCTGATACACGGGATACACTGCGCCAGACAGGAGCATGGTCTGGGTACCCACTTCGTAAACCTGTAGAATGTGAGGTGCATTGCCAGCACGATAGGCCGCGATGGCAGCTGTCATAGATTCTGCATAGGCTCCACGGAAAAAAGCAACAACTTCAAACTCGTCTTGACTTTCATTAAAGCTTTTCACGAGTTGTTCCACAGTCTCACCTAGTTGTCCTGACAAAGAAAACCAAAAGTCGATTTGAGTCTTGGCCTGAGCAACGGTTGAACCCACCAATGCGATCACCAATACTAGTAAAATGATTAAGCTTTTTGAGTTATTCACATGCATTCCTCCCCAATTTTGATGTTTAGCCCAAACTACGAACGCTATCCTCCTTTTGCCCGGCCAAGATGGATCTGCGGCTACTCACATTATTAACACCAGGTGCCACATTTGCCGTTTTTATCCTAATTGTTTACTTCAACAAAGGATTAGATAAATCCTTGTTACCCCTAGGTGAAATGTAACTTCGTTTGCAGCTCTATCCCTGGTGGTGATTATGTTGCAGATGGGCTGAATTAGTTTACTAGTTTATTGTTTTTTGGCAGGATTTGTCTATGGTGTTTAGGTAGTATTGCTCATCTTCTACCATAAGCAATTGAGTCATCCAGGTGGAACAATAAAAGGAGGAGAGTCTCAATGAGAGAAAAGCGTTACTTAGCTTTATTGTTCATCGTTTCAGTTTTGGGGGTTCTTTTTACTTCAGCAATGGGAGTTGGCGCCGAAACGGTTACATTAACCCTTGGTTCTTGGCGTGTAGATGATGTTGAACAAGTGAACAAATTACTGGATGCCTTTCATCAGAGCCACCCCAACATTCACATTAGGTTTAATCCAACTAACCCTCCGGACTACAACGCCGTGCTACGCACTCAGTTAACTGGAGGTACGGGGCCGGATCTGATGTATGTTCGTTCTTTCAAGGTTGGGCAAGACCTTTTTACCGAAGGTTATTTGGAACCACTCACCGGTATGCAGGAGTTAGAAGAAAATTATTCGGAGGGTTCGCGGGACGCTTGGAGTCTGAACGATGTGCCTTTCGCCGTTCCATTTATGGCCGTTTCCCATGGTGTTTATTACAATGTTGAGCTATTTGCCAAACACAACCTGCAAATTCCCGAGACTTGGGAAGAACTCTTAGTTGCTGCGGAGACTTTGCAGACCGCAGGGATTATTCCGTTTGCCAACGGTTCGAAAGATGAGTGGGATATGAATGAAATTGTGTTCATGAATCTGCTACCCAATTTCATCGGTGGAAGAGAGGCGCGGCAGGAGTATGAGACCGGAGAGGTCCCGTTTAGTGACGAAAAAATGGTCGCGGCGTTTCAAGCTTTAAAGGATCTAGCGCCCTATTTGCCGCAAGGGCAAGAAGGAGTGTCGTACTATGACGCTCAACAACTATTTCTTTTAGGGAGGGCCGCGATGTTTTTCGGCGGTTCTTGGGATGTGGCTTTCTTTGTTAGCTCGGATCCAGACTTTGAGTGGAGTGTTTTTGCTACTCCAGCGCCTGTCGGTCGACGGACAATTGTTACTTTCCATCCTGACGCAGGTATTGGTCTCAATAGTGCCTCCAAGTTCAAAGAAGCGGGATATACTTTTCTTACTTGGCTAACAACGGTGGAGGCTGCTCAAATCTTAGCAGATGAAATTCCTGGTTTCTATCCTTTGAACAAGAACTCGATTCAGATAAAAAACAAGTACGCTAATGACTTTTATGCACTCAGTGAGGGTAAGGATGTAGACGCTCGTTTTGTCTGGCCGGAGCTGCAGTCAGGAGAACCTGACGGGTATCTTTTAACTCAAACAGCCGCTTTGGCAGTGGTAAAAGGAAGTATGACTCCCAAGGAAGCTGCTGACTACCTGCAAACAGGACTAGAAAACTGGTTTGCACCGACGCAAAAGTTCAAGAAATAGAGATCACACGCCTGGTATAGGGGAAACTCTATACCAGGCTCATTAAGGAGTTAAATGCCATGGCGCAAAGAGCTTTCTCCGTCAGCGAACGGACCAAAAGAAGGATCCTGATCGACCAGTGGTTCCTCTTCACCATCCCCGCGCTGGTTATCTATGTATGGTTCATGGCTTTTCCATTGTTTAATTCCATGCGGCTGAGCTTCTATACTGGTACTGGTTTGGTACCTTCTAAATTTGTCGGCCTACAAAATTATCTTGAACTGTTTACGAATCCACTTTTTAAAGACCGTCTCATTTGTGCTCTAAAGAACACCTTTATTCTCTTTGCTATCTGTATGGGAATCCAAAATACTCTGGGTTTAATGTTCGCGAATATTCTTTCTGGTCGTCTAAAAGGGCACTCCGTCTACCGTACCATTATATTCTTGCCTGCAACCATGTCGGTTTTGGTGACCGGCTTTTTATGGAAGTTAATTCTGAACCCACACTGGGGTGCGGTAAATCAACTCTTGACACATTTGGGTTTTGAGCGGTTTTCCGGGTATCCCTGGTTAGGGAAACCAGAGACGGCAATGATAATGGTTGGGCTGGTTACTGCCTGGCAGTGGGTGGGTATCCCGACAATGATATTCTTGGCCGGGTTTCAGGGAATAGCGGAGGATATTCATGAGGCAGCCAGTATTGACGGCGCTTCGGCTACGCAAATATTCTGGAGGATCAAACTACCTTTACTTGTTCCGGTCATTGGTTTGGTTTCGATCTTAACTTTTGTAGGCAACTTTAACGCCTTTGACATCGTATTTGCTATGACTAACGCTCGGGGAGCACCGGAATACTCCACAGATATTATGGGTACGTTGTTTTACCGTATAGGTATCGCCGGACAACACCCTGTTGCTCAACCGAACATGGGTATAGGGGCCAGTATTGCTACGGTAATCTTCTTCATTTTGTTTCTTGGTGTATCTTTGTGGTTATTTACTAGGGAACGGAGTGGGTTGGGTTGAAAAAAGACACGATTTATCCGATCCGTTATTTGAGGAGAAAAATAAAGACCAACCCTGTTCACTATCTCATTCTCTCGGTGTGGTCTTTGGTTGTTTTATTTCCGGTGTGGACTATGCTCGTGAATTCTCTAAAGAAACAGTTGGATATATTCAGGAATCCATTTGCCTTTCCAGCTTCTCCGAACCTAGCCGGTTATCTCTATGTTATTAGGGACAGCGATTTTTCGCTGTACTGTTGGAACACATTGCTTGTTGTGGGATTAACGATTTTTGTCACACTGTTCGTGGGTTCTCTCGCAGCCTACGCCTTAGCTAACTGGAAGGGGAGAGCTTCCAAAGCGGTGTATCTGTTGTTCTTATCAGGGATTATGATACCAATTCGGCTGGGCACGATCAACATTTTCCAGATTGTTCGTTCTTTAGGTTTGATGGGCTCTTTGTACAGCTTAATTCCAGTGTACATTGCTTGGGGTCTTCCCATTACGGTTTTTGTGCTCACAACATTTATTCAAGAGTTGCCCGGTGACTTGATGGAAGTGGCGGCTATAGACGGTGCTTCTCCAATGCGAATCTATTACAGCATCATACTCCCGCTCATTCGCCCGGCACTCGGAACAGTGGCGATTCTAAATCTAATCAATATCTGGAATGATATCTGGTTTCCTTTAATCTTTAATCTTAGAGAAAATCAACGGACTCTTTTGCTGGGAGTAACTTATTTTTTTGGAACCTATCAGACCGACTGGACAAAAGTATTGGTGGTGTTGACTTTGTCCACCTTACCGATCTTAGTCTTGTATATCTTAATGTCTAAGCAATTTATCAAGGGATTGACTGCAGGTGCGATTAAAGGCTGAAGCAATTCATTTGTAATGTGAAACGGCCCAACGTATAATGAAAGTAGTAGGACTAGTTGTGCTGGAAAGGGTGGGGCTAAGTGGATTATACGAACTACACCAGAGAACAGCTGATCGAGACTATTACTGAGTTAAAGATGCTGAACAAGCAGCTACTTTTGGAAAAAGAACAGGAAGCAAAACTCGATTTCGCCTGGACAGGAAATTTAGGTCATTGGTACTTTAACATCAAAACAGGTACTGTCGTATTCAATCCTTTGAAGGTGGAAGTCTTGGGATACACTATGGAGGATTTGCCCGAAAAAGTCAGTTATAGATTTTTTACAGACAAACTACATCCTGATGATTATGAGAATACCATGAACGCTATGCGGCGCAATATGGACGGAACAGCTGATGTCTACGAGTGTGAATATCGTTTACAGGCCAAAGATGGCAGTTGGAAGTGGTTATATGATAGGGGTAAGGTGACACAAAGAGATGCAAATGGAAACCCCGAATTTGCCGCTGGCATAGTTTTCGACATTACTGATCAGAAAGAGAAGGAAATTCAGTTACAGAGTGAAAATAGAATTTTGGAGGAGCGGTCCACAAAAGATGCTTTGACGGGGATTCACAATCGCAGAGCAATAATGGAGGAGCTGGAAAAGAGGATCAATCAGTCCCTAAATTACGGCTCTCCTTTATGTATTGGCCTGCTAGATATTGATCACTTCAAAGCTATCAACGATACAAAAGGGCATGTTGTTGGGGATCAGATTCTCCAGAAAGTGGCACAAATCATATCCACTGGTATCAGAGGACTGGATGGAGTGGGGCGATATGGAGGAGAGGAATTTCTGATTATCTTCCCGAATACGCGTCAAGAAGGTGCTCGATTGGTATGTGAAAGGATCAGAACTAATATTGAGGAGTTTGACTTTGGTGACGGACTTCAACTTACAGTGAGCGGAGGTGTTGCTGAGTACCGTATTGGCCAGAGTCTAACAGAGTTTATTGATCAAGCCGATACTAAGCTGTATGAAGCCAAGACATCCGGAAGAAACCGAATTAAAATCACCTAGAGGAGCGGATGAAATGAGACGGTCTGGATCAAGTGTGCTTGTACAAGTTTCGGTTCTTGTCACCTACCTTGGAATGGTTGTTGTTAACGCCTTAGCAAATATTCTTCCAATTAACGGTGTGAATACAGGTCAGATTTCGAATTCCTATCCGAACCTATTTGCTCCTGTCGCACTTACATTTACCATATGGGGGCTTATTTATCTTCTTTTGGCTTGTTATTCAGTCTATCAATTGGGGTTCTTTCAGAAAGGTAGCACTAGGGCTAAAACAGAGTTGCTAAATCGTGTCGGTACACTGTTTTCTGTATCGTCTGTAGCAAACATTCTGTGGATTTTCTCGTGGCACTATAGACAAATTCCTTTGTCGATGTTGCTAATGGTGGTCATATTGCTATGTCTTATCGTGATCACAAAGCTGATCAGGCAGGAACGCCTCGGCTCTGATGATAAAATATTTCTCAGATTACCCTTCAGTGTTTATTTTGGTTGGATCACCGTTGCTACCATAGCAAATGCAACGACTATGCTTGTTAGCCTAAAGTGGAGCGGTTTCGGGATCTCAGACCAAGTATGGACTGTGTTGATCCTATTTGTTGGCTTATTGATAGGCGTCCTCACAATTCTTAAGCACAGGGATGTTCCATATGGGCTTGTTTTTATTTGGGCCTATTGTGGTATTGGCATAAAGCACGTGGGGCAGGATGGTTTTGCGTTCCAATATCCTCCAATAGTGTATACTGTTGTGGTTTGTCTCGTTGCCCTAATTGTCACTGTGATTACAGCAAATTACCGCAATATAAAGGAGTCTAGCTAGAACAAGATGGGAGGTGCGTGATGTGCGGCGAGTTTTGATTGTCGTGGACATGCAAAATGATTTTGTGGATGAGCGAGGAGCTTTAAATTCACCGGCAGCTCGAAAGATTGTACCTTTTATACGCCAACAGATTGAAAGGGCACTGCAAGCTGGGGATGAGATTGTTTTTACTCTGGACACCCACTTCGAGGATGATCCTGAGTTTACTAAGTTCCCACCCCATTGCCTTACGGGGAGCTGGGGTCAAAAACTAATACCTGAACTTCAGGAGCTCTTAGGTGACCAAGTGGCTGATCAAGTACACTGGGTCGAAAAAAACCGCTACAGTGCCTTTTTCCAGACAGACCTAGAAGAATACTTAGGACTGGCTCAAGGCAGTAACCGTAAAGCTGTTGATGAAGTTGAGTTGGTGGGAGTTTGTACCAATATCTGCTGTTATTTCACAGCAGAAGAATTGGCTAACCGCGATATCCCCACTAAGGTTTATGCTCAGGGTGTAGCCAGCTTTGATCAAGATGCCCACGTCTTTGCCCTAGGGCAAATGCAATCGGTGCTGGGTGTTGAGGTGATTTAGACAGAAAGCGTTTCTAGTGGCCTAGCATTAGAGGCGCTTTTTCATACCCGCAGTGGATCTTGATCGATGCTCCCCAATAGAACAGAAGGGCGTTTGTGGAAAGATTCTGGAACCTACCCCTCAGGCAAGGGAAACGTCGCTATTACGACAATTGCCTGTATCTCTTCATTTTATTGGCTCTAAGTTGTAAGTATCGTATCTTCTAATGTGGAGGAAAGACAATGAAATGGCAGCAGTTTAAGTCTAAAGCACTGATCGAAATACACAAGTTCTTTTATGGCCGTAATGGTGTGGACCAACTGACGGTATTCATCTTGCTAGTCAGTTTGATCGTAACATTGATAGGTGGCATCTTCAGGCTATCCTGGTTACAGCTTCTATATTTTGCCGGAGTGGCCCTGGCCGTTTACCGAACGCTATCTCGCAATCTTGTAAAACGTCGGGCTGAAAACCAATTGTTTTTGCAGAAAACAAGATCCATTACCTCCTGGTTTCGGGTTCGGAGAAGAATCTTTCAGGAAAGAAAGACTCATCGGCATTTCAAGTGCCCTAGTTGTAAGCAGAGGCTTCGTGTGCCAAGGGGAAAAGGAAACATCAAGATCACCTGTTCTAAGTGCGGTGAACAGTTTAGCCGTAAGAGCTAAGAGGATTGGCCACAAGTTTGGTGCACCTGGACCTCAGCTTGGCTTGAGAATAGTTATCTGCAAAAATTAGGCTGGGATTTGAAAAAAACAAAGGTAGACTCTGGCGTATAATCAGACTAGAATCAGCACTGCGAAAAACGCCCCTTTTGTGAATTGTAAAAAACTGGTGGCGTAAGACGGTGTGGAAGGGGTATTTTTCAGATCCCCGAATATTGTGCAATAAGAGCAGTTATCATGCGGCAAGGCCGCCAAACTGAAAGGGGTTTTTTTGAAATGAAAAGGTTCCCTCGTGCTGTTCTGTTGTTGCTGTGTATCCTCGTTTTCGGTGTTGCTACGTCTGAAGCTACAGAGCTGTCTTTTGAGGTTATTTCCGCCGCGGTGGTGAAACAGGTCGACACAGATTTGGCCCCCATGGAGTCAAAGGGAATGTTGCTGGAAATTAAGGTTGTGAACACGGGCGGTGAAACCAAGTTGTGGCCCTCTGACTTTAGTGTAGGGTTTAATAACGGCGAAGAAGAGGTGCGTATCACAGGGTTTTTGATGACTAATGCAGTGTCGGATCCAGAAGATGAAATGGGTTTTCGTTACTTCCAAGGTACCGCCATTAGAAAAGGAACTAGATACTTCAAGCTCTTCTTCTCTGAGATAATGAATTGGCAACTCATGGGAGCTTTCGATTTTATGCCGGTAGAAGAGGCTACTCTCTATTTCAAGATTCCAATCACTAACAAGTTTGATGTCGTTCCACTACCACAAGAAGATGATCTCGGTTACTAAACCCATTTAGGAAACTTGGCCCCAAGGATGTGTCCTTGGGGTTTTTCATTTAGGTTCTGTTGCCGAGATGCCGATAGAAAAGTAAGAGGTTCTCAGTCAATTTGACTCCAGGGAGGTAATATTTGATGAAATTATCGTTACGATGGAAGATGCTACTTCTAGTTTTTGGGCTTATTATGATCCCTACTGTTCTCCTTGGGCTCAATGATTATCTATCGTCTAAGAGTCTATTGGCCGAGAATCTGCGCGATAGTGCCAGTGAAATCCTCCAAGGTTCTGCCGACGCCACGCAGATGTTTCTAAAGTCTGTCGAAGAGGCCACTGAAATGATGAGCAAAGAAGTGAATGTTCGAAGTATAGTAAGCGATGCCAGCTTCTACGACCCAATGTATCACACCTTTTCCGCATATGCTGATTCCCATAAAGACATCGAAAATGTCTATTTCGGAACTAGGGGCAAAGCTATGTATCCCTATCCCAAGACCGAGCTGCCATCTGGCTTTGATCCAACCGCTCGTTCTTGGTACAAGGAAGCCATAGCCGCCAATGGTAGCATTTGGACTGAGCCCTATGTGGACACCGGTAGTGGGAAGCTCATCGTCAGTGTGGCTATGCCAGTTTTAGATCCGAGAGAAACACAGCCTTTAGGGGTTGTGGGCATCGATGTTTCGTTGGATAGTTTGACCACTCTCCTATCCACTAGGAAAGTTGGGCAAAATGGCTATCTGGTTCTGCTTGATAAAACCGGGCAAGTGTTAGCTCATCCCGATTCAGCACAGATCGGTAGAGAATTTGCTTTGACAGATGTGCTCAAAGCGGTTATGGGGGCCACTTCAGGTGATTTGAATTATAAGGAACAGGGTGATGAGAAATACGCGGTGTTTTCTACTTTACCTGGTACCGGATGGAAGATCATGGCTCTTATCTCTTATGAGGAAATTAATTCTCATGTTCAAACACAATTAAGGAGAACATTACTCATCGGTTTACTTTTTCTCTTAGTGGCTTTTGGCATGGGTACCATATTCACCAATCAACTGTTGATAAAACCGGTCTCCACTCTTGTGCAGGCTGCGGAGGAAATTGGCAAGGGTAATTTCCGAACAGAAATTACTCTGAAGAGCAAAGATGAGCTGGGCTGGTTGGCCCAATCTTTTGTCTCCCTTCAAAAAGATTTAGGTACTCTTATTGGTGAGGTGAAAGGAGCCAGTGATCGGGTAGCGGGATTGAGCCAATCTGTTTTTAGGTCAAGTCAGGAAATTAGCGCCTCAACAGAAGAGATGGCGGCCACTACTAACCAATTCGCCAGTTCGGTTCAGCAAACCAGTGACCACATTCAGTCTATTGATGATGACGGAACAGAAATAAGAGAGATTGCCCAAACTGGTGCAGAGTTGATTAATGACGCGGTCAATCAGATGAAGAACATTGAAGTAAGTTTCGGGGGACTTCATCAAAGTGTGGAAAGGCTCGGCGTGCAGTCCACAGAAATTGGGAAAATTACCGATTTGATTCGAGGGATTTCGGAACAGACTAATCTCTTGGCCTTGAATGCTGCGATTGAAGCGGCCCGTGCTGGAGAGCAGGGGAGAGGTTTTGCGGTAGTAGCTGATGAGGTTCGAAGCTTGGCGGAACAGTCTGCTACGGCCACAGAACAGATCGCCGAATTGCTCCGGGAGATTGACTTCCAGATTAACAGGGTGATGATCGAGGCGAATGATAGTATTGCTGAGGTTAAGAATGGCTCGAGCAGTGTGCAAAACGCGGGCGTGACCTTCGGACGAATTGGTCAAGCCATTAATAACATTAGCATTAGAATTCAGGAGATTGCCTCTTCTGGTCTCCAATTGAGTAGTGGATCAGAGGAGATGGCTGCGGCAACCCAAGAACAAGCTGCAACCCTGCAGCAGATTACCACCTCTGCTAACGAATTGGCGGACCAAGCGGGGCTCCTGATGGAGCTGACCAGTGGTTTTCAAGTAGTAGATTGACGTTATAAAAGACGTGAAGGTGTCTGAAGTCTATGGCGTGCCAAACTAGACGT
>DGYW01000001.1 GCA_002396805.1 Firmicutes bacterium UBA4996 | reverse complement strand
GTACGGGGTTTCTTTTTTGTATCAGTTGAGGTGTTTTAGATCTCGTTTACGAAAAAAGGGATCTGCATTACATGCGTCTCCCTTTAGTTCGTAGTGCTCGATTTGGTTTTCATGGTGTTTTCCACACAGACAGGAACTTTCCTAAAAGGGTGGCCGTGAATCCCATACCCGGACGAGCTGGCAGCGGTTGAGTCGCCATTTCTCCCTGCTTGTGGCTGGCGAACGCCTCCAAAAGGCTGAAAGTGGTCATTTTTGATGAACCTCCTTTATTTTTCTGCTTTAATGATAACTGCAGTCGGATCTTTGGGTAACAGGCGGAAGGTTCATTCTGATTCAGACTAACGATGGATTCTACCTATGACCACAGCAGTAGCGAAGAAGCCAGGTGTCAAACGAACATTGGCTCAACATCCAAGACGGCGTAATTCTTCATTAACAGTTGCGTCCTCACTGCCCCGGTCTTTGCCTTCTGAACTTCGCAACCTTGCTGAAAAGCAGACGTTCATGTCTATCACCACTTTTGTCATAATTGCAGGACTTGTGGACCGACACGTGGAAACCACCTAGTGAATAGCATAAAGGGAGGTGATGGTATGCAGAGCATGAGTGGCGCGCATTGTCTAATTTGCCAAAGTCCTGTAGAACCTGGAGCACTGAGTTTTTGGGGTGAGGTCATCTGTGGAGACTGTGAAGCCGAAATTATGGAGTTAGCAGTGGATCAACCTGAATACGCTGAGGTAATCAAGACCTTTCGTTTGTTGTGGCAAAACCAGTTTATTGCCTTGCAGAATCATCACACCATGGAGAGTGACAATTATTGAAGCAGACTGCTGAAGGAAAGCAGATTAGTGATAAACAGAAAGCAGCTCCACTATGGGAGGCCTTGGAGGCCTATAAAAAGAAGGGCGTAGTTCCCTTTCATACCCCCGGGCATAAGTTACGGAGCGGGCCGTTTACTAGAATCGCCGCAGCCCTTGGTTCGGGCTTTTTCGCACTGGATCCCTCCGATGAAATCGAGGATCCCAGCTTTGACAATGATTTTGAACTAGCCCTAGAAGCGGCGGAATCTTTGGCAGCTGAGCTCTTTGGAGCCCAGGATACAGTGTTCTTAGTTAATGGTACGACTGGTGGACTGCATTATTTTCTCATGCCAGTAACGGGCACGGTTTTGGTTCCTCGTTTTTCCCACCAAGCGGTGTATTCAGCTCTCATACTGTCCGAAGGCGAGGGGGTTTATCTCCCCGCACACTTTGACCCTGACTGGCTTATACCCCTACCACCAAAGATCCAACAAGTGGAGAAATTGCTAGCGGAAAACGACTGCCAAGCTATGGTTCTTACTCATCCAACCTACTATGGCACAGTGTGTGATCTAGCACGAATTACCGCCTTAGCCAAAAAGAGAAACGTGCGGGTCTTCGTAGACGAAGCTCACGGTGGCCATTTTTGTTTTTCTCCAGATTTACCGCCCACGGGACTAGAGTGTGGGGCCCATGGGGTAGTACAGAGTACGCACAAGACCCTAGGATCTTTTACCCAGACTTCTATGTTGCATAGTAATGATAAAGCTTGGTCGAGTAAAGTAAAGCAATCCCAAAGGGTGCTGCAGAGCACCAGCCCTTCCCTAGTATTCCTGGCGGTACTCGATGAAGTGCGCCGGGTTTTAGCTCTACAAGGTGGAGACATTACCGGACAAACCCTCGAGTTAGCCCACAGTTGCGCCACACGTCTAGAGCAGATTTCCGGTGTAGAGTTGTTACCACGCCACCTGCAAGGGGATCCCACTAAGATTGTCTTTACCTTAAGGAAGCTCGGTTTGACTGGAATTGAAGTAGAGAGGATTCTGCGGAAGGATTATAATATACAGGTAGAGTTAAGTGATTACTACAATGTCCTCGCCCTAATAACGGTGGGAGATTCGGTAGATCACATCACCAAACTAGTGAACGCTGTTGGCGATTTAGCTGCCCGAAGCACTCATCTAGGTGGTAGCGGCTTACCTCGACATAGAGTGCAAGTACCCGGTTTACCACCAACCACACATAGCCTGCGGGAAGCATTTTTTCAAGAACAAGAGCAGATTCCCTTGGCGGAGGCAAGCGGCAGAGTGAGCGGTTCTTTTTTAACTCCCTATCCACCAGGGGTTCCAGTGATTGTTCCCGGAGAACAGTTCACGCAGGACATAGTGGAATATCTTAGTTGGTGTTCCGCAATAGGCTGGCCTATTAGGGGATTAATGGCAGAGGAAAAAGTTACAGTATTAAAGGACTATAACCATTTTTGCAGAAAATAAAGTTAGGAGTATCACTATGCGACAGGGTCTGTTCATTACATTAGAGGGTGTGGATGGAGTTGGGAAGACTACTCAGGCACTCTTGCTAAAAAAATGCCTTGAGCAAAGGGGTCATGAGGTTTTGCATACCTTTGAACCCGGGGGGACGAATTTGGGAGGTCAGATTCGTCAACTCCTCTTAAATCCTGAGCACGAAGAACTTCATTCCATGACCGAGATTTTGCTGTACGCTGCGGATCGAGCCCAGCATGTGTTCGAGACTGTGCTACCAGCCTTGCGAGATGGTCAGACTGTTGTTTGCGAGCGATTCATCGACTCCTCTATAGCCTATCAAGGTTATGGTTTGGGTTTAGATATTGAGGCCATTAGAACTATCAATCACTGGGCCTCTGGCGGATTAGTTCCTGACTTAACCATTTATCTTGACGCGGATCCAGCAGAGTCCTTAACCAAAACAAAGGGAGATCGGATCGAGCAGAGAACCTTGGATTATTACGCCAAGGTTCGCAAGGGATTTTTGTCCATTGCTCAAGGTGAGCCTGAAAGGGTGAAAGTAATTTCCGCTGTGGGAAGTATTGAAGAAGTGGCTTCCCGTGTGGTGGAGGTTCTAGGGGGGATATGCCCATGATGAAATTGTTAATCACCATTGTCCAAGATCAGGATGTTTCTGCGTTGTTAGAGACCCTAATTGAACATGGTTATCGTGCGACTAAACTTGCTAGTACCGGTGGGTTTTTGAGGATGGGTAATACAACCTTGCTCATCGGGGTCGAAGAGGAAGAGTTAGATGCGGTTCTTGCTCTAATTAAAAGAACCTGTAAGAAACGGGAACAACTTGATTCCATGCCCATTCTTTCTTTCGGCCGAGCTAGCATCGATTCACATCTAGACAAAGTGGTGGTGGGGGGCGCCACCATCTTCAGTGTAGATGTGGAAAGGTTTGAGAAGATTTGAGAGTTTCCAAACCTGGCAATAGAAGAGAAAGGCTAGTGAGCCCCAAAAAAGCACAACGGGGCGCTACTCCCGCGGGACCATCTTTTTCTAAGGTTTTTGAAGCGGAGCGGGTTGGGCAGATTGACCTGGTCGAAGCCCTTGAAGAAGTAGAAGAATACGCCCGGCGCCTTAGAGAAAGTCCCGTCTATGAGAATTTATTGCGATACAAGGGTAAGGTTTGTACAGTGCTACGTTTTCTGGTGCAGCAATCTTATGTTGTCACAGAAAGTAGTTTCTACGATCCCCAAGGGCGTCGCCGCTTATTAATGATGGTAGAAAGTATTGATCAGAAACTAGAGGAACTGACTAGGGATTTCCTTAGTGATCAAACTAATAGTTTGGATTTAGTTGGTCGCCTCGATGAAATTCGTGGTTTGCTTCTGGATCTGTATTCTTGAGGTGAGATAGATGACACTTGATGACATTGTTGGTCAGGTTGTGCCGGTAACCATCTTAAAACGTGGTTTGGCTACAGGAACCTTAGGTCATGCCTATCTCTTCTCGGGAGAAGAGGGTATGGGAAAAGAAACCACCGCAAGGGCTGTAGCCAACGAATTACAAAGACAGGGTGGTTCGCGTTCGGAACTACATGTCCTCTCTGGCGACGGTTCCATCGGGGTAGAAGAGATCCGTGATCTACGTCAAAAGGTCGCGTATGCTTCCACAGCCAATACTGTCTGGATTATTAGAGATGCGGAAAGGATGACGATTCCTGCTAGTAATGCGCTTTTAAAGACGCTCGAAGAACCCCGTCCAGGCACCTACTTTTTCCTTACCACAAGCCAAGTGCACAGTCTTTTGCCTACGATTATCTCCCGATGTCAACATTTGCCTTTTCGGACAATCGATGAAGACCAAATTTGCAGTTGGTTAATAGAGCGTGCTGGGGTTGAACCTAGCGATCTGAAAGTTCGCACGGTGGCCAGATTAGCCCAGGGATCTTTGGGTAAAGCTTGGGAATATTGGCAAGGTTCTCTGTTGGAATACCGGGCTGAGGTGATTCGAAAGCTAATTAAGGTTCCCACGGCAAGTTATCCCGAGGTTTTGGGTTTGAGTCAGACCTGGTCTGAGGATCGCGCTCAGATCACGCAAGACTTACAACTGTTTTTAGAGTGGCATCGTGACTTATTGACTCTGAAAAATCAGACGGATGCGTCTTTATATAATCCCGACTATAGACGGGAATTGCAGGAGATTAGTGCTTTTTACTCAAATCATTCCTTGTTCCAAATTATCCAGGAAATAACGGAGTTAGGCGTAGCTATCCAAGGCAATGCACGCATACGCTTTGGCTTAGGTTATGTCCTATTATTGATGAAAAAAGGAGCGTTGACCTAATGGTAGAGGTCGTTGGAATCCGGTTTAAGCAAGCCGGTAAAATATATTATTTTAGTCCGGGAGATCTACAAATTGCAGCTGGTGACGGTTGTGTTGTAGAGACCGCCCGAGGTGTAGAATTTGGAGAAGCGGTGCTTAATCCTAAAGAAGTACCTGATGACGAGGTCGTCCAACCTCTGAAGCAAGTTTTACGAATTGCAACCTCAGAAGATTACGAACGCCTGCAAAGAAACAAAGTGCGGGCTCAAGAGGCTTTTCAAGTAGCTGGTCGTAAGGTAGAAGAACACAAGCTACCCATGCGACTTTTGGAGGCAGAGTATACCTTAGATGATAGTAAACTTATCTTTACCTTTACCGCTGAAGGCAGGGTGGATTTTCGTGAGTTGGTGAAGGATCTCGCTGCGATTTTTCGTACGCGCATTGAGCTTAGGCAAGTGGGTGTCCGGGATGAGGCAAAGGCAATTGGCGGGCTAGGGTCTTGTGGCCGTTCCTTATGCTGTGCCACATTTCTCGGAGATTTTGAGCCTGTAAGTATAAAAATGGCTAAGGACCAAAACCTATCCTTGAATCCAGCGAAGATTTCTGGGGTCTGCGGGCGTTTAATGTGTTGCTTGAAATACGAGTCCGCAACTTATGAAGACAACAAACAAACCTTTGGTAAAAGTTGCAAGGGCTGCGGTCCTATCGTAAGTGACGAGTTCTATAACGAAGTAGAGGATGAAAGCGATTATTATAGCGACCTTTTGAAGGAAGACAGCATTCAAGAGGTTGACTTGCAAATGCTACTAGAAACTCAAGAAGTGGATAAACTTAGCACAAAACAAGAGCCAAAGCGACCACGCCAGAGAAAGAAAAAGAAGCCAGTGGCCAAAAGTGAAGGTGCTAAAGGCGTCGCACCCGCGCCCGCTAAAGAAGGAGCGCCCAAGAAAAAGAGGCGGCCACGCCGTCGCAAGCCTAAGGGAGCCCCTCAATCAAAGGATGATTAATGAATGCTATATATTTGTCCTACACCGATAGGCAATTTGGAGGATATAACCCTTAGGGTGTTACGAGTATTACAAGAAGTTGATCTAATTTTGGCGGAAGACACCCGCCATTCGGGTCAACTTCTTCATCATTATCAAATTAGCAAACCCCTAGATAGCCTTCACGAACATAACGAAAAGGACAAAACCGAGAAGATCCTAGCGATGTTGCGCGGTGGGCAGAAGATCGCCCTAATTTCTGATGCGGGCATGCCGGGCATCTCCGATCCGGGGGCCTGGTTAATTAAGGAGGTTATAGCTGCGGGCTTATCTCTCCAGGTACTACCAGGTGCAAATGCCGCCCTGGTGGCTTATTTGCAGAGTGGATTCTTGACCCCTCACTTTTTATATTATGGGTTTTTGCCACGTCGGAGTAAAGACCGTATCCAGGCTCTAGAGGAATTAAGGGGCATACCGTTTCCTCTAATCTTTTATGAGGCGCCCCATCGTCTAAAAGCCACGCTAGAGGATTTACGTGTGGTTTTAGGAGATCGCTCAGTTAGTATCTCGAGGGAATTAACCAAACGCTTTGAAGAAACAAAACGTGGATCCTTAACGGAACTAATTGAGTTCTACCAAGAGCATAATCCCCGAGGTGAATTTGTGGTCACGGTGGATGGTGCACAGGGTGATCTGCAGGAGAAAATAACAGAAGACGATGTCCTGCAGTCTCTAAAGACTTTGATTTCTAGTGGTTTGAGTCGTAAAACCGCTATCAATCAAATTAGCGCAGAATATCGCCTTCCTAAAAATCGTGTTTATGAACTTGCCCTGATGCTTAAGAGTGAAGACTAGCTCGGCAGCTATCACAAATACCCTTGCCCTTAAAATCAGAAACATTATCTTCGGTCCCACAAAAAACACATACTACAGACGATTTGCGTAGTATGATTTGATCTTCCTCCACAAAGATCTCTAGGGGATCTCGTTCTTCAATGCCTAAGCTGCGACGGAGTTCAACGGGTAATACGATACGACCTAGATCGTCTACTTTGCGGATTATTCCAGTGGATTTCATGATCACCCTCCTCGTGAATATTGTCAACTAGTACTTACCATATTGATTATACTTGTTTTAGGAAGGCGAGTCAATTTAAGTCAAAAAGACCGAGGCGCATTTATGAGACACTGTTTGAGCGTATCTCCACGCAAACCAACTCGAGTTGATTCTAGTGTCAGAACATCGTGGGGCTGGACATTGCCTAAATTGACATTGGGTCCAAGGTGGATTAACAGATAGTTGTGTTGACTTGTTTGGGGGGCTTCGATGATTATTCTACTATGGTCTTGTACTCCTTGGACTAAGTCCTGCAATAATTGATCATTTACAGTACCCTGGTCATTATAGATCCCCACGCCTTTGCCCGAATCCCTTCCCTCGATAATCACTTTTTCTGCTCCATTTTCTAAGTCCTCAAAAACTTGTTCAACCGCTCGAGCGGGCTCAATTTTGATTGACGTATCTTTCTTTCCTATTTCCGCGAGTACACCGAATCCTTCACCAAGAGCCTGTTTGATAAAATGCTTGCGGTCTTTGCGGGGAAGGTCTATAGTTCCCTCGGAAACCTCGATATAAGTGAAGCCCAATTCCTGGGCACGCTTAAAGAACTCTTTGGTGCGACTCTGAAAGACAGCGATCTCAAACAGTGTTCCCCCTGGATAAACTTCGACGTTGTAGGCCTTGGCTAGGGCAATCTTTTCTCTCATTAGATGGGAAGAATATAGGGCGGAGCTCCCAAAGGCTATTTTTAAGAAGTCGATGTGGTCCGCGGCCATTTCTAGTAAATCTCTTGTTTCGCTTAAGCCCAAACCCTTGTCAATCACCATGGTTATCCCGCTCGTGCGGGGCTTTGACAAACGCCGTGTTTCTGGTAGCGCGACAACTGAGTGCCAAGCTCCATTGCTAATGGCGGTGTTCATTGTTTTCCCTCCTAGGATTTCTTTCCTACTATTGCAGTTTATTCACTAGTATTGGGAGGGGTGATGAATATGAAAGCAATCACAGCGGCTATGATGGCAATGGCCGCAGAGCCTAAGAACATGAACCATTTGCCTTGCTCAATGGCTAAACCAAAGGTAGGAGGACCGATGGCCACTCCGAAAAAACGTACAGTACCATATAGACAAGTAATGGTACCTCTCCGATCAGTACTGGTGGCACCGGTGATCAAAGAATTAATGGGAGGAAGTAAGATACCGATGCTAATCCCCGAGAAAAACAGTACAGTCATATAGGGAATTAAACTGGTGAACAAGGGCAAGAGGCCTAGGGTAACGGCAGTACCAGCCATACCTCCAACAATCACTGGCTTCCACAGGTTTTGTCGGTTGCTTAAAAGGAGTCCACTAAGGTAAGAAGTGACGGCCATGGCAAAAACAGGGATGGCCAAGACGAACCCTTTCTTTAGACCAAAAAGGTGATATTCTGACTCTAAAATATCGGAGACGTAGCTTAAAACCCCGAAGAGCAGGAAGAGGGCCACCATACCCACAAAATAGCTAGAAAGCAGTAGTTTTGCCTTGCTTTGGAAGGTCTCCTTCAATTTTTGCCAATACTGGGCAACGCTCTCTGTGTTTCGCTCTCCTTGTTTTTCCGGCACCAAGAACCATACTCCTAGAGCTATGGGGAAGGCTAGCAATCCGTAGGCAAAGAAAGGCGCATACCACGAGATCAGGGCAACCAGGGAGCCCAATATTGGGCTGACCACCTTGCCTAAGCCATTGGACGCTTCTAGTAGGCCCAAGGCCTTAGTGCGCTCGTTACTTTGAAAGGTATCCCCTGTTAAAGCCATTGCTAGCTGGTAAGTCCCGCCGGCCCCAGCTCCTTGCACCACACGCCCTGTTAGTAGTAGGTTATAGGGTTCTTTCATAGAAACGGCAGCAAGACCGCAAATTAGTCCGCCAATTCCGTAAATGAAGAGGGCGGGAACCATAATCTTTTTTCTTCCATAACGATCAGATAAAAAGCCTGCCAAAGGAATCAATATGCCTGCAGGAACCGAGAAAAAGGTGACGATGAGGCCGACCTGAAATTGGGTTAGGTGCATAACCTTTTTCATTTGCGGGAAAACAGGTATAAGCATGGAGTTGCCCAGAACCATCACAAAGGGCACTCCACAAAGTACGGCAAATCGTAGTGCGGTTTTCTTTTTCAAGACCCCTCGCCCTTCTTAACTAACATTTATTGTTATTATGGCTAGCGGAATGATAGGTACTCTTGACAAAGCTTGGGATAAAAGCTAAGATTTCAGTAGTGGAATAGGAAATTGCGATGATTGGAAGAGTAGGTACAATTGGTCCCCTAAGAGAGTCAGAGTAGCTGGGAACTGATGGGAATGGTTGTGCTGAAGATGATCCGGGAGCTGTGGACTGAACTAAGAGTAGGTTACCGGTAAGGGGCCCGTTATCGTACCCTCTGAGGCTGTTTTGCTAAAGCAAAATGGCAAAATTGGGTGGTACCACGTGAGTAAAGCTCTCGTCCCGAGTGGATGAGGCTTTTTTTATTTTCCAAAGGAGGATGCATTATGAGTACGGAACGTTTTTATTTAACAACCCCTATTTATTACCCAAGCGACCATTTGCATATTGGGCATGCTTATACCACAACAGTGGCAGATTCTTTGGCCCGGTGGCATCGGTTTTCTGGTCGCGATGTATATTTTGTCACAGGATCCGATGAACATGGTCAGAAAATCCAAAGGGCTGCAGCTGCCAAGGGAGTGTCTCCCCAAGCCTATGTAGATGAGATTGTGGCCTCGTTTAAGGTGCTCTGGGATAAATTGCACATTGAGTATGATGATTTTGTGCGAACAACGGAAGCGCGCCATCACGACGCAGTACAAACCGTGTTTCAGAGAATTTACGATCAGGGAGACATTTACAAAAGCACTTACGAGGGCTGGTATTGCACTCCTTGCGAGACTTTTTGGGTCGAATCTCGCCTAGTTGACGGCAATTGCCCCGATTGTCAGCGGCCCGTAGAGTTAATTCAGGAAGAGAGTTACTTCTTCCGTTTGAGTAAATACGCGCCCCGCCTTTTAGCTCACATCGAAGCACACCCTGAATTCATTCAGCCAGAATCTCGACGCAACGAAATGGTGAATTTTATCAAGAGTGGTCTTGAGGATCTCTGCGTCTCGAGGACTACCTTTGATTGGGGTATTCCGGTACCGATCGCGAAAAACCATGTGGTCTACGTCTGGTTCGATGCACTCACAAACTATTTAACTGCCTTAGGCTTTCCCCAGAAAACTGAGCTAATGGAAAAATGGTGGCCCGCGGATCTTCACCTAGTGGGTAAGGAGATTATGCGTTTTCATACCATCATCTGGCCTATTATGCTCATGGCTCTAGAGTTGCCCCTGCCTAAGACTGTCTTTGGTCATGGTTGGCTCCTCTTTGATAGTGACAAAATGTCTAAATCTAAGGGGAATGTGGTGGATCCTCTGGTTCTAATAGATGAGTTTGGGGTTGATCCGATCCGCTACTTCTTGATGAGGGAGATCTCCTTTGGACAAGATGGCAACTTTAATCGTAAAGCATTAATTGAGCGCACAAATGCAGATCTAGCTAACGATTTAGGCAATCTGCTCAACCGGACTCTATCCATGTTAGACCGTTATTTCGATGGGGTAGTCCCTGAACCGGGTCTGAATAATGCGGTTGATCAGGATCTGATCGATTTTGCCAATGACCTCGGTGGTGTGGTCGATGGTCTTTTGAAGGATCTTAAGCTGAACGAGGCTTTAATTAAGATTTGGCAGCTAGTGGGCAAGGCTAATAAGTATGTGGACGAACGAGCCCCCTGGAATTTAGCTAAACAAGAGGATAAGAGCGAATTGGCTACCGTAATGTATAACTTGGTGGAGACTTTACGGATTCTAGCCCTCTTGGTTAAATCTTTCCTTCCCGAAACTGGTGAGAAGATCTGGGGGCAGTTAGGACTTACTGGTATTGAAGAAAAAGCATTAGTCGACGCGAGTTGGGGGCAGTTAAGCCCAGGTACCGCAACCAAGAAAGGGGATCCGATTTTCCCTCGGATTGAAGTAGACAAGGAGGAAGCACCAATAGTGACTGAAGATAAAACAAAAGTAGAGACTAGGGAAGAAAAGCCGGAAGGCGTGCTCATTGGAATTGAAGACTTTATGAAATGTGAACTCGTAGTGGCCGAGGTTCTAGAGGCGGGACCAGTGGAGGGTGCGGACCGTCTGTTAAAACTTCAAGTTGACATTGGAACTGAACATAGGCAGATTGTGGCTGGAATTGCTAAGCATTATGCGCCAGCTGACCTAGTTGGTCGTCGGATTATTGTGGTAAAGAATCTCAAACCGGCTAAACTCCGGGGAGAGCTCTCCCAAGGAATGCTACTTGCCGCGAGCACACCAGACGGTCATTTAGAGCTAGTGTCGGTTTCTAGTTCCATGCCTGCAGGGAGCAAGGTGAAATAGATGATTGATAGTCATGCGCATCTCAACGACCCGGCCTTTGCCTCAGATCTCGCTGAGGTAGTTGCTAGAGCCAAGGATGTGGGGGTGCATACCGTGATCAATGTTGGCTACGATCTCTCCTCATCTAGGAGGGCGGTGGAACTTGCCAATGCTTATCCGGGCTTGTGGGCGGTTGTGGGCGTTCATCCCCATGATGCTAAAACTTGGAGCCCCCAAGTACGAGCAGCCATTAAGGAGTTGGCCAAGCATCCTAAGGTTGTAGCCATTGGCGAAGCGGGCTTGGACTATTATTATGATAATTCTCCTAGAGACCAACAACGGGAGGTCTTTCGAGAACAATTATCCTTGGCCGAAGAAGTGGGCTTAGGTGTGGTAATTCATTCTCGAGAGGCCACCCAGGACACTTTGGAAATTGTCAGGGAGTTTCCTCAGGTGCCCTGTTTGCTCCATTGCTACTCGGGAAGCTGGGAAACTGCACAAATTTATCAGGATATGGGCCATTACTTTTCCTTTGGTGGTCCTATCACTTTTAATAACGCTAACCGTTTGAGAGAAGTAGTAGCCAAGATTCCCTTGGATAGAGTCTTGTTGGAAACAGATTGTCCCTACCTTACGCCACATCCCCATCGGGGAAAACGAAACGAACCAGCCTATTTGGTTCATACGGCGGAGAAGTTAGGGGAAATTTACGGGCGCACTACCGAGGAGATCGCCCGCGTTACAGAGGAAAACACAAGGCGGTTTTTTTCATTGCTGAAGGAGGATTCGTGATGACAGTTGTTGCTTTAGTAGGTACCCAGTGGGGAGATGAAGGTAAGGGTAAAATCACAGATGTACTAGCGGCCAAAGCACAAGTGGTTGCTCGCTATCAGGGAGGTAATAACGCCGGTCATACGGTAGTAGTGGGAGATCAAACCTATAAATTGCACTTAATCCCCTCGGGAATTCTCTACGAAGATAAGACTTGCCTCATAGGGAATGGTGTGGTGGTGGACCCGGCGGTGCTGTGTACTGAAATCGACTACTTACACAAGGCTAATATTCCCACATCTAATCTATTTATTAGTGAAAAAGCCCATCTAATCATGCCGTATCATAAGGTTCTAGATCAGTTAGAAGAGGCCAATCGAACCTATAAAATTGGTACTACCGGTCGTGGCATTGGCCCAGCCTATGTCGATAAATACATGCGTATGGGCGTTCGCATGATCGATTTAAAGAGCAGAGAAGCTCTGGAGCGGGCGTTAGACCAGGTCTTGCCTTTAAAGAATCGAATCCTTCAAAAGGTTTATGATCATCCTGGCTTCAATAAGGAGGATTTAATTCAGGAATACTTGGGCTACGCAGAGACGATTGTTCCGCTGCTTACCGACACTTCCTTGTTAATTCACGAGTCACGCTTAGAAGGTAAGGGTATACTCCTAGAGGGCGCCCAGGGTACCTTGTTAGACGTAGATCATGGGACCTATCCCTTTGTAACGTCTTCTAATCCCACTGCTGGCGGAGCAGCCCCAGGAGTAGGTATAGGACCAAATCACATTGATCAGGTTATCGGGGTAGTTAAGGCCTATACCACTAGAGTGGGTGAAGGCCCCTTCCCAGCAGAGCTTAAGGACGCCACAGGAGATTTAATTCGTGAGCGAGGTAGAGAGTACGGTACGACCACCGGTAGACCGCGCCGTTGCGGCTGGTTTGATGCGGTGATGGTGCGCTATGCGGTACGGGTGAATGGTTTAACTGGTTTAGCCGTAACCCTCCTAGATGTTCTTGATGCCCTAGAGAATATTCAAGTCTGTGTAGCCTACGACTTTCGTGGTGAACGGTTAGAGCATTTCCCCGCTGATTTGGAGATGCTAAAGGAATGCAAACCCATTTATGCGACTTTGCCTGGTTGGCAAGAGGACACTACTGAGGTGCACAACTTTGAGGACCTACCATCGCAAGCTCGGGCTTATCTGGCCTTCTTAGAGGAGCAAGTGGGTTGCCCTATTCACATCGTGTCTGTAGGTCCCCGGCGGGATCAAACTATGCTCTTGGATCCGATTTTTTAGAAAAAGAGGCCAAGAACCCTTGACAAGGGGTCTATTCTAGTCTATTATATCATTTGTGGTAGGCGAGCCATTAGCTCAGTCGGTAG
>DGYW01000040.1:8401-8689 GCA_002396805.1 Firmicutes bacterium UBA4996 | reverse complement strand
ACCATATAGTGAATACGATCGCTATTTATTCCACCAAGGAACACACTACGCCAGCTACTCCTTTTTAGGAGGGCATCTGCTCGTGCAAGATGGGCAAGCTGGTGCCCGCTTTGGGGTTTGGGCTCCCCATGCCCAGCGGGTCTCTGTGGTGGGGGATTTCAACAACTGGGATGGCCGGACGAATCTCCTGGACAAAATGCCCGGCTCAAAAATTTGGGCTGGCTTTATTCCGGGGCTAAAAGAGGGTGATCTGTATAAATATGAGATTCTCACAGCCCAGGGAACCAT
>DGYW01000040.1:7917-8216 GCA_002396805.1 Firmicutes bacterium UBA4996 | reverse complement strand
AGCCTAAAAGCCGACCCTTTCGCCTTTTGGGCCGAGAAAAAACCTCAGACCGCTTCCCGCCTCTGTGATTTACATAGTTATCAATGGCAAGACCACCAGTGGCAAGCGGACAAAGTCAAAAAGAGTGGCTATACTGAGCCCATGCTAATTTACGAGGTACATTTAGGTTCTTGGAAACAGCATGGCTGGGAAAACTACTATACTTATCAGGAACTGACTGATGAACTAGTTGATTATGTGGCTAAGATGGGCTACACCCATATCGAACTGTTACCAATTATGGAACATCCCTTTGATGG
>DGYW01000040.1:575-7759 GCA_002396805.1 Firmicutes bacterium UBA4996 | reverse complement strand
ATCCCTTTGATGGCTCTTGGGGCTATCAAGTTATGGGTTATTATGCCCCCACAAGTCGCCATGGGCATCCTCGGGACTTCATGGCCTTTGTAGATCGTTGTCATCAGCGGGGCATTGGGGTGATCTTAGATTGGGTTCCTGGCCATTTTGTAAAAGACGATCCTGGTTTACGCCTCTTTGATGGCACTCCTTGCTATGAGTACGCCGAAGTTCGTCGCGCGGACAACAAGGGGTGGGGCACTAGTAATTTTGATCTAGGAAAAACAGAGGTGCAAAGTTTTCTCATTTCCAACGCCTTGTATTGGCTCGATGTCTTTCATCTTGATGGGATTCGCGTTGATGCTGTAGCATCCATGCTTTATCTTGATTATGGTCGCAAACCGGGAGAATGGAACCCCAACTCCAAAGGGGGAAGGGAAAACCTAGAAGGGATAGCTTTTTTGCGCAAGCTCAATGAGGAGATCTTCGCCCGTTTTCCCCATGCTTTGGTTATGGCTGAAGAAAGTACCTCTTGGCCCTTGGTTACTATGCCTACTTATTTAGGTGGTTTAGGCTTTAATTATAAGTGGAACATGGGTTGGATGAATGACATGCTTCGTTATATGGAAGAGGATCCGGTTCATCGTAAATATCATCATAATTTAGTGACTTTCTCTTTTATGTACGCTTTTAGTGAGAACTTTGTATTGCCCCTTTCCCATGATGAAGTGGTCCACGGTAAACGTTCTTTATTGAATAAGATGCCTGGGGACTATTGGCAAAAGTTCGCTAATTTCAGGGCTTTCTTAGGTTATATGATGGGACACCCGGGCAAAAAACTGCTCTTTATGGGTTATGAGTTTGGCCAGTTTATTGAGTGGAAGTATGATGAGGATTTAGATTGGCATCTTCTAGATTATCCTATGCATCGGCACTTGTGGGAGTATAATCGTGCTTTAAACCATTTTTATAAGGAAAACCCAGCTCTCTGGGAACTGGATTTTAGTTGGGAAGGTTTTGAGTGGATCGATGCTAATGATAGTGACCAAAGTGTCTTGTCCTTTCTCAGAAGGGGCAATGATCCCGATGACTTTTTAATAGTAGTGGTGAATTTTACCCCAGTTGTAAGGGAGCCTTATCGGATCGGCGTACCTAGGGCTGGTGTTTATGAGGAGATTTTTAATAGCGATGATCCAAAATGGGGGGGATCCGGTCAGTTTAATCAAACTCCCCTCAGAGCTCAGGTGCAACCTTGGCATAACCAAGAGTATTCTTTAGAACTGAAGTTGCCACCCTTAGCTACCATCTTTTTGCGCCAAGGGAAAAAACAAGACAGGGAGGGGTAAGCAGTGCAGAAAAAGGAAGTTGTAGCCATGTTGTTGGCTGGAGGTCAAGGGAGCCGTTTGGGTATCTTAACCAAGAAATTGGCCAAACCCGCGGTGCCCTTCGGGGGGAAGTATCGGATTATTGACTTTACCTTAAGCAACTGTGCTAACTCAGGGATCGATACAGTTGGGGTTTTAACTCAGTATCAGCCCCTCACCCTCAATACTTATATTGGCATCGGCAAGCCTTGGGATTTAGATCGCCATAGTGGTGGTGTCATGGTTTTACCCCCTTATGTAAAGGAACAGGGAGGCGAGTGGTACAAGGGTACGGCCAATGCAGTTTACCAGAACTTAGACTTTGTAAGTGGGTACGATCCTGACTACGTCCTTATTCTTTCTGGTGACCATATTTACAAGATGGACTATAGCAAGATGATAGACTTCCATAAGAAGAAGGGAGCGAGTATTACCATTGCGGTGATTCCCGTACCCTGGGAAGAAACTCATCGTTTTGGAGTCATGAAAACGGATGAAACAGGCCGGATTGTGGAGTTCCAAGAAAAGTCCAAGCAAGCCAAGAGTAATTTAGCTTCTATGGGTGTGTATGTGTTCAACTGGCAGGATCTCAAACGCTATTTAGAAGCGGATGAGGCTGATCCCAATTCGAGCAACGACTTTGGTAAGAACGTAATACCTGCCATGTTGGGGGCCAGGGAGCCTATGTACGCCTTTCCCTTTAAGGGTTATTGGAAGGATGTGGGCACCATTGAGTCTCTTTGGGAAGCGAATATGGATCTCTTAGCGGCGGATCCGGAGCTGAAATTAAATGATTCTACTTGGAAGATTTTCGCCGTTAACCATAGTCTGCCACCACAGTTTGTAGGTCCCACGGCGGATGTGCAAAGTTCACTATTAAGTGACGGGAGCTTAGTTATGGGCAAGGTGCACCACTCCGTGATCTTTACAGGTGCCACTGTGGCTCCTGGGGCAGAAGTGATAGATTCGATTTTGATGCCTGGTGTCCGTGTTGAGGCTAATGCTAAGATCCATAAGGCCATTATTGGAGAAAACACAGTGGTGGGTTCTGGCACCCATATTGGCGCGCCACCGAAGGCAGGAGAGGCTCCTGAATTAAGTAATGAGGCTGGCATTACAGTCATCGAAGACCATATTACGGTACCAGCTGGGGTACGGATTGTGCAGGGGACCGTTTTGAGCGTAGCTGCCTGGCCAGAGTTTCCGGAAGAACGGATTTCCTAGGAGGTAGGGCAAATGAGAAACTTAATGGGCATTATTAACTTGGCGGAACCATCAGAAGGCTTAGGCGAATTAACCCAGCACCGAACGTTAGGTGCGGTACCCTTTGGGGGGCGTTATCGGTTAATTGACTTTACCTTGAGTAATATGGTGAATGCGGGAATTCGCAATGTGGGCATTTTGCTTATGGATCGTTTTGGCCCCCTTTTAGATCATATAAAAGATGGGAAAGAGTGGGATCTAGACAGGCAACGGGATGGAATGTTCTTGTTGCCGCCACCTCCTCGCGAAAGTGGGGATGGGGTTGGAAATGTCAAGAACTTAGCTCACAACCGTAGCTATTTGGAGAAAAGTCGCCAAGATTACGTCCTCTTTACGGGAAGTAATATGGTGGGGAATATTGATTATGCCAAGGCCCTTGGCTTCCATCAGGAAAAACGGGCTGATGTGACCGTGATTTATAACCAGACTCGCAACCTGGACCATAATCCCCCTTATACCGCGGTGGTAACTAATGAGGATGGTCGGGTGCTAGATATTGCCCTCAATCCTCAGCACTGCACTAGCCAGAAGATTGCTCTTAACATGTATATCCTCAGCAAGGATCTCTTGATCAATTTGGTGGATCATGGGGCAGCTAGGCAAAAGCGAGATCTGTTTACGGAATTGATTATGCCTCGCCTCCCAAATCTCAAGATCTATGGCTATGAGCATGAAGGTTATGTAGGGGCAGTAAATTCTCTAAAAAGCTACTACCAACATAGTATGGAACTTCTGCAACCAGACGTGTGGCAAGAACTGTTTTTTAACCATGGCCAGATTCGTACTAAGGTCAAGCATGAAGCACCAGTTCGGTATCTTGAAGGTAGCAAGGTGTCTAATTCTTTGATTGCTAGTGGTTGTATCATTGCAGGTACGGTTGAAAACAGTATCCTCTTTCGAGGTGTGCAAGTAGGACCAGGTGTGGTTATTAAGGATTCCATCGTCATGCAAAAGGCTCAACTGGGAGCAGAGGTGAGTTTGAAAAATGCGATTTTAGATAAGGATGTAACCATCTCTGCAGGTAAGAGCTTGACTGGGGATCCCCGGTATCCATTGGTGATTAGCAAATTAGCTAGGGTGTAGGAGGGTGGCCAACATGAAAGTCTTATTTGTGGCAGCTGAAGGTGTTCCCTTTTCGAAAACTGGTGGCCTAGCCGATGTAATTGGAGCACTGCCCAAGGAGCTCAAAAAGGCTGGTGTTGATGTACGCGTGGTGTTGCCAAAATACGGTGACACGTCTGAGCAGTACGTAAAAGAGATGGAGTTGGTGCATCGCTTTTCGGTTCATGTGGGTTGGCGCAATCAGTATTGTGGGGTACTTAGGCTAGAGCATGATGGCGTCACTTTTTATTTTTTGGATAACGAGGCCCATTTTAAACGACCTGGCACCTATGGTTTCTTTGATGATGGAGAACGGTTTGCTTTCTTTAATCGGGCCGTATTAGATGCACTACCTGCCCTCAACTTTCAACCTGATCTGATCCATTGCCATGATTGGCATGCAGGGATGATTCCAGTCATGTTAACCCAGTATCGTAACCAGGCTTTCTATGCCCCGATTCAGACGATCTTCACCATCCACAACCTTCAGTATCAAGGAGTGTTTTCCAAGAGCATTTTAGGGGATCTGTTGGGTTTAGGGTGGGAACATTTTAATGTGAATGGCATTGAGTTTCATGATCAGGTTAGTTTTATGAAAGGTGGCTTAAATTACTCCACAGCTATTACAACGGTGAGTCCCACATACGCGAAAGAGATCCAAACCCCTTATTATGGAGCAGACCTAGAGGGTGTCTTAGCGCGACGCCAGTCTTTCTTGACGGGCATAATTAACGGAATTGATGTGGAGACTTGGGATCCTCATACAGATCCCTTTTTGACGAAGAACTACACTTGGCGTTCGCTCCAACGGAAGGTAGAAAACAAGGTGGCTCTCCAGGCAGAGTTAGGCTTGACGCAAGATCCCCATGTGCCCATGATGGGTATGGTAACCCGCTTAGTGCGGCAAAAGGGTTTAGATTTGGTGGCCCATGTGCTAGATGAGATCTTACAGCTTAATCTGCAACTGGTGGTTTTAGGCACCGGTGAACTTGAATATGAGGAGATGTTTCGACATTTTGCTGGGAAGTATCCAGAGCGGGTCAGTGCTACTATTGGTTTTAAGAACGATTTAGCTCACCAGATCTATGCCGCCTCTGATTTATTTCTCATGCCTTCTCTCTTTGAACCCTGTGGTTTGGGGCAACTGATTGCCATGCGTTATGGCTCCTTACCGATTGTGCGGGAGACAGGTGGGCTTAAGGATACGGTTCAAGCGTATAACGAAGGAACTGGAGAAGGAAATGGCTTTAGCTTCACGAATTATAACGCGCATGATCTGTTGTCCACCGTTCAGCAGGCTGTGGGCTTGTATGAACTAGGAGATGAAGGTCCCTGGAAGTCCATAGTGGCTAGAGCCATGCGTGAGGACTTTAGCTGGCGACAGTCGGCTGAAAAATATAAAGAGCTGTATGAAACAGTATTGGAAAGGAGAAGGTGAGTGCGGGAGATTATTGCCTTCAATCATCATTGGAGGTTTAAGGATGAGTTTCGCAAGGAGTTTGTGGATCCGAAGTTCCAGGATCAAGCTTGGACTAAGGTCAATTTGCCCCATGCTAATCGGGAAGTCCCTTACAATTATTTCGATGAAAAGGACTATCAGTTCATCTCCACTTATCGGAAGAGTTTCACTGTAGATCAAAAGAATAAAGGTAAGCGGATCTTTGTGGACTTTGGGGCGGTGATGACTTACGCGGAAGTTTATCTCAATGGTCAGTTTGTCGGAAACCACAAGGGAGGGTACACGCCCTTTAGTTGTGATTTAACGGATCATGTTAAGTTTGGCGAAGAGAATGTCTTAACCGTGAAGGTGGACTCTACAGAACGACCGGATATTCCTCCCTTTGGTCATGTGATTGACTATTTGTGCTTCGGGGGGATTTACCGGGAGGTCGATCTGAGGATTGTGGATCCCTTTTATATCAAGAATGTGTTTGCCCAGCCTGAGGATGTTCTGGAAGAAAAGAAGCAGTTGCTAACAAAGGTGTTCTTGGCCAATACTGGACAAGATGAGGAGACTGTTTTTGTTAGGGTCAACTTAGAGAAGGACGGCAAGCTAATCGCATCCACTGTGACTAAGGCTCAGCTTAGTGCGGGCACAGAGGCCGTTACCGACGTTTATTTAAAGAATCTAGAGGATATTGCCCTTTGGGGTATTGATCATCCGGAGCTTTACGATCTAACGGTAAGCCTACTCAGGGATAATACTGAGTTCGATCGCTTTTCCACGCGGATTGGTTTCCGGGAAGCAGTGGTAAAGCCAGATGGGTTTTTCTTAAACGGAGAGCGCGTGATGCTAAGGGGTCTCAATCGGCATCAGTCTTACCCGTATGTGGGTTATGCTATGCCAGCTAGGGCCCAGAGAAAAGATGCGGATATCTTAAAATATGAGCTTGGTCTAAACCTGGTCAGGACTTCTCATTATCCTCAATCTACTCACTTTTTGGATCGTTGTGATGAGATCGGTCTTTTAGTCTTTGAGGAGATCCCCGGTTGGCAACATATTGGGGATGAAAACTGGCAAAAGGTTGCTCAAGAGGATGTTAGGGAGATGATTGAACGGGATTGGAACCATCCTAGTATCTTTTTGTGGGGCGTGCGCATTAATGAGTCTTGGGATAGTAGTGAGTTCTACAAGGAGACTAACCGCATTGCCAGGGAGTTAGATCCAACACGCCAAACTGGTGGAGTCCGTTATATTGAGAAGAGTGAGTTTTTAGAGGATGTTTACACTATGAATGACTTTATTCATAGTGGGGGCGAGATTGTTCTCAGGGACCAAAGACAAGTCACGGGCCTTGAGGAGTATGTCCCTTATATGGTGTGTGAGTTTAATGGGCATATGTATCCTACGAAGCGTTTTGATCAAGAGGAGCGCCTCATTGAGCACGCTTTGCGTCACCTGAGGGTGCAAAATGCAGCTGGGGCAGATCCCCATATTTCCGCTGCCATTGGTTGGTGTGCTTTTGATTACAATACCCATTTTGATTTTGGCTCTGGTGACCGCATTTGCTATCATGGGGTCATGGATATGTTCAGGATCCCGAAGATGGCTGCTGCAGTGTACGGAAGTCAAATGGATCCAAAGGACAAACCAGTTCTAGAGCCGGCCACCCTCTGGACTAGGGGAGACCGTAGTGGTGGTGGAGTATTGCCACTGGTGATTTTCACGAACTGTGATGAGGTGGAGGTTTTTGTGGCTAACGAATCGGTGGGTAAGTTCTATCCTGAAAAGGATGATTACCCCGGTGTGGAGTATCCTCCAGTAATTATTAGAGACATTCCTTCTACTGGGGTGTGGGGTTCTGCTTGGCATAGTGTGGAGTTTGTAGGTTACCTCGATGGTGAAAAGATCGCATCGAAGCGCTTTGCGAAGGATCCGGTACCAACTAAACTGCTGGCCATGGCTGATGATCAAACCATTAAGGCAGATGGAATTGATGTTACCCGCGTCGTTTTCAAACTAGTGGATCAGGTAGG
>DGYW01000040.1:0-351 GCA_002396805.1 Firmicutes bacterium UBA4996 | reverse complement strand
TAGGTCCAAGTCTGACGGGCCTCATTGGTGGCTGCCTAGCTGCTTGGGTGAAGAGTACAGAGACACCGGGGGAGATTAGGATCACTGCCCGGACAAATTCACAAAAGGCTGATCCAGTCGTAATTACAACCACACTCTAAAATTTCTCAAAAAGGGCTAAAGTATCCAAGATAAAGGACGATATATGTAATGTAAGGGATAATGAGCCAGATGGCCATGGCTTATTATACCGGACGGAAGTCGAGATTGATCACCTCGGCTCGAGTCCACAAGGAACAAGGATGTTCCTCAAAAAATCTTTATTTACCACAAGGAGGTAAACGTAATGAGAATTAACAACAACGTTATGGC
>DGYW01000047.1:13947-42298 GCA_002396805.1 Firmicutes bacterium UBA4996 | reverse complement strand
ATAAATGCTTTTGGGTTTTGCCATGTAATGGTAACTGGCAAGGAATAAATGCCTTAAGCTTTTCAAAAGCACAGGTGCTTTTGTTCCCGCCCTCGCCGGTAATCTGTAATACCGTGTTGCTGAGGACAATGCTTAATATACCACCTATCGGGACCAGGATCAAGATGCCCAGTCCTCGAATTTGGCACTTTTGGTGACATAATCGGTCTATTTCTTTTATTATCTCTGTTTTTCGTCAAATATTCCTTTTCGTCGAAATAAAGAAAACCCGCCAAAGGCGGGTCCTATTTTTCTTATTTGTCGCTTCTTGGGCGCATATGGGGAAACAGCAAAACATCTCGAATGGAGGGCGAATCGGTGAACAACATTACCATACGATCAATTCCTAAACCGAGACCACCCGCAGGAGGCATACCGTACTCTAGGGCTCGAATGTAATCTTCGTCCATCATATGGGCCTCATCATCACCTTGATCCCGTTGTTCCATTTGTTGACGAAAACGCTGCTCTTGGTCAATTGGATCATTTAGTTCAGTAAAACCATTGGCCACTTCCCAGGTAACAATAAAAGGTTCAAAGCGATCAGTTACAGTCGGATCATCCTTTTTCCGCTTTGCCAGCGGACTTACTTCGACTGGATGATCGGTAATGAAGATTGGTTGAATGAGTTTGGGTTCAACAAAGGCATCAAAGAATTCCTCAACCACATTAGCATAAGAAGCGTTGGGTTCTACGGTGAGTCCCTTTTCCTTTGCCTTTTGCCTAGCTTCAGCATCGCTTAAACCAGTCAAATCCACACCAGAAAACTCTTGAATAGCTTGCAACATGGGTTTCCTCGGCCAGGGAGGAGTCAAGTCTATTTCTTGTCCCTGGAAGACAATCTTAGTTGAACCGACCACCTCTTGCGCAATATGAGCAAAGATCTCTTCAGTGATTTCCATCATATCACTAGCATCTCCGTATGCCATATAAAGCTCGCAGGAGGTATACTCAGGATTATGCTTGGTAGAAATGCCTTCATTTCGGAAGTTCTTCCCGATCTCGAAAACCCGATCAAAACCACCAACTAAAAGCCGTTTCAAGTAAAGTTCGGGAGCAATCCGCAAGAATATATCCATGTCCAACGCATTATGGTGGGTAGTGAATGGTCGCGCGTTGGCTCCACCTGCGATCACGTTTAACATGGGGGTCTCGACCTCGATATAACCTCGTGCAGTCAGGAAATTTCGTATACTTTGAATGATCTTACTTCTAGTCTCGAATACTTCCCGTACCCCGGGGTTAACGATCAGATCCACATAGCGCTGACGATAACGCAAATCTACATCCTTCAAGCCATGCCATTTGTCTGGCAGAGGGCGAAGAGACTTGGATAAAAGCTTAACGTCTTGCACCTCAACACTAATTTCACCACGACGCGTTCTAAAGACCCGTCCTGTGATCCCCACTATATCGCCAATGTCCAGTTTTTGCATAAGCTGATAGACTTCTTCACCCAGAGTATCTGAGCGAAAATAGAGTTGAATACGACCAGTATGATCCATCAAATCTGCAAAACTGGCCTTACCATGGGTACGCATAGACATGATTCGTCCAGCTATCACAGTCTTTTGCTCTTCTAAAGCCTCAAAATTATCTACGATCTCCTGAGCTGTATGAGTGCGAACAAATTTCTCACCAAAGGGATCAATGCCCAGATCAAGAAGCTCTTGTAGCTTTTCTCTACGCACCGCCATGAGTTCATTTAGCTCTGTCCTGTCTTCCGTGTGGTCTATGTGCTGGTCGTTCAACTTGACTACCTCCTGTTTATCTGGCAACCTTCACTATTTCATATTGTAGAATCCCATCTAAGACCTCTACTTCCACGATGGTGCCTGGGGTTTTCCCCAAAATGGCTTGCCCCACCGGTGATTCATTACTAATTTTAGCCTCTGCGGGATCCGCTTCCGCTGAACCCACTAACTGATACTCGAAAACATCAGACGTCTCTAAATCCTTCAATGTGATTTTTTTCCCTAAAGAAACGATGGTCTCATCCTCATCTTCATCCGCTTCAATTACTCTAGCGTTCCGTAGCAGTTTTTCTAAAGTTAAGATTCTACCTTCAATAAAGGCTTGCTCGTTCTTAGCATCATCATACTCTGAGTTCTCCGAGATGTCGCCGAAGTCCAATGCAGCACTGATTCGCTCCGCCACTTCTCGACGTTTAACCGTCTTGAGGACTTCTAGTTCAGACTCTAATTTCTTTAAACCCTCCGGAGTTAACAATACTTCCTTATCAACCATACGTTTCAGTCTCCTTTGTAGGTAATGCTAGCATTTCAACCCAAGGGTGATAAACTCATTCAACTTATACAGATCCTTCTCAATGCTCCATCTATTATAAGTAACAAAAAAAGGGATGTCAAGACGCGGATACATCTGTGACGAGCCCTTTTCTTGCAATATTCAGCTGTTTTAGAGGGCTTGCACACCGATTAACTCCCTCCGGGGTGAAAAACCAATTTTATCCAACATGTGGTTATAATCATCGGGGGTAATCTCCGCTAAAGGTTTATCCAACAGAGCCACGAGCAAACCTTCCATAACGTTGGTGCCGAAAGAACGTCCGTTGAGGCTAGGAGTAGTGGTTATTAGCTCATGAATCTGACGCTGCGTCAAAAAATCTACATCCGCAGGGGTAATAGTATTTGTGATAATGGTTTTACCGCGAAGATCATCTGGCATATATTTCCGAATCATATGGTAATCGCCGGCTATAATGTCGGCCCATTCGTAAAATTTAGCATACTTATTCTTCTTAGGGGATTCTTCTTGCTTAGCCCCAATAGGATAGAGCCAGCGGAAGGGTAGTTGCACCACCATGGGGGCGAAAACTGCCACCGCGCTTTCCAAAGCCTTAAGCTTATAGATCGGTAGAGGCACGCCTAATGTGAACATAAAGTCACCATAGAGTACTTCGGATCCTGTATCCTGCAAAGCCTGGGCCATGCCAAAACGATCCACTGCGCACGTCAAGAGCACCCGTTTGCCCCGAAACATATCAGGGTTCTCCCGAGCCAAACACTCAATGGCTCGCCGCTCTAAGGTGTTTTTCAGACCAGAACCATCTACAATGGGAGTGATCTTTGGCGCCTGGGCAATCTTTTTGGCTTCCCTCAAAATGAAGCGCCTATTTCCACCCCAAAGGTATAGATCGATTCCACCCATCCCAAAGGCGGCCACCTCGCCGTCAAGCTTTTGGATCAAGGCGATGGCCTTTTGGATGTCACCATCCGTTCCGATCCGTTCAATCGAAAAGTCCTCACCACAGACATTAATAATTGCTGTACTATCCCTTTGGGAAGACCCAATACTGACACTTACTATCCGTCTCATGGCCTAATCCCCTTTAATCGAAATAATGAGGTTCCGTACTTTGTCAAGGCTTAAATAGTAGTCTTCTTGAATGGGGGAAGCTCCAATCAAAATCCCGAAAACCTTTTCACCTAGAATTGCTTCCGCTAAACGAATGCGCATATCAGAGCCAATCATAATTACATGGTCATAGTCACTCATCTCCACCATAAGCTCCATAAGCCAATTCAGCAAGCTCTCACCATCAAAGGACTGAATGAGCTTCCAGCGCTCTTCGTCGTTCATTAAAAGAGTATAGTCGACTCCCAGCTCGCTACACAGATCTTGAATCTCTAACGTATTAGCAAGGGGAAAACCAATGATGGCTAGACTACCACCTTTACGAACCTCTGCAAGGCTTTCTAAACGGGAAACAAAGGAACGGTCACAACCAACCCTTTGGGCCACTTCTTGTTGGGAGAGCCCAGAAACCCGCAGGTCGAAGATGCGGTCAATAATCCGATCAACCTTATCTCGGTTCAGCAACTTATCGCCCACACGGAAAAATCCGCCCACTTCGACACCCCTTCCCTGTGTTGTGCACAATGTGTACACAACAATTATATCACTTCTGAATCCCCTCTACAACAATTCTTTTAGTAGTTGCTCCATCTCCTTAAGAGTGGTGGTAGTGTTAATTAAGCAACGGGTTTCAGACGAATAGGGAATTCCCTTTAGATACCATGCGAGATGAGGACGCATCTCACGGATTCCAGTATGTTCTCCAGAGTATTCTACCTTCATGTGAAGATGGCGGATGGCTAGCTCTATACGTTCTTCCACTGTAGGCTCAGGGATGAGAATCCCCTCGTTTAACCAAGCTTTGATTTGACTGAAAATCCACGGATTACCCTGGGCTCCACGTCCTATGGCAATATGATCACACTTGGTTTGCTCAATAAGGCCTTGGGCATCTGCTTGAGAAAAAACATCTCCATTACCTACAATAGGAATCCTACTAGCTTCTTTAATGCGGGCAATCCACTCCCAATCTGCCTTGCCCCCATAGAACTGCTCTCGCGTTCTGCCATGAACTGTGATCCAGTATACTCCATTCTCCTCAAGACGTCGGGCAACTTCAAGACAGTTAATATTCTCCGCGTCCCAGCCTATACGGATTTTAGCCGTAACGGGTATAGGCACAGCTTCCACAGTTGCTTTAGCAATATCTCCCAACAATTTCGGATTGCGCAAAAGAGCCGAACCATCCCCGTTTTTCACGATTTTCGGGGTTGGACAGCCAAAGTTGAGATCGATCATTTCGGGACCGACGTGCTCCCAGACAATTCTGGCCGCTTGGGCCATAACCAGAGGATCATGACCAAATAACTGAATGGCTACCGGTCGCTCCCTTGGGTCGATGGTAAGCATTTTGAAAGTCCTTTGATTATCATAAAGTAGGGCCTGGGCTGAAACCATTTCACTTACTCCCAAGTCTGCCCCATATTCCCTGGCTAAAATGCGAAAAGGCAAATCCGTAACTCCAGCCATGGGCGCTAAGAAAACTCCCACTCGGAGACCTCCCTCCAACAGAAAAAGCAGGGTCTCCCCTGCTCTTAGTGTGTTAAGTTTAGTTTTTGTCTTTCATATTGTACCTAGTCAAGAAACGTTCAACCCGCCCACCGGTATTACTCAAGGTTTGTCTTTGACCAGTGTAGAAGGGGTGACATTTGGAACACACTTCCACCTTGATTTCCTTCTTTGTGGATCCAGTCTCAAATGTTTCGCCACAAGAACAGGTCACAACACTTTTCCCATACTGTGGATGTATATCAGTTTTCATGTTCTCATTCACCTCACTATCTTTGCTGGCTAAACCAAAAAATATTATAACACAGTCTGGTCACTCTGGCAACAAATTCGGTTCTAGTTATCTTAAATAAGTTTGGGGATTGACAGGATTGTTCCGGTACCGAATCTCAAAGTGGAGATGGGGACCTGTCGAAACACCCGTATTACCACTATAAGACACAACCTGACCGCGTTCAACCTTTTGCCCCACTTTCACATTTAACCTAGAATTGTGAGCATAACGCGTTTCAATCCCATTACCATGGTCAACAATAACCAAGATGCCATAACCACCATTCCAACCGGCAAAGGTTATCCGGCCATCGGCAGCAGCTTTGATGGGGGTACCAGTAGGTACAGCGATATCAAGACCGTTATGCATCTTACCCCAGCGAGGTCCAAAGGCAGAAGATATTCGGCCTCTAGTCGGCCAGTCGAAAGCCTTTTGCAACTGTCCACTAACTAGTAACACATCTCTAGGCATTAACCGTGTGGCGCCCGGAATCACTAATTGGGTATTGGGCTGAAGCCTACTCGGATCTGTGATGGAGTTAGCTTGCGCAATCTCATCAATGGGAATTTTGTAGCGTTCTGCAATTTCCCAGAGACTTTCGCCAGTAGCCACTTTGTGCAACACACCCTTAACCGACAGAATCTGCAGTTCTTGCCCTACAGAAATCCGATTAGGATCTCTTAAGTCATTGGCAGACAAAATGGTATCTACGGTAATCCCATAGGCATTAGCTATGTCCCACAAAGTCTCTCCCGAATGAACCTTATGTACAAACACACTTGGTTTTTCTTGCTTTTTCTCTTCTACCTGGGGTCGAGCAGACGCCGGAGGAGTTACCTCCTCTTTAGTAATAGTGGCGACGGAGGTTGTCTCCTGTAGAGGTTCCGCTACCTCAGACTCCACCTCCAACTCTACTGCCACTTGAGGTTGAGATTGGGTCACTAGTCCCGTGATTCCGTCGAGAGAAACTGTGTTTTGTTGTTCAAATGGAGCTTGCTGGTTTGGATCATCCATCAGAAATTCATCGATATTAATGTAAATCATGCTATTTAGATCCCAGTCGCTTCCCCCAATATGCATCCTAGTGTCAACTTGACCTAGGATCCCGAAGCTAAAGATGATCATGAAGATTAACAAAACAAATCCTCGGTTGCGGATCACACGCCTCCACATGATAAATCCTCCCTCGACTGGCAATAACTCACCTTAGACTCTTCGACGCCGAATAAGAAAATCCTTTTACTTGTTCCTTACATTATCCGCGAAAGTTGAGGTGGTAACCAACTCTAATAGTTCTTGATTGTTTTTAGTATTAGTCAAACGGTCTAATAATAAATCTAAAGTTTCGGCGGGACCCAAAGAACCCATGGCTTTTCGCAACACCCAAGTTCCATCCAGCTCTTCTGGACTGAGCAAAAGCTCTTCCCGTCTGGTTCCTGAACGATAAATATCAATGGCCGGAAAAACTCGACGCTCTGCCAGCTTACGATCAAGATGGAGCTCCATATTTCCGGTACCCTTAAATTCTTCGAAAATTACATCATCCATACGACTGCCGGTCTCGACTAAGGCAGTGGCTAAAATTGTCAGACTACCCTGTTCCTCTAACTTGCGAGCCGCTCCAAAAAATCTTTTTGGTCGATGTAAGGCGGCAGGATCAACGCCTCCTGATAAAGTCCGACCACTGGGAGGTACAATAAGGTTGTGAGCACGAGCCAAACGGGTAATACTGTCTAACAAAATGACCACATCTTTACCTGATTCCACCAAACTCTTGGCCCTAGCTAAGACAATATCGGCCACCCGTACATGGTTTTCTGGTGGGAGATCAAAAGTAGAACTAATAACTTCTCCATTAACCGAACGTTCCATATCTGTAACTTCTTCTGGTCGTTCATCAATGAGTAACACAATAATCTCCATATCCGGATGGTTCTCTGCGATGGCATTGGCTAACATCTTAAGAATAGTTGTTTTACCAGCCTTCGGTGGGGAGACAATCAAACCACGCTGACCAAAACCCAGTGGAGATAATATGTCCATTAAGCGCATGGAGTAATTCGTTGGTGTTGTTTCTAGGTGTAGACGTTGATTGGGGTAAATAGGGGTTAGTTCATCGAAACATGGTCGCTTCGAGGCCAGTTCAGGATCGGAAAGGTTAATGGCCAAGACCCGTAACAAAGCAAAATAACGTTCTCCATCCTTGGGTGGACGGACTTGCCCTAAAATCTCATCTCCGGTACGCATGGAGAAGCGCCGAATTTGTGAGGGCGAGACATAAACGTCATCAGGTCCGGGTGTGTAATTATCGACCCTTAGAAAACCATAACCGTCACTAGTAATCTCCAAAATCCCACTAATGAACAAAAGGTTTTCTTTGGTAGTCTCATACTTCAAAATCTCAATTATTAAATCCTTCTTACGGAGCCTGGTAAAACCAGAAACACCTAAACTACGGGCCAAATCCTGTAAATCTTGAGCAGTCTTCGATTCAAGCTCTGCAATATTCAAACATTCACCACCTTAATTAAAAGGGGAAGGAATTACCTTCCCCTGAGAAGATCGTCTAAGCCTTGCCAGCAGAACCAAACAGGCGCATCTTGGTTCTCGCCACTTCCTTCATGGCATCCTTCGCTGGTCCGAGCATCTTTCTTGGGTCGATTTCATTAGGATTCTTGGCGATAACTTGCTGGATCGCACGGGCAAAAGCCTGGCGCAATTCTGTATCAATATTAATCTTACAAATTCCATAGGGTACTGCTTTGCGGATGGCCTCATCGCCTACTCCCGAAGCACCATGCAATACTAGGGGTACATCCGTAGCTTTACTGATTTCCGCCAAGCGGTCAAAATCCAGCTTAGGTTCGCCTTTGTAGACGCCATGAGCGGTGCCAATAGCAATGGCGAGGGCATCTACTTGAGTACGTTCTGCAAATTCTGCGGCTTCCTTGGGATCCGTAAACGTGGCATCACGGGCAGATACCATAATATCATCTTCCACCCCGCCAATCTTGCCTAGTTCTGCCTCTACAGAAACTCCGTTAGGATGGGCTACCTCAACAACCTTTTTAGTGATGGCAATATTCTCCTCAAAGGGATGCTGCGAACCGTCAATCATTACCGCAGAAAAACCATGACGAACGCATTGTACTACCTGAGTAAAGCTTGTGCCATGATCTAGGTTTAGGGCCACAGGTACTTTGGCTCTTTCGGCGGCAATCTTCGCCATTCCAGCAATGTATTCAATACCGGCATACTTAATTCCGCCTTGGCTGGCTTGGAGAAAAACCGGAGAATTTTCTTCTTCGGCCGCTTCAATAATTGCCTGCAAAATTTCCATGTTGTTCAGGTTAAAGGCCCCTACTGCATATCCACCTTTTTTTGCTGCTTGAAATAGTTCCTTGCCAGATACTAACATGTGAATAACCTCCTTTTAGACTCGAGTTTGTTTAGGTTAATGGCTTCAACCATTCCTCTAGATATTGAGCTGTACATGGTTCCATAATGATTTCAGATACTCGAGACAGCCTTTCTTGGTGTTTATGAGTACTGGCACCAATTACTACCATACTACCACAAAAAGCGCACACTAATTCCACCTTATCAGCGTAGATGTCTATACCAACAGAGGGATGTTCACACTCGCATCTTATTTTATGTTGTTCCGCTAAATCCTGCAACATTGCTAATATTTCGCGCATGATTTGTGGATTGGCAAAATCTCCGGACTCCGCGACGAAGTCCCGAGAACCTGTGACAATCGCCTCTTGTACTGCCTCAGGGCTACCAATATAGCCCAGTTCTTGTCCGTTTTTCGTTGAAAAAATATTTCGTAAGGGCGTGCGGATCAGCTCGTTTCTGGAAAGTAATAACCGGACCCGATCCCCATCCACACCAAGCACATCTAATTCATAATTTCTTTTCAGCTTACGCAAATGACCTTGGGAGAAACCGCAACGGCACAAGAGCTGTAAGGGTTGCCGTGAGATCGTAAAGAGCGAAAACGGGTGTTCTTGGATCACTTGACAAGCGGGGCAAGTTAACGCAATAGCCCTTTCGCTATTTACAATCACTATAAACTCCTCCTATCGCGATCTATTTATTCGCCAACGAGAGAAGTTATCCTTCGTAATTATTTAAGGTTACCAAATATATCATAATTAACCAAGAGACCGTCTTCTTCCTGAACTAAATAATTTACCAGAATATAGCTGACTAAACCCTGGCTATTAACCCAGCACAGAGCGTCCTGATAAACACCTGAAGCAATGGGGCGTAAGGATTCTAGGCTAGCGGGTTTGCCCAAGCGCAAGATGACACAGTCACAATCCACCGCAAGAATGGACTTTTGTCCCCCGCTTTCCATGAGGATTTTCTGTTGCTCAGCAAAAACCTGCACCACATCACCATAGACCATCTGCCAAGAAGATGTTCTTCCATGGACCGGCACAGTCAAGGTTAGGAGTAAAATACCCACTACTACTATTAACTGAATATTTCTCAATAACATAGCGCACACCCTTTCTAAACAAGAGTATGCGCCTGGTAATTACCATCTATTCAAAATCACCGGGAGCAAGCTTGATCCCTTAGTTATTTTTGCGAAAATCATCGGGTGATAGATCCTCCAAAAACGAGCGGAATTCAGCCAATTCCGGATCATCGTCTTGAGGAACAACAACTGCCCTAGAGGCGATCTTCTCATCTACGAAGATGGGAGCACCTGCCCGCAGGGCAAGGGCAATGGCATCACTGGGTCTGCAATCTATGCGCACAGTCTTACCATCCTGCAAAAAATGTAGTTCCGCGTAATAAACATCTTCCGCTAAATCAGTTAAGATGGCCCGATCAACGGTGGCACCCAAAGCAAGAATTGAATTTAACAGCAAATCATGGGTAAGGGGTCTAGGTACTTCCACATTTTCTAAAACTAGAGCAATGGCATTAGCTTCAGCGGGACCAATCACCAAGGGAACATAAGAGTGTTCATCACTATCGGTAAGAATGACCACTGGCAGCAGTGTCTCTCGATCCACGCCCACAACCTTCACGTTCATCCTTAGCATTCTACCACCTCCAAGCAAATTATTTCTTGCTTTGTTCCACTACAGATTCAATAAAACTGACAAACAGGGGATGGGGATTAGTGGGTCTAGACTTGAATTCCGGATGGAAAAGAGTACCTACAAACCAAGGATGATTAGGCAACTCAATAATCTCCACTAACTGCCCATCTGGGGAAACACCCCCAAGGCGAAGTCCTTTTTCAACCAATAAGTCCCGATATCCATTATTTAATTCATAACGATGGCGATGACGCTCGTAAACCAACTCTTCCCCGTAGGCCTTACTGCTTATGGAACCAACCTGTAGCTGACAGGGAAATGAGCCTAAGCGCATGGGGGCGGCCAAACCGGTTACCTCCGGTTGACCAGGCATAAGCCCAATAACAGGATCCCCACTGGATCCGAACTCAATACTACTAGCCTCTTGAAGATCAGCCACATTACGAGCAAATTCCACGGCAGCACATTGCATCCCTAGGGCTATCCCGAAGAAGGGAATATTCTGCTCCCTAGCATACTGGACTGCCTTTATCTTTCCTTCCACACCACGAATGCCAAATCCTCCTGGAACAACTATACCATCTAATTCATGTAGACATTGGGTGGAACCATCTTCCAGCTGTTCAGAATCTACCCATACTATATCCACATCTACCCCATGAACAAAACCAGCATGACGTAGGGCTTCGGCTACACTTAAGTAAGAGTCTGGCAAGGAGACGTATTTACCCACAATTCCCACTGACACTTTTTGGGAAAGCCCCTTGATGGAGGCCACTAAGTCTATCCAATCTTCCATCTGGGCAGGTCCAGCCTGTAAGTTCAGTTTCTCCAAGACAATCTCATCCAAGCGAGATTGGGCAAAATGAAGAGGAACTTCATAAATGCTATCCACATCAGTATTAGGAATGACTGCATCTGCTTCGATATCGCAGAACAGAGCAATTTTGGCCCGGAGATCAGCTGTCACCTCGTGCTCACTGCGGCAGACAATTACATCAGGCTGGATGCCAATACTGCGCAGTTCCTTCACACTATGCTGAGTTGGTTTGGTTTTTAACTCTTTAGCCGCACCAATATACGGAATCAGGGTAACATGAATATACAAACAGGAATTCCTACCGATATCTGTGCGCAATTGGCGAATAGCCTCTAAGAAGGGCAAACTCTCGATATCTCCTACCGTACCGCCAATCTCTACCAAGACCACATCGGCCCCACTATCTTCCGCGACAGAGAGGATCCTGCTTTTGATTTCGTTAGTAACATGGGGAATGACTTGGACTGTGCCACCAAGAAAGTCACCACGGCGTTCTTTAGATAAAATTGACCAATAAATTTGTCCTGTACTCACATTACTCTTCTTGGTCAAATTTGTGTCAATGAACCTCTCATAATGCCCGAGGTCAAGGTCAGTCTCGCCCCCATCTTCAGTAACATACACTTCTCCATGTTGAAATGGGCTCATGTTGCCTGGATCAACGTTCAGATAGGGGTCCAATTTAAGCACGCTAACCTTGAGCCCTCGACTTTTTAATAACCTGCCTAAAGATGCTACCGTGATCCCCTTCCCCAGACTAGAGACCACACCGCCGGTGACGAACACAAACTTACTCACCATCCATCCTCCCTCTTACTCCACTTCCGGTAATTCTTCTTCTGTTTCTATAGTATCGTATTTTAGCATGAGCTCGTTATAGAAATAATTTTGTAGAAGGGCTAAGAAACTAGCCGTGAAGATCAAAATTGGTGCCGCTAACACAGCACTAAGCACAATCACCACTAGACCTAAAACCAAAAGGATTCCACTGGCCAAGGGATTGTCTAAAGTAATCAAGGCTGCCCTTTTGAGGCTTAAGAATACCCCGACATTCTGCTGAGTTAAGAAGGGAAAGACAAATTGGAGCATGGCATACCAGTAAATAATGCCCCAAACCCAAAAACCGGCCAAGATCAAAAAGACAGTATTGGGATAGTTGCCGCTAAACCAAATGTTGAAAACAAGAATTGTGAAACCTAAAATGGCTAAGAACAGAATTACGCCACCCCGGGCAAAGAACTGCTTGAAACCATTCCAAAAATCCCGTACCGAAGTGTCCTCACCGGAAATGATCCGACTCATCACATAATGAATTGCCGCGGTGGCTCCTCCAAGAGTGATAAACGTCGTAATCAGGCAGGCAGCAAAGAAGATATCACTGTTCACCGGAAGGTAGGTCATGACTAAAATTGGAGCAAAACCCATGGCAAACCAAATCAGGTTGAATAGCATCACCTTCCCGATATGGTCGTAACTAGTTTTTAAAGCTTGCACAAACAATCGCCAACTTGCACTAAAACCCATCTGAACTCACATCCTTTACATTTGCTCAGGAGCATCGACACCTAAAGTGAACAATACCTTTTTGAGCACAGTCTGCACACCTTGCACTAAACTTAAGCGAGCGTCGCGTAGCTCAGGCCGTTCCCCCAAAATATGGCAATGGGCGTAAAATGAATGGAACAAACTGGCCAAGTCTAGGGCATAACGGGTTAGTCGATGGGGCTCGCGCTGTACAGCTGCCATGAGTATTTCTTCAGGCAAGGCAGCCAATTGTTTTAGCAAAGCTATTTCGGAATCGTGCTGCAATAACCCCAAATCAACCTGACCCGTAGTGGGAATACTAACTCCCATTTCTCCCGCTTGCCGCAAAATACTGGCAATGCGGGCGTGAGCGTATTGCACATAAAAAACAGGATTCTCACTAGACTGCTCCACCGCCAGATCCAAATCGAAATCCAGATGACTTTCAGGACTGCGGTTTAGAAAGAAGAAGCGTGCCGCATCTTTACCCACTTCATCCACTAGATCCTGCATAGTAATGAATTCGCCAGCCCGTTTCGACATCTTAACTTGTTGCCCATCCCTGAGCAAGGCAACGTATTGGAGGATCAAGACCTCCAAGGTGTCTTCAGCATAGCCTAAAGCTTGAATGGCCGCTACCATTCGCCCAATATAACCATGATGATCAGGACCCCAAATATCAATGAGCTTGGTATATCCACGTTTGAGCTTATCATGGTGGTAGGCAATGTCTGCAGTCACATAGGTATAGGAACCATCACTCTTGACGATAACACGATCCTTGTCATCACCAAATGCAGTAGACTTAAACCACAGTGCATCTTCTGCCTCGAATAAGTAGCCCCGCTCCCTAAGATAACCAATAACATCTTCTAGGGCTCCGGCCGCATGCAAATCCCGTTCTCTAAACCAAAGATCGAACTCCACACCATAATTCTTCAAATCAGCCTTTTGCATTTCCACCATTTGGTCTGTACCCCAACGCTTGCAAAAAGCCAAACGCTCTTCAAGAGGCAATTCCAAAAGATCGGGCTGCTCGTTCTGCAAAACAGCTGCTAGTTCTGCCACATAATCTCCAGGATAGCCATCGTCAGGAAATGGATAGTCGGGATTAGATAATTGTTGATAACGAGCCTCCAAAGAACGGGCAAAAACATCTGCTTGGTTTCCTGCGTCGTTCACGTAAAACTCGGTGCCCACCGTGTAACCGACGGCCCTAAAGAGCCGGGCTAGAGTATCACCAACTGCGGCTGCTCGCGCGTTCACCACGTTCATGGGACCTACGGGATTAGCACTAACAAACTCCAAGAGAATCTTTTCTCCTTGCCCGTATTGGGAATTACCGTACTGGAGGCCTTGGGTTTCAATAACACGCAAAGTGTTATACAACCACTCGTTAGATAAGAAAAAGTTAATGAATCCTGGACCGGCAATTTCCACCTTTTCAATGAAACCTTCTTCGCTTAGGTGGCCCACAATGATCTGGGCTACTTCCCGAGGTGGCTTCTTGGCAGATTTGGCTGTCACCAAAGCAATGTTTGAAGCAAAATCACCATGATCAGTTTCCCTTGGGACTTCTAAACCTATTTCAGGTACATCATTTAATGTTAATTCTCCACTTGCTTGGGCCGCTGCAATAGCTTCCCGAATGACTGAGCGTAGTTGTTCTCGCTGTTGTGCAACAACGGTCATTCCTGCCCCCCCTAACTAAGAAAACTCCCCCATAGGGACTCCTACAGGGGAAAAAATCGGTAGTGCTTCGCTGGCACTAACCACTTAGGTTAGTATATCATTTGGATTGTTCTAAAACAACCCCGTAATTTGCCCATCGGCGTCAATGTCTACATTTTCCGCGGCAGGTCTAGCAGGCAAACCAGGCATAGTCATAATATCCCCAGCTAGACAAACTAAGAATCCTGCACCTAAGGAGGGACGAACATCACTAATGGTCAAGGTCCAACCCTTGGGCGCTCCTTTTAAATTGGGATTATCCGAAATGGAGTGCTGGGTCTTGGCAACACACACTGGTAACTCGCCATAACCGAGCTTGGTTAGATCCCGAATCGAACGCTCTGCCTTAGGAGCATAAACCACGCCATCAGCCCCATAGATCTCCTTGGCGAGAGTTTCAAGTTTAGCCTTGATGGGCTGTTCCCAATCATATAGAGGTTTAAATTCTGCTGGTTCGTTTTCTAGAACTTCAAGAACCGTCTTGGCAAAGTCCATGCCACCTTCGCCACCCTTGGCCACAACTTGAGAGACGGCATAGCGAACGCCAAGCTGTGCACAGTGGCGTTTGACTAGGTCTAATTCTTCAGGGGCATCAGTGGGAAACTGATTGATGGCTACCACAATGGGCACTCCAAACTTTTTCACGTTTTCCACATGTTTATCTAGATTAGCTAGCCCCTTTTCGAGGGCAGGCAGATTCGTCTGAGCCACATCTTCACGGGCTACTCCCCCATGCATATTCAGGGCCCTTACGGAAGCCACAATTACGGCCACATCGGGTTTCAAACCAGAATAACCGTGAACAATATCAAAGAACTTCTCGGCACCTAAATCCGCAGCAAAGCCACCCTCTGTCACCACATAGTCTGCTAGTTTGAGGGCCATATTAGTGGCAATCACACTATTATTACCATGGGCGATATTGGCAAAGGGACCACCATGTACAAAGGCGGGCTGTCCTTCCAGTGTTTGCACTAAATTCGGTTTTATTGCATCTTTCATGATCACCGCTATAGCACCTTGGGCATTAAGATCCTTTGCATAGATAGGTTTGCGATCATAGGTATAGGCCACCAGAATCTTGCCCACACGTTCTTTAAGATCTTGTAGGTCATCAGCTAGACATAAAATAGCCATAATCTCTGAGGCAACGGAAATATCAAAACCTGCCTCCCGCACGTTACCATCACCCAGGCCACCAAGACCAATCACAATATTCCGGAGCTGGCGGTCATTCATGTCCATAACTCTTCTGAACACGATGCGTTTTGGATCGATATTCAAGGCGTTACCTTGGGAGATATGATTATCCAAAAGGGCCGCAAGAAGATTGTGGGCAGTGCTCACCGCGTGAATATCACCGGTAAAATGCAGATTAATGTCCTCCATGGGAACGACCTGAGCATAACCTCCGCCCGCGGCTCCACCCTTTACACCGAAGGTGGGTCCGAGTGAAGGCTCACGAATGCAGGCAATCACATTCTTACCAAGTTTCCCTAAAGCTTGGGTTAAACCAATGGTAGTACAGGTCTTACCTTCACCAGCGGGTGTGGCAGTAATAGCAGTAGTATAGATCAACTTACCGTTTGGCCGATCCTGCAATCTTTTTAGAACATTCAGGTCTACTTTCGCCTTGTATTTCCCGTACAATTCGATGTCATCGGGTGTTAAGGCCAAGTCCTCTGCCACCTCCGTGATGGGTCGTAGCTTGGCTTGTTGCGCAATGGCGATATCACTAAGCATACCGTAATCCTCCTTGTTTACCTATATTGAGTGTAATCCAGCACCCAGTCCGCTCAACACAGTCTCCTTAATTGATTCAGAGACTGTAGGGTGGGGATAAATAACTTCCGCCCACTGTTCTAAGGTCAGACCCCGTTCTAAGGCTACCGTGGCGTTAGAAATAAGTTCTGTAGCCTGAGGTCCAATTATATGTACTCCGCGCACAACTCCGTCGGTTGAAGCCACGATCTTGCAAAAACCCGAGTCGTCCCCCGCGATTACTGCTTTTCCATTACCCTTAAGGGAATACTTAGCTACAATTACCTCGCCATATTCCTCGCGGGCGTGCGCTTCTGTGAGCCCCACTGACCCGATTTCTGGTTGGGTATAAACGCAACTTGGAACAAACCACTGGGTTCGCGCGTTTTTCCCAAAGGCATGGTCACAAGCGGCCCAACCTTCTTCAAAAGCTAGATGAGCCAACTGCATACCTCCGATAACATCACCCGCAGCGTAAATGTGGGGCACTGTTGTTTGCAAGGCCCCATTGACTACAAGATAACCTCGAGAATTTAATTCTCCCGGAAAACCCTCTGGAACAACGGGCTTTCTTCCTACAGAGATGAGCACCCGATCTGCTTCAATTTCCCTTTGGCGACCCTTCTGGGTGACTTGAACTACCACCTCATCTTCACCACGGATTAACTTATCTACTGAGGCACCGGTCAGCACTTGAATCTTACGCTTCTTAAATTCGCGCAAGAGAGTTTGGCTCACCTCCCGATCCTCTGGTGGCAGGAGCTGATCAGTTAATTCTACGATGGTTACCTGCACCCCATAGGATGAAAAGATGGTGGCAAACTCACAGCCAATGACTCCCCCGCCTACAATCAAGAGGGCTTTGGGCAAGGTATCAGCAGCTAACATCTGATCACTATTTAAAACCACGCGACCATCAGGCTCGAGGCCAGGCAATTCGGCGGCCACTGTACCCGTTGCCACGATTATCTTTTCAGGATGAAACACCTCTGTCCCAACTTGCACCTCTGTTGGTGAATTGAAACGGGCTTCCCCCACAACCACTTCTACCTCTCGGCGATCTAGTAAGAACTCCAAACCGCCCACAAGATTCTGCACAACTTTATCCTTTTTCTGGATAACTTGCCCATAATCTAAACCAGTCACATCTAAGGTTATTCCGTGGTTCTGGGCAGATTTAAGACTACCATAGAAGTTAGCACTCTCTAATAACGCTTTAGTGGGAATACAGCCTCGGTTGAGACAAGTCCCCCCTAGGCGTTCTTTTTCTACCACTACCACCTGTTTACCCAACTGCCTGGCCCTGATGGCACTTGAATACCCTGCAGGTCCGCCACCAAGGACAAGAAGATCAATTTGTCGAGACATCTCTGGCCTCCTTAATTCTCATTCGTTGCGGGAATGTAATAGGCTAGACGTTGCAGTTCTAGGGAAAGATCTGCACTGGCCACCTGTACTCCGGTAGGTGCCTGAAGTTTTACTGGGGCAAAGTTTAGAATGCCCTGAATTCCTGCTTTAATCAAAAGATCCGCCACTTTTTGAGCTTGATCTGCCGGGACAGTAATCATGGCCAATTTAATGCCTAATGCTTGCACCTGCTCCTCTAGCTGATCTAAAGCAAAGATAGGAATACCTTCAATTGTAGTACCAACCTTCTTGGGATCAGTATCGAACAACGCCACGAGGTTAAGGCTAAAACTAGGATCCTCCGCAAAACGTTTGAGATGATAACGGGTTAGGGCGCCACCGAGACTTCCTACACCCACTAAGGCCACAGCCAATTCTTGATCTAGGTTGAGAATCTTGCGTAGCTCATCCCGTAAGAAACTGACCTCATAACCTACACCCTGTTTGCCAAACTCACCAAACCAAGCTAAGTCTTTTCGAACTAGGGCTGGTCCTACCCCAGCCTTCACCCCTAATTCTTGAGAAGAAATAAGTTCTGTGTCTCCATCCTCAGCCAAGTCATCTAGGACTCGTAAGTACAAAGGAAGACGACGAATTACCGCATCCGAGATTTTATTCCAACGCAAATTTGGTCCCCCCTACTGCTTTTTTCCATTAATTCTATTTATGATAGCGCTCGCCTCCCACAATTGTGAAAGCACGATAAATTTGCTCCACCAATATCAACCGCATGAGTTGATGGGGAAAAGTAAACTGCGAAAATGATAGACTCAATTGGGCCCTTCTTAGCACCTGGGGATCAAGACCAAGGGAGCCACCAATAATAAAGTCAATTTGGCTTGTACCGCCAATCGCCAGGCTTTGCATGTGTTGTGCCAGTTGCTCTGAGCTCCACATATGACCTAGGCGATCTAAGGCGCACACAAAGGACCTGGGGCTTAACTTAGCCAGGATCCGCTCTCCCTCTCGCCCCAAAACCAGTTCTAACTCCCTAGAACTCAAAGGCTCACTAAAGGATTCTTCTTTCACCTCAGTAACCTGCAAGCGACCGTACCTTTGAATTCGTTTACTATATTCTTCGATTCCCTCCTGCAAATAACGTTCCTTTATTCTCCCCACTGCAATAATTTGGACATTCACTACGCTCCCACCTCATAACTGGCTAGACCACTAGATACTTAGGGGCCCGCTCGCAAAAAGTGCAATGGGAGGGCGCACTCCAATCTGTCAATGAGACTGACCCCAGCTCATAAAGGTCTGGAGGTGTTTCGTAGACATCCACAAATTCGTCAATGGCTTGCTCTAGATGGTCTGCACAGACTACATACATTTTTATACTCCCTTACCTGAAAGTACATATTCACACCTTTATAATAACACATTCAGATGGTAAAAAAAAGAAGCAGGCTAAGCTGCTTGATAGCCCCGCTTCTCCATCGATGTTTCAAAGCTGGATCTCCGCCTGGTTCTTTGCGGTTCCTCGGTAGAAGGTAAGGTTAACTTTGGCCCCAAAACCTGCTTTTTGCACCATATCCCGTAGTTCACGAATACCTGCTATTTCCTGGCCGTTCACCGCGGTCACGATATCCCCCTGTTGTAGACCACCATTAGCTGCAGGAGTATTGGGTAAGACTCTAGTAATAAAGGCCCCCCGATCCACTGCTAACTGGATTTTCGCCTGTTCCTGAATGCTCTTGGCCAAGGCTGGTGTCAATGAGCCACCCAGAACTCCCAAGCGCAGTGGTTTGCCATGTTCGATAATCTGATCCCCAATGAGCTGGGCGGTGGAAGCGGGAATAGCGAAACCAATGCCCTGGGCTTGCTCAATGATGGCAGTGGTGACCCCGATCACTTCACCATTTTGATTGATCAATGGCCCACCAGAATTACCTGGATTAATGGCTGCATCTGTTTGGATCATGCCCTCTAGATAACGATTTTGCCTGGGATCCACCAGTAGGTCGCGGTTGACAGCGCTCACCACTCCTGTGGTCACAGTATAATCTTGCCCTAAGGGATTGCCAATAGCAATCACTACTTGCCCCACCCGCAACTCATTCGAGTTTCCCAATTTGGCAACGGGCAGATCCTGGGCCTCCACTTTAACAATAGCTAGATCAGTTAAGGGATCTCGCCCCACTACCTTTCCTGTAAAACTGCGGCCATCTGCCAGTCGTACCGTAATATTCTCTGCATCTGCTACTACATGATTATTCGTGAGAATGTGTCCATCGGCCCGATAGATCACGCCAGACCCTATCCCCTGGCGCTCTTGAAATTGGTGAAAGAAAAACTGATCCACTGCTACTTCCCTAGTGGTTTCAATTTTGACCGTGGCAGGGCTCACCTTTTCCACTGCCCGCACCACTGGCTCTTCCCAGTTACCCCTAGCTTCCTGTGATTCTACAGGGCTTTCGCTTAAAGGCGCCTCTACGGGACTGAGAATGGACCAGGCGAACAAGAGCACCACAGCTAAGATGGTCACCCCCACAACCATACGCCAATTCATTATTGTTATCCCCCTCTCATGAACTTCTGTCCATAGTATAACCGGGGGAAAAAGTTTTATGGGACGATAATTGGTCGACCGGTCTTAGGGTGATAAATAGCTGGAACACTCACATTATAAATCTCTTCAATTAAGGCAGGTGTGAAGACCTCCCCTGGCGGTCCCTCTCGAACTAATTCTCCCTGATTTAAGACGAAGACATAATCGCAATAATTAGCTACCAAGTTTAAGTCATGGAGAACCGCCACAGAGAGCACACCTTGCTTGGACCTGGCTTGTAACAATTGACAAGTACGAATTTGATGTTCGAGATCTAAATGAGTGGTGGGTTCATCTAGCAATAATACCTTGGTTTGTTGAGCGAAAGCCCGGGCAATAGTAACCCTCTGGCGTTCTCCCCCACTAAGATCGCTAATGAGACGCCCGGCCAAATGGGTGACACCGGTGGCTTCCATACTGGCCTCTACAATAGACGAATCCTCCAAGGTTGGTTGCTGGAAGCGAGAATTAAAGGGGGTGCGTCCTAGCTGCACCACTTCCCGAACTGTAAAAGGGAAGTAATGGGAAGTTTGGGGAATTAGGGCCACTTCTTGGGCTAGTTCACGCAAGCTATAACTATTTAGGTTGCGATTATCCAGGAAAATAGTGCCGCTTTGGGGCAACAAGTACCGATCTAGCAATTTGAGCAGAGTGGACTTTCCCGCTCCGTTAGGACCTACAATGCCGTAGAAAACTCCCGCTTCCAACTTTAGACTAACTTCCTTGATCACTGGTTCGGAACCATAGGCAAAACTCACTTCTTCTAACCTTAGCTTAGTCATGAATCCCTGAACCTCGCTTCATTAAAAAGATGAAAAAGGGACCTCCCACGAAGGCCGTAATTATTCCCACTGGAAGCTCAAGTGGGGAAAAGGCCATTCGGGCTACTGTATCCGCTAACAACAAGAAGAGGGCACCCACCCAAAAAGAATGGAAGATTAAGCGGTTGTGCTCTGCCCCCACAATGAGGCGTAAGGCGTGGGGGATCATGAGCCCAACAAAGCCAATTACCCCAGAAACCGCCACGCAGGCAGCGGCCACTAAAGAACCTGTGACTAATACCCGTCGTTGGAGTTTTTGCACATCAATACCTAAAGAGTGCGCGGTTTCTTCTCCTAACAGATAGACGTTGAGATCCCGAGCTAACCACAGGGCTGCCATGACACCGAAGAGGACGTAAGGTAAAGCCACAAGCAAGTGCTTCCAGCCACGACCTGACAGACTGCCTAGAAGCCATAAGTAGACATCCTGCAAGTTTTGAATTCTTAACACCATGAGTAAGGATACAATTGCTGTGAGGAAGGAACCTACTGCAACTCCTGCCAAAATCAAGCTGGTGGATTCAAGTTGACCCCGTTGTTGCCCAAGACGAGCCACTATTGCTGTAGTACCTAAGGCACCCACAAAGGCAAAGAGAGGCAAAGTACCAATACCCACTAAACCCTGGGGGATAAAAAAGAGTAAACCTAAAGTAGCGCCCAAGGATGCTCCAGAGGAGACACCTATGATATACGGATCCGCCAAGGGATTGCGCAGGGTTCCTTGAAAGAGCACCCCAGAAACGCTCAATCCCCCACCAATTAAGAGGGCTAGCAGCACTCTGGGCAACCTAATCTGCAGAATAATTACTTCTTGGGCTTTTGTCCAAGTAGGCGTAATCAAGCTTCCTACGCCAGGGAGCTTCGATCCTACCATGCCTACTACGCGTCGAAAAGGGATAGACACGGAGCCTACCGCGGTAGCTATAATTATAGATATCACAAGAATGAGGAAAACGCCGCCGAAGCGGCGTAGTTGTGTTCTCATTGTGCTACTGCATCCAGAATCCCAATCATTTCTTCTAGGGCATCTAAAAGACGGGGTGTGGTTCTGGAATAAAGATTAGGATCTACCTCGTAGACTGCACCTTGCTTCAAGGCTGTAGTGCTCTGCCAAGCACTGCGACCTAGGACTTCTTCTAGGTTGAAGCCTGTTAAAATCACTACTTCCGGGTCCCGGTCAATAACTACTTCTTCGCTAAATACGGGCCAAGGATTGTCGGCATCACCGGCAATGTTTTCGCCTCCAGCCAACACAATAAGCTCGTCAATAAAACTGCCTGGACCTGCACTCATCAGAGGTTCGTTCCAGATCTCCACAAACACTCTAACTGTTTCAGTGCGATTAATGCGAGCCAAAAGTCCATTTAAACGGTTTTCCATGGCGGTGGCTAAAGCCCATCCCTCAATCTCGGCTCCTACGGCCTCACCAATACTGATCAAGGACTCTTGCACTTCTTGCAAAGTAGTGGGAGCCACTACGAACACAGGGATGCCAAACTCCGCTAAGGTTTCTAGATAACCAGCTACCAGATTGGCATCCCCCACTACCAAGTCTGGCTCCAAACTCAAAAGCACTTCTAAATTTAAAGACATAGCGTCACCAATAATTGTCTTGGTAGTAGCTTCTTCGGGATAGTCGCACCAAGAAGTGACACCAACAACCCGATCACCCACACCGAGAGCGAAGAGGTTTTCAGTAACGCTCGGTGCTAAAGAGACAATCCGCTGCGGTGCGGCCTGCACCAAGCCCACACTGAGGGCTAGTAACAGAACGAGTAATAGTAAGGTCATTCGTTTTTTCACTGTCAACACTCCTAAAATAATAATACCCTAGGACCAAAAGTCAGCTAGGGGAAAAGATACTAATAAAAAATCACCACTCCTTTTCCGCGCAAGATGGCTTTTCTTTTCCAATTTGGCAGGTTTCCTGGCTCCCAAATCATTGCTAGCCCATTCCTTCCCCGCATTGCAAGTGGATTTTATGGGCAACTCCTTGGATACAGTGGCGGGACCGCGTGGTTTCTCAATACTGAGCCCAACTTCCCTATTATGCAATTTATCTTTAGCACCAATAAAGATAAATCGCCACCAAATCGGTTATGTAGTTGTCACCTTATTAATACTACTACCGGTACCCATATCCTGCTTTCTTTTTGGTCATAATAAACAAACAATCACAAAAGGAGGGGCCCCATGAGCTACCGAGACCATTTAGAGGCCCAGAAAAAGTACATCCAAACCAAGAAAGAAGCCCGCGCCTTAAAGGAAGAAAGATTACGCAATCCTCGCCCACCAAAACTTGACCCTCCGCCCGCACCCACCAGTAAACTGCTCGTGCTTGGTGTAGTACTCTTAGTCGTGCTCCCCTTAGCTACTCTAGCTTTTTTATTTCCCCTAAATGTACCAGTAAAAGGTAGTCAAGAAGGTTTGACAGTCTGGATTATGGGAACCGAAGAGGAGTTTATGAGGATCAAAAATTGGCTAGAACCGGAGATCCTAGCCAATGATTTAGAATGGATTATTGAGCATGTAACTTCGCGTCAGGACTTGGTTGATTACCTATCCCTTGGGCTCCAAGCTGACCTGCTTGTGGTCGAGTCTAACCTGGCTGAAGAGATTTACTTAAACCAAGCCTTAGCACCCCTCTGGTCCAAACGGGAAAACGGACCCTTCGAGGACTCGTTTTGGCCCATGTGGGAACCACAACCCTTCCGCAAAGTCCTCGGTTGGATCATTCCTCGCTCCGGGCATATGGAAGAAGCTCGCCATTTAGTGACGGTGCTCCGTCAATTCGCACCGCCCTTTAGGCCCTAGAGGCAGCATCTACCGTGGCTTTAAGGAGCATAGCGATGGTCATAGGTCCAACCCCACCAGGAACAGGGGTGATAGCTCCGGCCACCTCTTGAACTTCTTCGAAGTGCACGTCGCCTACAATCGCACCATCCACTCGATTTATGCCCACATCAATGACTACCGCACCTGGTTTGACCCAGTCTTTTTGAACTAGCTGAGGTCTTCCCACGGCAGCGATTAAAATATCTGCTCGCCGACATTCGGCAGCCACATCTTTGGTGCGCGAGTGGCAGATGGTCACCGTGGCGTTTTCTCTTAAGAACAGGCTGGCCACTGGTTTTCCTACAATATTGCTTCTACCTAGCACAACCACGTTTTGCCCAACTATGGGTACGCCAGTCCGTTTCACGAGTTCTACAACGCCAGCGGGTGTACAGGGCACAAAGCCCTCTTGCCCAATATGCAAATTCCCTACATTGATAGGATGAAAACCGTCCACATCTTTTTGAGGTGAAATGGCGTTAATCACTATTTCCTCATCTAATCCCTTCGGTAAGGGCAATTGTACTAAAATCCCGTGGATATGGGGATCTTGATTGAGCTGTTCAACCAAGCCGAGTAGTTCGTCCTGTGTGGTATCCTCAGGTAAACGATGGACCAGAGAGTTGACCCCAATTTCCTCACAAGCCCGCTTCTTACTTCGGACATAGACTGCTGAAGCTGGATCATCGCCCACCAAAACAACAGCTAAACCAGGCTGGCGACCCTCCTTGGTTAACTGGGCAACTTTCAATTTTAAGTCACTACGGATTTCCTTGGCAATGGCCTTCCCATCAATAATTTTGGCAGTCATCTTCGTCCCCCTTTGTAGTTAGATCCACCAAGCTTTAGGCATTGGCTCTTCGAGAATAACCTCCTTCAAAAAGGAGACCGCTTTGCCAAAGCCTTCATCAATAGAAGCCAGGGCATCTTCGTGCTCTATGCTAAGTACATAGTCATAACCTACCATGCGCAGGGCACTTACTATATCTTTCCAATACTTATAGTCGTTACCATAGCCCACTGATCTAAAGAGCCACGAACGCTCCGGCAACCGATCGTACGCCTTAGTATCTAGCACACCATTAATGGCTGTGTTATGGGCATCCATGTGAGTATCTTTAGCATGGAAGTGGAAAATGGCGTCCGCTTTACCTAATTCGCGAATGGCAGCAACTGGATCAACCCCTTGCCAAATTAAGTGGGACGGATCGAAGTTGGCACCAATGGTGGAACCGACCGCACTGCGCAGTTTGAGCAAGGTATCTACATTGTAGATTGCAAAGCCAGGATGCATCTCAAAGGCAATCATTTGGACCCCATGTTCTAGGGCGAATTTGCTCTCTTCACGCCAGTAGGGAATGATCTTTTCTTCCCATTGCCAGTTGAGGATCTCTAGAAAATCATTGGGCCAAGCACAGGTCACCCAGTTGGGATACTTAGAGTTCTCACTATCTCCTGGACAGCCCGAAAAGGTGTTAATGATCTTAATTTCTAGTTTTTGAGCTAAACGTACTGCGTTACGCCAATCATCATGGAATTCCTTGGCAATCTTGGGGTTCGGATGCAGGGCGTTGCCGTGGACGCTTAAGGCACTGATTTCTACTCCTGCTTCAACGAAAGCCTGCTTAAACTCTTCTAGTTTCTTGACATCATTTAATAAAACTTCAGGATCACAATGGGACTTGCCAGGAAATCCTCCACAACCGATTTCCACAGTATCTAGACCGAAGCTTTTAATCTTGGCAAGCATATCGGTGAGAGACAAATCGCCATACAAAACAGAAAACACTCCTATTTTCATCTAATCGCTCCTCTACTATAGATTCTATCGTTTAAGTATTTGGACAATTGGTCAAAAATTCCTTCCCCACGTCCAAACACTATGATCCTGTGGATGTGTATCTGCCAAGACCAAACCGCCAAAAGGCGTAGGCTGGAATAGCAAAAAACAGACCAAGAACAGGGGTTAACATGTAGAATATGCTTTGTTCCCGCTCTAAAAGATACAAGAGTGGATAATACTGAAATAAGGCTAGGGGAATGATGTAAGTTAGGAACTTGAGCACTTCTTCACCATAGACCGAGAAGGGGTAGCGACCGAACTCACGGCCACCGTCGGTAAAAATGTTCATGAACTCAAGTCCTTCGATGGTAAAAAAGGCAAAGGCTGCGTTTATCAAGAAGAGGCAAAAAAAGATAATGGAGCCACAAACAACCATAAGTACGAGTGTTGCTATTTTATCAAATGTCCAATTTACTCCACTAGCAGGTATTGCATACCAAAAAACCAGGATAGCTTGGACGACCCTGCCCAAACGAGAAAACTCCATATGAGATGCTAAGACTTGGATGATCTCGTGTCTTGGTCTGACTAGCACTCGATCAAACTCACCACTTCTAATCATGCGGGGAAAGATATCGAAGCCTCGGCCAAAGCACTCTGCTAGTGAAAAGGCCATAAGGACAGTAGCGAGACACAATAACACTTGCTGAAAAGTAAAGCCCTCTACCTCCTGAAAACGATCGAACATAAACCAGACTCCAAGGAGAGCGGTGAATGAGACCAAGAACTGTCCGAGGGCAGTGAGGATGAATGAGACTTTATACTGCATGAGACTTTTTAAGTGCATAGAAAAAAACTTCAAATAGAGTTTCATCTTATCCCCCCTGGATTACCACTTTATTCAAGGCGTGCTTGATGCCAAATCTACCAATGACCACAAGAATTACAAGCCACAGAATCTGAAAGCCTATGCCCCAGATCGCATGGACTCCTACGATGTTGCCACTATAAATCCTGAGGGGCATGTTTTGCATGGCCGCAAAGGGCAGGGCTTCAGCAATAGACCGAAAAGGCTGAGGAAAGAACGGAAGTGGAACAATTGCTCCAGCCAAGAAATCTGCTAACACCGCGGAGATAATCCGGACACCCACGGGAGACAAGGTGTAAAAGGTAGATATGTAAACCAGCATCGAAAAGGCTACTACAACACACAGGCTGCAAAATGCGGAAATAAGAAAAAGCACAAAACTGAGGCCATCTGGTGGTGGCGACATCCTTAAGGGCTGGGGCACCAGAAAAGCCACAATCAAGATGGGAAGGCACCTTAAGACTGTCTTAGATAGTCTATTGGCGCTGGATTGAACAAACCACCGCCAATATAAATCAATTGGGCGCACTAATTCGTAGGAAATACCACCCTTCGCGATGGAGTCAAAAATCTCTGCCTCAAAGAACCACATCATAAACAGGGCCAAAAAAGCTTGTTGGAGCCAAATATAAGATACGGTCTGCGAAAACTCCATGGGAAATGCACTAGGCTTAGCCCTGTAAAAAGCCAAGAATGCCAATATTTCCATGAAGCCCCAGGCAAACTGAGTTGCCATACCAGCAAGTGCGGCAGCACGATATTGTAGACTGTTGGCAAAACGAATGCGAAAGATAGCTAGATAGCTACTCATATCTGATACTCCCGATACAGTCCCGCAACCATTTCTTCAGCACTGATGCCTGATACAGAAATATCTAGTACTTCTACTTGAGCAGTAACCTGGGTAATTGCTTCTGAGACTGGGCACAAGGTGGGCTCTACCTCTACCACCAATCGTCCCGGGCGTTTTTCGATTACATCCAGACCACTGGGAAGGTGGGGCGTGTTACCTAAGTAGTCGAAGATTATAGTCTTGCGCTCTGATGAGCGTTTTCGTAATTCGTGCAAACTCCCATCCAAAAGAATTCTTCCCTTTCCAATGAGAATAATCCGCTCAGTCAGGGCTTCTATGTCCTGCATGTCATGGGTAGTGAGGATCACAGTTGTGCCTCGTTCTGCATTGAGTTTCTTGATAAATTGTCGTACTGCAATCTTGGAAACGGCATCAAGACCAATGGTAGGCTCATCAAGAAACAGAATCTGCGGGTCATGTAAAAGGGAAGCAGCCAACTCACAGCGCATACGTTGACCCAGACTTAAGCTACGGGTTGGCGTTTTGAGAACCTCCGCTAAGTCAAGTAGCTCAGTAAGCTCCTCAAGATTACTTTTATAGCGTTGTACATCCACCTTATAAATGTCGCGAATGAGTTCAAAGCTATCACAGACAGGAACGTCCCACCACAGCTGGCTTCGTTGACCAAAAACCACACCTATATCACGGACGTGGGTCAAGCGATCTCGCCACGGCGTTCTCCCGTTAATCTCACATTTGCCGCTGTCGGGCGTCAATACTCCACACATGATCTTAATGGTTGTGCTCTTACCTGCTCCGTTAGGTCCAATATATCCCACCATTTCACCAGCATTAACCCTGAAACTCACATCTTTTAGAGCATAAATAGTCTCATATTCTCTTGATACCAAGGCCCTTAAGGCTTGACCAAATCCCGATTTACGTTTGGCTACCTTAAAACTTTTGTTGATGCCCTCTAGAGCGATCATGCTACCCATGCTACCCCTCCCGCCATTCGAAAAATGTTACAACACAAGAAGAGTGTGTTTGGCGATTCAAACACACTCTAGTTACGCAAAAAACTCTACGCCATTGAATCCGGCGTACGTTTTAAGAATTATCAAAATGGCGCGCCTAGCAGGAATCGAACCTGCGCACCCGGCTCCGGAGGCCGGTGCTCTATCCCCTGAGCTA
>DGYW01000047.1:547-13876 GCA_002396805.1 Firmicutes bacterium UBA4996 | reverse complement strand
AATCCGGCGTACGTTTTAAGAATTATCAAAATGGCGCGCCTAGCAGGAATCGAACCTGCGCACCCGGCTCCGGAGGCCGGTGCTCTATCCCCTGAGCTATAGGCGCTTGCAATTAATTATAACAGCTGCCAAGGTCAAAAGCAAGAAGCATTAGAGTTTCACTTCAAGGATTTCCCCTTGACAAATCCCCTCAAGAGAATTATTCTTATGTCAATAGAGATATCAACGATGATTAGGAAGAGTAACCAACATGAACCTGACAGAGAAGGGAGAGCACGAGACTCGTAGTTTCGTGGTGCTGAAAGCTCCCCCAGGGAAACCTTGGTGAAAACCACCTAGGAGTTGCCCGCTGAACTAACAGTAAGCGTGGCCGGGACACCGTTAACTGTACCAAGAGTGGATCGTTTGTCTAACGATCAATTTGGGTGGAACCGCGAGAACCTCGTCCCATGTGGGATGGAGGTTTTTTTAATACACAAAAAGAAAGGAGCGGTTGGTCGTGAACGAAAACATGGAATTAGTTAATCAAGAGGAGGTCTTGCGCCATACAACCGCACACATTATGGCTCAAGCGGTCCTAAGGCTATGGCCTGAGGCAAAAATCGCCATTGGACCTGTAATCAAAAATGGGTTCTATTACGACTTTGATCTCGATCACAGATTTACTCCTGAAGATTTGCAGTTGATTGAGGCTGAGATGGAGAAAATCGTTGCGGAAGACTTGCCCATTATTCGGGAAGAGATCAGTAATGCTGACGCTGTCAAAATGTTTGCTGAGCAAAACCAAGATTACAAATTAGAGCTTTTGGAGGGGTTAGACCCTGAGGTTAGCCTTTATCGCCAAGGTGAATTCGTGGATCTCTGTCGTGGTCCCCATCTGGAAAGCACTTCCAAAGTAAAGTTCTTTAAATTGCAGAACATTGCCGGTGCCTACTGGAGAGGAGACTCCAAGCGCCCTATGCTACAGCGGATTTATGGCACTGCGTTTCTCAATGGTAAAGCTCTCAGAGAACATCTCAGGATGCTTGAAGAGGCTGCAAAGCGAGACCATAGGGTATTAGGCAGACAACTTGACCTGTTCAGCCTCCAAGAAGAAGGACCAGGTTTCCCCTTCTTCCATCCCAAAGGCATGGTGCTACGCAATGCCCTAGAAGAATATTGGCGTGAAGAGCACCGTAAACGTGGTTATGTTGAGGTCAAGACTCCCATCATGCTCCACGAAGATCTCTGGCATCGCTCAGGACACTGGGAGAACTACCGGGATAACATGTATTTTTCCCAAATTGATGAGCAAAACTTTGCCATCAAACCCATGAACTGCCCTGGAAGCATGCTACTGTACAGGCGTAAACTCCATTCCTATCGTGATTTACCCATTCGCATGGCTGAACTGGGGCTGGTGCATCGACATGAATTGTCTGGTACCCTCCATGGATTGATGCGCGTGCGTTCATTTACTCAAGATGACGCCCACATCTTCATGTTACCTTCCCAGATCCAGGAGGAAATGGAAGAAGTAATCGACTTTGTGGACGCAGTTTATAAGGTGTTTGGCTTTAAATATCATGTTGAGCTGTCCACGAAGCCTGAGAACGCCATTGGCGATGATGCTATTTGGGAAGAAGCTATTGAAGCACTCCGCATTGCGCTAGAGGCGAAGGAACTCGACTACGTGGTCAACGAAGGTGATGGTGCCTTTTACGGACCCAAAATCGATTTTCACCTCGAGGACAGCATCGGGCGCACTTGGCAATGCGGTACTGTTCAGCTAGACTTTGCCATGCCTGAACGATTTGACCTCACCTATATTGATGAACATGACCAAAGGAAACGTCCTGTCATGATTCACCGGGTGATCTACGGAAGTCTCGAGCGCTTCATCGCCATTTTAACCGAACACTTTGCTGGAGCCTTCCCCACTTGGCTAGCTCCTGTGCAAGTGCAAGTGATTCCAGTTGGTGATGGTTATCTAGAGTATGCTGAAGAAGTGGCCAAAACCTTGTTTGACGGCGGCATCCGGGTCGAGGTGGACCGCAGAGCAGAAAAGATGGGTAAGAAGATTCGTGAAGCCCAACTCCAACAGATTCCCTACATGCTCATTGTCGGTGAAAAGGAACAAGAGGCCGGTGAAATCTCGGTAAGACATCGCCGTGAAGGAGACTTAGGCTCCCAAAAACTCGAAACCTTCTTGGTTAAGATCACAGAAGAAATTGCTCAAAGAGAAAACAAGTAATCTTACAACCACGACTGCTAGGTGATGCGCCTAGCAGTCTTTTTTTGATTCACATTTAGGTGAAGGGGGAATAGAGTAATAAGACGCTTGCTCGAGGAGTGAACCCATGATTCCCTTAATTGGCATACTGCAAAGCCAGAAAAATCCCCCCCACTACCCAAGATTCAAGCAGGTACCATTCTTGGATCTATTCATTTTCTCACCTGCGGACCTCCTACGCTTTGAATCCCACATGCATGTCCTGATACTTAGAAACGAGAATTGGATTCCTCAGCTACTTCCCTTACCCCAGGCGGTTTATAATCAAGTCTACACTCGAGACCCTACGTTCGCACAGAGACTCGAAGAAAGAATAGGATCAGCGCGGGTGTTTAACACCGTCACCCAATTGGACAAGTGGAAGGTGGCCCAAATCCTGCAGCACAGTCCCTTAGGACAGTTTGTACCAAAAACTAGGCTCTACACTTGGCAGGCAATCCCCTCTTTGATCCAAGATAATCGTCCGATGATCATCAAGCCCCGCTATGGCCATCAGGGTCATGGGGTTTTTTTACTCAAACCAGACAAGTCCTCCTGGCAGTTACTGCAAAGTTCCAACAAACCCCTACTCACCTTTACAGACGAGAGAGAAGCAAAAAAACACTTGCTCACTCAATTTCGCAAGTCCCGCTGGCTGCTCCAAGAATTTATTGTTAGTGACTCCTCGGAGGAACGAGTTTTTGATTTGAGGTATCTAGTGCAAAGAGGCTCCTTAGGACAATGGAACGTTACGGGAACATTAAGTAGAGTAGCCTTGAGAGACTATTTCGTCACCAATATCTGCAAAACCATTGTCCCTGTAGAGCAGCTCATTTCAAGCACCCTCAAGGATGAACTAGAGGAGATTAGTCTACAGACTGCCCAGATTCTCCATGGAGAGATCGGGCACTTAGGCGAAATCAGCGTAGATTTCATGGTGGATGACCAAGAGAAACCCTGGATCATTGAAGTAAATGGTTTACCTGCGAAAGAACCGTTCATATTCCTCAAACATCCACCAACACTGCAAAAGCTCTACCGTTTTCCTCTAGAATATGCTTACTTTTTAGCTACTCAAAGAAAATAGGAACCCCCGCTTATGGCAGCCTCCGCTCCCCAACATATAGTATTACTAACCTACAAAGGGAAGTGACGCTATGGGTTTATGTACAAAAGCCTTGATCAATCAGGTGCTTTGCGAAGAAACGGTAACCGTATCTCGCCTTGATCGGAATGTAACCATTGGAACTATTCCTGTTCCTGCCGGTAGTGAACTATCTGGACAAACATTTGTCAGCGTGCTAGACTGCACACCTCTACTCAAGGATGGAGTGTTAGGCCTGCAAATCTCCCTTTTTGTCCAAGAAGAACTATACCTCACTACTCCGCAAGGCGCACGCTTCCCCCTTGAATTTGGCTTTCGCTTTCAGGAATTTGCTCCCCTGACAAGCTGTGACCAAATCGTTGATTTCGAAGAAATCGTCGGAGAATTAGACTGCCAGATTACTTCCGTGTTTGGTAGCAATCAGCTAACCCTCAACGCGGATCGCACCTTTGACCAACGCTTGGAAATCATGATCGACGCGAGATTGCTCCGGGAAAGCCAACTCCAAATTGCCCTCTGCCCTCCTTATGCTATTCCTTGTGAGGAAGTTCCGTTGAAAATAGGAATCTGAACCCATTGCAACTATCGTGTTCGCTCATAAGAATAGAAAAACAGGCGGAGTGATGCTCATGAGTGACTTAGTCGTTGGTATTCTCCTTGGATTGGTGGGCTTCGGAGTATTGAGCGGTCTTGTTCTCACAGCTTTCTTCTTGGGGACACGGCGAAGAAAGCTTAGTTCCAAGCAAACTAGCCCTCCCCCCGCCCCTTCCCAGCAGAAAAGAAGAGTTCCCACAAGTGGTACAACAGTTCCTAAAGGGGGAATTGCCCAAACTCAGTTTCCCGTTTCTAGTTTTCCCCATGATTCACGTGACAAGGATTAACTGCCTAAGAAATTCTTGGGCAGTTTTCTTTTGAAAACAGGAACCTCTTCTCATTCCCAATTGGTGGACGCCTAATATGTATATAGCAGACCAGCTCATGTCGCTGGGCAAGTAAAGAAAGGAGCAATGCAACCATGGGTTTTTGCGAAAAAATTAAGGTGCCTCGGGTGATCGCTGACGAGATCTTCTATATCGAAGATGACGAGTTCGATATTCCAGTTGGAGAGATTCGGGTTCCCCCTGGCAGCACCATCGACGGTACTGTAACCGTAACGGTCCTAGAATGCGATCCGCGAATTGACTTGATCCTCAACAGGGTCTTTGCAGACGTTGTGTTCATGATTCAAAAGGAGCTAACCATTACCACACCTGGAGGCGAACTGATTCCCCTAGAGTTTGGTTTCAGGTTAGAGCGGACACTAGAATACCGGAAACTGTTCCCCTTAGAACTCGAAGCTATTGATCCCGATTTCCTTCTGGACCTAGAATGCTATGTGGTGTTCGTGACAGGGACCGACATCGTGACTCTCACCCCTTCTACTGTTGACCCAGTCACAGGCGAACTCCTTAAGGACGCCACCTTTGATGAAGAACTAACAATTCAACTGAAGCTAAAACTAGTCCAAGAACGGCAGTTGATTATGGCTCTCTGCGATCCTCGGCATGGAGTGAATATTAATGTCACAACTGAAAATGGTCCGGGCGTGTAAGGCCGAAACCAAAAAGAAAGGAGTGAAACAACTTGGCGCTAAACTTTGTGCGTAGTCAGAGAATAGATGGTGAAAATGCTGTAGATCGTTTTGGTGCTTACTCAATTGAAGTTGATGGTGAGGTTATCGTAGGAGCAACCGGAGAAGTGGCCGACTTAAATAATGATGGTTTTCTAGACCTCATAGTGGGTGCAGGATTTGCCGAAAACGGCGAAGACATCGGAAAAGTCTATATCTTCTTCGGTGATGGAACTGGACGTTTCGATGGTTCACCCATTTTGAGCGCAGCGAATGCAGATATTATTATTGTTGGTGCAAATCCTGGGGATTTCTTTGGAGCCGCCGTTGCCCTCAGTGATATCAATGGGGATGGACGCCTAGACTTAGTAATTGGAGCACCTGGAACTGACTTTGCCGCGACTAATGCCGGGAGTGTGTATGTGTTCTTGAATCAAGGTGGTCCCAACTATTTTCCAACTAGTGCCGCTGGTGCAACTAGGCGAATTGATGGAAATCAGGCCTTTGCCGAATTTGGAAGCTATGTCGCAGCTGCTGACTTTAATAATGATGGTCGACCTGATCTAGCTGTCGGCGCACCTTTGTTCGATGTTGGTGCAGCCCCTGATGCAGGAGCCATCTTTACCTTCTTTAATCTAGGTGCGCCTAACTTCTTTGTAAACAGTGCTGCAAGTGCCAATCAAACAATCTTTGGAGCCGTTACAGACGAAGGATTTGGCGTAAACATCCTACCTGCGGATATAAACAACGATGGTTTTGTAGATCTAGTAGTGGGCTCACCACTGCACAGCCCAAGTGTAGCTCTGCTCTCTGCAGGTGCAGTCTATGTCTTTCTCAACAATGGCGCTGGGAGCTTCCCTACCAGCATTACCACGGCTAGCCAAACAATTACAGGTTCGCAGGCTGGCATGCAATTTGGTGCTTGTATTGACATTGCTGACTTGGGAGGCGATGGAGATCTCGACTTAATTGCCGGTGCTCCCCAATTTGATCCTGGTGGTGCTCCCGCTCAAGGAGCTCTATTCATCTTCTTCAATAGCGGTACTGTTAACCCACCATTCTTTGGAGCCAACTCCAATCTAGCTGATTGGCGCATCGATGGAGAGAACCCAGATGACTTCTTTGGGCAAAGCTGCCATATTGCCAATATGGATCAAATGAATGGTCCAGACATTCTAGTAGGAGCAACTCGCTTTGATGTAGGTCTCGCAGAGAACGTTGGAGCTGTATACTTGTTCCTGAATGCCGGAGGCGGTATCTTCCCAAGCGATGCAGCTAATGCCAATCTTAGATTGGTAGGTGAAGAAGCTGGTGATCGTTTCGGCTCCGGGATCAAGACTGGTGACTTAACGAACGATGGAACCCAAGATCTACTCATTGGAGCTCGGCTGGCCAACTTTGGCGGGGAAGATTCAGGAAGCATTTATGTATTCATTCAGCAACAACCCCAACCACCGCTGCGCAGACGTGCACCACACTGCGAGAAGGTCAAGGTAGATAGAGTGATCTGTGACGAGATCTTTTATGTAGAAGATGATGAATTTGATATCCCCATCGGAGAAATCCGAGTGCCAACTGGAAGCACCATTGACGGAGTTGTGACCGTAACCGTTACGGAGTGTGATCCCCGTGTGGACTTCGAGTTGAATAGGCTGTTTGCTGATGTAGTCTTCATGGTGCAAAAAGAACTCACGATCACTACACCAGATCAAACCCTGATTCCACTGGAATTCGGTTTCCGACTCGAAAGAGCTCTGGAGTTTAGAAAGTGCTTCCCATTTGAACTCGAAGCAATTGACCCCGATTTACTGGTTGATCTAGAATGCCACATCGTTAGAATCGCAGGGACTGACAATGTCACGCTCAACCCATCCACAATTGATCCTGTGACAGGTGAATTCTTGAAAGATGCAACCTTTGACGAAGAACTGACTATTCTAGTTAAGGTCAAACTCATTCAAGAAAGGCAGCTCATTCTGCAAGCCTGCTCGCCTCGTCAGCAAGTGGATATTGAAGTTGCTACCACCCCCAATACTGTGGTCAACAGTCTCTCGAAATCAAAAGGAAAGGACTGAGATAGGTGGGTTTTTGTGAGAAGATAAAGACGGACGTAGTAGTCTGTGATGAGATCTTCTACTTTGAGCATGATGAAATCAATGTCCCCTTAGGCTTTGACGCTCCAACAGGCAGCGTTTTGGCGGGTACCGTCACAGTTACACTATCCGAATGCGATGTATTCATTGTGGGAGAGGGAACGTTCGTAGCAGATGTGCTCTTCATCGTTCAAAAAGAACTACTCCTTACTACCCCCGCTGGTGATGTGTTCCCCCTAGAGTTCGTAGAACGGCTCCGCTTTGTTGAACCATTCCGTAAATGCGACGCCACCGTCCTCGAACTGTTAGGACTACTACCAGAGCAACTGAGATGCCAAGTCGTTCGCACTGCAGGTACAGACACCCTCACCTTAGATACAGATAATGATACCTTTAGTGAAGAACTAACCATTGAACTCAAAATTAAGGTAACTGCCGAGGTACAGCAGTTCATCAAGCTATGCTCGCCACGGAACACTGTAGACATTCCAATCGCTGCCATCCAATAGAAGATCCTCCTTCGCGAAAACCCCGAGGACCATTTAGATCCTCGGGGCTTTCTAACATATTTGTAGCCTACCAGCGTAGCCGAAGGCGATAACTCTTAAACTGATTATGCCTCCCGCTTAGAATTACTCCGAAAACAACTAGCACCCGTAACTCTTGGACTAAGGGATTATCATCATCCATACCTTCGCCCATTAATAGAGGGAGTTCTAGAGTCTTCTCCAGTATCTCTAGCTGTTCATCAGTAAATCCAGTGAGAAAGGGTAGATCACGGGGTGGCACTACGTCTTTCAGATTCTTAGGGATTCGGTTAGTGTCTCCCTCTTTAAAATTGCAGTAGAATTGTAACCAGTAGCTTACGTCTAAGCCAAAAAAGTTGGCCATTTGGTTATGCGTAGCATAGCCCTTATCGACACAATCAACCGCGACTTTCACACGCAAATGGGGACGATCCTCGCAGGCTTTGCCCAACAAATCCAACGAAGATTGAACATATAATGGATCTAATCTGTTGATATGTCTGCCTCCTTAAATCTCCCCGGGGCTACTATCTTTCTACATGTTAGTCTGAAATCCTGCCCAATTCTCTTATTTTTAGAATAGTCTCGCTCCATATTGGATAATTTATTCTTTAATTTCCGGCCTTTGAGGCACTCGTAACACCTTGCCTACCGGAATTACACTAGGGTTTGTGATTCCGTTTTCTTCGGCCAAGAGTTTAAATAGGCTAGGATCTCCCCATAACTTACCAGCAATCTTCCAAAGATTGTCCCCCGCTTGCACAACATACTCCCCGTAAAGAGGTGCCTGAGCTGGCGGCGGTACCGGCCTCGTGGAGCTGGCTACCTGATTGTTTTCAGGGGGCTTTGCAGTTGCTGGTGGCGAGTCTTTGCGCTGAACAGTAACAGTAGGTTCTGGCGTAGTAGGCGGAGGAACAACCTGGCTCACACTACTTGGTGATGGAGGCGTAATTACCTGACGTAAAAGTCCATAACCATAGCTCCCGGCTCCGATTAAAAAAACAATCAACAAAGCTAAGATAGCCAACCGTGACCAACGAATTCTACTCAGTGCGTCAATGGCTATCTCATTTTCAGCCATTTCTCTCAGCACATAATAGCCCTCTAAGCGATGCCACTCTCCCTGATCTAAATGATAGGCAGCGCGCTCATGGGCCAGATTATCCATCACATATGCAACTTGCCAAGGATGGGGGAAAAACCGCTCGTGTTGCTCCTTATCAAAATTAGATAAAAACACACCAAAACCCGGATGAGTGTGGGCCCACCCCACAACTTCTTCTCCGCGGTCAGCATCGGCTAAAGCCCTTTGCACCGTAAGTAAATGTTCTTGGGTGATTACCAAACGGGTGGCCTCGTCTTTTTGAGGAATGGGCACAAATCTCTCTACGAGAACTTCATATTGTTCTGCGCTCTTTAATTCTCGCTTGCGACCAATCAAAAAGCCACCATGTTCCCCTTTCGCTCGGGTGTGGGCGAACTGATCCAAGCGAAGCATCACATCTTCACGAAATACTAGACGCGGAAAAGGCCCCGCCTTGCCCACTAGAAATCGCCGGGTAGAAAAAGTGATACGTTCCTTGGCCATAATTCTCTCCCCTTAAAAAATGCTTAGTTCTAACACTTGCGATAGATGGCGAAGCATCCTAATGCCCACCACGCTGTTACCCTTCTTGTCTAGAGCTGGACCAAAGGTGGCCACTCCATAACGGCCAGGCACTACACCTAAGATGCCGCCTGAAACACCACTTTTCGCCGGAATTCCCACCTGGATGGCGAACTCACCTGAGGCATTATACATTCCGCAAGTAACCATAAAGGTAGTGGCTAAACGAATAGACTGAGCTGAAATTAGAGGAATCCCTGCCTCAGTAATACCCTTCGTTGCCAAGAACATGCCTATGCGGGCTAAGTCAGCACAATCTACCAAAATTGAACATTGCCGAAAATATAAGTCTAGAACTTCTTCCACATCGCCCTCTAAGCTATTGATATCTTTTAAAAACCAAGCAAGAGCCCGATTGCGATGTCCGGTCTCTTTTTCTGACTTATAAACGGCCTCATCAATCTCCACTGAACGATCTAGAATTTTTTCTAGAAGACCAGTAATCAATCTAAAACGTTCTTCGACTGAGTCACCAGGAATTAAGGAACAAACCGCGATTGCCCCTGCATTTATCATGGGATTTAAGGGCTTTTGCTCGGAGGTTTCTAACTTCACGATACTGTTAAAAGAATCGCCTGTTGGCTCAGAGCCTACTTTGGCAAAAACCGCTTCCATACCACGTTCTTCTAAAGCTACTAATAAAGTTATGACCTTAGATATACTTTGTAGGGTGAAACTATGTCTAGTATCGCCGCCCTCAAACAGACCCCGCGAAGTCATGAGAGCCACTCCTGCCCAGCGCGGGTCCCCCTTTTTTAGCTCAGGTATGTAGCTAGCTACTTTTCCATCTTGTGCATAGTGACGGTAATTACGGACAGTCTCATCTAAGAGAACTTGAAAATCTGGGATACTCATAGTAGCCTCCTTTGAGCAAAAAAAGACCCTAAGCAGGGCCTTTTTGCAAGTAGTTGACGCACAAAGTATTCTTACCAGAGCTTTTCGCCTCGTACATGGCCTGATCAGCCAAGAGTAAAAGCTCCCGCCTATCTGTAGTATCCTCCGGTGTAGAGGCGATGCCAATGGAAACTGTAATGGGTTTTTTCCAGGTGGCGTAGGGCAATTTGCTCAAATTGCTTTGGATACGACGGGCCACACGCTTAGCCCCCTCACTATCCATACCGGGTAGCAGGACAACAAATTCATCACCGCCATAGCGGATGATTTGATCATCGGCGCGAACACTCTTTTTAATGGTCTCGGTCATCGTTTTCAAGACCACGTCCCCTTCAGCATGCCCATAAAGATCGTTAAACACTTTAAAATCATCAATGTCGACGAACAACACTCCAACCTGTGCATCATCCGAATCGTTCAGCCAATTACTCAAATAGCGGAAATTATAGGCCTGGGTCATTTCATCAATAACTAGCTCTTCTTCCAACTCCCGGCGCTTTTCCCGTTCACCACTGACTACAGCTGTAGCCTTCAAAAGTTCGGCAAAATGGACCAACAAAGCCCCAAAAGCCAGCAGGCCCCAAAACCGATAACTAAGCACAAATAGGGTAAAGAGCAGTCCCATAAAACTGGTGCCCATACTACTGTTAAACCCTGAAATCCCCACTGTAGCCAAACGGGCACGCCAAGATGTTGAAGTAAATTCCGAAATCACAAAGGTGACAATCAAAATGTTAACGATGATATACGTCAAAGCGGCACCAACCATGGATACAAAACCCCTGGTATCTAGTGGATCGATTGAGCCGTTAATAGCTCGAAACACTAGAGAGCCAACTAGGGCACAAAAGGCCAATTGGGAAGCATTAAAGAGGGTTCGGTCCCAGCTCTTTTTACCTAGAATTCCATCTACCACACCTGATAGGCCAGACATCATCATGGCGGAGGTTGTTCCACAGAGAAAGATTATTGGGAAAATTGTTGCCGTAGAGAGGGAAAAGTTCATCCTTTTACCAATGTTGACGGATCGGGTGTGAAAGAAGATCATCAAGAAGCCTAGAGCGAGATACTGCATCCAGTTCTTAGGAGCTCCATCATAAAACACTACTGCCCCAACTAAGGTTATTAAAGCAGTAGTATAAACCGCCGTATAATAGCGCCTCGGTGGCTTACGATCTCTCAAAACAGCACCCCGCCTTCTCCCCGTTTCACCCAGACTATGTGCTAGTGCGAACTACTTCTACGCGGGGTGCCCAATTCCTGCTAATTCTGACTCAGGTGGCGAATTAAGGCCAAGATCTCGTCACGTCCCTGTCTAGTTTCGGCGGAAAACAACAGGGGTTCAGCTTGTAAGGCGTCTCGAATCACTTTAGCGTGGCGTTGATATTGACCACGACTGATCTTGTCCACTTTTGTGGCAACAAGAATATGGGGCATACCCATTTCTTTCAACCAATTGGACATGAGCACATCATCAGCTGTTGGTTTATGTCGTACATCTACTAGGTGGAGCACTCCCACTAAGTTGGGACGCTCTAGCAAATAGTTTTCAATCATGGGTCGCCATTGGTGCCGGATGTCTACCGGCACCTTGGCGAACCCGTATCCAGGCAAGTCTACTATGCACAGATAATCCACCCGGTAAAAGTTGATCGTCTGGGTTCTTCCTGGTTGGTTCGACGTACGTGCGAATTTTTTGCGATTGACCAAAGTGTTAATCAAAGACGATTTGCCCACGTTAGAACGTCCCACCAAGGCAATCTCCTTCAACTCGTGTTCGGGATAACCCTGAGCATTGACCGCACTGGTTAGGAACTCTGAATTATGCAGATTCAAACTCATCTTATTGTTCTCCCATCCAGGGGCGTTCCTCTACTGGTAAAGCCGGGGGCACGAGAAGCCCCAAAGCCTCATCCTTAGCCACTGGCTCCGCATGGAGCGCGAAGGCCAAAACCTGATCCATGTGGTCCACAAAGTCAATGCGTAGCCCACTAAGGACATTGGCGGGGATCTCTTCGAGGTCTTTTTCGTTTTCTACAGGCAGTAAAATGTGAGTTAGGCCAGCTCGGTGAGCAGCTAACAGCTTTTCCTTCACACCACCAATAGGCAACACCCTGCCTCGTAGAGTGATCTCTCCGGTCATGGACACCTTATGATGAACTGGTCGATTAGTTAACGCACTGGCCAAAGCGGTAGCGATAGTAATCCCTGCAGAAGGCCCATCTTTCGGAATGGCCCCTTCTGGAATATGCATGTGAATATCGCATTCTTCATGGAATTTGGGATCAATACCAAGCTCAGCTGAGCGTGAACGCAAATAGCTCAAGGCTGCATGGGCCGATTCACGCATCACTTCACCTAGTTTTCCAGTCAAGGTCAATTTGCCCTTGCCCGGAACTACTGTAACTTCAATGCTGAGAATCTCCCCACCCACTTGGGTAAAGGCCAAACCAGTAGCTACCCCGATTTTGTCTTCCGCATCAATTTGGGTCTGACGATAACGGGGTATGCCCAAATATTTATGAACATTACCTACAGTGATCCGAGCACTTGTTGTAGAGCCCTTCACGATCTCCGTAGCCACCTTACGGCAAATGGCGCCTAGACGCCGTTCTAAGGTTCTGACTCCCGCTTCTTTAGTGTATTCGTTGATGATCTTATAAATGGCATTATCGGAAATTTGAATCTGGTCTTCTTGCAGGCCGTTGTTCTTTACTTGCTTTAACCAGAGATGGCGCTTGGCAATCTCGAACTTCTCATACTCCGTATACCCCGGTATTTCAATAATCTCCATGCGATCACGCAAGGGGTGAGGAATAGAATGTAATGAGTTGGCAGTGGTAATGAAGAGCACTTCCGAAAGATCGAAAGGAACCTCCAGATAATGATCTCCGAAGCGATGGTTTTGCTCTGGATCCAACACTTCTAAAAGGGCTGAAGCAGGATCGCCTCTAAAGTCAGAGGCTAGCTTGTCAATCTCATCTAAGACAATCACCGGATTGAGAGCTCCCACCGTTTTCATAGTCTGAATGATCCGGCCAGGCATGGACCCAATGTAAGTACGCCTGTGGCCCCGGATCTCCGCTTCATCGCGGACACCACCAAGGGAAAGACGGGCAAAATTCCGATTCAACGCGGCTCCTACCGATTGGGCTAGAGAGGTTTTTCCTACTCCAGGAGGTCC
>DGYW01000047.1:0-323 GCA_002396805.1 Firmicutes bacterium UBA4996 | reverse complement strand
GCCAAGAACTCTAACATGCGTTCCTTCACACGGTCTAAGCCATAGTGATCTTGATTCAAGATTCGTTCTGCTTCATTCAAATCCAAGCGATCCTTGGTTTTCTTGGACCAAGGTAGAGAAAGCATCCAATCAANNACGGTAGCCTCGGCCGCCATGGGCGCCATGCGCTCCAAGCGATGGATTTCGTGCAAAACTTTGGCTTTAGCCTCCTTGGGCAGTTTAGCCTTTTCGAGTTTTGTCCGGAGCTCTTCTGTCTCGGTGCTACCCTGCTCATCTCTTTCGCCAAGCTCCACTTGGATGGCTTTCATTTGCTCCCGCAAATA
>DGYW01000068.1 GCA_002396805.1 Firmicutes bacterium UBA4996 | reverse complement strand
CACAGTGTTCGTTCCTTCCTAATACAACTTATCTAAGACCGCTTCTGCAGTTAATTCAGTGAAAATGCGTCCTTTGCTACCTAAACGCATGGCTACTCCGGTGTATAACAAATCTAAAATGTGGAGTTGGGCAATCTTCGATCGTAACGAACCACTACCTAAGGGAGTTTCCACTGAAGCTGTGATCAGCTTGATATCTGCTTCATTAGCTAGAGGCGAACGGGCATAAGCAGTTACACAAATTGCGGTGGCTCCCCGCTCTTTGGCCTTATTGACTACTTGGACCACGTCCTTGGTACTTCCGCTAAAAGAGAAGCTCATAACCACATCACGTTCGTCCAAAACTGCTGCGGACATCATTTGGATATGAGAGTCGATAGCCGCATCACATAACATTCCTAAACGCATGAACCTATATTTCGCATCCAATGCAGTTAGCCCTGAAGGGCCAACCCCATAGAACTCAATTTTTCGGGCCTGAATCAAGGCTTGAATCGCACGTTCTAACTCGTTGAGATCCAACATCTTAATGGTATCTTCCAGAGCATTCTTGTTAGCTGAACCAACTTTTCTAGCCATAACTGCTAAAGAATCTTCGGCGGTAATCCCGTCCGACAGATCTTCAGAAGGCTCTACCAAGTCCCTAGCTAGAACTAACTTAAGCTCTTGGTATCCCCTAAAACCAGCATTCTGGCAAAAGCGGATCACGGTAGAGTCCCCTACTCCCACCCCTTCTGCTAACTGGGTTACGGACATATAAATGACCTGCTTGCAGTTTTCGAAGATAAAGTCTGCAACTTTTCGTTCAGCGGGTGCCAAATTATTGTATACCGATCGAATTCTGGCCAAACCGCCCCTTAATTCCCGTCCATAGTCTGCTTCCAAAGGAATCATTCTATATGCCCCCTTAAGAAATCCTAACACTGCCATCCAAAACTCGCACTCGTATTCTTTCCCCTTACAGGGTTATTTTTCCTGCAAGATGTCTCGCTCCTTACCCCTTCACTGCGCTAGAATAGGCTCCTTGAATAAAGTAACGTTGAAATACTACAAATATGACCATAATCGGAATCAAAGCGATGATTGTTCCAGCTGCGACTAAGCGAGTGTTGGTCACAAAAGCCCCCCGGAGATTATAAAGGCCTACAGTCAAAGGATACATCTTAGGATCTGTAAAGACCAAAAGTGGCCATAAAAAGGCATTCCAAGAGTTGATGAACCGGAGAATTGAGAACGTCGCAATGTTTGGCTTCACCATGGGAAACATAATGTAACGCCACATTTGCCAAGTATTTGTGCCGTCAATGAAAGCTGAGTCTTCAATTTCCTTAGGGATTCCCATAAAGGCTTGACGCATCAAGAAAATTCCGAAGGCCCCGGCTGCGCTGGGCAAAATCACACCTAGGCGAGAACCCAATAAACCTAATTTGGTCAAAATGATATAAATGGGGATCATCGTAATGTCTCCTGGAATCATCATAGTAGCCATAATGACCATAAAGACGAAGTTCTTTCCCTTAAAATTCATCCGAGCTAACGGGAAAGCTGCCAAAGAACAGAGGATTACCGGCAAGCTCACCTGGAAAATCGCCAAGATCACACTATTGAAGAAATAACGTGGAATAGGCAAGGTGGTCCAGACCACTTTATAACTATTTAGCGTGGGGTTTTGGGGAATAAACTTTGGGGGAAATGAGTACAGAGTCTCGTTTGGTCCCTTTAAGGAGGTAGACAGAGTCCAGACAAACGGTATAACTGTGAAAAATGCCAACAGGGTCAAACAGAGATAAACAAAAATTGTATGAACGAGTCTTCGTCGACTAATCTTATTCTTCCTAGCCATGGTCTCCCCCCTATTCCTGTTCTTTGTCTAAAGTTGTTTTGTTGATAATCGTTAAGACGAGAATCACCGCGAAGAGCAAGAACGAGATGGCGCTGGCGTAGCCCATCTCCAAATTCTCAAAAGCCTCTTCGAAGACTAAATAGACCACTGTTTTTGAAGCCCCTATGGGCCCACCGCCCGTCATTGTCATCATCAGCGTGAATTCCTTCAACGCGGCCATGGTAGAAATCACTGTAGTAAAGAAAATGACTGGCCTCAATAATGGGAAGGTAATATAAATGTGCTTTTTCCAGTTAGTAGCTCCATCCAACTCTGCCGCTTCGTAAACATCTAAAGAAATACTTTGCATACCGGCCAAGTAAAAGAGCATGTAATAACCTAATCCTTGCCAGATAGTTACTAAAGCTAGACTGGGTAGAACGGTGGTTCTTCGAGTTAACCACCTTACCGGACCTAAACCAATCAGGCCGAGTAAATAGTTTAGAATACCATTGCTCTGAAACATCCAACCCCAAATTAACGCAGTAATAACCACCGATACCAACACGGGAAAGTAGAATAGTAAGCGATAGAACTTAATCCCAGGCATCTCCCGATTAACTAATGCTGCTACAAACACCGGAACCGTCACCAAGACGGGAGTCACTAATAGCCAATAACTAAGCGTATTGCGCAGTACATTCCAAAACTCTCCAGTGCGTAATATTGTTCGATAGTTATCTAAACCCACCCACTGGGCCTTCTGGAACACGTTGTAATCCGTGAAACTGAGTCCCAGGGCCATGAAACTTGGGATAATACTAAAAGCCAGCATAATGATGAGGGCTGGCGCCATGAATAACCAAGCATGCGATGGTCTGTACATCTTTATTCCTCCCCAAAATCAGTCCATCTAGCTAAAAGGCTAGATGGACTGTTACCATGCAAGTGGAGCAAACCTGCCCTAGGCAGATCTCCTTAGAGTAATTCGTTGATCAAGCGTTCAGCGTCGCGTAGAGCCTCAGCTGGATCTTTGTCTTCGAGTAATACACGTTTAATCTCGTCATTCACGATACGGTTGATTCTAGTTACGTTCTCCACTGGAGCATAGAGGTCAGTAGAGTACTGCAGTTGTTGAGCAGCAATGTAGTGTCCAAGCTCAGCCGCGTCAGTGGAATCCTTGCCAGCAGTGAAATACTCATCGTTGGCAGCTTCAATGACGGATGGTAGAATAGCTGTCAGTTTAGAGAAAGCTAATTGGTTTTCAGCATTGGTCATGAATTTGGCAAACTTCACGGCCGCATCTTGGTTCTTACTAGTGGATGCTACGGCGATATTCATTACCGCTACGTTTACTACTTCTTCCGAGCCGAGTACATCAAAGGCCGCGCTAGACTTATGATACACATCAGGAGCCATATCCAATACTTGTCTGAACAATTGCGGGCCAGTTACAAACCAGGCAATTCGCTCTTGGGCATACCATTCTATACCTTTAGCTTGGCCTAAGAGCAATTCATCAGGAATAAGCCCTTCGTCATAGTACTTCTTGTAGTTCCGAAACATTTCTAGAGCCTTAGGAGTGTTGATGGCTGCAGATTTGCCATCTGGCGAAACAAGATAGACGCCTTCTTTAGGTAGTTGTAGATGGATAGAGGTAATGATGTTACCGTATACACCTAATTTGTTGTAAAGTACCCGGGACATTTCCCAAGATTCTTCCATTGTGGTCGGTGGTCCATCGAAACCGGCTTTGGCCAAAAGGTCTTTATTATAGATCATTAAAGAGTTGGTGATGTACCAAGGTAGAGCGTAAGTAACGCCATTCACTTCACCGGCTTTCCAGATACCTGGGAAGTAGTGGTCTTTCACGTCAGCTGCAGCGGTATCCATATCAACTAAAGCACCTAAGGCACCTAGCTTTTTGAGGAAGTTAGTGTTCAGGTTCATTACATCAGGAAGCTGGTTAGCTGCTGCGGCTGTGAGAGTTCTCTGCTCAGCGACCGCGTGAGGAATGTCTTGCCAATTCACTTTGATGCCTGGGTTCTCGGCCTCGAAAGCGGCAATAACCCCATTGATATAATCGTCAAATGTGGGGCTTAGAGATAATGTCCAAAAAGTGATTTCAGTGGCTGCTTGCACACTGCCTACGAAGGCGAAAGACAAGGTTAACATCAGAGCCAAAACAATCAGACTAAGCTTTTTACGTAACATGTTATTCCTCCTTGGATTTAGTTTTATCTGCTTAATTCGGGAAAAAAACACCTAGCCTCCTCTCGCTACACTGTAATTTTATTCCCATGTCTTCTCTATTCTAGCTCTAGAGTAAATTTCCTTCTTTGAAGGTAAAAATAGAAACTTTATTCCCGAAATGGCAGGATAAGATCCTAACAATGTTGTATTACCCCACATAAGAAAGGAGAGAAAGCGCAATGTACAACGCAATATTTACAAGTAAAACCACTCGTAGCAGGAACTCTAGGTTCCTTACAGCTCTTGCCCTTCTGATCTGTTTGTCTATCTTTAGTGGCTTGGCCTCCGCTGGTGAAGGCGAGTTGTCCATCCATTACTTCGCCCTCCAGCGGCTTAACGGCGAGCAAGCAGAATTTGCCTATGCAGGAGATTCCATCTTAATTTCAACCCCAGGAGGCAAACATCTGCTGGTGGATGCTGGTAGACCGGAGGTAGGTCCTCAGGTCCTAACCCGCTTGCACGAACTTGGAGTGGATCACCTAGACTACGTCTTTGCCACCCATCCCCATGTGGATCATATCGGTGGATTCCGCACTATTCTACAAGAAATCTCCATTGGTCAATTTTACCAAATTGCCCTAGTCTACGATTCCAGTCACTATCGGGCGGTTCAATCCATACTTAAGGAACGAAATATCCCTAACGCCACAATAGAAGAAGGAGATATACTTGAGGTTGAACCAGGCGTGCTCTTGGAATTCTTCAACCCCCCGGCTGGAACCAATTTGAGCAGTAATGAAGGCTTATCCACCGGTGGAGTTAACGACTTATCTCTAGTGTTCCGCTTAACTTACGAGGACTTTTCTGCACTCATTACCGGGGATATCTATCGTGCTCGTGAAGAGTACTTGGTAGAAAAATACGGTGAACGCTTACAATCCAGAATGTATGACGCTCCCCACCACGGCCAGGATACTAGTAGTTCGAACGCTTTTATCCGAACGGTCAGACCTGAGGTCTCCGTTTTTAGTATCGAGCTTTTGGGTTCTGTCTCTACCTTCCTCAGTTTACGAGATTTAGGTTCTAAGGTTTATGTCACCGGTCTCAACGGAGACGTTGTGATTCGCACCGATGGGCAAGAAATCTCGGTCAAAGTAGACAAAGAAATCGATAGTCCCTTTTTACGATAAGTACCTATTATAGAGGAGGATGTGGGCTGTGCCACTAACAACCACACTCACCATTCGTTATTTATCCTTAACTATGCCCCCAGAGCTCAGGGAAACCTTGTCAGCTCAAGTGGGACATCCGCTTAAGGCCGGTGATGCCATCTTAATTTCCTTCCCAACTGGCGAAACGTTGTTGATTGACTCTGGAATGCCCCACAGTGGCGCTATGCTGTACGCCCGCCTTCAAGAATTAGGGGTGGCCAAGCTTGATTATGTCTTGACCACCCATCCCCACTGGGATCATATAGGAGGTTTTTTGACCATTTTGCCCCAGATCCCAGTGGGCGTGTTTTACCAAAGTCCCGTTGTACATGGAGAATCTGAACATTACCAAGAACTCCAGGAGCTCCTCCAGACACAACAAATCAAGGTAGTTGAACTTATAGAAGGAGACCGCCTGCAGTTTGGCCTCGTCCGCTTCCAGGTTCTAAACCCCGCGCAAAACCAAATTCCTAGTTCCAAAACGCTCCTCTCCACCGCAGAGATTAATAACCTTTCTTTAGTCTTGCGTCTAGATTACGCCCGATTTTCCATGCTTTTCACAGGGGATCTTTATTGTGAGCAAGAGGAGTTATTAGTGGAGAAATACGGTGCAGAACGGCTTCATGTTGATGTTTTAGACGTCCCCCACCATGGCAGAGCCACTAGCTCCTCACACAAATTTATTACCACGGTTAATCCCCAAGTGGCCATTATTAGTCACGAAGACCAAGGACAACCCCGAGAGGAACGCTATAAGGAACTGGCAATTCCTGTTGTGGCCCTCGCAGACCATGGGGAGATCTTAATTACAACAAATGGTGAGACCACCACTATCTCAGCTGGCGAACTCACCATCTCACTTGACTAATCTCTTCTAACTAACTCACGATTCCAAGAATCCTAGGTCTACGAGAATCTCGCGGACCTTTTCTTCTTCCTCTAGAGTTAACGATCCCATAGGCGGTGCCATTTTGGCGGTCTCGATGACCCCAAGCCAGCGTAACGCAGACTTGAATCCGCTTAATGCTGAGGCCGAACCGGAAATCTGCGCGGAACCTTGGTAACAAATATCAAAGAGCTTGATTAGACGCTCCTGCAACTCTCGGGCTTCTTTGTATTTGCCCTGCACACTTAGCTCGTATAGCCTCACATACTCCCCAGGAACCACATTTCCGATACCTGGCACGGAGCCATGGGCACCCATCTGAATTGCCGTATCTACCAAGAATTCCATTCCCGTTAAGACAGTAAAGCCCGGGACATCTCTAGTTCGCATGAGGTACTCCCGAAGAACATTCGAGTCTCCTCCACTGTCCTTTAAGGCCATGATTGTGCCTTCTGTGGCTAGAACCTCCACAGTTGTTGGATCCAGTGGGGTCTTGACCAAAGCAGGAACATGGTAAGCAATAATCGGTACAGTCAGGTCCTTTGCCAATGTGCGGTAATAGTTAAGTAGTTCACCTTGACTATTCATGTGATAAAAAGGCGGAGCTACTACAACGGCGTCTGCACCTGCTTCAACCACTATTCTTCCTAGGGCCAGTGCCCGCTTTGTGCTAGTTTCGGTGATCCCCGCAAGAATCGGCACCCGCCCAGCATTGATCTCGACCACTGTTTCTACAATGGTTTTTCTTTCTGCGTCAGTCAAGGCTGCACATTCACCGGTGGATCCGAGACAAAAAATGCCGTGGACGCCACCCCTAATAAGATGCTCAGTTAGCCTGGCAAGAGATTGATGATCAAGTTCGCCATCTTCCGCAAATGGTGTAGCAATAGGGGGTATTACCCCTCGTAGTTCTCTTAGTCGCATGTTGTCCCTCCTTACTGAGAATATTATACCATTTTCAATAGTCTGCTTGGCAAAGGAAAACCCACATCAGCCAATTAGAGGCGAATGTGGGTTTTGTATGCGTTTTTTCTTAGCCCTGTCCGTAGTAAGCATTAGGGCCGTGCTTTCGAGCATGATGTTTTTCCATTACATGGGACGAGATCGGTTTCTTATCCCCCATCAGGTGCTGGGTCATAAAAGCCATCTGGGCTACCGTTTCTAAGACTGTGCTATTATAGACTGCTTCAAAGGCGTCCTTGCCCCACGTGAAAGGGCCATGTTCCGCCACTAATACAGCAGGAGTATGTATATAGTTAAGCTCGGCAAAGCGCTCCACGATCACCTTACCAGTGCTAAGCTCATAATTGTCGCTTACCTCCGCTGGGGTCAATAGCCGGGTGCAAGGGATTTCGCCATAAAAATAATCTGCATGCGTTGTGCCTTTACAAGGAATGCCTAAGCAAGATTGGGCCCACACTGTGGCCCAGGTGGAATGGGTGTGCACTACCGCCCCAACCTTCGGGAAAGACTTATATAATTCCAGATGAGTCAGCAAATCCGAAGAAGGACGGAGCTGACCTTCTACCACCTGTCCATCTAAATCTACTACGACCATGTTTTCCAGGGTCAAGTCATCATAGGGTACGCCACTTGGTTTAATCACAACCAAATTGCTGGGCCTATCAATGGCACTGACATTACCCCAGGTGTAAATGACTAGATCGTTAGTCTTTAGCTGTTTGTTGGCTAACATGACCTCTTTCCGTAGCTTATGAAGTAAGATTGGAGTCACCCCGTTTTGCTCGGATTGTTCTTAAGCATTGCATCACCTTAGTGGCTCCGCGACCAAAGTAGTCGTGGAGTTTCTTGTATTCAGCGTATAATACATCATAAGTTTGAGCAATTTCTGGATCAGGATGATAGCTCTGGCAGGGTCCGTTGGTCATCCGCCGAGTTGCCTCTTGCAGACTATCATATCCACCTCTTTTAGAACCTACAGCCGCCGCAGCCACTATTGCCATACCCAACGCGCTAGTAAACTGAGAACTGGCTACTTCAATGGTACGATTGGTGACGTTGGCATAGACCTGCATTAATAGTTGGTTTTTACGGGGTAGCCCTCCGCAGACACAAATACTGTTTACTGCTAAACCCTTATCCTGGAAACTTTCCATAATCTGTCGCGCTCCAAAAGCGGTAGATTCCAACAAGGCCAGATAGACCTCTTCAGGCTTTGTTAGAGTCGTCAAACCCACGAGAACGCCACTTAGGGTTGCATCATTCAGCACAGAACGATTTCCATTCCACCAGTCAAGGGCCAGCAAGCCGCTACCTCCCATGGGTACTCGCCTAGCCAACTGCTCGAGGTATTCAAAGTGACTGAGATTGCGAACAGCAGATTCCTCAACATAGGACTTTGGCAAACAGTTCTCCACATACCATTGGAATTGATCACCGACAGAAGACTGTCCTGATTCATAAGCGTACAGGCCCTCCACGATTCCATCCTCAATGGCCCCACTCATGCCTTCAACTAACTCCATACGTTGGTCGAGTAGAAGGTGACATGTAGAGGTACCCATAACCATGACTAAGCGCCCAGGTTCGCTAACCCCAGCTCCTAGTACTGAAGAGTGGGCGTCAATATAACCCGTGGTCACGACAGTATTGACATCTAACCCCAAGTTCTTCGCCATTTTTGGTGACAATAATCCGGCCCGGCCTAAAGGTATCACTTCACCGGAGAGCTTGTCCCGAATAATTTCCGCGTAATTCGGATCGATTGCCTCCAGTAATTCTGGATTTAAATATCCCGTTTCTTTTCTCCACATAGACTTATAACCGGCAATCGGTGCACTGCGCTGTAATTTACCGGTCAAGGACCACACCAGCCAATCGGCAACTTCTAAAAAAGTGAAAGCAGCCTCATAAACATCAGGACTCTGCCTCTTCGTTTCCACGACTTTTGGCAAAAAACGCTCCGCTGAGCTAGCACCGAATTGGGTTGACAACTCTGGTGCACTCGCTTGCAGAAACCCATCTAATTCAACTGCCTCCTGTTGAGCGCCGTGATGTTTCCATAGTTTAATCCAGCTATGGGGATCAGTGGCATACTCTGGTAAGAAACATAGTGGAGTTCCATCTTCTAACACCGGGAGTATGGTGGACGAAGTTACGGCAATTCCTAAACCTACAACCTGCTCTGGTTGTATCTTTGCTTTCTGCACCACATCGGAAATTGTGTGCTCCAGGACTCTCAAATAATCTTGAGGATGTTGCAGGGCAAAGTTTGGGGGCAACTTCGTGCCAGAGGGTAAGCGCTCTGTCATTACCCCATGCTCGTACTCCAGAACCGAGACAGCCTCTTCCTCACCATCTCTCAGGCGTACTAAAAGAGCCCGCCCCGATTGAGTACCAAAGTCTACACCCAACGTATACTTCTCTGGCACGACTAACCCTCCCCAAATTCTGCTACTCTAGTCAACTAACCGCAACGCGTAATCAGATAGCAAATCTAAATCCCACAGTAACTGAAGGATTGTATAACGAGGGCGAATTTCCTTGGCGTACACAATCCCCTCCACGACCAATTCCTGGCTGATATCCTCTTGCGAAGGGTGCACTGAGGCACCTACACTATTGAGCAAATCAGTGACTAGTTCAGGCTCAGGTACAATCCTTAACACTTCTTGAATCCGCTCCCAACGATTAGCTATGACCGCAATTCTCTTCTTGTGCCCAGTTACAGAGTTCTTACCTTCCTTCTCTTCTAGAAGAATTACTTCTGGAGCTGCCTCTAAAAAAACCCGCTTGATTTCTTCAGTCCAGTTGTTCGTATTCGGCGTCGCTATTTTCTCAAACAGCCCTGGGTCCAATTCTTCACCCCGGAGGTGCTGATACAATTTGGTAACTAGAACAGTGCCCATACCTACTTTGGTTCCGTGCAAAATTGGCTTCTTGCC
>DGYW01000027.1:11005-53528 GCA_002396805.1 Firmicutes bacterium UBA4996 | reverse complement strand
GAACCAGCGACTCTACGGGTATGAACCGTATGCTCTGACCAACTGAGCTACGCCGCCGTGACATGATTTATTATACAGAGGCCTTAATCCAAAGTCAAGTGCTAAAACAGGTGGTTTTGAATAATAAAGGATGCAAAGACCACCGATACCATGGAGATCAGCTTAATGAGAATATCCAAAGATGGTCCCACTGTATCCTTGAGGGGATCACCTACCGTATCGCCAGTGACAGCAGCGTGGTGAGCAAGTGAACCCTTACCACCGTAATGCCCTTCCTCAATATACTTCTTGGCATTATCCCAAGCACCACCAGCATTACCCGTGAAAACCGCTAAGGCTATTCCTGACAATAGGCCACCGCCGAGCAGACCTACTACTCCTTCAACTCCAAAGATTAGACCTACTGCAATGGGACTTAAAACCGCAATTACCGATGGGAGTACCATTTCCTTGAGGGCAGCCTGAGTACAGATATCTACACAAAGAGCATAATCTGGTTTGGCCGTGCCTTCTAAAAGACCGGTAATATCCCGAAACTGCCGGCGTACCTCTTCTACGATTCTTTGAGCACTGCGCCCAACAGCGGTCATGGTCATGGCGCTAAAGACAAAGGGTAGCATGCTTCCGAGGAGCAATCCGGCCAAAACATTCGTGTTGAGAACACTGAAATCCAAAGCAAGATCTAAGCCTAGATCATTGGCGATTAAAAACACCTGATCCCGATAAGCTGCAATGAGAGCCAAAGCAGCTAAAGCAGCAGAACCGATACAAAAACCTTTACCAGTTGCTGCAGTAGTGTTACCTAAAGAATCGAGGGCATCGGTCCGTTCGCGCACAACAGGTGGCTGATTACTCATTTCTGCAATCCCGCCTGCGTTATCTGCAATGGGACCATAAGCGTCAGTGGTCAAGGTAATGCCTAAAGTACTAAGCATCCCTACGGCTGCAAGACCAATCCCATAAAGTCCTAGGTTGAAGCTAGTTCCGCCACCGGCAACATAATAGCTAGCAATAATCGTGGCCACAATCAAGAATGTAAAGGGTCCTAACGAACCCATACCCACTGCTAAACCCTGAATCACCACAGTAGCGTGACCCGTTGTGGCACTTTCAGCCACCCGTTTTGTGGCAGCATACTGAGCCGAAGTGTAATACTCCGTAATTAGACCAATTCCAATCCCGCAGAGTAAACCAAAAAGCACGGCAAAATACATCCCCACATTAGACCAGCCCAATAACGTAACCACGACCGGTAGAGTGACAATAGCAATGATGGCTGCAGCCACGAACACGCCTTTGCGTAGGGCAGATAACAATTGCTTTTGACTAGCTTCTTCCCCCGTTTCCACAAAGCGCATTCCGAAAATAGAGGCCAGAACACCCAACCCAGCCAAAGCCAGAGGTACCGTAACACCGGCCATACCAAAGCCCGCTGCAACAGCCAGAGCACACGTGGCTACGATAGCTCCCACATAGGATTCGTAAAGGTCTGCACCTAGACCAGCAATGTCACCTACGTTGTCCCCGACGTTATCAGCAATCACTGCAGGGTTACGAGGATCATCTTCTGGAATACCAGCTTCGACCTTGCCCACTAAATCCGCACCTACGTCAGCAGCCTTGGTGTAAATGCCACCACCAACACGGGCGAATAGGGCCATTGCACTTGCACCCATACCGAAGTTTAGCATAGTACTGGTAATAATTTGAATGCGCGCGGTTTCTCCTAGACCCCGATAGAACCAATTTAGGAAAAAGTACCAAAAACTCAAATCTAGTAATCCTAGTCCTACCACAATTAGGCCAGTTACTGCACCACCAGCAAAGGCTACACGCAAGGCCGTGTTTAAGCTGTTGCGAGCCGCATTGGCAGTTCGAACATTAGCATGAGTAGCCATGGTCATTCCCACAAACCCAGCTAAAGCCGAGAACCCTGCGCCTGAGATAAATGCCCAAGGCACAAACACATTAAGATAACCAAGATAAACGAAGATGTACAAGACCACAAACATAGCCAAGAAAAATGTGATTACAGTGAGGTACTGGCGCCTCAGATACGCCCTCGCTCCAATGCGGATTGCTTGGGCAATCTCAATCATCTCCAAAGTTCCTTCATCGTGTTTCATTACGGTACGCCAAAAATAGACTACAGACACTAGAGCAACAAGTGCACTTACAGGTGCTAAATAGATCAAATACTGAGCCATTCTTTGAGCATCCTTTCTATAATGACAACAAATTGCTAATTATAATTCGCCATTTTACCTGCAGATCCTTCCTTTTTACGTTTTTAATCAGTGGGCAACATCATGCTTTTCTCGAGTTGTGGTCATTGCAAACAGGCAGTATAATGGGATTGATAGCTAGGAGGTTGGATCTGTGCAGCGATCTATGCAAATTATCTTGGTTTTATGCTTACTTGTAGTGTTAGGGGGAGTGCCTCTTCAGGCCCAAGAACACGGAGAGATGCCCGTGTTTCGGGGTAGGGTTGTAGATGTGAGTATTGGTGGTTCACAACCTAACCATGAAGAACACTGGGAGACCCAAGTGGTAAAAGTGCGCCTGTCCTCTGGTCCCCATAAAAACCAAACTATTATTGTACTTAACACCTTAACCGGACATCCGTTTTTTGATCTCAGGGTGAAAATGGGCGACCGGGTACTCTTACAAGGAGATTTTAGTGGCAGTCGTGCCGAATACTATCTGACTGACTTCGAGAGGGGGAGTCCCTTAATTGCAGTCACCCTCTTGTTTGCCCTTTCGGTGGCGTTAATTGGGGGTAGGCAAGGCATCAAAGCTTTAGTCTCTCTTTTAGTAGTCGGAATCGTAATTGCAACCATGATCTTACCACTGGTTCTAAAAGGTTTTAATCCCATCATCGTCACAGTGGGGATGTCCTCAATCCTTACTATGCTATTTATCCTGTTTATTGGGGGATACAGCAAAAAAACCATGGCTGCCATTTCAGGCACCGTGGGCGGATTAATTACCTCAGGTATTCTAGCCTTCGTTGTAGGTAAGGCCAGTTATCTAACGGGCTTAGCTTCTGGAGAAGCACAAATGCTGCAGTATATGGATGCCTCAATTAATTTCCAAGGCATCTTATTTTCAGGCATGATTATTGGAGCCCTCGGAGCCATCTTAGACGTGGGAATCAGTATTGCCTCCGCAATGGAACAAATAAAAGAAGCCGATCCATCGACCGACTTCCAGACTCTATTTACTAGAGGTCTTCATGTGGGCAGAGATCTCATCGCCACCATGTCTAATACCCTAATTCTAGCCTATGTAGGCTCATCCTTACCGCTATTACTGTTATTTCAAGCTAATCAAAGTTCGTGGGCTCAAGTCTTTAATCTAGACCTAGTAGCCTCAGAAATCGTGCGGGCTATGACCGGCAGCGTTGGCCTCACCTTGGCTATTCCCATTACTGCCTTTGTTGCTGCTTTGCTCTTTGTCGAGCCTGAGCACGAAGGCCAAAATCTGAGCAACTAACTCATAGAATTCGGGGGGAATTTCGCTCCCAACAGGGAGAGCTCGCAAGGCGTCCACCAATTCATGGTCTTCATATACTGGCACATTGCTCTCCTGAGCCAACGCCAACATCCTTGCAGCTAGGCGACCTTGCCCCGAAGCCACCACTTGCGGGGCTCTGTTTTTTTGTCGATCATAACGTAAAGCTACTGCTTTTCGCATCAGTAAGCCCCCCTTCCCGTGGAGCACTGAGAATGGTAACAGAACTAAGCTCCCACCCTTGATTCATTAGTTCCTCCTCTAACAAAGGCAAAGCATCCTCTAGACTTTCGTGGCCTACACCTTCAACCCATAAGACCAAGGAGACATTCTTGCCCCAGATAGCCAAATCTGCTTCTACCAGCCCCAAACTGTTAGTGGGAATTTCTAGTTCAATCCTAAAGCTTGGTTCATCTGCCGAAAAACCTTCTTTATGTTGCTGTTCTGCGCAGATCCGCACCCAGCTGGTATATAGATCGCCGTTAAGTAAAAAGGGTAAGGCGAAAACATATTCATGCTGCGGAGCCTGACGATTCAGTAGCGCTTCTACGAACCGCTCTTCCACTAAGATTTTGCCCAAGCGGCGAACAACTTCGCGATCCTGCGGTCTATCACTCCCTTTAGCACGGTTTTCCCAACGAGGCGTGGTTAAGATCTCTTCCAATTCTGATGACAGTTGTTCTCCGATTGACGATAGAATTGGTTCCTTCCCCTCCCGATTGCGCAACTCTTCTACCACTTTAACTAATTCAGGAGTAAGAGGAAATCTAGCTTGAAGCAAAAGTAGGGCGAGATCCAACTGCCCCTTTTTTGCCCAGGGGATTACAGCCCAAAGAAGCGTTTCTTGGAGAGGAAAGCCCCCTTTTAACAAAGCTTGAGCCACCTCTATTGTTGTAGGAGTCGGCGGTATATTAAGCTCCACAAGAGCTTCCTCTATCTTCGATGGAATCAGTGGCCCTTCCTGTGATTGTACATGTTGAACTCTAGGATGGGACAGCTTGGTCATGATAACCTGTTCTTGGAGCACCTCTAAACGTACGACACTTCCAGGTGTTAGAGCACTCCGATGCTCCTCATCTAACTGAGCTAGAGACAACTCCAGCTCGCGGTTTTCGATCTTCAAAAAGATCGAATGGGGAGTAGTCCGCCTAACGGTAGCCAAGAGGGAGCCATTTGCAGGGAGTAGCTCGGTGAGTAGATCCCAGGAGCCCCTATTCAGGGGAAACTGCACATTGCCACCCATAAAATTGATGTGCATTTGTGACCTCCTTGCCTAATCCCAATCCTTCAACAGTCCCACCACTTGCCGCACACTAGGTCTCTTACCGTAAAGCAAGATACCAATCCGATAAATCTTCGAGGAAATCCAAGCCCCAATAATAACCGATAGCACTAGAATTATTACCGAAGCGATCACCTGACTAAGAGGGGGATTGGCCAAGACAATTCTGGCAAACATCACCATCGGTGAAGTGAAGGGAATTAGTGACGTGACAACTGCAAAATTACTATTAGGATTAGCAAAAGAAACATAGGCCGCGATAAAACCAACAATTATCAACATCATGATAATTGTTACCACCTGGCTGACTTCTTCCACTCTCGAAACGAGGGCACCACCAGCAGCAAAGATGGAGGCATAGAAGAAATATCCCAGCAAGAAATACAACCCAAACCACAGCACTGTACTTAGGGGAATAGTACTTAAGGGGTCAGCTATACCCAGCATGCCACCTAATAGCCCCGTCTTGCCCATAGTCGTCATTAATAAACCAGTACCCGTCCAAATCAAGAATTGAAGTAGCCCTAAGGCTCCTACCCCAATAATTTTACCAAACATTAATTCTAAAGGTTTTACTGTAGACACCATCACTTCCATGATCCGCGAACTCTTTTCCTCCGCAACCCCAGAGGCGACCATGTTTCCATACATGATCAACGCCATATAGATCATAAAGAGCAAGAAGTAGGCCAAGACCATAGCCTGTGTGTGGGCCACGCTATCAATTTCTGCCCCATCGTCACCCTGGGGCCCGATCTCTCGGACCCGTAAGTCGATCCTCTGGAATAAGGTTGCCATGTCCCCATCAGAAATACCCAAACGTTCGGCATTAGCCCTAGTTAAAGCCCGATTGACTAGACCTTCTATTTGAGTATTCACCGTCATATTGGAACCATCAGTGGTGACTAAAGTATACAGGGGACCATCAATGAGCAAGAGACCGGTAAGATCTTCGTCGACAACCATACGATAGGCCTCTCGTTCATCTACCCCTTGTACCGTCCGAATGCGCGTATCTCCGAGCTCCTCCCCTATTTCCTGTAAATAGGGAACCATACTTGTGGTAGTAGGTTGTTCATAAACCACAAGATCAATATTCCGAGGTGTAAAGCTGTGAACGAAATGATCCATTAATGGTGGAATAAAGGACAAACCCACAAAGACCAGAATTCCAAGCACGGTAGTAATGATGTAGGCAGTGCCTGTGACCCTGGACATAAAATCACGCTTGACCAAAACCGGAATCATACTCATGCTCCTACACCCACTTTCTCCACGAAAATTTGATCTAAGGAAGGCTCCACTAGTTCGAAGCGAACAACTTGCCCTGCCTCCATGGCTGCACTCAGAACCTGATTAGGATCAACGCGATCGTGTAAGCGAAACTCTAAATAATCCGCCCTCGAATTAAGTAAAGTTAGTCCAGGTATTTTGGCCCAAAAGTCCTGATTACCCTCGAGAGAAATGCGTAAAATCTGTCTACCCATAGAACGTTTGATCTGACGGAGATTACCACTTAGCACCAAACGGCCATGATTGATCAATACAATGTCATCACAGATTTCTTCCACCTGATCCATGCGATGACTAGAAAAAATGATTGTCTTACCATCAGCATGAGCCTCTAGCAACACTTCCTTCAATAATGCAGTGTTCACAGGGTCCAATCCACTAAAGGGCTCATCTAGGATAAGCAAATCCGGATCATGAAGCATTGTGCCGATGGTTTGTACCTTTTGCTGGTTCCCCTTAGATAGCTCCTCAATTCGCTTGTGGCGCAACTCTCCCAAATCAAAGCGGTCAATCCACCAAGCAGTAGCTTGGCGAGCCTCTGATCTACCCAAACCATTAATTCGACCTAGAAACTCTAAATGCTCTTCAACACGCATCTTTGGGTATAAGCCCCGCTCTTCAGGCAAATAGCCAAAAAAACCCCGTCCCTGCCGTTGCAAGGGACGATTTTCCCAAGTAACGTGACCAGAATCGGCCTTAAGAATCCCTAAGACTACACGCATCGTAGTGGTCTTACCGGCTCCGTTTGGCCCCAGAAAGCCAAACAAAGACCCCTGTGACACAGAAAAGCTGAGATCATCCACTGCGGTTACGTCCCGAAAACGCTTCGTAACCTCTGTTGCAACTAAGGACATTAGACTTCCCCCTTTCTTAAGAACAAGCCCGAGCCACAATCTTTAGCTCGGGATCAGCTTTAGACAAGCGGCGTGCCAAAGGACGAGCCACTAAAGCACCTGCCAGCAAGCCCACTACGGCGCCGATCCCTGCTAAGGGATCACTTCCCGAAATAATCCTAGTCAAACCGTAACCAACAAATAGACTCACAAAGGGCACCCCATACAAGACCACTACAGCCTTAACTAAATCTCCCACTTGACCTTCAAGAATAACCTCATCACCCGCCACATAGTCACCGCGAGAATCCTCAAGGCGTACTACATAATCTTCGGGAGGTCGCTGGGGAGTTAAGCGCACACATCCACTGCAAGAACCACAGGTTCGGCTAGGATCTTGAATCTGTACAACAACCTGGTTTTCCTCCCTGCCAATGACTATTCCCCTTTGACGCATGTCTTTACCTCCTCACAAAAATAGATCTTGCTAAATCGGATCAACATCGATATAATAGGTGTAGTTAGGAGCCGTGGTGTAGTTGGTTAACACGTCGGCCTGTCACGCCGAAGATCGCGAGTTCGAGTCTCGTCGGTTCCGCCATTTTTTATTAATGAAAACGATGCAGCTTGCTGGGTCGTTTTTTGTTTTACAAACTATGCTTAGCTCGCATTTCTGCATAGATACGTTTCCCCGTAGGTGTAGTAGCTAGACCGCCTTGCGAAGTCTCCCTGAGACTTTCGGGCAGTGCCTTACCAATTAACTTCATGGCTACCACCGTTTCATCGTAGGGAATAACCGCGGGTATACCCGCCAAGGCCATATTAGCAGCCACCACAGCAGAAACTGCGGAAGTTGCATTTCTAGTCACACAGGGAACTTCCACCAGGGATGCCAAAGGATCACAAACCAAGCCCAGATGACTTTGGAGTGCCAGAGAAGCCGCCTGAAAAACCTGATCAGGTGTACCTCCAGCCAAATAGGTTATTGCTCCAGCGGCCATCGCGGAGGCTACTCCACACTCAGCCTGGCAACCGCCTTCGGCACCACTAATAGGACCCTGAGCTGCGGAGACAATGCCCACCCCGCCTACTACAAAAAGTGAATCCACTACCTCTTGATCACTACTACCCAATTCCTCAGCCACCGCCAGCAAAGCTCCGGGCACCACACCGCAACTCCCGGCGGTTGGACAAGCAACAATCCGACCTAAACTAGCATTATACTGACCAACTGAGAGTGAGTAGAGGATTATTTTTTTGAACAGCTCTCCACCTAAAAGTTGACCTTTGGCATCAGCTTCTTTAAATAAATACCCATAGCCTTTAATAATATGAGCTAAGTCGCCCCGATCTTTCATACCGTTTTGAACCGAAGTGCGCATTACCTCCAAAGTCCTCTCCATTTCGGTCCAGACCGTTTCCACTGAAGAGTTCGTTCGAAAGGCTTCATAGGCGGCTACCACCTCGGGTAAACTTTGATGGTGACTTTCACATAGTTCCAATAAGCCCTGAGCACTACTGATTTCCACCTCTCCACCCCCTAAAAACAAGGTAAACTTCTAACCATTAACACGCCGGGAAGACGCTGCACATGCTCAATGACCTCTGTAGGAATAGGATCATCCGTTTCTGCCAAGAGCATGGCCTCCGAACCGCGCATTTTTCTACTTACATCTAAAAAGGCAATATTAATTCCATGAAGGGCCAATACCCTAGTAATTTCCGCAATTACCCCAGGCTCATCCCGGTGTTTAGTCATGAGGACTGTGTAAGTTCCGTCAACTGAGACTTCAAAGCCATCAATGCTAAATAATCTAATCCTTCCGCCTCCAATGGAAGCGCCGCGAACAGTGAGCTTACCATGTTCGCCATGGGCCTGAATCTCCACTGAATTCGGATGTACATCCCCTAGATTTACGGAATGAAAGCTATAATCCAATCCTCTAGCCTGGGCCAACTCCAAAGCCTGGGGGATCCGTTTATCGGCCATACCCATACCTAACAGGCCGGCGATTAGGGCGACATCTGTGCGATGCCCCCAATAGGTAGCGGCAAAAGAACCATGGAGAGAAATGGTAGCCTTCCGAACATCTTCTCCAAGAATGCGTCGAGTTGCTAGTCCGAGACGAACTGCACCCGCTGTATGTGAACTAGATGGTCCCACCATAATTGGACCAACAATATCAAATAAACTGATCCGAGCCACAAGATCACCTCAAGTTTCATCATACACCTTTTCAGGTTTTTTTGCCAGAATGGAAAGAGTCCTTGGTGCTCCCCAAGGACTCTTAATTCTAAGTTTGGTCTAGACTGGTAAACTGTTCCCAGAAGATGTCTAACTCACACATGCCTTCGCCACCAGACCAATGCTGGCAACTGTGGCAACTACGTTCTGTTTCTTCCTCTGTAGGATCATATTCGCTACAGCCTTCTCCTACCATTTTTAGATCTGACAAACTGGGCATTCCCACCAGCTCCTTCCATTATACTGCTAGTATAACCAAGGGGAAGGAGAACTAAAAAAGGGACTACTCTGTTAAAGCTTTTTCCACAGCGGCCTTAATAGCATTGCTGGTCATGGTGGCTCCACTCACACCGTCCACTTCCCAGGACTGAGCCATGATAATAGCCTCAGGAATCTTGTCAATGGCGTTTTTTGCAATAAACGGGGTCTCCATTTGATCCGTCACTACTACCTTCGTAATAGATCCTTGGGAAACAGTCACTTCTACCTCAACAGGTCCCTTATAGCCATCGGCCACACCAGTATACACACCATCTTTGTAGCTGACAGACGCCTGTTTGACTGCTTGTTCTACAGCCTTGATAATCGCCTCGCTCGTATAGGTAGCCCCAGAGACAACTTCTACTTCAGTACTCTGAGCTGCCAAAATATTCTGAGTTAAAGTCTCAATGGCTGGATCAGCAATAAAGGGGGTCTCTTCATGAGGGCGAACTTTGATATCGGCGATTTTTCCACCGCTGATAGTTACGTCTACAATCACCGTACCCGCGAAGCCTTGAGCTTGCCCTGAAAATACCCCATCCTTCATTCCGCCTTCGCTACTGTTCATGGACCAAACGACAGCGGAGACCAATAGCAGACTAATAAATAAGATTAAACTAACATTTCTTCTTGTGCGCAAAGTTAGCACTAGAAAACCCCTCTCCACATTGATCTGTTCTGTTTAAAAATCTTCACCTACATGCTCAGACCAGACTTTTACAAATCCGACTAGCTCATCCCATGAGGGACTATGCATATTTCGAACGTAGAAACCAGAAGTGGCTTTTCCGAGCATAAGTGCTTCTTCTATTGTTAACTCTAGCATTAATCCCAAACAAAATCCAGCGTTAAAGTTATCTCCCGCACCAGTCGTTAGGCGAGGTTGGGAGGTAAAAGGTCCAGCCGTGAAAGAGTAAGCTCCGTCTACATAAGCCCCTGCTTCATAGGTAGGATGGACCATCACACACCAAAGACCTAAGGTTTCACCCAGTGCTGTCACGATTTCTTCCAATTCCACTTGCTCAGCAGACTTACTTAGAGTTAACCCACAGACATTAGCTATTTCGGTCGCTTCTTTCCGATTTAGACCCAAAATTACCCGATAGAAGCTACTAAACTTTCTAATCGCCTCAAGACCTTCCCGGATATCAGCTGCGCTACGCTTCCCTGGATCCGCTAGATCCACAAAGAAAAAGGGCTTATCCTCTTTATCAGAGGGTTGCATGAGAGTTAATAAGCCTGTCCAAACCTCATTCATGTATGGTGTCATGGTCCAGTTCACGGTAGCCACCAGATCCACACCACTGAAGACTTTTTTCAATTGCTCTTCCCCGACTTCGGCTACTAGTGTGGCCCAATTCACATCGTTAAGTGATTCCATTTTGCCGAGCATGATCTTACCGTCGTTGAACTCTACCGCATCGGTGTGACCGGGTTGTGTCACCGAAAACACCTGTGTACAACGTTCGGTGAGTTCTAAGAACACAGGGTGAATATTAGGCTTCCCAAGTGAACCCACATAGGACACGCTTGTGCCCGCTTGAACTAGGGCGTTGGCCATGATTGGCCCATTACCACCTAGCTTCACTGTCTTAGGTACAAATTCAATATTAGTACTCAAGCCCGCAGCCTGAATAATCCGTTCCCCAAATTGAGCCATATGGGTCATGCGTACATAGGAGTCAAAAGAATCTCTCTTATCCACAACCTCAACAATTTCATCGACAAACCCGTCAAACCCCACTGCCACGGATAAGTGGGCCGGATCCATATTCTCCAGTTTTTGGGCTAATCTCCCCAATTTATCCTGCATAGTCTTCTACCTCATCCTCCTGGTTCCAAATTCTCCTCACAGTTCTAGCTAAGTAACGTTTTCTCCTGCTCATCACGGCTACTAATCCACAAGAAAAATAACTGCATAACGCGCAAAGAAATCATACTGGGCCATGGCTTCTAAAATCCGCTTAGTATCACCCTCACTAATGTATACGGAAGTCTGAGCCGGATCGGCCACTCCAATTGCCTTCACGATTAAGGGTGCCACATAGGGATAATCTGGATCCAGCTGGAGGCGTTCCAAAAGTTCTTCCGTAAGCTCTCTTCCATACGTGACTACTCCACGTTCTTGCACTAAGTCCCGAGATGCTAAGACGCCACCATAGAGCAGTTGTCCACCGGAACTGTAAATTCGGGGGCTCATCCCCCGTTGTACCTTGAGCCCGCGAGCATCCACAACCAACCCGGTGTAAAAAGGACCTTGAGTAGCCAGCTTTTCGCTCCAATATTCTTGAATACTCAGCTCCGAATCATAAATCCTATTCACGGTTAATCCTTGCCACCAATAGCGACCTTCGGCATTGGCACTGAGAATCAACTCCCAACGAGTTGAGTTTTGAGGCGTTTTCACTTCACCGAAAACAATCTCATGCCAGGCTCCTTCCTTACCTAAATTTTCGCTGATTATCTGACGTTGCACCACCTCATTGTTTTGACGAATAGCAACAAGGGTCAGGGTAATCTCCGCATTCGGCGCATCGCTGCGCAGGTTAATTTTGATCTCATATGTTTTTTGTGGATCCAAGGGCAAATCGAGGCGCACCTCCTGCCCCGCGCCTAACGCTAGGGGTGTACCAGGTGTTATGGCCTGCACCTTTAACACACCACAAACAAAGGTAAAATACACTAATATATAAGTAACTAACGCCACAAATCGGCTTCTTCTTTTCGAACATTTCATAATAGCCCCTCCTCCAGCAAATACCATTCGTGCCGGTTTCCCCCTTTTCCTGTACAATAAGCATACCATAAAGGGGGAAGTTTTTTGTGACTAGAAAATCTTGGATTATCTCGATGTTCGTGGTGCTTCTGATTACCTTGGGCGGTTGTACCTTTACACCGAGCCCACTATGGCTTGTGGACGGATTCGATTTCCCTGTAGGGGATCCCAACGGACAGGGGTGGGCGATTACTGGCTATGCCTTTTTAGATTGGAGTAACGTCAGTAACTCCCTTCATCCAGGCGAAGACTGGAATATCCCCGGCGCCGGCAACGGAGATCAAGGCGAATTAGTCTATGCGGTAGCCAATGGAGAAGTGGTCTTTTCTGGTTGGAACACCGCCTTGGGTAATGTGGTCTTGATCAAGCACGCACTCTCTCCCTACGATTTCGTCTGGTCCCAATACGCTCATCTAGATCAACGAAACGTCTCCGTAGGAGAAATTGTAAGTCGCCGCCAAATAATTGGTACCGTTGGCAGAGGACCAGAAAACCGCTTCGCTGCTCATTTGCACTTTGAGTTGCGAAAAGCTGATCTGCCTGCTAATGCTTGGCCTCGAACAAACGGACAAGCCTGGAACAGTACCCAAGTAAAGGACTACTGGCTTAACCCAAGCTCATTTATTAAACAAAACAGACCTGAATAATCTTTTGTGCTATCATATACTTAAAGTGAAATGCAAATAAGGAGGCATTCGCATGTTTGTCAAAGACTACCCCTTGGCCCTGGTCACCTCTTTGGGTGTCGGTGGGCCAGCTGATTTTTTTATTCGTGCCCGCAATGTCCAGGAGATTGTCCAGGCCCAACGTTTCGCTCTAGAGGAAAATTATCCTCTCACAGTGATTGGATATGGGACTAATCTTTTGATTCGGGATGGAGGTATTCGCGGAGTAGTCATCCAGCTAGCGGAGCCCTTCGCCAACGCTACAGTAAAGGGGAATCAATTGACAGCAACAACAGGTTGTCTCTTTGGCTCTCTAAGCAAACTGGCTTTGCACCACAGTCTAAGCGGTCTGGAGTTCGCCGTGGGAATTCCAGGTGGTTTGGGTGGTGCTACTTTTATGAATGCCGGTGCCTACGGGGGAGAGATCGGTCCTCTTATAACAGAAGTTCGGTTCGTCCAAAACGGGTGTGAAGGTACCTGGAATCGTGAAGAGTTCTCTTTCTCTTATCGCTCCAGTAGGCTCCAAGCAGAGGCCTCACCCACCATTGTTACTTCGGTTACTCTAGAACTAAAACCAGGAGACCCCCAGATAATTGTAGAGACGATGGGAAATTTACAAGCACAAAGACGAAGCAAACAACCTCTTGAATATCCCAGTGCAGGTAGTACCTTTAAACGTCCAGAGGGACACTATGTAGGACCTCTTATTGAACAAGCAGGCCTTAAAGGTTTTCGAATTGGAGGTGCAGAAGTGTCCACTAAACACGCGGGTTTCTTGATCAAAACTGGAGAGGCTACCGCACAAGACTTCCTTGATCTAATCGCCCATATTCAACAGGCTATTTTCCAAAAACATGGAGTTAGTTTAGAACCTGAGATCCGCATCATCGGTGAGGACTAAGGAGTTTTTCGAGATTTGTCTTTAATTCTTGATAAACTACAGGATCTAGATGACCCTGTTCTAAGAGTTCTAAGGCCCGTTCAACTTTCGTTCGATCAAATTTCTGATCTCTTTTCACATAAGGTTGTATAACCTTGGACCCTTTAGTAGCAGAATTGTATGCTCCTGCTAATTCCTGACGGATTAGGCTTTGGCAATAACCAACTGGACAGTTTTGACCCCGACACCTTTCGTCGCCCAAGCAGATATCCTGCAAGAGTCGATCAAGGGTGTGTAGCGTACTAGCAACTTGCTTTAATTGACCCCTGTGTTGTGACCCTGCAGCTCTTCTTCGAAGAGGCGGAATAATAATACTGAGTATTAAAGCACTGAGTATGGTCACAAACAAGACTACATTCTGGGTTGTTAAAAATCTGGTGGGGACGGTCTGGGCTAAGTACAAGACACCGAAACCTATAAATACACCACCTGAGATTAGTTTTAATGTGAATTCGGGAATCCGCTCACCTAGTTTGCGACCCACCACTATGCCTGCGAGACTTGTTAGAACCATACCAAGAACGGTGCCACTCAGGATTGCCCAGGGGAATTGAGCGTTCGAAGCAAGAGCAATGGCAGTTAGTTGGGTTTTGTCCCCTAATTCACCAAGGAAAAAGGCCAACGCCACTACCAGGATGGGATTACCGGAAGCTTTGGTCCTTCCGTTTCCCTCACTATCCTCGCTCATTAAGCTCCAAAAGCCAAAGCCCAAGAACAGAAGGGCTGAACCAAAACGAATCGTCTCCAGGGGAACCACGTGGGCTAGATAGGCACCCACGACAACCGCAAGTCCATGATTCAAAAAAGAGCCTAAGGCAACCCCTACAAGTACCTGACGTACAGGGAATTGTAGAGCAAAGGCCATAGCTAAAATCTGGGTTTTATCTCCTAGCTCTGCTAAAAAAATCAACATACTGGCTTTGACAATTTCTTGAATCATTATTGTGATCCCCTCCACCTATGTCTATGTTATACCAGATTTATTCGATCATGGAAAGGCAAATTCGTTTTTCTTGAGAATGAGCTTGCAACTCTTCGACAAATCCACAGATTTTTCTAAGAAAAAATTTAGTGTCGGCAGGAATTTGTGGCATTAAACGGGTATTTAGAAATTATCGAGGGGAGGTAATCGTATTGAGCACCATGTTTAAAGTAGGAGACTTTTTTGTCCGACTTAGGGATCAAGGGGAACGCCCCAAGCTAACCATTTGGAACAACAATGGCACAAAAATCGTCAGTGAGTTTATTAGTTCTACCACGCCTAATTTTTGGGTTCAGATCGCCAAACTAACGTCGCAAGAAGTTGTGGATAAGGTCCAATCCTTGTTGGGAGAAAAATAAACAACTGCTTCAATAAACAGCCTTACCAATCCACCCTTGGTAAGGCTGTTCTTATCTGAAAGGAGAAATAGATGAGTATCTTAGTTGAGGTTGTCTGTTATTCTATCGAAGATGTATACCGGGCGAGGCAAGGTGGAGCTAAACGTGTTGAGCTCTGCGCAGATCCTGGTGCCGGTGGCACCACACCTAACTACGGTCTGATCAAACAGAGTGTAGCATTAAAAGATCTCGATGTGATGGTCATGATCCGCCCGCGAGGAGGAGACTTTCTATACACCAGGGAAGAACTTGATGTAATGCAAGATGATATCAGGATTGCTGCCGAATTAGGAGCTAAAGGGGTCGTCTTCGGTGTCTTAGATCAGAACGGGTTTATTGACACTCTAGCCATGTCTAGTCTAGTGCAACTGTCAAAAAGCCTCGGTCTTGAGGTAACTTGCCATCGCGCATTTGATGTAGCTCGAGATCCCCACGACTTCCTGAAAATCCTCATTGATCTAGGTGTAGATCGCCTGCTTACTTCAGGACAAGCCAAAACTGCAGTGGAGGGGCTTCCCCTACTGAGGAAATTAGTTAAACAAGCCCACGGTCGACTAACTATTATGCCTGGCGGTGGCGTACGGCCGCATAATGTCCAGGAATTACTGGAGCTAGAGATTAAAGAAGTCCACACCGGTAGTAGCACCAAAGTACCATCGAAAATGCTACCCAGAGATTCTGAGGTCAAAATGGGTGCCCAAGATACCCAAACATACCACAATTTTGTAGATATAGAAGCTATTAGGGCTATTGTTGAAGCGGCGAACAAGACGTCTTAATTTTCATAGCGGTCGAAGAGATTAACCTGCAGAAAAGAAACAATCCAGACAAAAAGAGAGACTGCGATTAATACTAAGCTTGGCCAACGAGTACTCAACCACAACATAACTAGAAGCAATACAAGGATGGAGACACTAGTGCTTAAATGGCGATGGGTCATCAAAAAAGCCGAACGAAAACAATCCCCCACCTTCATATGATAACGGGCTAGAAGGGACAGCGAGTAGACCACGCTAAGAACCAGCTCACATAGGGCGATGATTTGCAGGGTATACAACAACGTCCCAGGTGACCCAGTGTAGAATAGGGCGCGCCTATTCACCAAAAGGATAGCTCCGATAGCACTAATGAATAGCCAAATCAGGGTTGCCTGCACGAAGTTTTGCCGAAAGCTTTTCCAAAACTCCTCCCAGATAGAGGGATCCTTGCCCCGCACCCACTGCTGGGCAACACGGAAAGTAGCAGTTGTAGAGGCACCTATGGTAACCAAAGGTAGACTAGACACGACCCAGAGCGTATTCAAAAGAAAAAGGTTCACCACCCAACTACCAAAACGATATAAGGCACCATCCTGCGCAAACATGAGTTTCACTCCAAAAATCCATGATAAGCTAAGAGATTCTGGGTCGCCCCAGAATCTCCTTGCGTTCTCCGCCTTTAGCGGGATTGATACCAATTGTTTACTTCTACTGTGCTCTCTTGACCACCAGAAGCCCGCCAAGCATCTACGAAGTCTCCGTAGTTTCTCACATCATCTCCACCAGCGATAAAATTAACCAAATTGTCTTGAGTTAGCAAGTTGAGGGATTGAGTGTATTTTGACACGGTAGGTAATGCTGGAGCCCAAGCCACTGGATTTACTGAACCCCACTGCCGTAGTTCCTGCATGGCATCATAAACCTTGGACATATGAGCGTTCTTACGCACCCGCGATGCCCAATAAGTTGGATAGAGTTCTTGATCAACGCCAGTTAAATACCAATTGGCCATATTGCGCTCGTCCTCAAATACGGGTAGGATCGGGAAATAAGCGCCGTTTTCCTCATAGTAATGCACGCCTTCATCTCCCAGGGCGATATACTTATGATTGTCTAACTCTAATTTGGCATTCCACCATTTGACAACATCTTCCACATTCTTTGCCCCCTGTGGAATACCAACAAACCACAAGATTCCACCATCCACTTCTATGCCTCTATTGCCACTTTCATCCTTTAGCGGAGGAATTACTACCCATTCAGAACCTGGAACGTTTTGCTCTAGAGCTGCTAATACTGCAGGAGCTTGCCACCAGGCAAAGGGGATCATGGCTGCCCGACCACTAGTGAATTTTTCCACCACATGCTGTGTTGCATTCACGGGGAAGTCTTGATCAATCAAGTTTTCTTCATAGAGCTTGGCCATAAATTCTACATACTCTTTCATTTTAGGATGTTCTACTTGATGCGTTATTGCACCATCCACTTCCATCCACGCATGATAAATTCCGAATCCACTTGTTACTACGGAAAGGGCGAAATTGTGTTGCGCCATAGCCAAAGGAAGCATGTTTTTCTCTTTTCGAATCGTCTTTAGAACATCATAGAACTCATCTACTGTCTCAGGAACTGCAAGATTCAACTCATCAAGAATATCTTTCCGAGCTAAGATTACGTGATTCACGTTTGGAGCTGGAGGAACTTCTGGCACACCGTAAATTTTACCATCTACCTTGGCCGCTTCCCAAGTTTCCTCTTTAATCACTTCAAGAATGCGTTGCCCATATTTTTCCAGAAGATCATCTAGGGGCAATAAGGCCTTTTGGGCAGTTAACATGTTGTATTGCTGTGAATTCAATTTTAGACTGTCGTAAGCCCCTACGTTAGATACCCGCAGACTGAGCACTTCGTTCATGTTTTCCACAGGCAACATGCTGTATTCCACCTGGTAACCTGTTACTTTTTCAATTGCCTCAGCCACAATGTCACTGTTAGGATCAAAAGCATCCCAATTCCCCATATGACGAATTACCACTTGAGCGTGCACCACCACACTCAGCGCCATCACCAGCACTACAACAAGCAAAGTCCTAAGCGAAAGTCTTCTTTTCATACAAATCCTCCTTGTTTGTTATCTATTAAGGCTGTTCTTTTGAACAGCACATAATTTGGGTTATCATCCCTTCACAGAGCCCACAACAATTCCTTTTACGAAATACTTCTGTAAGAAGGGATAGACAACTAAGATGGGAAAGGTAGTCGCCATTATGGTCGCCGAGCGTACCGCAGCAGGCGTCAAATTCATGGCGGAATCCACCGGAACGTCTGTGAGGGGACGTTGAGTTTGGGTAACGATCTCGTATAGATAAAGTTGTAGCGGCTTTAGATCAGGCCGGCTAATATAAATCATGGCCCTGAAAAAGTCGTTCCAATAGGCCACCGCATAAAACAGACTAATAGTAGCCAGCACCGGTAAAGAGATAGGTAAAACAATTCGAAAGAGAATGCTGAATGTATTGGCGCCATCAATTCGAGCGGCCTCCTCAAGACTTTCTGGAGTTCCCTCAAAGAAGTTCTTAATGATCAACAGATTAAAGACATTAACCAAGGCAGGTAGAATCAAAACCCAAATGCTATCCAAAAGGCCAAGACTACGCATTAAGAGATAATTAGGAATAATCCCACCATGGAAAAGCATGGCAAAAATAAAGAGTACTAAAAAGAAATTTCTCCCAGGCAAATGAGGTTTAGAAAGGGTGTAGGCTGCAAAGGTTGTGACCACCATGGCCCCTAAGGTCCCTAGGACAGTGATAATCACCGATACCCTAAAAGAGCTGGTAAATTGCGAATTACCCATGACATACTGATAAGTCCCCAGTTGCGGATCCACAGGAAACAACCCCACCTGTCCGGAGATTACTGCAGTCTCACTACTCAAGGATTGAGCTAATACGTGTAAAAAGGGGAACAGGGTCGCAGCTGCTAAGAGCAGTAGCAAAAAGACATTAAGAGCGCTAAATAGACGTTCAACCTTGCTTTCTTTCATGAAGTGCTTTTGTCTCTTATTCACGTTATCCCCCCTACCAAATACTGCGCCCAGCGAGCCGTTTGGCCAATTGATTTCCGGTAATTATCAGAATGAAAGCTACCACCGAATTAAACAAACCCACCGCTGCTCCATAACTGAAGTTCATTTGACCAAGACCAACCCGATAGACGTAGGTACCAATAATGTCAGCCACCGAATAAACCATGGGATTGTACATCACCAGGATTTGTTGAAAGCCCGCTTCTAGAAGACTACCAATGTTTAGAATCAACAACAGAATAATCGTTGGGGATATCCCCGGTAGGGTAATATGCCAAATGCGTTGAAATTTGTTGGCCCCATCCACAATAGCCGCCTCATAGAGTTGCGGGTCAATACCCGTAATGGCTGCCAAATACACAATAGCGCTCCAGCCTACCCCTTTCCAGCCTTCGGTGAAGACCAGCACAGATCGAAACCAGTTGCGGTCCATCAAAAATCTAATGGGCCGATCCATGAACGGAGACAAGATTTGATTAACGATCCCATCGCTTCCCAGAATGGAGACAAATAAACCACTGACAATAACCCAAGACAAAAAATGAGGAAGGTAGACCACAGTTTGTACAGATCTCCGAAGAAGGTTGTTCTTCACTTCGTTGAGTTGAATTGCCAGGATAACGGGTAGTGGAAATAGGAACACCAACTTATAAAAGCTAATAACCAGAGTGTTGCCCAAGACCTTATAAAAGTACGCATCATTAAATACCCGACGAAAATGATCAAACCCCACAAAAGGACTCTCCTTAATTCCCACAAAGATATTGAAGTCCTTAAAGGCAATCTGTAAGCCGTACAATGGAACATATTGGAAAAGCAAAATTAAAGCCAAAGCGGGAAAAAGCAAAACGTAATATTGCCAATAATTCAGCACACCGCTCTTAAATGTGCGTCGCTTCTTAGACTGTTTCAATCAAATCCCCTCCACTACTCATCCACGCAACACTTGTGCAACACAATTATCCAATCCAAACAAAACATTATTTTTACTTTTCGTCGTCCAAGGAAGGATTCCTCCTTTATAAATGGAATATTTACAGAGAAAATTAATTTACGATTGAAAATCGTTCCCCGCTGTTAACGCAACGTTTGTTGCACTATGTGTCAAAAGACTATCCAATGCAACTATTTTGCGGGGTTTAGACTAGGTTAACAAATTTAAGTCAAGGAGGATCTCTGTGACCAAACTCAGCATGAGACAAATCGCCAAACTTGCCAACGTGTCACCCTCAACAGTATCCCGCGCTCTGCAGGATCATCCCAGTATCTCTCCGCAAACTAAGCGGAGGATCCACAACATCATTAATCAGCATGAGCAAAAGCCCATTGGGGTAGTGATTGCTAATCCAACGGGTGATCTAGCAGACGACACCTTCTTCTCAGAAGTAATTCATGGTATAAGTGAGTTTTTACGACGAGAAGAACAACAACTGTTGGTTGAAACATTTGACGGAACCGGTCAGCAAGGGCTACCCACCCTTGTGACGGAAAAACAAGTTTCTGGTCTGATCGTGGGTGGGATTCCCATACTAGATGAGGTCATCTACGCACTGTTGAACACAAATTTGCCCCTAGTATTCATTGGTAAGTACTTACAAGAGTCTGGTCATCTTTCTGCGGTGATCTCAGATAATGTCATGGGAGGGAGACTCGCCGGTCAACACCTAGCAAAGTGTGGATACCATGAGTTTTACTTTCTAGGCGGAAGCCTAAAAACGAACACCTTCGCAGATCGCCTCCAAGGCTTTAAAGAGGGTCTAGAGAGTAAGGGGAAGTCTTTACCTAAGGAGAACATTCTGATTTCCGACATGAATCAACAGGGTGGTTACAACAGTACCCTAGAGATTCTACAGCGCAAATCTTCTGCCAGCCGAGGAATTTTTGCCTCCACCGATTGGATGGCCGCGGGAGTAATCCGGGCCTTACAACAAAATCAAATACCGATTCCACATGTTTATGGAGTTGTAGGATATAGTGATTTGGATCTTGCCAGCCATATTTATCCGTCCCTCACCTCTATTCGGGTCGAAAAGAGCGCTATGGGTTATTTAGCGGCTCGAAATTTACTCGATCAAATCGGCGGCTATGTGCAGGGACCTATGCAAAACTATTTACAGCCGCAGTTGGTGATCAGGGAATCAACTAGCCAGGCTGAACAGGAGGTAAGCTAATGCCAAGAATCGGATTTGTTCCCCTAGATGATCGTCCGTGCACTAAGGATTTTCCCGGACGCATCGCGAGAATTGCCAAAACAAAGGTGAAGCTTCCGCCTACGCACGCTCTAGGTCACTTTTTGACCCCCGGTCAACCAGAACTGATTAAGGAGTGGCTGTTGAAGGTAGCACCCGATCTAGATTATCTAATCATCTCTATTGACATGCTGACTTACGGTGGTCTGATTGGTTCACGCACCCCGCGAGTCGCAAAAGCAGAGGCCTTTGAGCATTTGACTATTCTGAAGCAACTAAAGGAGATCAATCCCCGTATCAAGATCTTCGCCTGGAATGTCCTTATGCGTATTTCCATAACGGTTCACGATAACCTAACCGCACAATACTGGGAGCAAATGAACCGCTACTCCGTACTGTTGGCCCAAGCTCAAGAAGACACTCTTGCCGAAAAAGACCGAGAGCTACTCATGAGCTTACAAAACGAAATTCCCACTAGTGTTCAGGACACCTATTTCCGGGCACGGGAGCGCAATCATGAGGTTAACCAGCATGCTATCGAACTGGTGAAAGCAAGAATCATTGATACCTTGATTATCTGCCAAGAAGACGCCCATCCCATCGGCCCACATAAGCTGGAGCAAAAGCGCCTTCTAGAAACGATTGACGTTGCAGATTTAAATCATAGAATCTTCTTGCATCCTGGCGCTGATGAAAGTGGACTCAATCTGCTCGCTAGAGCCTTTTGTGATTATTACCAACAGAAGCCATCCATCGAACTAAAATTTTATCCAGACCAAGCACGGCAAAGTATCCCCATTTTCGAAGATATCCCTTTAGGCGATAGTGTAATTAGCCAGAGCTTGGCCAGTGGTCTAAAAATTAATGGTAGCGACGCAGTCTTATGGGGTGCAGTTTACGGACCTAGCGAAACAGCACAAGGTCTTGAGGTGTGGCAACGCAAAGCAGATCAGCCACTATCTGAGACTATTCTAGAAAACCTCTGGGGGGCCACTAGCGATCACGCCAAGCGAGGCATACTCCCCATTTTATTTGATGTGCGTACACCGAATGGCTCTGATCCAACCTTATTGAGATTTTTGCAAGGCAAAGACAGTTCTCTCTTAGCTAGTTATGCAGGGTGGAATACCGCTGGCAATACCATTGGGACCGCCTTAGCCCACGGAATAATCTACGCCTTAGCTCGAGAAGGCGGAACTCTCGATGAGTTTGCACAACAGGAATTTATGATCGAGAGAATCTTAGATGACTATGCTTACCAGAAGATAGTACGGGACGAATTGGGTGAATTGATATCACAAAACCCCCACTGGGGAACAAGACATCAGCTCAATCCCGAAGCATGGAACTTGCTAAACACCTTGGTGCAAGAACGTCTGCAAAGTTGGGCCGACGATTATCTAGAGAAATACAACCTGCCTCCGGTAGTAGTTCAAGCCAGCTTACCCTGGCCCAGGATCTTTGAAGTAAAGGTACAGGTACAGTCACAAAAGGAGTTGAAAGTATGAAATCGTTCCGCGCCGAATTGAGAAAATCCAAATTATCCTTAGTCTACAGCCTACCCCAAAACAAGATTGAGTTAGCAGAGGCAGCCCTTGCCGCCGGGGCAGATGCAATTAAAGTGCATATAAATGTGCACCATCATGCCAGCGGTACCCACTTTGGAACCCTAGAACAAGAACGGATAGTGTTAAGCGATATCCTAGGCCTGGCCAAAGATATATGTGTAGGAATTGTTCCTGGAGGGGGCCGAGTTATTCAGCCCGAAGAGATAATTCCCTTAAGAAAGATGGGCTTTTCCTTCGTCTCGTTTTACGCCCATCATTGCTCACCAGAAATTCTAGCCATTCCAGGAATTGAGAAGATGGTAGCGCCAGACTACACTTATTCCATCTCAGAGCTAGACAATTGGACTAGATGGGGCGTCGATGTGATTGAGACCTCTATCATCGAACCCGAAGGCTATGGAGAACCATTAAACTTAAGAGATCTAGGACGGTATAATGCCCTAACGCAATTCGGGTTACCCCTGTTGGTTCCTACCCAACGGAAGTTGACACCCGCCAATCTACCCAGTCTCATTCAGGCAGGCGTACAAGGGATCATGTTAGGTGCTGTAGTAACGGGCAAAGAACCCAAGAAAGTCTATGAGACCATTAAAGAATTCCGTCAAGCGATAGATAGAAACGAGGACTAATCTAATGCGTGAGTGTGATGTTTTAGTTGTGGGAGGCGGACCAGCAGGCATAGCTGCTAGTGTGGCAGCCGCCCGTCTCGGTCAGAAGGTGATTCTAGTAGAACGCTATGGATTTTTAGGTGGGTGGAGCACCATTGCTCTAGTAGCACCCATGATGACCTTCCATAGCGGTAATCGCCAGGTCATCGCGGGTGTTGGTGATGAGTTAATTCAGCGTCTGCGTAAACACGATGCCACTCCTGGACACATTCCAGATCCCATTGGGTTCACCTCGACCGTTACTCCCTTCCACCCCGAATTTATAAAAATTGAAGCGGAACAAATGCTCTTGGAACAGGGGATCGAGATCCTTTATCACTCCCTAGTAACAGAGATGGTGCAAGAAAATGGTGTCCTTGGTGCCGCGCGTGGCTATTCCAAGAGTGGACAATTTACTATCAAAGCCCAGGCCTTTGTTGACTGCACGGGAGATGGGGACTTAATCTATTTGGCCGGGTTTCCTTATAAGTCTGGTCGAGAAGACGGTACACCACAGCCTGCTTCCCTAATCTTTCGAGTAGGCAATGTCAATTTTGAGCAAGTGCGTTCCTATATGGACGAACATCCTGATCAATTCGTGCTAGACCACAATACTGATAGTACTGGCAGATTTTCAGCCTTAGCAGTCTCGGGTTTCTTCAAACTAGTTGGAGAAGCCGTGGAAAAAGGCGATTTTTCCGTCCCGAGAGATCGGGTGCTCCTCTTCTCCGGCGTAATTCCAGGCGAAGTTACGGTTAATATGACTCGACTACCAAGCGTGGATGTGGATAATTGGGAAGATTGGTCCAGAGCAGAAATCCAAGGACGCCAGCAAGTACTCCAGACTTTTCAATTCTTGAAGAAATACATACCGGGTTTCGCCGAAGCAAACCTGATTCAAATAGCAACCCAAGTGGGATTAAGAGAAACCAGGCGAGCGGTTGGAGAATATTACCTCACCACTGAGGACATCCTAGCTGGAACTCTCAGTCCTGACCGCATAGGCCTAGGTGCTTTCCCCATTGACATTCATTCGCCTGACGATGCGGGGCTTGAATTTTACGATAATAAGCACCCCTATGGAATTCCCTATGGTTGCTTAGTTCCTAAAGGCTCCCACAATCTTTGGGTAGCCGGTCGCTGCATCTCCACTACCCACAAAGCCCACGCCTCTACTAGGGTAATGCCTACGTGCTTTGTCACAGGGCAAGCTGCAGGTGTAGCCGCAGCCCTAATGGTACAAGAAAATCAAACTGCACGAACAATCTCCATCACACAGCTACAAGAAACTCTGCGTAATCAAGGTGCTATTTTAGACTAATAAAAAAGGGCGTCGCTGATCGGGATCGGATCAGCAGACGCCCTTTTCTGTGCATTATGCTAAGCTGTGCAAATAACTAATGACCTCTGCAAATGAGGTCCTTCTCCCCAGAGGAACCTCAACACCATGTTCTACCGCTTTTCTCACCAAGAGGACTTCCTTCTGATTATTAATGAAAATTGCCCCACAGAGGCGTTCCTCCTTAAAAAATAGCTTTTTAAGGATCGGTTTGTCTTGGTTTTGTTCCCTCAGGACAACAGCGCCCTCTGGTTGCACTTCTCCTAGAGAAGTAATTACCTGGTTGAATACATTGATGTTGGTGACGGGATTGGTGGCTTCAAAGCTGGCTCCACCTACAGTCAATCCCGCAGCGATATTTTCGCCTGCTACCGCCCCTTGGGTTCTAGCCGCAGACCACAACCCGTACACCCGTCCATTGTATTCTGATATATCCCCCGCTGCATACACATCCGTAACGTTAGTGCGCATATATTGATCAACCACAACACCATGGTGGATCTCTAGACCACTCTCCTTGAACAGACCTATATTTGATCTCATTCCGGTAGAATATATGCAAAGATCCACAGATCGTACTTGCTCTTCGCCTTTTAGTTGATAGCCCGTCACAGCCTCAGTACCTACAAGTTGTGCTACCTGTCCCTCTAAGATCAATTCTACACCGTAATTAGTAATGACCTCTTCTAAATACCGAGCGCTTTCTAAATCCAATTGACGGGGCATCAGTTGCGGAAACATCTCCACTATAGTGATGGCCAAACCTGCTTGTTGAAACTGCCAAGCCATTTCCAAACCAAGGAGACCACCGCCAATTAATAAAAGTTCCTTAGCTGTTGCAGCAGATTTTTGAATTTTTCGAGCATCCTCTAAGGAACGCAGAGAAAAGACATTAGCCAAATCGATGCCTGGGATCGGCGGAACAAAATTGGATCCTCCGTTAGCCAATAGTAAATGCGTAAACCCCACCTGTTCACCTTGTGCCGTCGTAACTGTTTTCTTCTTCAAATCCAACCTCACAATGGAGGCACCTAGTCGAAGCTCTATGTTATGAGCATCATACCACTCCGCAGGTTTAACGAAAATCTGCTCTGCAGGATATTCTGTCATGATCCGCTTAGACAATTCCAAACGATTGTAAGTGTGAAAACGTTCTTGAGCAAAAATCATGATACGACTTTCCTGGTCTTGCTCCCGAATTTTCTCCACGGCTGATAAAGCCGCAATACCGTTCCCGATTACTACAACTGTCTTAGCCATAACTGACCTCCCCTTAGCCTAAATCCGGCTGATCTGTAAGTATTATTGTTCGAGCTGTCGGAACCTGTTCTAACTCAAAAATCACTAGTTCATTCTTACCGTCTCGCAATAAAGGAGCGGGCAAATACAGAGTCTGTTGTGGACCTTTTTCCCAATAACGTCCCAGATTAAATCCATTTATAAAGCAAACACCTTTCACCCAACCTGGTAAACGAACAAAGGTATCACCACGGACTTCAACATCGAACGTCCCTTGATAAAAGCCAGGTACTTTCTGATCGTCACTTTTCTGCTCAAACTTGAGTTTTTGAAGATTATCTAGGGGAAGGGTGAACACTTCCCAATGATAGAGGAACTGGTTCTGCAAAAGCACTCCATGGGTAATTCCTTTGCCATCGTGTAAGTGCGGGCCATAGTTAATTCGACCCATGTTCTCAACTAGAATATCTAGAGTGGCTCCTTCCTTAGGAATGTTCAGTTGGACACTACTTTGCTCACTACGCATGATTGTCCCCTGATACTCTTGATTTAAGAAGACGTAAGCGCGGTCACGAACATCTAGAATCTCAAGTTTTTGATTCAGTCTGGGACCAGACACCTGAGTCCGGTAGAGAATGAATCCAAAGTTTTGGTCAAACATTTCCATGGGTTGTGGATACACGCTAAAATACTGATTGGCTAGTTGAGGTACAGCTTGAAATAGCGAAACCGCCTCTGTTAACGGCACCTCCCCGTAAGCCACTTTCTGGATCGGTTCTGGAATGGGGTGGTTGGTATTATAACCTGCTCTCTGAAAAACTTCCCGTACGGCATGGTATTTTGGGGTTAAGGTGCCGCACTCACTAATCAAAGCGTCATCATCATAGCTAGTAATGGTTGGCTCATACTTATCTCCATGATTAGCCCCATTGTAAAAACCAAAATTGGTCCCACCGTGAAACATATAGAAGTTAATAGATGCATCTAGATCCAGCATCTCTTGAACCGTGTTGGCCACATCTTGGGGATCCCTAGTATGATGCTTCTCACCCCAGTGATCAAACCATCCATTCCAAAACTCCATACACATCAAGGGTTGGTTAGGCTGGTATTCCAAGAGTTTTCGAAAGTTTTCTTCCGTCCTTGAGCCGAAATTTACGGTCTTAAATACGTCAGGCAGAGTGCCGCCCTGCAGCATCCAATCTGTGCCACCATCAGAAGTAAAGAGGGGAACATCGATGCCCCGCCTGAGCAGACCATCTCGCAAATAAGCAAGATACTGACGATCATTGCCATAGCTACCGTATTCATTTTCCACCTGGATCATGATTATTGGACCCCCTCGGGTAGTCTGAAGCGGCACCAACTTAGGAATCAAGTGGTCAAAAAAGCGGTCTACTGCCTCCAAATAAGGCTCGTAGTAACAGCGAAGTCGCATAGCCGGATCCTTGAGCAACCAAGCGGGCAAGCCGCCTAGATCCCATTCAGAGCAAATATAAGGTCCGGGCCGAACAATGACGTAAAGATCCAATTCTTCAGCAAGTTTGATAAACCTAACCAAATCAGCCAGGCCCGAAAAGTTGAACTCCCCTGGTCGTGGCTCATGCATGTTCCAAGCTACATAGGTCTCTACGGTGTTCAGCCCGCAGGCTTTGAGCTTACGCAGGCGATCTTCCCAGTATTCCGGAACCACTCGGAAGTAGTGGATTGCCCCGGCCAAGATAGTGATTTTTTCATCACCAATGTAAAAATGCTTGTCACGCATTACTAAATTCTTCAAAATTCTTGCTCCCTTCCACTTTCTTCACTTTAGAACCCTTCTCCACTTATTGCCCATTCCCTCGCTCTTCAGTTGCCATTTCACCTTTTTTTCGCTATACTTGAGTCTAGATGCTAGTCATTGCTATTTAGAAGGTGATTTTTATGCTCAAGGAAATTCTTCGTTTGATTGTTGTTAGTGCGGAAAATGCCTTTATTCAGGTAACAGTCTTTGTAGGTGCCGTATTATTAATCTTCGGCTATGTTGATTACTTGTTGTCGGGGCGTTTGGTGCAAAAGATCGAAAAATCGAAAAAAGCCCAACCCATAATTGGAGCACTCCTGGGCTTGACCCCTGGTTGCGGTGGGGCCATTTTTGTCATGCCCCTATTTCCTCGGGGACAGATCAGTTTTGGTACTGTAGTGGCCACCCTAATGGCTACCATGGGTGATTCGGCCTTTGTGCTCATGACAGTCATGCCCAAGCAATACCTCTTAGTCTCCGCAATTTCTTTTGTGGTAGCGGTAATTTCGGGTTACCTGGTTGACCTGCTACCAACAGGTCCGCGCCTACTCCAACATTACCAAGCCCGACGCCATAAGGAGATGGAAGTTGCCATTGCACACGATACCCTAGATCACAGTCATTTTCATAGTGAAACGGGGGTTGCCCATGACGACTGGGTGCACATCGGCCATAGGGAAGGGGACGAAATCGACCTTATTCTCCACCACGGGACAAAAGGGCATCAGCCCATCGATAGTTTTGGCTACCAAGCCACCCATAGCAGCTATGCAGTGTATTGGGTTATTATCTCAGTAGGTCTTATCCTAGGCATTCTGGATTTGTTCCAAATAGATCTTAACGCGTTGTTCATTCCGAACCTCGGTGCAATCCTAGGGGTAATGGGAACTACCCTCTCTGTACTCATGATGATTCTAAGTCAAAAGTTCATTGGTGCCGATACGCACGAAGAATCGGAAATGAAGTTGGCTAGCCTTAAAGAGACCTTTGTTCATAATGCACAAGAAACTGCCTTTGTGGGCACCTGGGTTTTCGCTGCCTATCTAGCCTACGAGCTCTTCGTTCTCTTTTTGGGTAAGGGTAGCTACCTGAGCGGCGAAGCCACCATTACCGCGGTGTTAAGTCAAACTGGACTTATGGCTGTAATCATTGGAGCTCTGGTGGGAATTATTCCAGGCTGTGGACCTCAAATCATCTTTGTCACCTTATACACAAGGGGTCTAGTACCCTTTGCAGCTTTACTTGCTAATGCCATCTCTCAAGATGGTGATGCCCTATTTCCCTTAATCGCCATTGATAAACGCTCCGCCTTGTGGGCCACAATGTATAACACAATTCCAGCATTAATCGTGGGAATATTGGCCTATTGGATCGAACTGCGTTTCTTGTAAACCTATACTGTGCACAGAAGCGGGCCTAAGGCCCGCTTCTTTTACACAAATCGCTTAACTCTCTGTTCTACATCCAAGGAAAACTTGGCGATTTCTTCAGTAATAAATTCCACAATATCCAATTTTTCGTTTGTAATCAAGGGGGTTAAGTCCATGGCATAGGTGAAACCAGTTGCCGTGTCCACCCCATGAGAGGCACTAAAGGTGGCATGAGCTTTTCTTCGCCCCATTGTAGCTAGATCGTATCTCTTGCCACCGCAGATCTGCGAATCGAACACACCTAGCAAGGCTGCGGCAATGTTCTCATGAGCACTCACATCAAAGACAACTTTCTCTTGATCAGGCATCCAATCTAAATCCCGCCACACTTCGCATCCATAAATCTTTTCGGGACGTTGTGCTGGAGAAAGTTGCCGGAGAGCGGTAATTACTTTCACCGTGACCGCAATATGGGTATCATGCTTGTCCGCTAGGTTGTGTGTGTAGATCACATTGGGCTTAGCCAGTGTAATTAGTTCCTGTAGTTCATCTACCAAGACTTGGTTCTGCCGGTCTTTCACCTCAGAACTAGGGTAGTCCAAGAGAACTTGGGCCCCGTATTCTCCCACGTAGGCAGCCTTTTTTTGCTCAATCTTGCGAATTTGTTGCATCTGCTCATCGGTATACTGTGCATAAAGAGCATCCCTAGGGCTACCACTACCATTAGTAACCACTACACCCGTGAACCACTGATCACTAGTACCGAACGCCTTCAATATACCATCCATAGCCATGATCTCAATGTCATCTTGATGGGCAGCAATGGCCATGTGGGTGGTGCGGATTAAGGCTTCTTCCACACTAACACCATCTGGAATGAAAATCTCCGCCCCACTCTTTTTTAGCTTCATTCCTTAAAGCTCCCTCGGGTTGTCATTATTTGAGTTCGGTTAGTCCTGCTGCAGCAATCGCTTGCCCCACTCTGCGATCACTCTCATCTGGAAGATGTAGGGCAATACTAGCTAACTCCGGAAATTCCGTTTCTAAAACCTCGCGAGCCTTCTCGAGCATTAAAGCCCCGCCGCGACCAGAGGTTACCCGGCCCAAAATCAACAGATGCTTAATATCGTAAAAGTCGGAGTAATGACCGATAGCATAACCTAAATAGATACCGATATTCTCGAAAATTTGCTGAGCACCGGCATGTCCCTCTTCTAGATATTTCTGAACCACACTAAGTTTTTCCGCGGGTGTTAGGCTTTCATCCAGTTCGATTCCAGCAGCTGGTGCCAGCTTGATTACTGCATCCTGCGAAAAATACTTAACTCCACAACCATAGTCGCCAGACCACTCATCGACCATGGCTTCAAGGTTATAATCTACGGGCATAAAAGCTAGTTCATTGAGCCATCCAGTGAGATGACCTTCACTGTTAACATAGCCCACTGCCTCGCTAGTGCCCATGGCGATACCGAGGACTCTGGTGTCTTGAAGCGAACTCGCTCCCGCTAAGGCAGTCACATCACCATCATTAACTACAGTGATCGGCACATTACCTAATTTTTCGGCAACCCGAGGATAAATATCCCTGACCTTGGCCTCAAAAAGGTCCTTAGGTACCTTCAAGAACAGAGAAGCAACTGCGGTCCGATTGTTAATGTAGATTCCTGCAGAACTTACTCCAATAGCATCGATGCGAGGAAGATGCTCCGCTGCCCTTGTGATAGAATCTAAAATGCCTGCGAAGTGGTAGTCCGGGTCTTCCGTCACTTTCGGATGCCACACCGTCTCATCGCTGAACAGCACTTCACCGTCTTTAACTGCCGCAACCTTACGGTCACTACCACCTGCGTCAAAACCAATGCGACAACCCTCTAGATGACCACCAACTGCCTCGGTCTTCTCAAAGGCTTTAGGGATCTGGTCATAGTCTACAATTTCTACTACAAAGTCTTTCTCATATACGCCACCCATAAAATCTGCATCGAACTCTCTGCTTCCCCCTGGAGCATAGGCCTTTTGCAAGTTCTGACCCACGATAGAGTTACCACCTACGATGATCTTCCAGCCACCCTTGGCCCACAGTAGACACTTGACAAGACGCTCAACATAGAAGTAATTGGCTTCATCCCACTCAGCGCTTTTACCTGCAGGGAAGAGAGCTGTTTCGTAGACGGAGATCTGTTTCCCATCCCGTTCTAAAGCTACTGCAAAAGGTGTCGCTTCGCCCGAATTAGCTACTGCTTTGGCGAAAGCCCGATTCCAGAGTACGGCTGGTCTAAACTGAGGATCGAGATTTGGAACAAGCTTAGGCTTGGCCATATTGTTTAAGTCAATCATGTGTACCTACCTCCAAGACGTTTTTTCTGCAAACCCCTTGTAAAACGACATCCCGAGGGGAATGCCATATTATTTTCAGTGCGAAATTTTCGTTCATAGTTTAACATTGTCGCAGTATTTTGTCAAACTAATACCTAGTCTTAAAACACTATCCCCCTGGCGGCCGCAATGCCGACAAGGGGATAGTATCAGATTTAGGTTAATCTCGAGTCCGAACTGCGTCGGCACTCGCTCCAAAAACTAGACCAAGAGCTGCCCCTATGAAAATACCTAACGCGGTACTTTTTCCTAAAAGAAGCCCGAACAAAATACCAGCTGCAGCCCCTAACGCTGCTCCAGGACCGGCGAAACTGCGATTTTCCTCCCGAGTTGATGCCATCGCCACCTGACCTCCTTTCGCGTATCTGTTCTATTTAGTTTATTCGTAGGTGGTATGGCTTTCCCTGCCTTTTCACACGAAATTCTGTGCTTTATTTTTAATTTTATTAAGAAAAATATGCTTTGTTCGCACTATCACAATGTTTTTGTTATTCTTTTCGCAATGTAGCCCACTTAACGGTTCACTTATAGTATTGCCCACGCTTTGCTCTTATACCCTGGCCTGCAACTGTAATCGCCCCATCTTGGCGAATCCCACTAGATCAGCCAAGAGCCAGCCAATGGGAATAGAAATCCAGATCCCCCATACTCCAATAGAGGGGATGGCGGCCAACATATGAGCTAGAACCACCCTTGTGCCTAGGCTAAGCAGTGTCAAGATCACAGATGTCTGGGCAGATCCAAAGCCCCTATACAAACCATAGAACATAAATAAATACCCAATCAGAAAGTAAAAGGCACCTTCGATACGTAGATATTGAATACCGACCCGTAGAATTTCAGTCTCATTAGGGTGAATAAAGATTGTGAGGAGGGGCTTAGCAAAGACCACCACCAACAAGGAGACTGCTACACAGAACCCAGTAATTAGAATTAGGCTAGAACGGATACCTCTCTGAATTCTATCGTATTTCTCTGCCCCTTTGTTTTGCGCTATAAAGGTAGCAAATGCATTACCAAAGTCTTGAGCTGGAAGGTAAGCAAAACTGTCAATCTTCACTCCCGCGGCAAAGGCGGCCATAACGCTTACTCCAAAGCTGTTAACTAGACCTTGCACAAGTAGAATCCCAAAATTCATCAAGGACTGCTGAACACTGGTGAGTACCGAAAAACTAGCAATGGTTTTGAGTAGTCCTCGGTCAAATTCGCGATGTACAGGATCCAGCCGAAGTTGCGGCACTTTGATGACGCAATAGATGGCAAGACCTAGTGCCGAGAAGGTTTGAGCGATTAAGGTAGCCCAGCCCGCACCAGCGATACCCATTTGGAGAGGCAAGATGAAAACCAGGTCTAAGACAATGTTAATGATAGTGGCCATAATCAGGAACAGAAGAGGAATGAAAGAGTTTCCCAAACTCCTCAGTAAAGTGGCGAAATAGTTATAAACGGCAGTAAAACCTATACCATAGAAAATAATCCGCAAGTAGGTTTTGGTATCCTCAAATATCTCCGGGGGAATACGGATGAATTGCAAGATGGGCTCAAGAAAAAACAAGGCCAAAAGATTTATCACCACTGTAACGAGACCGATGAACCAAAATGAAGTAAAAATGCTTTTTTTCAGATTTTCTTCATCCTTTGCCCCAAAGAAGGTGGAATAAGTCACTCCACTTCCCATACATAGACCTAGAATAACAGAAGTCAAAAAAACCATAAGGGTAAAAGAGCTGCCTACAGCTGCTAAAGCATGGGGTCCAATAAAACGTCCCACTATGATTGTATCTGCTACATTGTATAGTTGTTGAAAGAGGTTGCCCACTATTAGGGGAATGGCGAAGGCTACGATGACCTTGGTTTCAGGTCCAGTAGTCAAATCTCGAGTCATGAATTTCATCCTTTAGTCCATGTAATATAGTAAGAATACTGCCTTTGATTATACCATGGACTTCTTTTCTAGCAACAAGGGTGCACCCTTTCTAATGCCCACTGCCCCCAGCGGAGCAGTCAGCAGAATCGCCATGGCGGAAATTGCTAAGATTAGTTCTCCCGATTCCAGACCCAAAGCCAACGGGACTCCACCAATCGCGGCCTGCACTGTAGCCTTTGGCAAATAAGCGATAACGCAAAAAAACCGCTCTTTAACATTTAGATTAGTTGAGGAGATCGCTATCCAGACACCAAGACTTCGGCCAAGTAGACCTAAGAAGATCACTATTATACCCATAAGCCCCGCTTGCCACAAAACTCCCACATTGACTTGGGCACCGACTAAAGAAAAGAGAACGATCTGGGCTACTAGCCAAACACCAGAGAGATGCGCAATTAACCTGTGCGCAAAGGCGGAGGATCTCTCCCGTAACACTAACCCCATAACCATGATCCCCAGAAGCCCTGCGAAAGCGAAACGTTCACCTAGTTCCCAAAATAAAACGGCTGCAATCACAGTCAGAAGGAGTTTTTCCCAATCTTTCACAGGAAGTCTCCGAAAACCCTGTACCAAGAGTAGACCAAGAACAAAACCACCGAGAATACCAGCCGTAATATTCCACGGAAGCTGCACCAAACTCCACAGCACGCTAGTCGCTTGTCCGGTGGCGAAAAGTAGAAACACCCCAAACAAGGTGATGGCGAAGACATCGTCTAGGGCGGCACCCGCTAAGAGCATGGCGGGAATCTGCTTATCTTGACCATAGCCCTCGCTGTGTAATGTTAACATAGCAGGCACTACTACTGCTGGAGAGACAGCCGCAAGGGTAAACCCCAACACTCCCGACTCTGCCCAGCCCAGTCCCAAGATAGAGCGAGCCACAAATAGCAGTGTGACACCTTCAAACAGACAAGGAATGATGCTCAAACCTAGCGCAACACCCCTGACCTTCCTTAGATCTTCTTTTGCGAAGGATAACCCTGCTCTCAAGAGAATAATCAATAGAGCCACAGTCCTAAGCGCGGGGGACACGTCTAACAGTTCCTGATTTAAAAAGTTGAGACCATATGGTCCCAAGCATATACCAGCTAAAAGCATCCCAACGAGACTAGGTAAGGTGAAGTATTCGGCAATTCTACCCAAGATCCATCCTAGAAACAAAAGTAACGCTAGACTCCCTAAGATACCCAACACCAACATCCCCTTCCAAAAAAAACAGCTTCTACGTATGGTAATAAACCATCCGTAGAAGCTATTGGCCACTAAGGCAGTTCGAGTTTGAACTATGTGTTCAAACTAAGGCGAGCTTCACCGCCCGTTTCTTCTCTCTGGTTATTCTATAAAGGCCTAGGTTGTCCTGCTGGAACCTGCCCACATTCTGTACACATTGGCTCTAACATCATCTGGCAAATTCAACCTTAACATCCTAATTAATAAATCGGGTCGGGTCACTCCGTTTGACTCTAGGTAGCCTTCGATGGCATCTACCCTCTCATGCCTTCCCGAAATTAGTTGGTAAAGAACGTACCAATCCTCTAATGAATTAAGAGGAACCTTAATACCGCCCATCTCTTTGTATCCGGCGATAGATTGTTCGTCGAAGATGTAATAGAGGGTACCAGCTTGATGATTAATCGCCAATCCGGACATGACGTCTACGTCGAAACCGTTGATAACATACTCATAGAAATATTTTGTCGAATACTGACCAACTGTGACCCGGTTTTTCTTCTCCCCCACACTAGAAAGAATTTCGTCAGCCTTGGCAATGTCTTTCAAGTCTACCAAAAGATCAATATCATTCGGTTCTTGGGCTAATCCATAGTGGCTTAACATTATCGAACCTCCAACGGCCCAAACCAATTGTTGAGAATTAAGTTGCTCCGCAATCTGTCGTAGGGTAGCTAACATTTGAACCTCACCTCCCAATTCAGCCCATGTTTAGCACCTAGTATACATCTTTTGGGGGAGCAACTCAATCTCGCCGCTAAGCGTCCCCATTCCGGAAATGATATACATTGGAGTTGAAACTGATATGACGAAGAAACAGTACTTCCAATATGGCAAGGAAGAAAAGGAGCATTTAATTGCGCGGGATCATCGTCTGGGCCAGGCTATTGAGAGCATTGGTCTTATTAAGCGAGTAGTTAATCCCGATCTTTATTCTGCTTTGGTAAATTCTATTGTGGGGCAACAGATCTCCTCTAAAGCACAAGCTACGATCTGGCAGAGAATGCAAGAACGCTTCGTTCCCTTTTCCCCCGAAACCTTAGGAGCTGTTTCAGTAGGAGAATTACAGTCTTGCGGTATTTCCATGCGTAAAGCAATCTACATCCAAGCAATGACCGCAGCGGTTCTCTCTGGGCAGCTTAACCTGCAAACCCTTCATGACATGTCTGATGAAGACGTCTGCGCCGAATTAACCAAACTACGCGGGATCGGGACATGGACTGCAGAAATGATGCTCATCTTCTCCCTCCAACGACCAGATATCGTCAGTTACGGGGATCTAGCCATACAAAGAGGCATGCGGATGCTGTATCGCCACCGGGAGATTACGCCAGAGTTATTCAAAAAGTATCGAAGACGTTATTCCCCCTATGGGACGGTGGCTAGCCTGTACTTGTGGGCTATCGCCGGCGGTGCCAAACCCGAGCTTACGGATCCTCAACCAAAAATCAAAAAGAGATAGACGCTTATGAACAAGCTCGTTTGTACTGTCTAGGCCACATATCACAGTCTGAGATGTTCTGCAGCAGCCAATACGGGTTACGGAGTAGCTCCCTACCGAGGGCAACAAAATCTGCTCGTTCATTTAGCAAAATCTCCTGAACCGTTTCTGGTTCCGTAATTAGCCCAACAGCTATAGTCGGAAGATCCACTTCTCGTTTCACCGCTTCCGCGAAGGGAACTTGATAACCGGGACCTAGACTTATCGATGCAGGAAGTAATCCACCGGAGCTAATATCAAGTAGATCCACACCCAGTTCTTTCAAAACCTTACCGATAGCCACCGTATCCTCGATGGTTAAACCACCGAATAAGTAATCAACCGCTGATAAGCGTACAGATAAAGGTTTATCTTCTGGCCACTCTGTTTTCACCGCATCCACAATACCCAACAGCAACCGGATGCGGTTCTCAAAGGAACCACCATACTGATCGGTGCGGTGATTGCTTAACGGCGAAAGAAACTCATGGATTAAATACCCGTGAGCAGCATGAATCTGCAAGAGATCAAAGCCTGCCTCCCTAGCCCGACGGGCACCATCTTTCCAATGCCCAATCACTTCTTCTATTTCCTGAATACTCAAAGCATGGGGAGTGGACTTGTCGGGAAAAGCCAACGCTGAAGGGGCAACCAATTCATCTCCCCACGCTTTACGTCCCCCATGGGCAATTTGAATACCAGTGGTGGCACCGTGCTCGTGACACCAGTTCACAATTCCCTTAAGCCCTTCTATATGAGAGTCATCCCAGATACCTAAATCGTGACCACTTAACCTACCTCTCGCTTCCACTGCGGTGGCTTCCACTATGATTAAACCAACACCACCAACTGCACGACTACCATAATGCATCAAATGCCAATTGGTGGCATGCCCATCGTCCGTGGCGGAATACTGGCACATGGCAGGCATAACAATCCGGTTAGGAATAGTGACACTTTTGAGTTTATATGGAGTAAAAATCTCCAACACCCCCTTAGGTTAATTGAGGACCATGATCCGGTCCTACTAGTGATAATTCTCAATTACGAGCCCTATCCCTGCCTACTACCGGGACGATTAAGGGGAACCTGCTTAGCACATAGGGGGCAGTGGTCTGGTTCATAGGTCTTAATCTCCATGGTGATTAAGGAAACAAAGGGGACCCCAAAGTTAGCTTTCCCTTGGCTTCGATCTACTACAGAGGCTACGCCCAGTACTTGTGCCTGAGCTTCTTTTGCCAAGTCTATTACCTCTCGGACAGAACCACCGGTAGTAATTACGTCCTCCACAGCTAGAACTCGCTCACCAGGAGATAGGGCGAAACCCCTCCTGAAGGTCATTTGCCCCTCTTGCCGTTCCGCAAAGACAAAACGACAACCAAGTAGTCTAGCCATTTCATAGCCCACCGTTATTCCACCAATGGCGGGGGCGATGATTGTTTCGATGTCTTGAGGTAATCTCGGTAACAATTCTTGAAGCACTTGCGAGGCCTTTTTAGGATACTCAAAAAGCTTGGCACATTGCATGTATTCTGGCGAGTGTAGACCAGAGGTAAGTTGAAAATGCCCCTTTTGCAATACCCCTAGTTTTTGAAATACCGTAATAATCTTTAGGTTGGTCACGCTTCCACCTCAATTTCTTCAAGAATTCTGCAAAAAGCACCGTGAGGATCAGAATCCGCTAGAATTGGACGGCCAATGACCAAGTAGTCACTGCCCGCTTCGAGGGCTTCCCGTGGAGTCATTGTTCGTTTCTGATCCTGCCTATTAGCCCCCAGAGGACGAACACCAGGAGTGACAGCCAAGAACTCGGAACCGCAAACTGCCTTTACAGCTTGAACTTCTAGTGGTGAACAAACCACTCCAGCTAAACCCGCTTGTCTTGCCAGTTGTGCATAGCTCAGTACACTAGCTTCCACCGTTCCGGGAATACCCAGTTGCTCGTTGAGCATCTGTTGATTTGTAGAAGTTAACTGGGTAACCCCAATTAGTTTAGTATGGCCTACCACCGCTTCTTGAGACCGTTTCATCATTTCTAAGCCACCGGCACAATGGAGATTAAGTAAGTCACAACCCAATTTGCTCAAGCTACGCATAGCACCAGATGCTGTGTTCGGAATATCGTGGACTTTTAGATCCAAAAACACCTTTAAACCCCGGTCTTTCAACAAATGGATTAGGTTGGGGCCAGCGCTATAGAAAAGCTCCATACCTACTTTCACAAACTCCACATCGGGTAATTTCGTTAGGGCCGTTAACACTTCTTCCTCGCTCCCTAAATCTAGGGCCACAATAATTCTTTCCGCATTACTCATAAGGCACACCCCCGAATTTCCTCAAGATTTTTAATCCCCTCTGCTTCCATTAATTCCGTTAGCTCCCTTATGATCCTAGGACAAGCATAAGGATCCGTAAAGTTCGCAGTTCCGACCGCCACCGCAAATGCCCCAGCCATTATGAACTCTAAGGCGTCTTTTCCAGTTGAAATGCCACCCATTCCGATTAAGGGCAAGTCCACTGTTTTAGCTACCTCATAAACCATCCGCACAGCCACCGGCTTGACAGCCGCTCCCGAAAGACCACCAGTACGATTTGCTAAGACTGGACGACGTGTGTTCAGATCAATTTGCATACCAATTAAAGTGTTAATGAGACTAAGGGCATCTGCTCCTCCTTCAGCCGCGGCCATGGCCACATCCTGAATACGGCTCACATTCGGTGACAATTTCACGATTAGAGGCAAGGTGCAATAAGGGCGGACCGCCTCTACAAGATTCCTCAAAACAGGCGGATCAACTCCGAAAGCCAAACCGCCACGCTCCACATTGGGACAAGATACATTGAGCTCAATAGCGTGAGCTAATCCCGATTGACAAATCTGGTCGACCACAAGGCAATAATCTTCAACTGTGTCGCCCGCCACATTCACGACAATGGGCACGTTTCGCTTTGCTAACCAAGGTAGTTCCTCTTCCAGAACTCGATCTAAACCTGGATTGGCGAGCCCAATGGCATTTAGCATACCACCTGTTACTTCAGTTACCCGAGGTGTGGGGTTTCCTAAACGGGGATGTAACGTGGTGGCCTTAACCACCACAGCTCCTAACATATCTAGGGAGTAATACTCGCTATATTCACGACCAAAGCCAAAGCAACCTGATGCTGGCATTACCGGGTTCTTTAGTGTTAAGGCAGCAATATTCACCGATAAATCCACACTCATAGGGCTACCTCCTCCCAAAGGAAAACCGGGCCATCCTTGCACACCCGCTTAGTGCCTTTTCCATCACTAGTAAGGCAGGTGCAACCAGCACAAGCACCGATTCCACAGGCCATCCGTTCCTCTAAAGAAACATAACCTTGGATATTAGTACCTTCGAAATGCCCTTTGAGGGCCCTTAACATAGGCTTAGGTCCACAGGAGTAAAGGTAATCCCACTCATTTTCTGAGCCCAATGCCGTAGTGACAAAACCCTTAAGACCCTTGGAACCATCTTCCGTACATACCGTAACTCGACCATATTCTGCAAACTTCTCAATCCAAAAACAATCGAATTTGTCCCGAAAGCCCAAGATAATATGGGGTTGAATAGAGGAATCAAATTCCCGAACCAGTTGGTAAAGGGGAGGTATACCGACGCCACCACCCACTACTAGCACACTCGATTGAGGTTCAGGTAAGGGGAACCCTGTACCTAAGGGGCCTAGGACATCTACAAAGTCACCAGCGATTCTTTGACTAAGCCAAGCAGTACCTGCACCAACCACTCGATAGATTAAGGTAAGCTCTTCCTTTAGAGTGTCACAGCAGGCAATACTCAAAGGACGGCGGAGTGGATGTTCCAAGCCCGTCCCAATTTTAATGTCCACAAACTGCCCCGCTTGTACCTCATTATAGGGAAATTCACCAATTACCTTGAGAGCGTAAATGTCTTTAGATAGCTGTCTATTTTCCTTCACTTGCATGAATAACACTCCTCCCCATCTACCAGAGTTAACACAGGCCAACCATGCAAAACCTGACCAGTATAGGGGGAATTAGTTCCCTTACTCTTAAAGCCCCCCGCTCCCACAGTTTTGGTACGATTCAAGTCCAAGACCACCAGATCCGCTTCGGCACCTAAGGTCAATTCCGAGGTTACTCCTAACAATTGTGCCGGAGCACTGGTTAGGCTTGTCAAAAGGTGTTCTAAGCTTAACTGTTTGGTTAGAACGAGGTTGGTGTATAAAACTGAAAAGGCTGTTTCTAAACCGGTTACTCCAAAGGGAGAACCTTCATAAAGGCCTTGCTCCTTTTCTCGACCATGTGGAGCATGATCAGTGGCCACGCAATCGATTACCCCAGTCCGCAATCCGTCCACCAACGCCTCCCGATCCCGTTCAGTACGTAAAGGTGGTTTCATTTGAAAGTGACCTTTTGGTTCCCTAATATCCGCATAAGTTAAAGTAAGATGATGGGGTGTCACTTCAGCGGTAACTGGTAGGCCTTGGGCTTTTGCTTGTGCGATTAATTCCACAGCTTCAGCACAGCTTAGGTGAGCCGCGTGATAACGACATCCAGTCTCTCGGACCAGTTTGAGATCTCGTTTGAGCATTAAGTATTCAGATTCTGGCGGAATTTGCTCATAAAAAAAGCCTTCCCGGATGAGAGATTTGTCCTCCAAATGGTTGATTAGTAGTCCACCAACCTTCTGGACCTCTCGGAAAACTTTTTCAGCAATATGTTGTTCTAAGGAATCGCCATCGTCAGAAAAAAGCAGAATACCTTTTTCCGTGAATTCTTTGTAATTAACTGTACTCTGACCTAGGCGTCCCATGGTCAAAGTGGCTATAGGATGCACCCTAACTTGGGCAGTTTGCGATATACGCTTGTGCAGATTGATCAACCGCTCCACCGTATCCAAAGGTGGATTCGTGTTCGGCATGGCACAAATATTGGTAAAACCACCCATTGCAGCCGCTTGAGTGCCCGTGAGAATCGTTTCTTTCGTCTCAAAACCTGGCTCCCGTAAATGGGCATGAAGATCAACGAAGCCCCTGCTAACTATCGTGTTTTTCGCATCGAAATCCTTGATTTCCCCTACAAAGTCACTTCTTAATTCATCGGCCTTGTTACCAAAAGCCACAACATTTCCATCCAAGATTAAAACGCTTTCAGGCTTTAAATAACCTTCACGATAGACTAGACCATTAGGCAGATACCAGTTTCCCACGGCGACCTCCTTGCATACACCAATCTAATACAGCCATGCGCACCGCGACACCATTACTGACTTGCTGCAAAATCCGACAACGGGAATCTTCCATGGCCGCAGAGCAAATTTCCACACCGCGATTGACTGGACCCGGGTGCAGAATTACAGCGTCTTTCGATAACAGCTGTAGCCGTTGCTCTGTTAAGCCAAATTGTTCGTGATAGGTGCCCACGTCATAATTATGGGCGTGCCGTTCATGTTGAACCCTAAGCATCATAATAACATCCGTATCCCTAATAGCCTCATCTAAATCGAGCCACGGTGTTTCGCGTAAATCTGGAGCTCGAAATGCATCTGGTCCTGCAAACCGCACTATTGCACCTAATGTGGTCAAGAGGTCAAGATTAGAACGAGCCACCCTACTGTGATTTACATCTCCCACAATGGTTACCTTCAAGTCCCGGAGGCGCCCAAAATGTTGTCGCATAGTAAGAGCGTCAAGTAAAGCTTGCGTAGGATGCTCAAAAGTACCGGAACCAGCATTAACCAGGCCCATTTGTAAGGGGACACCTTCAATAAGTGCGGGCCAGTCTGCTTGATGACGAACAACGGCCAAATCTACTCCTAAAGCATCAATGGTTTGCAGGGTGTCTTGGAGTGATTCGCCCTTATTAACACTAGAATGGGAGATGTCAAAGTTGAGGATTTTTAATCCTAAGTGCTCCGCGGCCATTTGAAATGAGAGGCTCGTTCGGGTGCTAGACTCGAAGAAAAGGTTAATGACTGTTCCGTGACGGTGAGCGGATGGTCCATAGTCTATAAACGACTGGGCATTCTGCAATAACCACTCAATAGTGTGACGACTTAAATCTTTACTGCTGACTAGGGAATTCAACATGCTTCCTCCTTGTCAGACCTTGACCTACATTAAGATCCAAAAAAGGCTTCTACCGGTTGGTAGAAGCCCCTGTACGCGTCAAAAACGGCACAAAAAATGCATCTTTTGTGTAGGCGTCCTTCCCAACCTCTCTGGATTGGCTTAAAGGTCTATTTTTAATTGTACTTCACAACTAGCTTATCAGGTAAACCCTACTCTGTCAATAGTATTTCCTCAACCCGCAAGGGTTAAAACCCGTAAGGGTT
>DGYW01000027.1:3366-10824 GCA_002396805.1 Firmicutes bacterium UBA4996 | reverse complement strand
TTAAAACCCGTAAGGGTTAAAACTCCCTCCGACCGTACAGTAGCAAGGAGACAAAGAACGAAATAGCTACGATTAGGACCACAACGCCACTAAAGCAGGCCCAGAAAATTTCCATAGGCGCATTCTGCAAATTCTGTAACCAACTGGGGGGTTCTGGTAATACTTTTGGAATAAGAGAACCAAAGGAAAAGGTGCCAAAGAATAGCAGAAAGTTCCAATAACGGGACTTCGTATAACCTAGCGCAAAGAAGACGGGCAGATAGAAACTGGAAATTAGGAACACCACTGCCATAGCTGCTCCTATTCCCCACCACGTAATAGGCGCGGTGCTCACGGGAATTCTGAGCAGAGTAAAGGCCGTGCTCACGAACCAATAGACGGGAACCACCATGGCAACGTAGGCTAAAATGGAGAGGTATTTTGACCCAACAATCTGCCAGCGCGACACTGGCAGACTATTCCACAACACATCGGAGTTGTTTTTGTCCTCCCAGGCACACCCCATCATCACAAACATATAGCTAACCGCAACCAAAATGGCAATAAACTGACCATCGGGTATGCTTTGAAAAGTAAAACTGAACAACACGATATACAAGAACATCATGGAGAGCATTCTTTTTTGAAGCATGAGATCTTTTAAGACTAGGTAAATCATACCACTTTCCCCCTCGTGCAAAAGAGCATTATGTCCTCTAGAGTAGGCGTTTCTAAGATAGCCTTTCCTCCCACGACTGCCTGAACCTGCTCCTTATTGGTTACTAGACCTTCAAAACCAAATTGATTTTCCCGCATGCCCACCAAGTAAGGTTGTAACCTACCATCAAGCAGATCGTGCCCACCCTTAATTAGGATGTAGTTTTCCAAAAGTTGATCTTTAGGCTCACTAAACAAGATCTGTCCGTTGTGGATTAAGGTGATGTAATCGGCGATGCGATCCAAATCCGAAGTAATGTGAGAAGAAAACAAAACAGATTTACGCTCATCTTGGATCACTTCACTTAAAATCTCCAAAAGCTCGCTTCGTACTATTGGATCAAGACCTGAAGTAGGTTCATCCATGATTAACAATTCTGCATCATGGGCTAAGGCCACTGCGAGGGAATATTTCATCTTCATCCCACGGGAGAAAGTTTTGATCTTCTTCTTCTCAGGAAGCTCAAACCGATGCACAAAACTTTGATAACACTGCTGGTCCCAGTTTTTATAAAAAGGAGCCACAACCATGGTCATTTCTTTAATGGTCAACTCTTCGTAAAAGTGATTCTCATCGTACACGAAACCAACCCGTTGCTTAATCTCCAACTCGTCTTGACGAGAATCAAGACCAAAAACCTTAATCTCCCCTCCATCTAAATGGAGCAGATTCATGATTAGCTTAATCGTGGTACTCTTGCCCGCACCGTTAGCCCCGATAAACCCCATAATATAGCCAGGTTCTAAGGAGAAACTGACTTCATCTAAAGAAAACTCCGGAAACTTCTTACTTACCCCACGCAACTCCAAGATTGGTTTCATGATTCGTCCTCCAATAACACTGTAAATAGTCTTTCTAGGTCTTCTCTACTTACCCCCACAGACTCCGCCAAGATTATGGCTTCTTGCAGTTTTTCCTCCAGTAAACGAGTTTTGGACTTTTCCAAAAGCTCCTCACTATGTCCAGAAACAAACGATCCCTTTCCTGGAACGGTATAAATCAGACCTTCCTTCTCCAACTCTTCATAAGCCCGCTTTGTGGTGATGACGCTAATTTGCAGCTCTTTGGCTAGCAGCCGAATCGAAGGTAGTAGTTGGTCTGGTTCCAATTCGCTCCGTAGAATCGATCCTTTGATCTGATCCACAATCTGTTGATAAATCGGGGCCTCGCCACTGTTGCTAATTATGATGTTGATGAAGAACCACCCCCCATACCGTTCATATACACTATATACAGTTGGCTAAACAATGTCAACTTAAAAAATAAAAAAATCCCCTTGCGGGGACAATAAGTTCAGAGTTAGGAGGAGCGAGATGGCAAAAAAGTACCTAAAATACGGCGGAGTACGCTTTATCAATAACGCTACGCCCGAACAGATCAATAGCTTTGTTAATAACCTCTCCGATGAAGAACGCCACTCCTTGTATAATGTGGTCAGCATCTTAGAACGAGAAGGATTAATCAGCCTTGTAGAAGGTGACACCACAACAATTGATAGCAATATGCAAGAGTTTTTGGTGCCCAACGATGAGCCTGACTTTAATTCACGACACTAGCAGGCAAAACAAGGGAGATACGACTTCCAAAATCTTCCCTGCTCAAAACTTCCAGATAACCACCATGCCGTTCTGCGATCCATTTGGCAATAGACAAGCCCAGGCCAGTGCCGCCCGTAGCCCTAGCCCTAGATTCGTCAGCACGATAAAACCGATCAAAAATATAGGGAATATCCTCCGGTGGAATCCCAATACCAGAATCTTGGACCGTAAACCACACCTTGTCACCATGGGCAGTAACGGAAATAGTTATTTTTTCACCCACAGGAGTATATTTAATTGCATTGTCTACCAAGATCCTACCGGCCTGCTTCACTAGACCCCGATCCGCAGCCACCAAAGCCGAAGCGATTTGTAGCTCAAAAATGTGACCACCGCTAATCATCTCAGTTTCACCATGAATAATTCGGGCCAAATCCCCTAGATCAAAACGTTCAATTTGGAGATGCATGGTATGGTTATCGCCCCGAGCTAAAAACAGCAGTTGCTCCACTAATTCCTTCATGTTTGCCGCCTCTTCTTTAATAGCGTCAATAGATTCTTGTAACGCATCGGGATCATTCTTTCCCCACCGATCCAAAAGGTTAGCATAACCTTGAATCGCGGCAATAGGGGTACGCAGTTCGTGTGACGCGTCAGAAACAAAGCGTGCTTGCAGTCGATAGGACTCATTGATCCGCTCCAAGAGACTGTTAATAGCAAGGGCCAGATTCTTCAGTTCATCCTGTGTGCTATCTAGATCGATCCTAGTATCTAAACGAGCCGCATTGATCTCATCAAGAGTACCTGCTAAAGCCTCCATCTCTCCAATTGAGAGGGGACCCTTTTCTTGAGAAAGGGTCTGAGCCTGTTCAGCTAATTCAGAAATGGGTCTCAAAATATTGCGAATTAAGTCCGCTCTAGTGATGATTGTCTTGAAAGCAATAACCATCTGAGCGATGAGCAATACCACAAATAGATTCTTTAACACCCACACCACCGAGGTGAAATGGACAATGATAGTGTACGGAACATCCTGCACACTTACGTCAACTTTATATTGAAGGGTGTCAAAAATGTGGTAAAGGGAAATATCCTCTTCAAAGCGGGGAATCTTGACCGTGCGCCGGGCAGATCTGGTTTCCTCGGGAAAAACATTCCTAAAGGGAGTGGGAATCAAGAGCCCACCACCCCCACCTGCACTGGGGAAAACGTCGATTCTCCTCAAGTCAGCCCACTGGTTCTCGTCAAGCTTTGGCGGTCCTTCCAGTTCTAAGACTCGCACAGCCTGCAAGGCAGATTGTTCTCCTAGAATAAAGAGAGTAACCACGCTGGTGCCCAAAAACAACATATTTAAACTGAGAAACATGCCAATCAAGCGCACCCAGAGCTGCACATTGAGCTTTGAAACTAAGGAAAAACCGATGGTGTGAATCCGTTCTTGTTTAGCCTTCATCACGAATCACATACCCCACTCCCCGAATGGTAGAAATTAGCTTTAGATCGAAAACCTCGTCAATTTTTGCCCGTAAGAAACGCACATAGACATCTACAGCATTCGTCTCTCCTTCGAAATCAAAACCCCACACGTTTTCTAGCAAGGTCTCGCGGGATAAAACGATACCTTTGTTTTCCAAAAGATAATGTAAGAGATCAAATTCCCTCTTAGTAAGCTCTACTGGTATGTCCCGTACAGTAACCTGGTGTCTGCCAACATCTAGACGCAAATCACCCGCGGTTAGGATTTGTGATGCATTTGTGCTAGGCGCTTTCCTTAAAACGGTGCGGATTCGAGCCAACAACTCCTCGATTGCGAAGGGCTTGGTTATATAATCATCTGCCCCACTGTCGAGTCCTGACACTTTATCGATTACGCTGTCTCTTGCCGTGAGCATGATCACAGGCACAGAGGAGCTGCGTCTCAACCGACGCAACACCTCCATACCATTAAGCCCAGGAAGCATAATATCTAGAAGTACCAAGTCGTATCCGCCTGATTCGGCCAGTTCCAAACCAGTGCGCCCGTCAAAGGCCTTAGTAACCTCATAACCCTCATAGGTTAGTTCCATTTCCACGAAACGGGCAAACTTTTCTTCATCTTCAACGACGAGAATCTTGGTCTTCATGACTACTTCCCTCTTTCACTTCATTCATCCATGCTCACAAACTGATAGTGGAAACCGAAAAACAGGCCGATAACGATCAGAGGTAGGGTAATCCAAGGCGCAAAGATCAACAGCAACACAAGAACGGTCACTGGGAAACTGGCCATGTGTTCCCGATCTTTTAATACTTCAAAGCTTGTACTGTTACCTTTCTGGATTAGCGTTGAGAAAAAGCCCCAAATTTTTTCCAAAGCGTCTTTGAACCCGTTGTTATCCCGCTGCCCATCGCGATTCTGGTCTCGAGATTGCTCCCAATTATCATTGGTAGGCTCCCTATGGACTTGTTGCTGTTCACTGCGGTAATAACCGTCACCTTGGGGAGGTTTAACCTTGCCCTGTTTTTCCAGATAGACTAGAGCGTCTAGGAGATCACCATCGCAATGCTCGTAAGCCTCTCTTGCATCTTCGTAGCTAACTTGTGCCCGTTCCCGTAATTTTTCAATCTTTTCTAGTTTTTCCATCTTGATGCTCCTTCCAAATGTGGTTATCTTAAGTTTACCGGGAACGACTTTAGCTACCATTTGTCTTTAATTAAAATCAGATTAAAAGGAAGAAAAGCCCCGTCGCGCGGGGCTTGATATGTCTAGAACGGGAAATCGTAATCTAGGTTGAGCTCTTGAACTAATTCCCGAATGTCCTTCTGGAGGCTTTCGCCAATGGGTACACCTTTTTTTCCACGTTCGATAGAAGTGAGGTATTCTTTTTCACCCGCTGTATAAATCCGTTCTTTACCTGGTGCCTTCTTAGAAGCGCGAAGGTCCCGGAGAATATCACCGGTAGTCTTCTTGAAGTCATCTAAACTAGTGAAAGCCTCAATGTCAATGGCGATAAAGAAGTGTCCGAGGGCGTGGGGTACCTTTTTGCCATCTTTTTCACCCGAGAGGGCATGGAGGAATGCTCCACCTTGCAGTGCTGCAGAGAGAATTTCTACTACAGTGGCGTAACCATATCCCTTGTGACTTCCAGTCTCTTCTAGAAGTCCGCCAAGGGGCGTTAGAGCAGCCTCGCCAGTAGTCAAATCTTTTAAAATCTGATGTGTATCAGTTCTAGCTGTTCCGTCGTTGCCAATTACCCAACCTTCAGGGATTTCTTTGTCCAGACGACCATAAACCTCAATCTTGCCACGCTGACTCATGGAAGTGGCGCAGTCTAAGAAAAACGGAAACTCTTCATCCGTCGGCAAGCTAAAGGTTAAAGGATTAGTTCCTAACATAGGTTGCACACCATTGGTTGGCGCAATGGAAGGACGAGCATTCGTACCTGTAATACCAATCATTCCGGCCTTAGCTGCCATAAGTGTATAATATCCAGCAATGCCATAGTGGCTAGAGTTTCGTACAGCAACCATTCCCATACCGTATTCTTTTGCCTTGGCAATTGCTATCTCCATGGCTTGCTTGGAGATGACATGACCCATACCGTGATTACCATCGAGGACGGCTGTGGTAGGACCCTCTCGGATAACGTCAACCTTCGTTACTGGAGAAAGTATGCCCTGCTTGATGCGATTGTAGTAAATAGGTTTGAGGCGACTAATCCCGTGGGAGTCTATACCAAACCTGTCAGCAGTAATTAAAACATCTGCCACAACTTTGGCATCCTCTTTTGGGACACCCACCCCAACCAGTACATCTAACATAAAGTTCTCTAGAGTTTCTTCACTGATTCGTGGGATCCGTTCATTGATATCCATGTTCAATCCCCTTTCTAAAAGTATATGATCAAAGATTCCCGATCTCAGAAGATATTCCTCCAACATTTTAGAATTATTCACAAACTGTCAAATCCGCCCCTCGGCCTTCAACCAATTAACCGTGTTTTCGAGGGTAATTTGAAAAGGCCTGGTCGTGTAACCCAGTTCCGATGTGGCCTTTTCATGAGTGAATATCGCATTGCTTGCCAACGTGTATAATGAGTAAGGCGTATATAACGGGGGTTGACCTAAGAGGCGATAATAACGTTCTGATAAGGGTGCAGTAAGTTTCGCAAACCAGAGGGGTAAGAAACGCCTGATATTAGGCAGACCCGTAATCTCATGCAAAGATTGCAGAATATCAGCGACAGAAATGTATCGGTTAGACAAAATGTAGCAGGCACCCCGTGTGCCTTCCCTAGAAGCAGCGATAGTACCTTGAGCCACATCACGTACATCAACGAAGTCATACCCGCCTTTTACCGCCGCAAACAATCGCCTTGTGCAGTAATCTACAATTAACTGGGTGGTATGACCACGCCCATAATCATAGGGACCAACAATACCAGATGGATGCACTATGGAGGCATTAAAACCACCCGCGGCCGCTTCTAGAACTATGGAAGTAGCTTCGGCTTTTGTTTTGGCATATGGTCCAATGACTAAATCTGGATGGAAATGATCTACCTCAGAAATAATTTCTCCGTGAGGCAACTCTGGTATGGCGTGAACTGAGCTCACGTAGATGAATTTTTCCACGCCATATTCTTGACTTAAGGCAAGCATGTTCTTGATCCCACCCACATTGGTGGCGCGTAGCTTGAACTGGGCCTTGGAAGCAATAGAGATAATCCCCGCAGAATGAATCACCCGTAAAGAAACACCCTTGGTTACTGTAAAAAAGGGGCGGAGGGATTCCCGGTCAGTGATGTCTCCAACAAAAACCTGTACTTTCTCGGGTAGTTTCCCTTCGATGCGATCACTAGGCAAAACCAAACCACGCACCGTCTGCCCCTCTTCTACTAACTGACGAGCAATAACATTGCCTAGATGTCCTGAAACACCAGTCACTAAATATACACAGCCCACGGCCACCGCCCCCCACTCAAGATAGTTGCTTTTAATTGAATTATATCATAATAGATTTTGTTATACTCCTTATTTCAACAAGGGAGCGCTCGGATACCTCGTAGCCAATCAATCTTTGTCCCCATTTTATCCCCAAGAGACTTCCTGATTACCACTTTTCCAAAACAAAAAGAGACCACTATTGTAGTCTCTAACAGGTGTTTCGAATGGTGGACCCAGACGGAATCGAACCGACGGCCTCTTGAATGCCATTCAAGCGCTCTCCCAACTGAGCTATGG
>DGYW01000027.1:1966-3258 GCA_002396805.1 Firmicutes bacterium UBA4996 | reverse complement strand
CCCCAGGTGGCAAATAGCCTCCCTAGGCGTAAATTTATTGTATCATATGGAAATAATGGCTGTCTAGAATGTTTTGTAAAATCCCAGCTAGAAGGCTTTCGGGCGAGGCGTTTAGAGGCGATTTAAGGGGTGNNGGCCTCTTGAATGCCATTCAACAGTCGGACACGGTCCTACCGCCATTTGAACACACTTTTGTTAGTTGTGTGCTAGTTATGTCGAGGTGTTTCTAGTATAGTTAATCCCTCGTTAGGGAGGATTTCGCTCCAAATTAAAGGACTACCACAAAATCCATGGAAAGTAATAGTGACCCCAAGAATAGTGTTCCAACGCACTGTTCGAGAAATTCCCAGTGGCCACTCCTCCCCAAGGGGTGGCCACCCCCATAATCTTTCCAACAAAAAAACCCACCGGTTGGTGGAGTCGCAGGCTCTAAAGCATTCGAAACGTCTTTTGCATTGCACTTAGTACACCGCAATGTTAAACTATTAATAAGGTGGTGATAAGTTTGGACCAGGAAAGCATCGCCAAACTTGCCCAAATTGTGAGAGATTATATGGGTAAACGAGACATATCTGTGAGGGAGTTCGCCAAATTAGCGGATGTGTCTTCGTCACATGTGCAAAATATCCGTAGTGGCGAACTAAGTGATATTAAAGTAAGCACGTTGACCAAAATTGCTCAGGCGATGGGGATGAGTCTCGCGGACTTGATGGTCAAAATAGGCTTGGCGGACAAGCCCCGCGAATTCGTTTCTGCTAGCGGATTATCGAAGAACGCCCTGGACACGTATAAGGACACATTGGACAAACATGGAGATATACTAATCCGCATTACCGAGAAGATTGCCTATTCCGACATAAACCCAAAGCAGATTGAAAAAATCGTCGATATAATTGCCGAAATTAAACATGGTAACAGATAAGGCCGATTTTCCTTTGCAAAAACCCCCACCACTGAGGTGAGGGTGTGGTCCGCGATTATTTTTCTTCGATGATTTCCCAACATTGATCCTCATGAACGAACTTGCTCATAATCGCCGTCTTGTGCGGTTCGTCATACAGCTCAAACATATCCAGCGTAGCTAGTGCCAATATTTTGTTGTTCCCCTCATAAAGTACTTCTTCTGTTCCTGCGATGTGTTCTCCATTTTTACGGCCGATGCTTTCGACTCTGTACAGCTCGCCTTCTCTCTTAGGGGTTTGGTCATTCATCATTTTCTTCGCCTCCTCTGGGACCAGCTTCCACATAATAGGCGGTTCTCCTTCGCAAAAAAAGACCCACCGCGTGGTGGG
>DGYW01000027.1:0-1801 GCA_002396805.1 Firmicutes bacterium UBA4996 | reverse complement strand
GGTTATCATGATTCTCGGCGCTTTACCGAATGCTATCAACGCTAAAATAAAAATCCTCTTCAAATGTTTCTTGCGTGGGCAATGCAACCTCTTTAACCCTAATGTAATTAAATGAGCTACGCTCCACTTTACCGAACCTCTCCTCCTTTGCTTGGTTCAGAAAATCGGCAAGTTTTGCTTTGTCAAAACTGATCCCGAAATTTTCTTTAACCACAATTTTTCCCCTCCTAACGAATTACTTTTTTGCCAGTTTGGGCTTCCACTTCATTTATTATACCCGATAAGTCCGTCTCAAAACCACAAGCACAGATCAACCTGTTATTTTGTGGTAGAGGTAAAGCTCCTTGCTGGCTCATGTGCTTATCGAGTTCATTGTTTTCTTCAAGCTTAAGATAGAAATCGTAGTGTTTCCCACATTGTTGACAGTCTATCCCCACCTCAACCACTGCCGCTTGATCAAACGGGTTGCTTTTATTAGTCTGCTTTGTTGGAACGGCTTGCTTTCGAATAACATGGTCTTCTGTGACAAAAACCTTAAATGTGCTGGTCGAGTCAAATAAAAGACGTAATACCGTTTGTATCCTGTAGATCAAATCCGCTAGTTCTTCATCATCATCAATTTTTACTATTTTTAATCCAATACCAGTTAAGTCATTATATTTCAAAGAGCGACCATGTGTCCTCCAATGAGCGTGGTTTTGAAGCTTATCTGCAATTTCAATAGCACGCGTCCTTTTACATTCCTTGCTAACCGGCAATCCTCTTGATTCTGTTTTTTCCCAGTTTTTAAACTTATATCTGCATAACCACTCGGTTACTAAATCACCTGCAAACTTTAGCGCATGACCGGCCCCATTTAGCTCACCAGGTGTTATCTGTGCAACCATGGTTGCGTCAAAAGGGTTTAGCGCTCCCGTTTTCGCTGCTTCTGTTCTTTTTTCTTCAACCCATTCCATATAATCATAGGCGGATTGCGACGAGCGCCCAATTGTCATTTGAGCATCGATTGGACCCAAGCTACCCGTTTCTGTCATGCTTATGTCGTCTCCCGATAAAGCGAGAATAGTCCCTGCACTTTTCGCTTCACCGGAAATCACAAAGTTTATGTAGTCAAATTTACTACGCAAAAATGTTACAATATCCTCAGCAGCCGTACCACTACCACCTAGTGTCTCGATGTAAAAGTCCAATCTTCTACTTTGATTGTTCCTCAAAATGTCGTGGAGCGTGTAATAATCCTCCATATTTATGGATATGCCTGGAACGTTTTTACTAGTTGCCGCGGCATAAATTACCAAGTATGTCTCCTGGCGAATATTATACTGCTTCACGAGTCTTATAAGCTCCCTAAGCAATTGTTCGCCAGACATCCTCTTATTAATGTATTCCGCCATTAAACTGATTAGTACCGCCCCCTGTCTTTAAAAACTTTAGGTGCTTATTATGGGGTTTCGACATAAGTCTTAATTTTCCTTGTGCAATAATTACATTTAAGTTCAATAATAGAGATTACTCGGCTTGGTTACGAATAGCCAACATAACGGTTGCATGGCAGATTCGGGGATGAAAACCTGGATCATAAAACCGAGTCTCTTACCAAAAAGCTTTTAGGGTCGCAGTTAAGCACTAACGGATAGTCTTAATATACCAAGGATGATGTGGGGTGTCAACGATTGTTGATTTTCGGCACCCACTCTCCCCACGGCTTACCATCAATCCTGATATCGGGCATCGGTTTATCAAGATACTCTTTAGTTGATTGCTCCCACTGACCTTCGGAGCGGGCGAGAGCCTCTTGGTA
>DGYW01000042.1:26410-43103 GCA_002396805.1 Firmicutes bacterium UBA4996 | reverse complement strand
CCATAACCAAAGAGCACTTTTTGCAACTCTAGGTTGCTTTGGGCCTGCTCTAATTGTTCTCTTGCGTCTAAGACTTTCACACGCTCATTCGCCATCTCTAATTCTTGATCCATGCCTAGTTGTGCTAGTTTGGCCTTGGCCTCACCTAGCTCGGTCTCAGCATTATTCTTTTCTGCGATTACCTCTTGGGAATACAGTCTAATTAAAGGATCGCCTTCTATTACATCTTGACCCTCTTGTACCAAGACTTCTTCAACCATAGCCCCTATCTTAGGTTCAATGGCCACCACTTTTTTGGGAATAATGGTACCCTTAGCTGCCAGTGTCTCTAAAAAGTCCCTGGTGCCTACTTGGGCGTAAGTATAAAAATCAAGCTGGAAGGCTTCTTGTTTGGGAATGAAAAAGTAATAAGCACCATAGGCAATGAGAGCAATTGCGACTAAAGTGAAGACAATTAAACCAAGCTGTTTGCTTGAGCCTTGTTTTTTGCGCTTTTTTTGCTTGTCCCTAAGCCTTTCGGGCACAATGGATTCGTGCATTGTTCAAATCGACCTCCCTAATGAGTACCTTATGTTGTTTCAAAAATAGAGGTGGGTTTCCTTGTTAGGTACATCACAACTTCATTCTGTGAAAAAGTTGAAACTCCTGTAGTGAATTGCTGGATACAACAGCCCATATGAACAAGGAGACAGGTCACTCTGTGGTGAGTCTGTCTCCTTGTTGACTTCTTTTAAGCTAAGAGAGCCTCAATTTTGTCTAAGGTCTCGTGGCATAATTCTACCTCAACGGCTTTCACATTAGCCTCGATCTGTTCTGGGCGAGAAGCACCCACTAAGGCACTAGTCACATTAGGTTGCCTCAAAATCCAAGCTAAGGCCATTTCGGCGAAGGTAATCCCAAGCTCATTGGCGAGATCTTCTAGAGCATCCACTTTATCCATAATTCCCGAACTAATCATGTTGTTAACCCACTGGTTAATCTCGGGATTAGAGGCCCTTGTACCTTCAGGAATGCGCCCACCTCGATATTTTCCTGTTAAGACCCCTTGGGCCAAAGGTGAAAAAACAATCTGGCCAACTCCTAATTTACTACTTACGGGGATAACTTCCTTTTCAATGTAACGATTAAGCATACTGTACGAAGGCTGGTTGACTACAATTCGATCCAATAGATACTGATCAGCGACTGTTATAGCTTCTTGAATTTGGGCAGCGGTCCATTCACTAACACCAGCATAAAGGACTTTTCCTTGGCGGATCATGTCATCGATAGTCCGCAGAGTCTCTTCCACTGGTGTCTCTGGATCGTAGCGGTGACAGTAGAAGATGTCGACATAATCAAGTTCCATCCGCTGAAGACTAGCATGCAGCTGTTCAAAAACATGCTTCCGGGACAAGCCTCGATCGTTAACACCATCACCCATGGGCCAAAAAGCCTTAGTAGTAATAATGTAGGATTCACGACGAAACGGTCGCAAAGCCTTGGCCATAACTTTCTCACCTTCGCCCCGCTCGTACACATTAGCAGAGTCAAAGGAATTAATACCCAACTCGTAAGCCCGTCGGATGGTTTTGGTTGCAGTGTCATCTTCTACTGATTTACCATAGGTGAGCCAACTACCTAGGGAAATCTCGCTCACCTTTAAACCCGAACGACCTAATCTACGATACTTCATGTAGTCATCTCCTATCTATAATCTAATTCTACTTTAGATTCATTGGATTTAGCTTTCCCGCCGTGGCGCAGTGTGACGTAGAGAATATAGGCCACAGACCAAGAAAGAAACCAAATTACTAAATCAAAAATTAGCGTTAAGAAACTAGGTTCATTGAAGCTAAAACCTGAAAAGTTAAAAAGACCCATGAGGACCCTAGATAATACATAAGCTGGTATGAAGACTGCGAGAAACAACTTAATCTTAGTCATCCCCAGTCTCTCCTTTGACAGTTGGGCTTGCTAACAAGGTGCTCCCAAAGATGACCAAGATTAAGGAAACAAGTTCATTTGAGGAGGGGACGAACATCGATACAAGCAGAAAGATAAATCCAGTTAGGTGCAATTTACTTGCTTCAATTCTTTTGCTTATCAATGTAGTGGTCAAATACGCCACAAGGATAATAATCAAAAAGGTCCAATAGGAAAAGTAAAAACCTTGTGGACCAAGATTTGGTGTCAAATACCGTTTAGCGAACAAAACAATCAAAACGATCACAACATACGGAAGTTGAGGCTTTTTAACTAAGCGTTCTAGTGCCAATCTCACCAGCTCCTTTTACAAGTTATTCCGAATTTCTATATCAAAACCATAATTCCTCCTACTTTTCGTAATCCCTGATGAACTTAATCGCCAGATCCAAAGCGTATTCGGGGTGTATCCAGAAATCGGGTAAAAAACCTATCCCCTCCCGATCAGTCAAATCGAGAGGTAACGAAAAATGAGTACCAAAAAGAACCGGCAGTTTAGAATTGGGCAAAGGAACTTTGACTGGAGAGCCAAAATTGATTACCCCGGCACTATTCATCCCCATAAACACAACATTATCTAGCTGGCTTAGATAATAAACAAATAACTCCCCAGCTGAAGCTGTCCAAGAATCCATAAGTACAACAACTAATGTTTCATTCTCGATCCGATCAGGTAAATGGTACCAGATATCAGACCAACCACTTGCTGTAGGGCGAAATGAGACCGAATGGTAAGGTTGAGCATTTCCTTCCTGTACCATTCTAAGCTGGTTTAATTGCTGAGCCGTCTTTGTGGCAACGCTAGCTGAGATCAGTGCCGACTGCCCAAATGTAGTACCAGTAAAATTACGTATCCAAGAAACCGGTTGATAGGAGTCGCCCCCTCGATGAGATCTTATGTCAATAATTAACCGATCCACACCTCTTAATTCGTGGGCATCAAGGAAGAACTCCTCGATCAACTGATAATCTTGGGGGTTGTACCCTTCCGGGGTAGTGCTCCCTTTATAAGGAAAGGCTCTAACAGTAATAACTGGGATGCCTTCGATGGTCTTGTGTTGGTAGATCTCCGTTTCTTGAATGCGGTGGCTTACCACCTCTTCTAATCTGATGGAAAGATTACGTTGTTCGCCATTTGACACAAGTGTCAGCTCGGCAGAGATCCCCTTTTGACCTTCAGCTTCAAGCACTCCGATTCGGTAGGTAATCCTACCTTCATCATTTAATGACGCCTTTAGGAACTCCTCAGGCTTTTGGTCATTAACCCGCTTAAGATATTCTTTACCAACATGAGTTTCTAAATAATAACCCTCACCATCTTGCAAAAAAGCATAATCGAAATTCATGTGCATGGAAGTACGATGCTTGAGCCTTTTGTAATAGATATCAAAATGCCCATCATTGATGAAGTTCAAATGACGATAAAGAATATCCCGAAATTCGAGTATACTTAGTGTTGGCAAGATCCCGTCTTCCAGTTCCTTTTTAATTCCCTCTTTTGCCGAAAGAAAGCTCTCATCGCCACCAAAATACTGATAACCGGCATAACCATATTTCAACATGGAAAAAAGAAAGTCCACATCTTCCAATGCCTGCTGTTTATAGACAACTAAACGGGGATCATATAACTTATCGGGTATGAGAATGGCGAGGGAATCATCTTCATAGGGATCATAAGGGTATAAAAGCTCAGCGAACTTAGCTTTCCGTTCTTCGGCATCCCACTGAACATTGAATTGTGGCCTGTTAAGCTTAACGATCTCTTGAACCTCGGGATTTAGTCCAGCCCATGCCCTACATGGCGGGAACATTAAAAAAACAGTAACTAAGAAACTGATAAGGAAACGCGAATCCTTTTTCACATTACGTTACCCCCTCCATATAGTACCGTATAAATTGACCATAAAGAGCCTTTTTCCTCTAAGATTGTAGCAAAGTCCATACAAGCGAGCGCGAAAAAGCACCGAGGCTAAGAACATCAACGTTCCTAGATCGGTGCTTCACTGTTTAATCCTTGGTTATACCTTCTCTGTGATGCAAACCCATTAAATCTCCAACCGGGACAGTAAAGAGGATTCCCGTTCCTGGATCATCTAGTTTACCCGCCTTGACCAAGGCATCAATAATGGGTCCCTTGTCTGCCTTGGGAGTAAGAATAAAAATAATCTCCTTGGAAGACTCTACATTTAAATTAAAGAATTTCTTGAACTCTTTTTCACCTGTTCCTCGACCATAGAAAATGGTGGCACCAAAGGCTCCTGCCTTTTTAGCTTCATCCACTATATGGTCAGCTTTTCCCCGCTCCACAACTACGAAGATCGCTACAAATTCCATGTTTATACGCCCCTTTCTGTGGCCTTAGATACCGACAATAATTCCCATAATTAAAACTGATATGGCAGCTCCCAATGAAGTCAGCCCAACCAATCCGAAACCATTTAACAAGGGATCACTAGCGGCAAGGACTTTAGAGAGACCGATAGCCACCGCCATATTAATAGGTATGTTAATGGGCCCCGTGGTGGCACTAGCCGAGTCGAAGGCAATTCCCACAATCCCTTCGGGTGCAAAGTAGGTTAGAATGATCGTGACAAATAAGATCGGAATAACAAGAGTAGAAGTAGGAATCTGAAATAAAATCTTGGCTACTCCCAAAGCCATACCGCTACCAAACCCAATGGCCACGGCATGAATTAATACTTGTTTAGGCAAAACTCCTACAGAAATTTCTTCTGCTTCCATGGCCAGGGCATGTAGTGCAGGTTCAGCTAAGGTGGCTAAATAACCAATAACAAAACCCACGACGATAATCCAAAACTTATTGTCCAAAGCTGGCAGATTAGCTCCTACACTTTCTCCCAGTGGTAAAAGACAGAGAGTCAGACCCTTTAGAAATAGAAAAAGTCCAGCTAGACTCAAAAGGTATCCCCCGATAAACGATTGCGGTTTTTCTAAAGGACTCCTTAGAACTAGTAACTGAAATAAAAGTAAACCAAGTACAATGGGAGTCAGACTTTTAAATGTACCAAATAAATCTCTGAGCATAATGAACCTCCTTCAGTACGTACACCTCTTTATTATACCGTATTTTCAGCTACTTGTGAGAAAAAATATAGAACCGGCCTAACCTCAAGTGTTAGACCGGCTCGATTACTCTACGACTTTGCATAGGCCACAATTGCATCTCGTAAAAACTTTGCAGCCCCAGACTTGTGTTGGTCATAGTAAGCTGTGAACCGTTCGTCAGCAACATACATTTCTGCTAAACCTGCATGGGCCTCTTTAGAGTAAGTAGCCCAGTAAACGCCAAGCCATTTCCGGTGTAGTTCTGCAACTTTTCGCCCTGCTGGACCCCTGGGGTCTTCCACCCCTACTGCAGCCACCAAGGAGCGAATGATTTCTTCTGCTAATTCCTGACCTTTACTGAATTCCTCCTCAGACATGCCCATAAGTTTGGCATTAGAGGCATCCACTACATCATGACCGTACTTTTCTCTAATTTCTTCACCATATTTCTGCTCGTTTTTATCCACCAGTTCGCGTTTAAAACCGGCGAATTTCTCTCGATCAGTCATGCTTTTCCCACCTTTTCTAGATGCAATTGTCTGCTCCACATTTTTAATCAAGACATCCAACTGCATTCTCTTTTCCAGGAGTTGCTTGCGGTGTTCTAGTAAAGCCACAGTTTCCTGAAAATCTGGTGCATCCATTATCTCCTTGATCCGCTGCAAATTTACCCCTAATTCGCGATAGAACAAAATCTGCTGTAACCGATCCACTTCCCGTTGTCCATAGATGCGATAACCTACTTCGTTTGTGTAAGCTGGTTTGAGCAGATCAATTTGATCATAGTAGCGAAGAGTACGGCCGCTTACCCCTGCCAGATCCCCTAACTGCTTTACTGTATATTCCACCTCACGACCTCCCTAAAACTAGAATAAGGCTTGACGCTACGTCAATGTCAAGGGTAAAAAAAGAGAAAGCGCGAATTATTTTCGCGCCCCCTTAATTGACTTGCTAATAAACGCTGGCCACATAATGTTTGAGATTTTCTAAACCAATAGGAATAGCCTTCAGAGGATCTTCTATTCCTTCAAATTCGATAGAAAGTACTCCCGAGTATTTAGCGTTTTTCATGATCTTCAAAACCTGCACTATAGGTACTTCCCCGTGCCCTACAATGGCACCACGGAGATAATTGCCCCCGCGGCTGGAGAACCAGCCTTGACCAGGGCTCGGTCCGTTACCCGATTTGATATGAAAGTCTTTTGCGTGTACATGGAAGGTATAAGGCATCAAACGCCCCACAGCCTCTGTTGGATCCTCATCCACAACTAAAAAGTTACCCATATCTAAAAGCACACCAAAGTTTGGGTGGTCTACTCCGTTTACTAACTTCTCAACCCGCTCACTATCTTGGCAAAAGTAGCCGTGATTTTCCACCATGGTCTTAATCCCTAGCTCAGCAGCAAATTCGGTTACTGCCCGACAACCTTCAACCAAAATTGGCAAAGCATCATCAAAACCGCGGGCGCCAGTCTTAGTTGCTGGCCATCCCCAGGTGGAGTCATGGCGCATCCCGGGGGCACCCAAGATCTCCGCCACCCGAACCTCGTCTTTAACTCGCTCGATTTCGGCTTTTAGATCCCCGTTAGAACCATTAATAAAGTCGGCCCAAATGGTGTAATTCGCTACCTTAAGGCCAGCCTTGTCACAAGCTTCCCGTACTCTTGGGGCAAAAGATAAGGCGGTTTCGCCTTCAGGTAAATTAGGGAAGCCGGCAAACTCGATAACATCAAAACCCATCTCTTTTGCCTTGGTAATAATTTGGAAAATGTCTAATTTGCTTTGACTATAACTATAAGAACTGACTCCGATTTGCATAACCACACTCCGTTCTTCTATTTGTCCTCTTTATGGTAGCATTTTTAAAAAAGTAAAACAACATTCTAAGTCTAAATCACAGGAAAACGACACAGATTCTCGAACAACTGTAATAAACAATCCGTAGAAAGAAGGGATCTAATGTTGCAACTAGCAATGCTAGGGGCTTGGCATGTCCATGCTCCAGACTATGCCCGAGAAATAAACGAACACCCCGAAGCAGAAATCGCCCTCGTCTGGGATCACGACTCCATACGGGGACAAAGCTTTGCCAAATCTTTAGGAGTGCCCTTTGTACAAGATCTAACGGAAGCTCTAGGTGCTGAGATAGATGGGGTAGTGGTCAATACCCCTACTACCATGCATCATGAGGTAATTACAGAGGCCGCCAAAGCCAAAAAGCATATTTTTACGGAAAAGGTTTTAGCTACGACCATGGAAGAAGGGCAGGAAATAGTATCCGTAATTAGGGACAGTGGTGTTAAGTTCGCCATCTCCTTTCCCCATCGCACCCATCCTCATAATCTCTTCGCTAAAGAAGTCGTGGAAAAAGGTTTTTTGGGAGAGATTTCCCTTTTGCGTATTCGCAATGCCCATGCCGGCACCTCCTTGGGGTGGCTTCCCGAACATTTCTATAATTATTCAGAATGTGGTGGTGGGGCCATGATGGATCTAGGTGCCCACGGCATGTATTTAGCCAATTGGCTACTTGGTGAACCCCACCGAATTTCTGCCATGTTCAACCACCTCACTGACAAAGAGGTGGAGGACAATGCTGTGGCTGTGATCGAGTTTAAGAACAAAGCCCTTGCCATTAACGAAACTTCTTTTGTCTCTGATCGCAGTCCCTTTTCACTAGAGTTGTACGGCAGCCACGGGAGCCTATTAATTGGAGGACCAAGGCATCAAATTCAAATAAGTTCATCTCTTCTAGGCGGAGATCTTGATGGTTGGTTACAACCTCAAAAGCTGCCAACAGCCCTGCCTAGTGCCTTAGAGCAATGGGTGAATGGAATTCTGCGCGATGAAACCATCCATTTCGGCCTCACGGATGCCCTCATGCTCACTAAGCTTATGGATGGCGCTTACCGCTCCCATCATAGTGGCACCCAAGTTTACTTTTAGCTAGAAGTCTCTCGATTAACCCAAGTGCGTACTTGGGTCTTTACCTGCAATAGCCAGCCAGTCTTAACCTTATCTTCGGTTAAGACTGGTTGAAATTTCCCAAGCTGATTATCCAAAAGGTATCGAAAGTAAGGGTGAATCCTTCTCGGGGAAACTCTGAGTCCCGCGAATCTTCTGGAAGAAAAGCTCCTGATTTCGATCATCACCCGGGTTTAGCCCCCCTCGGCCAAGAGGCTCTAAGAAGAGATTCTCTAGTTCTACAGCATCCAAGCCACTAGCATACAATGCGGCTACTATAGAACCTCCAGAAGTGCCCACAACGACGCTCGGTTTTAAGGAATACTCATCTAGGCCTTAAGGACGCCGACGTGGGCCGCAGCTCGGACACTACCACCCGAAAGTACTAAACCTAATTCACTGTTCAAAATTTTCTTCCTCCCCCCAAATGTTGTGTACATGCTTTTCGAACGTTGTTATAATCGTATTTGAGAAAGGGTGATAACCATGCGTCGTTATTTTATTAATGGATTATTGATTCTCTTACCTGGTGTAATCACAGTCTATGTATTAGTTTTTAGCCTGGTCACAATTGATGGCATACTAGGTAACGTAATAGCCAAGTTGGTGGGTTATCACATTCCTGGTGCTGGATCCATTCTCACTATTCTGTTAATTTTGGCCACGGGTATCGTGACAACTAACGTGATCGGACGAAAAATATTCCAGTGGGCAGAAAGGGCCTTCTTAAAAATACCTATTTTAAACACGATTTACCAAGGGGTGGAACAGATCGTCAAGGCCTTCTCCAATTCCACCGATGTACAAAAATTTCAAAGAGTTGTGCTGGTGCAATACCCCCAAACTGGGCTTTATGTCATTGGTTTCGTCACCAACGAAAATATTCCTGAATTTAACACTGTACTTAAAGTAGAGACCACAACTGTATTTATTCCTACCACGCCCAATCCAACTTCGGGTGTCTGTGTGGTAGTAGAGACTAAGGACTGCATTCCCTTGGATGTAAGTGTAGAAGATGCTTTTAAGACCATTATTTCCGCAGGTATTGTGAGCCCTAATAGAAAAAATTCTCCCCCCCAATAATCAAATCAGGGGGGTGTTCTGTCTTCAGAAACTGTTTTCTTTAAACACCTGTGGCCTATGGACTAAATTAACTTTATTCAAGGGCCAATAGCGCCAAACAGCACGACCCACGATGAGTTCGCGAGGCAAGAAACCCACCCTAGAAAAACGACTGTCCTCACTATTATTGCGGTTGTCACCAAGTACAAAATAGGTACCCTCAGGCACAATTCTAGGGGAAAAACCGATACGGGCAGGTGCCAAAGTATAGTCCTCCATAATCGGTTGATCGTTTACATAGACCACGCCCTGGATAATGGCCACCTTATCGCCTGGTAAACCCAGAACGCGTTTAATGAACTGTTCGCTAGTATCCGAAGGGTTTTTAAAGACTATTATCTCGCCACGAGACGGCTCTACGAAACGATAGGAAATTTTATCTACCAAAAGACGTTCTCCATGATGCAAGGTGGGTAACATAGAATCCCCATTTACCGTATAGGCCCGAGCGACAAAAACCATGATCAAAATTGCGATAACAATTGCTGAACCGACTGTTTCAAATAATTCCCGGAGTTGACTTTTATTCTTCTGGACAACTGTTTTCAAAATTACTACCTCCAAGTGGTGGGCTAGGAACTGATCTCCTCGTTCTTTGTAAAATTCCACGCCCAGTACAAAAAGTCCTGCCTCAGTTATCCTAGGATAGTTTCCAAAAACAAGACTGACATACTTCCTTATATAGCTGGATCGTTTCTTTAAAAAGAGCTTCATCCCGGTTCAATAAGGCCTGCTCGATCTGCTCTCGCAAAGTTATCCCCCAGAGGATTAAGTCGATTTGCTCTCGCACAAAGGCGGAAAAACCTGGCGCCGAAGCATAAGCCGGTACAGCCTCATTAGGCACGGCAATCTCTGCATACCAATCGGGGATCGCCTCTTGAAACACTAGCTGCACATACAAGATTCCAGTGAAGTCTCGCAAAGCTTCCCAAGCTTCTAAAGGATCTCCGATCCATACCTGCCTAGTTTTCTTCCTTTCCCGGTGCAAATTACCATTAACAAGAGTTAACTGTTCGGACTCTGTACCTAGTTGTAACTCAAATCCCGGTCCTCTAGAACCTGCTTGAGCCAATAACATTGTATTAGGCAAATGCTCCCGGTTAGTAACAAACACCAATCTGCTAAGGACATCTGGTTCTGCCCAAACCCGTTCTAGTAAACATTTACTCAACTGATTTTTTAATGGAACCTCGCAAAAACGACGCAACGCATATTCTTTATGGATAACCACGTTCCCCCTCCTTCGCACTGCAGATCATTACAACTATATGCAAAAGTGGGGCAAGAATTCGAACTTACAGTTTTACTTTGAGGCCGTCGTGGGCTAAGCTCACAGCAGACGGTAAAGAAGCATTGACGTCATCATGGTCCAGCAAATGGGAGATATGAGTAAAATAAGTGCGTTGGGGCCGTAATGCCTTTACCAATTCTAGAGCCTGTCCCACATGCATGTGGGTAGAATGGGGCTCATGCCGTACAACACCCAAAACTAAGACGTCCAAGTCTTTAAGAAGCTCCAGAGATTGGGGAGGAATGTAACTACAGTCTGTTACATAGGCCAAGTTACCTAAACGGTAACCTAAAATTGGCAAAGCGCCGTGAAATACTGGTATAGGTTGGATCTTAAGGTTTCCAATTTGGAAGGGTGCTTGAACCACAGTGGGTTCTACCTGGGGTTTTCCTCCACCTTCTTGAGTCTCACGAAAAACATAAGCAAATACTTCTTGAAATTCTGCCATGGTTGAATCATTACCGTAAATAGGAATGCTTCTATTCGTCAACTTACTAAATACTCGCAAATCATCAAAACCAAAGACATGATCCGCGTGGCAATGGGTGTAAAGCACTCCATCGACCTTGAGAATTTGAGCCCGAAGAGCCTGTAGCCTAAATTCGGTAGCTGTATCAATTAAAATACTGGTATTTCCTTGTTGCACCCACAAAGAACTGCGGGTGCGTTTATTTTTCGGATTAGGACTGGTACAGACTGCACAAACACAGGTCAAGACAGGTATTCCATGGGAAGTGCCCGTACCCAAAAAAGTAATTTCCACGCCTTACCATCCTTTCCCACCTTGACTAGAACGTCTGTTCTGGATATAATTGTAGCGAACACTCGTTCCAAAAGAGGCGATAATAATGATTATCTACTGTGGCTTACGCCACTTTTATATTCACCACTTTGAGTCCCCTCAGACAAACGCATACTATATTTTAACACATAATGGTGAGATCTGGGACTTTTCGCCTGAACTCAAACAGTATGGGGTTACTAATCAAATTAAGCCTAAGGCCGTTTTTCATTTAGAAAAACCCGTGCTGACTGTTCCCATTGCTTTAGCCGACTTTCAACCCTTTAGCCAAAGCTGGCATGAGTTCTCCAAACAATATACTGCGGAGCTAGAACCAGAATACCCCCATGCTTGGTATTTACGTTTTCAGCAAGAGAGTATTCTTAAGCAATTTATGGAAGATTTCCAGACCAAGGCTAAACTAGAACTAGAAGGCAGTATTTGTGGAGCTGGCTTCAGTAAATTAGTGGCGAAATTAGCCGCCCACAATCTCCCTCAGGGAAATGAACTAATAAAACCACAGCAAACCGAGTATTTCTTGCGGCAGATTCCCCTCCACCGTTTACCCTTACCAGAAACAGCTAGTTTAGAGAAGTTAGGGATCAAAACCGTTGGAGAGCTGGCGGAAATCCCACTAGTAGAATTGATGAGCCAATTTGGGCAACGAGCCCCCATCTTACAAAAACTAGGGCGTGGTGAAGATTTAAACCCCTTCCAAACCCAACAAGTGACGGAGTTAGCCTGGGAACTGGATTGCACTACTCTAGAGGGATTTTTACGGCCACTCACACTTGACGAACTCCAACCCTATTTAAAGCATGGTTTAGAGGAGCTCATCACTACCCTGCGTTCCCACAACAAGATCGCCACCCTACTAAAATTAGGCGTAAAAACAGCTCCAGAGGGTGACTCGGCCGAAACCCAACGTAGATTCAAAGTGCCCACCTGTGACTTCCAAGTTTTGAGCAGAACGGTAGATAGCCTCATTCCTCGCAAACCTTTAGAGTGGCTAAAGATCACTCTAAGCGAATTGCAACCGGCGCCCACGACCCAATTGAACATGTTTGCTGAACCCCTCATTTTACAATTAGAAGAAGAACTTCCCGCTCAAAGGGGTGTTGAACTTCCCCGTCGCGAACGTTTGTTACTGTTATGGGAGGAGTATTTTGGATATGAGCAAGTTAATTAATCAACCAATTGAGCTAACCGTGGAGGATAACTTCCCCGTTTTTTTTCACTTTCATCGTCCGTATCAGATTAAATACATCCTCCAGCACTGGCGTGAGGTAGGACAATGGTGGCTTGGTGAACCAGAACTTTTTGTTTATCAAGTAAGTACTAACCGAGCCTGGTGTGAACTTCATTATTTGCCCGCCCTAGAGCGATGGGTTTTATATCGCTTAGGAGATTGTTGATAAAGTGGAGGATGATTTAAGTGTTTGTGCATTTGCATGTTCACTCCCCTTATTCATTTCTCGATGGTGCGTCCCCGGTGGAGGATATTTTAGAACAAACAGCTCAGTGGGGAATGCCCGCCGTAGCCCTAACTGATCACGATAATGTTAGTGGTGCAGTGGAGTTTCAAAAAAAGGCCCTCTCCCTTGGCATTAAGCCTATTCAAGGTGCAGAGATCACTACAGAAGACGAAACCCACCTCACTCTTTTGGCAGAAAATAAAGAAGGCTACAAATCACTTTGCCGTCTCTTAACCGCGGGCTATGCCAGCAATAACCAGCGCCTTTGCCGCGTCCCTTGGCAAGCTTTAGCAGATAACTCCCAAGGATTAATTGCTCTCAGTGGTTGTCACCGGTCCGGGATTTCTCAAGCTATTTTACGCAAGGACTACCAGCGAGCTAAAGCTGAAGCTCTACGCTTGGTAGAGATTTTCGGGATGGATCAAGTCTATTTAGAAATGATCAACAGCTTTTTACCATTTACCAAACGGCTTTTGGCGCAAACATTTAAGCTCCACCAAGAACTTAAAATCCCTCTCGTAGCTACTAATAATGTGCATTATTTGCAGAAAGAGAGCTTTCCGATCCACGATCTGTTGGTTTGTACCAGAACCCAAACCAAGCTTAGTGAACTCCACCCTGAGCGTCCCTTCAACGGAGAAAATTACTTCGCTTCTCCCCAGGAAATGGAGGAGCGCTTCGCTGCCTTTCCAGAAGCGATCAGCAGCACTTTAGAGATCGCCGAGCGTTGTAGTGTGGCCTTAGACTTGGAGCAAAATCTTTTTCCCCGTTATTTTCCTAATGATCAACCCGAGAAGGCTATACAAGTCCTAACTAAACTAACTTGGGCTGGTGCCAACAAGCGCTACACCACCATTTCATCTCCCCTGCGCCACAGAATCGAACACGAACTAAATATCATTGAGCAACTAGATGTGGCGGATTATTTTCTAGCGGTGTGGGACTTAGTTCAATATGCTCAAAAACAGAACATTCGCTATGCAGGTCGAGGATCAGCAGCCGATTCAGTAGTAGTCTATTGTTTGGAAATCACTAACGTGGATGCTTTTGCCCGTGGCTTACTTTTCGAACGCTTTTTAAGCTTAGAGCGAGCCCAAAAGCCCGATATCGATATTGACTTTGATGCTCGCTATCGCGATCAGGTAGCAGAGTATGTTTACCAACGCTATGGTGCTGAAAAAGTGGCTTCTGTGTGCATGTTTCAAACCTACCATGCCCGTTCAGCCCTCCGAGACTTAGGCAAAGCCCTAGGCTACTCTCCAGCCGAATTAGGACGTTTGACAAAAAACATCACCAGTATCCCCGCTGATGGTATTAGTTCCTTGCTTAAACGATTGCCTGAGTTAAGAACCCATCCCCTACACCAAGAAAAGTACGCTAAACTACTGGATTATTGTGCGGTTATAACTGGCTTTCCCCGACAAATTGGCACCCATCTTGGAGGTTTAGTAGTTAGTGGGCAGCCCCTAACAAACGTGACACCCTTACAACCATCAGCCAAGGGAGTATTGATTACTCAATTTGACAAAAACACCATTGAGGACTTAGGACTGATCAAAATCGATTTACTATCTTTACGAACTCTCTCCGCGGTTTCTAATGTTGTCCAAAAAACACCCAGTCTCGATTACAATAAAATTCCCATCGATGATCGAGCTACCTTTGCCCGTTTACAACAAGGTGATACGGTGGGAGTTTTTCAACTAGAAAGCCCAGCACAACGTAGCTTACAATCACGTTTACACGCTGATCGCTTTGAGGATTTAGTAGCTAGTGTTGCCTTAATTCGTCCCGGGCCTATCAAAGGAAACATGGTTGATCCCTTTATTGCCCATCGCCATGGAAAGAAAGAAATTACTTATATTCACCCCAAGCTTGAAGAGATTTTGGCTCCCACCTATGGGGTAGTTTTGTATCAAGAACAGGTAATTGAAATTGCCACTGAAATTGCTGGGTTCACACCAGGTGAAGCAGATCGCCTACGAAAAGTAATGACTAAATTTCGCTCTCAAGCCGAGATGGAAAACATTGGTAAAGACTTCATTGCTAAGGCGGTGGCCAAAGGTGTGGATCAAGCAACGGCAGAAGTAGTTTTCTCGTATATTGTGGGTTACGCGGGCTATGGCTTTTGCGAAGCCCATGCAGCTGCCTTCGCAGATACTGCCTATCGCACCGCCTATTTATTAGAACACTATCCGGCTCAATTTTACGCTGCTCTACTTAATCAGCAACCCATGGGATTTTACCCGCCCAACACTCTCTGCGTGCAGGCGCGCAGCCGCGGTATCACCATCTTACCGCTCCACATTAATGAAAGTGACACAGAATTTTCGGGAGAACAGAACACCATTCGCATAGGTTTGCAGCAAGTGAAAGGTATGGAAGAAGGCTTTCTAGAATCTATTGTCCAAGCCAGAGCAGAGGCACCTTTCGGATCAGTTCACGATTTTGTCTACCGCACTAATGTAGCTAAAGATGTGACTGAAAATCTGATCTTAGCAGGGGCCTTCGATTGGTTTTCTTCTAATCGTCGAGCTTTACTGTGGGATTTGTCTAAGTATTACCAAAACAAGCAAGGAAGTCTCTTTTTAGAGACTACCCCTAGCAATCATCAAGTGCAGGACTTTGCTCCCTTCGAACGCTGGCTGCGAGAATACTCTGTCTTAAGTCTTTCGGCTCACCAACATATTATGGATTTCTTTCGTCCTAGGCTCTCCAAGAGGGTCTTGACCAGTAAAGAGGTGGCAATCCGCAAAGAAGGAATAGTACAACTGGCGGGCTTGGTAATTAGACCCCATCGCCCTCCTACTCGCAGTGGTAAGACAGTTGTCTTCTTAACTTTAGAAGATGAGTTTGGCCTGATTGATGTAACGATCTTTGAGGATGTTTATAAAAAATACGGGAAAATCATTTTTAATCAACCATTGCTCTTAGTTACAGGGGAAATATCTCGACGAGATCCTAGGCAAATCACCAGTATCAACGCTACTCATATTCGGGCTCTAACCTAAAAAAACTGAGGAGAACTTACTCGTTCAATCCTCTCTTCTTCCCCTGTTTGAGCATTAAGGTAGATCAAATAGTATTCTCCTTGATACTGCACCCCTAGCCTTTGAACTAGTACCTCTTCTTCCTGTTCATTAGGAATAAAGGCCAGTTTTTGAGCTAAGATCTCCACACCCGGCCTCACCTTTTCATCTGGTGACCAAATTACCTCTAGCGTTTGTGTTTCTTGTTCAGGTTTGACTCGACTTTCGGCCAGGTAAAATGGGGTGCCCCAAAAGCCCAAAACACTTCCATCCATTGCACTGATCTGCACTTTAACTGGTTCACCATAGTACAAAACACCCCCCCGAATAGGAACAAAAGTAAGGGTCAACCGATGCTCTAAGCTTTGAACATCGGTTAAGTGCACGGGGGGAAATCCCCTTTCTGTCAAGAAGGTTTTACCTAGTTGCACCAATTCTTCTAAGCCTAACCTCGTTTCGGACACCTCCTTGGTTGCTATCATCCACAACACTACTCCGCCCCTTTTGGACACCTCCAAGATGATGCGTTCTGTCCCTTCTTTAGCTTCTAAGGTATAGGTGGGGATTGTTCCTTGACCTTCATTGTTAACTTGAAAGACTAATTCTGCCCCACAAAAAGCCTGGGCCACTTCTATTGCCTTTTCGCGGCCAATTTCTTCACCGGTAATCTCTCCGCTTCTTCTAGGTGTTCTAAAGTCTTCTAGCCCATCATTAATGAGGGCTAACCCCTGTAACATACCGGGAAAGACCGCAGATGTGGTGACATACTCATGCCAAGAAACCCAAGGATACTGCCCCTCTTTACGAACTAGCAAATGTTGCAATTCGTGACTAATATACCGGATCTGTCCATAGAGCTGATCTATTTCTAAGGCACTTGTATTGCTAACTTCGGCCAAGTCATAGGTTTGCTCATATACTCGATTTAGTAAGTGAGCAATGCGCTCTAATTGAATTTCTCCCAAGGGTAGTTCTCCCATGTTTATCTGGGTGGCATACACCA
>DGYW01000042.1:19898-26193 GCA_002396805.1 Firmicutes bacterium UBA4996 | reverse complement strand
TCCCTACTTCAGTGCTTAATTCCTGCAAATGGGTGGCAAATTCACTTAGTGCTCTCCTATAGCCCACTTCCACCTGCTGCTCATAGATGCGACTTAAATAATATTGACCAGCAAAGAACCCCACAATCATCAAAACTAAGGCGAAAATTGTAAGGATAAACCGTTCCTTAATTTTTCTGCCCACAAGCTCCACCCCCTAGCTGGCAAAAATGTGTTTCCCAATCGTTTTTAACACCTGGCGACTTCTAATCCAAGTACTACGAGTCTTAGCTGGATTATAAAAATAGAGGGCTCCATCTGTGGGATCTAGCCCATTGAGGGCCGCATGAGCCGCTTGAACCGCGCTAGCATCTGCGGGCTTATGCACTTGTCCATTGGCCACTACTGTGAAGGCTAAAGGCTCGTAAACCACTCCCGGAATCGTGTTAGGAAATTCAGGATGGTGTACCCGATTTAAGATCACCGCGGCCACCGCTATTTGGCCGTCATAAGGTTCGCCCTGTGCTTCTGCCCTCACAACACGGGCTAACAAGTCTAAATCGGACTCAGAATAAACAGTTCGCCAACTAGACAATTCCTCACTGGGTCGCTGTGACGGAGGTGTCTTTTGTGGTGTTGACCAATCTGTCCACCAGACTAGAAGTAGCACTCCTAACACCAACAAAGTGCCAAACCCGATTAGTTGTGGTCTAAGTCTATCCATTCCGGATTCTTCCTTTCTATAAGGTAAGGCAGGATATAAGAACCACATCCAGAAATCATATTAGAATTCGTGTAGCCCTTAAGGAGGATCCACATGCACTTATCAAAGCTGGCGGTAAAAAGACCCATCGCCATTACTGTAATTGTTATTGTCGCCCTATTATTCGGAGTTATCTCTTTGCAAAAAGTGGGCATCGATTTACTACCCGATCTGAACTTCCCCATTGCGGTGGTAGTGACACTGTACCCAGGCGGTGCACCTTTAACCATTCAACAGGACATTACCATCCCAGTGGAAGGTGCGCTTGCCGGTGTCAGCGGATTACGGAGACAAGATTCCTTTAGTATGGAAAACGCCTCCGCAGTAGTACTGCAGTTTGATTGGGGTACAGACATGTTGAGTGCCCTAGACCAGATGCGTAATACTTTGGCTCAACTAGCACTAACCTTACCCGAAGGAGCCCAAGCTCCTATTGTGACACAGGTGGACCCCAACGATTTCCCGCTGATGCTCATTGGAGTCACTGCAGACGATCTTTCTGGTGTAGAACTATCTGAACAACTGCAACGCATCAAACCACAATTGGAGCAGTTATCAGGTGTAGCCCAGGTTAGTCTCTTGGGAACCAGCAAGGAAGAAATCCAAGTGCTTTTTGACCCCGAATACCTAAACGAAATTGGCCTTACACCAGTGATTTTACAGCAGTTGATTATGTATCAAAATATTATTGTCCCAGGCGGAGCCGTAACCGCAGATGGTATACGCTACACTACTAGGGCTGGTAGCCAAATTTCTAGCGTAGAAGATTTGGAACAAATCATCGTAGGCATGACACAAGGTAGTGGCATTTTGGGGTTGGGTGGCTTGATTCCCTCATTAACCTATCTCAGTGATGTGGCAGACGTGAGTACCCATGTCCAGCCGCGGGATGGCATTACTCGCTATAACGGAGAAGATACAGTGTTGATCCAAGTGATGCGTCAAAGTGGTGCCAATGTGGTGCGCGTAGCCCAAAACCTTAAGTCGACTTTGGCTAAAATCGAAGCAGAACATCCCCATCTTCAGTTGACCATTATTACTGATCAATCCCTATTTATTAATCAAAGCATCGGCAACCTTGCCACGAGTGGGATTATTGGTGGCCTATTAGCCATCTTAGTTCTGTGGTTTTTCTTGAGAAACTTCCAAAGCCTCCTAATCATAGCTTTGTCAATTCCGGTTTCAATTATTGCCAGCTTTGTTTTAGTTTACTTTTCCAAACTGTCTTTAAATCTCATGACCTTAGGCGGACTGGCCCTAGGTGTGGGTATGTTAGTGGACTCATCTATTGTGGTATTAGAAAACATCTATCGCCATCTGACTGAAGGGTCAGCACCAAGAATAGCTGCTCAAGAAGGAGCCGGGGAGATTGCAGGAGCAATCTTGGCTTCCACCACCACCACTGTGGCAGTCTTTCTACCGGTCATTTTTCTGCAGAGTATCGCGGGTCAACTATTAAAGGAATTGGGACTAACTATCTCCTATTCCCTCATTGCTTCTTTAGTGGTTGCACTGACAGTTATACCCATGCTGGCTGCTAAACTACTCAAACCCGGTTTGGCTTCTACGCAACATCAGAAAAAAACCGATCTTGGAAAAATGCAAAAAACTTATCTCCGTTATTTAGAGAAGGCCTTAGACAAAAAATCACTTGTCTTTGGAGTTGTCATCGTAATTGTGCTGGTTTCAGCGTTTATTTTTCCCCGTCTCGATCAAGAGTTTCTCCCCAGCTTTGATGAGGGCTTCTTAGGAGTGACGGCCATGTTACCAACAGGATTACCTCTAGAAGCGGTTCGAGAGATGATCATCTCTATAGAAGAAGATTTGCGAGCCATACCCGAAGTGGCTCGAGTCGCGACCCAAGTGGGAGATCAAGGGGAAATGGATGTCATGAGCCTTTTAACAGGCGTCGGTTTAGATAATGCTCAATTCTCCATTACTTTGATACCCCATGATGAGCGAAAGAAGGGTAGTAAAGAGTTGAGTGACGAGATCCACGACATCATGGTAAAACGAGGTGTCTTGAGGACCAATATAGCCGATACATCTTTGTTCGGATCCGCATCAAGCACCTTGTTAACGCCCAATCTTTCCGTGGAAATCCGTGGTGAAAATCTAAACATTTGCATAGATTTAGCGGAGGAACTAAAGGGTGAGTTAGCCCAGATTTCTGGTTTCCGCGATATCCAGGATACACGTTTTAGACTGGGCCAAGATCTATTCCTAAAGGTAGATACCTCCCGAAGTATCTTAGGTGGCTTCACAGCCGGCCAAGTAGGACTAGGTATGCGTTATGCCACTGCTGGTCTAAAAGCCACTGATGTGCAGGTGGGCAACAGGATGCTTCCAGTGGTATTGAGACCAGATTCTCCTATCCACTCAGTAGACGATTTACTGAGTACTAAAATTACATCCCCGGTACAAATTAATGGTTTAGGCGAGCATCCCATCTTATTAAATGAGGTGGTACAACCTGTAATCGGAACTACTCAGCCAGTGTTCCAGAGGACGGATCGGCTACCAGTAATTTATGTGACGGGCATTCTAGATGATCTCTCCCTGACCAAGGCGGTCCGCAGTACCCAAGATATTATAGATAGAATGGATATCCCCGCTGGTTACCACATCAGTATTGGTGGCTTGCAAGATATCATTGATGAATCCTTGAACGAACTGACTCTAGCCTTGTCTCTCGCGGTACTCTTAGTCTTCTTAGTCATGGCTGCCCAATTCGAATCCTTTAGCCAGCCTCTTATCATCATGTTCTCCATTCCCTTAGCCCTCGTCGGCTCGTTGGTGGGCTTGTGGTTAGTTGGAGGTAGTGTGGGTATCATGTCTATCATTGGGATCATTGTTTTGACTGGAATTGTGGTGAATAACGCCATTGTTTTGGTTGACTACATTAACCTTAAACGCAAAGAAAGCCCAGAGATCCCCGTTCGAGAGGCCATCACTGAGGCATGCCAAGTTCGTCTACGTCCCATTTTGATGACTTCTATTACCACTATCTTTGGTCTGTTGCCAATCGCCCTCGGTTTTGGGGTTGGTAGTGAATTCCAAAGACCTCTGGCTGCCACCATCATGGGGGGATTAATTACATCAACCTTCTTAACCCTTTTCGTAATTCCCGCAGTCTACGAAATTTTCGCTCGTTGGGAAAGAAGTAAATAGACGCTCGCGTAAAAGCGGCACCGGTATACACCGCTGCCGCTTTTTGATCTGCTTCTATATATAGTTATCTAGTAGCTCCTGTAACCGAGCCCTTGGTTGGACACCTACCAATGTCTCCATGGGTTGACCGTCCTTAAAAAGCATTAGAGTTGGAATGCTCATGATTCCGTAGGCACCTACAGATTCGGTGACCTCATCCACGTTAACTTTCACAAATTTGATTTTACCTGCATACTCTTCCCCGAGCTCTTCAAAGAGGGGGGCAATTTGCCGACAAGGTCCGCACCACACAGCCCAAAAATCCACAAAAACGGGCAAGTCTGCTTCTAGCACCTCGGCCCGGAAATTTTGATCAGTTGCTTCGATGATTTTGCTCATAAACAACGCTCCTCAATTGGTGTTATGTCTTGATTATAAATGATCCGGGAAAGGTTTGTCAAAACGGGTCATCTTGGACGGCGTTTCTCTAGTATGGTGCATGGAAGATTAATCCCGCGCAAATACTAAGCACAGGAGGCGGGAAAAGTATGGGGAACAAGAGATGGTTAATTTTTCCAATTCTAATAGGGATAATCGTTGTGGGAGTTGGAGTAGCTGTTTATAGTCAAGCTGGCCAAGAAATAACGCGATTTGAGGCGAATAGGCCCTTGCCAGGGGCGGTTCTTTATGATCAAAACGGAGCAGTAATTAAGCGCCTCGGAAAGGGGAGTGTTTTTGTTCCCTTAAACAAGATTCCTCCAGAACTACGGAATGCGGTAGAAGCTACCCAGAAAAACGTGCCCCAACAGGTGGCACAATTAATTTTCGAACCTCGAGGAACCTGGGATCGCTTAAAATCGGCAGTATTACCCTATATCCTCAAACGACGTTATTCAAACCAAGAGCTTGTGGAACTCTACCTTAACCAGGCCTATTTTGGTGAGAGAGCATATGGGGTAGAAGCGGCTAGTCAAACCTATTTCGGAAAGCCCGTTGAACAAGTAGGCCTTGCAGAAAGTGCTCTTTTAGCAGCACTCACTTTAGAGCCTGAAAGCGCTTCACCATATCAGAAACCACAACGAGCTCTGCAACTACGCAACAACATCTTATCCCAAATGCAGAGTGCTGGACGGATCGAGAAAGCCAAATATGAGCAAGCCATCAATACTCCCTTAGACTTAGAACATCATGAGCCTGGTCAAGCCCACTACTTTGCCGATTATCTCAGCAAGATCCTTGTGGATAAATTAGGTGAAGAACGGGTTTTTCAAGGTGGTTTGAAAATCGAAACCACCCTCGATTTGGGCATGCAAAAGGCGGCGGAACAAGCTCTCCAAAAGCATAATATCCCAGGGGCGATGGTGGTGATCGACCCACAGGATGGAAGAATTCTGGCCCTAGTTGGGGGCCTTAACTATGTGGAGAATAAGACTAACCTAGCCACTACAAAGCAAAAGATGGTAGGTACAACGTTACGCCCCCTCATCTATGCCACAGGATTAAAAGAAGAGTGGGCAATGAACCACCTTGTTGAGGATATCAAAAGGAAGTTTGATAACTTCGAAGTGAAAAACACCGGTGATCGTTATTGGGGAGTAATCACCATGAAACATGCCCTAGCTATGGACCTAAATAATGCTGCTGTTTGGACACTAAATCGACTAGGAGTTGACAAGTTCAATGACTTGGCCAAAGCGGTTAACCTAGAACTACAACAAGAAGACCTACAACTCCGTCTAGCAATGGGCGAAGTGCCTAGTGGCCTATCCCTGTTAGAGCTAACCCAGGCCTATTTACCAATTCTTAGAGGTGGACTTTATGTTCAACCCACCGCCTTTGTGGAGGTTAAGGACGCCCAGGATAAGCAGGTGATTAAGGGGCAAGAGCCCTCCCAAAAACGCACCTTCACTGAACAAGAAGCTTACTTACTAGCTAATATGCTGATGGCAGGTCCTGAGTATGGGAGCACCCGAGATCTTGATCTTGATTTTCCCGCGGCTCTGACCGCTAGCACATCAGATGATCAAAAGACACAATGGTGTATTGGCTTTTCCCCTATCCTACTAGCAGGCGTAGTTGTGGAGCTTCCAGAGGCTAAACAGGACGAAGCGATTTCTCCTCTGTTAGCAGGTGAGATATGGGCAGACTTCATGGCTGAAGTCAACAAACAAGCCAGTAAAACCGATTTCACTGTACCCGATGATGTAGAAACAGATGTTCTAATTGATGTCTTTACCGGACTGTTAGCTAGTGACAGATGCCCCCAAGTAGAGCTAGATGCTTTTATTAAAGGTACCAAGCCAACCCAAATGGCACCCTGTGCTATTCCTCCGGTCACCCCAACACCCACGCCAACACCAACACCGCCTAGACCTGCGCAACCTACACCTACACCTACACCTA
>DGYW01000042.1:17582-19724 GCA_002396805.1 Firmicutes bacterium UBA4996 | reverse complement strand
CCTACACCTACACCTACACCTACTCCCACTCCTACACCTACTCCCGCACCTACTCCCACTCCTACACCTACTCCTGAGACTCCTGAGACTCCGGAGTCGCCGCCGGAGACCCCAGAGCCAATAGCTCCAGTGGAGCCTACTCAGCCGCCTGTGCAGCCAATGCAACCGACTGAACTTCCTACTACACCTACAGAAGAGCAAAGCGAAACCCCCAAACCATGAGGTCTGGGGGTCGACCCGCAGCACTTGCGGGTTTGGTGTAATCTTAACGTTTGGAGAATTGTGGAGCTCTCCGAGCCTTTTTCAAGCCGTATTTCTTTCTTTCCTTCATACGTGGATCTCTTGTGAGATAGCCAGCTTTTTTCAAAGGCCCTCTAAAATCTTGATCTAATGTAATTAGGGCACGGGAAATACCATGACGAATGGCACCAGCTTGACCAGTGGTTCCACCGCCGTGGACATTAACAATAATGTCGTACTTTCCCTCAGTATTGGTGATTACTAATGGTTGACGCACAATAGTACGTAAAACTTCTCTACCGAAGTAATCATCAATATCCCTTTTATTAATGGTAATGTTTCCATTGCCAGGAATGATCCGTACACGGGCAACTGATTTCTTTCTACGACCAGTTCCGTAATTCATTTCTGCTTTTTGAACAGCACTCATCGAGATTTCCTCCCTTCATCTAGGGTCTATGGTCAGTTTGCGTTTAGTATTTCAGAACCAGGGTTTCTGGCTGTTGAGCTTGATGTGGGTGCTGATCACCAGCATACACCTTAAGCTTTTTAATCATTTGACGACCTAAACGATTGTGAGGAATCATACCCCATACAGCCGCTTCGATAACCCTCTCAGGATGGCGATTAAGTAATTCGCCTGCGGTAGTCGATTTAATCCCGCCTACATATCCGCTATGACGATAATACTTCTTATCTTGAAGCTTATTACCGGTCAAGTGGACCTTTTCAGCGTTAATGACGATCACATGATCGCCTGTATCCACATGTGGTGTGTAGGTAGGCTTATGCTTACCTTTGAGAATAGTGGCTACTTGAGTAGCCAAACGACCTAAGGTTTGTCCTTCTGCATCAACAACATACCATTTTCTTTCAACTTCATGTGGCTTTGCTACATAGGTTTTCATTTCGGGATTTCCCCCCTTTGTCTCCAACATGTTTATCTTAGAGCCCTTAGTGGGAACGAACGGGGCTGTGTCGTTACCAGAACAGGCTTTTAAAAGTAAAATTGCCAACTCTCATTTTACAACACTCACGGCTACGTGTCAAGAATATTTTACGCTTTCAAAGACTAATCCATGGGGAGCAATCGTCGCACTGGCCAATCGCCTGTCCCCACTTTTCAAAATAACTTGCACATCTTCTCTAGTCAGCTTCCCTCGCCCCACATCAAGTAAAGTACCAACTAGATTACGTACCATATTATACAAAAAACCATCTGCGGTAAAACTGATAGTCTTTAAAGGCTGAGAGTAATTAAACTCAACTTTGTGCATGGTTCGTACGGTGGTTTTCACACTACTTCCAGTCGCGGCAAAGGCGGCAAAGTCCAGTGTACCAATGAAAAGCTTCGCACAATGTTCCATAGCGACCCAATCAAGTGATTCCCTTGTCCAGTAGGCATAACGTTGCCAAAAGACATTGGGAAATTCGCTTTCATAAATTTGGTAGCGGTAGGTTTTAACTAGGGCACTATATCGGGCATGAAAATCTGGTTTCTCAAGTCGACTTGCAACCACCCGAATATCCGGTGGTAACAGCGTGTTGAGAGCGTACGGCAAGCGCTCTACCGGCACCGTTATGTGGGGATCACGAAAGCTTACAGTCTGTCCCTCGCTGTGCACTCCCGCATCTGTTCGGCCAGCCCCAACAATACGAATGGGGTGGGGAGCTAGTTTAGCTAAGGCCTTCTCCAATTCGCCCTGAATCGTACGCCGGTTAGGCTGAACTTGAAACCCTGAGTAGTCCGTTCCATCATACTGCACAACCAAGCAATAAGTATCCATCCTCTACTCCTTAGAAGAATACTCCTACTACTACCGTAAACGCAATAACTACTGTGAGGGCCACCGCATCGACGCGTTGCAACTTCAATTCTCTAAACTTAGTGCGTCCCTCTCC
>DGYW01000042.1:0-17217 GCA_002396805.1 Firmicutes bacterium UBA4996 | reverse complement strand
CCAATCTTCTTCCCAGGTGTTAAAAGGCTCTCTATACCGTCCGTTAGCTGAATTGGTGAAGTTGTCAAGGTCAATAGAGAGGTGCCCACAATTAGTAGGATGAGGCGAGAACCCATCATCACTCCGCGAACCAAACCTTCCCAGGTGACCTTCAAAAACCAGATCTGTAAAATCACTCGACCCTCAGTCATGAACAAGTGCAGAGAAACAGTAAGTATCAATATAACTAATAAGGGCCGTAAACCTCTGATAACATATCTCCAGGGAATTTCTGAAGCCCAAATCACAGCAGCAATCCCCACAGCTACTAAACCATAGCCCACAAAGCCATTAACCATGAATAATACCACAATAAGTAGAGTTGTGGCCAAAATCTTCGTGCGAGGATCTAGACGATGAATGATCGAATTTCCTGGGATGTACTGGCCAATGGTGACATTCCTAAACATGCTCATTTCTGCCACCCCATTACCCTAATAATTTCCTCTTCGGCTTGCTCCACCCGGAAAATATCGGTGTTAACCTCCAAGCCCTGGGCCCTTAGTTCACGCATGAGTTCGGTAATCTGCGGAATTCCTAGACCCATCTCCAATAAGCGCTCTGCTTGTCCGAAAACCTCTACCGGAGTACCATCGATGGCCACTCCGCCCCGTTCCATCACAATGATCCGATCCACAAGGCGTGCCACATCCTCCATACTGTGGGTCACCAAAATAACGGTAATCCCACGTTCTTTATGGAGTCTTTTGATCTCGCCTAGAATCTCTTCACGTCCTTCTGGGTCTAAACCTGCTGTGGGTTCATCAAGAATGAGCACCGAGGGACGCATGGCCAAAACTCCAGCAATGGCAACTCTGCGTTTTTGCCCCCCACTTAATTCAAAGGGGGAACGATCCTTTAGAGCTTCATAATCTAAACCCACATAAGCAAGCGCTTCGCGCACCCGTTCTACAACTTCATCATCGCTCAACCCACCATTTCGGGGTCCAAAACCCACATCCTCCAAAATAGTCTCTCCAAAAAGCTGATGCTCAGGATACTGGAAGACTAAACCCACCTTTTGCCGAATGAGACGAAGCTGAGTATCCTTCTTGGCTAGATCCACTCCATCCACATATACCTTACCAGAGGACGGTAGAATCAGACCATTGAAATGTTGTACTAGAGTGGATTTCCCCGAACCAGTTGGTCCGATCAAACCCACAAACTCACCGGCTTCAATCTCCAAGCTAACATCACTGAGGGCCACTTTCACCATGGGTGTACCCTCAAGATAGCTATAGGAGACGTTTTCTAATCTGATGGACATAACTGCATCACCATTTCACTAACGGTAAGTGTTCCCTTGGGAATGGGGTATCCTCTCCGCCGTAATCTTTGGGCCAAATCGGTGACTTGCGGAACATCTAAATGAAGGTTTCGCAATAGTTCTACATTGCTAAACACTTCTCGTGGTGTACCCTGCAAAGCGATTCGCCCCTGATCCATTACAACCACTCGATCGGCATCAATCACTTCATCCATATGGTGAGTAATATGGAGTACCGTAATACCTTCTTCTTTATTGAGCCGATGAATGGTACTCATAACCTCGCGACGCCCTTCGGGATCGAGCATGGCGGTGGGTTCGTCCAACACAATACACTCGGGACGCATACTGATCATACCCGCAATGGCCACTCGTTGTTTCTGCCCACCAGAAAGTTGATGGGGTGAATGTAATCTATAATCTAGCATGTCCACAGCCTGTAGGGCCTCGGTTACCCGCTTTTGTATTTCTGTTGATGGAATGCCCAAATTCTCTGGACCAAAGGCCACATCTTCTTCGACAGTAGTGGCCACCAGCTGGTTATCCGGGTTCTGAAACACCATACCTACCAGTTGGCGAATCTCCCAAACCTTATTTTGGTCAGTGGTATCCAAATCACCAACAAAAACCTGCCCAGAGGTGGGGATCAATAAGGCGTTCACATGCTTCGCTAAAGTGGACTTTCCCGATCCATTATGACCTAAAACTGCTACAAATTCGTGTTCGTAAATCTCTAAGTTAATATTATGCAATGCTGTCGAAGTTTCGCCAGGATGGGTCCTACCATAGCTGAAACTCACGTCAGTAAAACGAACTACTGGTCTTGCCATCTTTCACCACCCCTAATCCTCCAGCACTATCCAGAAGGTGCTGAAACAGAGAACGCAGAGGAGATTCCTCTGCGACCTTGTCTGTTATCAGCTTAAACCCATTCAATGATCGCCATCGGTGTTGCATCGCCCCGACGCACACCGGTTTTGATAATTCTGGTGTAACCTCCGTTGCGCTCCTCGTACTTAGGAGCTACATCGTCAAATAGTCTCTGAACTGCAACTGGATCCGTCAAAAAGGCAGCGGCTTGACGCCGAGCGGCTAGATCTCCACGCTTACCTAGTGTGACCATTTTATCAGCCAAAGGTTTAATACTCTTGGCCTTGGCTTCTGTAGTTTCAATCTGACCATGTAAGACCAAAGCGGTCACCTGATTACGCAGTAAAGCCCGCCGATGGCCAGAAGTTCTACCTAACTTCTTCTGTTTCATCTCGCTCACCTACCTCATTCATCCGATTTACGCAAGGAAAGTCCTAGTTCGCCAAGTTTCTCCTTGATTTCCGCGAGGGATTTCTTGCCCAAATTTCGCACTTTCATCATGTCTTCTTCGGTTTTGCGAACCAACTCGTCGACCGTGTTAATTCCGGCCCGTTTCAGACAGTTATAAGAACGAACAGACAAATCTAACTCCTCAACAGTCATCTCCATGAGGCGATCAATGCTTTCTTCTTCTTTTTCCACCATGATTTCCACATTGCCCACGCTATCGGTTAAGTCTGTGAACAGTTTAATATGTTCCATCAAAACCTTGGCAGCTAAACTAACTGCGTTGTCTGGGGCGATGGTTCGATTGGTCCACACTTCGAGAACCAATCTGTCATAGTCGGTAATTTGCCCAACCCGTGTATCCTCAACTGAATAAACTACTTTGGTCACGGGGGTGAAGATGGAATCCACCGGAATTAGACCAATGGGATGATCAGGGCTTTTGTTCTTTTCAGCGCTCACATAGCCACGGCCCCTAGCCACCGTAATATCCATGTTTAGTTGGGCACCCTTTTGCAAAGTCGCAATGACCAAATCTGGATTGAGGATTTCCACTGTGGGGTCAGTCGTAATGTCCCCAGCGAGAAGTGGCCCCTCTTTATTTGCCTCAACACGGATGGTGACTGGACCTTCAGTATGCAGCTTAACCAGAAGTTTTTTCAAATTGAGCACTATATCAACGGTGTCTTCTACAACACCATCAACAGTCGAAAACTCGTGTAAAACCCCATCAATGTGGACTGAGGTGACCGCTGTACCCGGTAGAGAAGAAAGTAGAATCCTCCTCAGACTATTGCCTAAAGTAAGACCATACCCGCGCTCTAACGGTTCTACAACGAATTTACCATAGTTATCCGTCAGTTCAACTTGGTCAATTTTTGGTTTTTCAATTTCTATCATAGTTCTTGCACCCTCCTTTGCAAACGCATGGGCAGAACTAATTATACTCTGCGCCGTTTTGGTGGACGACAGCCGTTATAAGGAATTGGGGTAACGTCTTTAATAGTGGTCACATCAATACCAGCTGCCTGCAAAGAGCGAATTGCCGCTTCTCTACCTGCACCGGGCCCCTTCACATATACGCTAACTTCCCTAATCCCATGGTCCAAAGCAACCGCTGCAGCTTGCTCAGCTGCCATACCAGCTGCAAAGGGAGTGCCTTTACGGGAACCTTTAAAACCCATATTACCAGAGCTTGCCCAGGAAATTACATTACCTTGCAAGTCACTAATGGTTACAATGGTATTATTAAATGTGGAACGAATGTGAGCGATTCCAACTGGGATATTCTTACGTTCTCTACGACGTGGGCGTTGAGCACCCTTACCTCGTGGTCTTGCCATTAGGTTCTCCTCCTTTCAATCAACCTATCTCTTCTTGCCAGCAATTCGTTTGGGACCCTTGCGCGTTCTAGCGTTGGTCTTACTCCGTTGCCCCCGAACAGGTAGGTTGCGGCGGTGACGTATACCACGGTAGCAACCGATGTCCCGCAATCTCTTGATATTCATGTTTACTTCCCGGCGTAAGTCACCTTCCACCAGGAATTGCTTTTCAATGATCTCGCGGATTTGGTTAGCTTGTTCCTCAGTTAAATCGCGTACACGCGTATCGGGATCAATTCCGCAGATCTCAACAATTTTTTCGGAAGTACTTCGGCCAATACCGTAAATGTACGTTAAGCCTACTACTACTCGCTTATCGCGAGGTAAATCTACACCTGCAATACGTGCCATTTATTTAGACACCCCCTCTATACTATCCCTGTTTTTGCTTATGCCTGGGATTCTCGCAGATTACCATGACGCGCCCTTTGCGGCGGATAATCTTGCATTTTTCGCACATCGGCTTTACAGAAGGTCTCACCTTCATTGTTCAGCGCCCCCTTTGGCCGTCCTAGGAACCATCAAGAGACTCCTAGACTATTTTTTACGATACGTGATTCTCCCCCGTGTCAAATCGTAGGGGGACAGCTCAACCGTAACCCTATCTCCCGGTAGGATCCGAATGAAATTCATTCGCATCTTGCCGGAGATGTGGGCTAAAACTTTATGCCCATTCTCTAATTCTACACGAAACATTGCATTTGGCAATGGTTCAACTACTATACCTTCAACTTCAATAGCATCATCCTTGGCCATACGTTGGACCCTCCTCTCCCGAACTCTCCTCATTACTATGCCGTTCTATAAATTCTCGAACCGTTCTGTCATCAAGTGTTCTTGAACCCAAACTCTCCTGATGAACTACCAGATGCTTGGTGTTCTTCCGTTTGGGTCGATTCATTTTTCGGACAAATCCGTCCGCCACTTGCACGTGACTCTCGTCATAGAAACCGATCACCACATACTTTTTCCCAGAATCTCTTCCCATCTTTGACGTCACTAATTGTCCCACTTCTAAGAGTCCCATTCAATCTCTCCTACAATGTTGTAAGAATCACGGGGCCTTCTTCAGTTATGGCAATAGTGTGCTCAAAATGAGCTGACCAACTGCGGTCCCGTGTCACAACTGTCCAGTTATCCGCAAGAACCTCTACGTGATAACCACCCACATTGACCATTGGCTCGATGGCTAATGTCATACCTGACTTTAACCGTGGGCCCCTCCCTGGAGGGCCGAAATTTGGAATCTGTGGTGCCTCGTGCATCTGTCGGCCAATTCCATGCCCCACAAAATCTCGGACAACGGAAAATCCCCGTTCTTCTGCACGTCTTTGCACAGCATGGGAGATATCGGAAAGGCGATTACCCACTCGCGCTTGCTCTATACCTTGGTAAAGGGCTTCTTTAGTGGTATCTAGTAAAAGCTGAACCTCTGAAGAAATTTTCCCCACAGGATAGGTCCAAGCACTATCACCACAAAAGCCGTCCACAAACGCTCCAATATCTACACTGATGATTGATCCTTCTTCCAGAACTTCTTCTTCGTTGGGAATCCCATGAACCACTACTTCATTGACGGAAGCACAAATGGAGGCAGGATACCCTTGATAACCTTTAAAGGCTGGAATCGCGTTTTGTTTGAGTATGAATTCTTCTATAGCCCTATCTAAATCCAAAGTGGTAGCCCCGGGCCGCACTAGTTCGCGAACTAATTCATGGGCTTGAGCCACCACTCTTCCGGCTCGTCGCATTGCGTTAAGCTCATCCACAGATTTAAGAATAATCATTGAGCTTCACCAACTCTGTGCTCCCCCACCAGGCTTTGCAGATAATGGTCCACGTCGGCAAAAACCTCATGGATAGACCTTACCCCATCAACACTGTACAAAAGCCCGTTTTGGGCGTAGTAGTGCACCACAGGGTGGGTTTGCCTCATATAGACGGCAAGTCGCTTGCGAGCAGTTTCTTCAGTGTCATCATCACGGCGATAGAGCTGGCCGCCGCAGGAGTCGCAGACACCCTTGTCCCGAGCTCGATAATACTCTAGATGATACACTGCTCCACATTGGCGACACATTCGCCTCTTAGCAATACGCTGAATGGCTTCTTCTTGTGTGATTCGGATATCGAAGGCCATCTGTACATTCAAGCCATCCTGCGCTAAGCGCTCATCGAGGGCTCTAGCCTGGAGCACAGTGCGGGGAAACCCATCTAGGATCCACCCCTTAGTGCAATCCGCTTCGCTAATGCGCTCGTAAACAATCTGAATGGCCAATTCATCTGGGATTAGATCGCCTTTGCTGATGTAGGTGTTAGCCTCTTGACCTAAACCAATACCGGAGGCCACTGCCTGGCGAATGATACTCCCAGTGGATATGTGGGGAATGCCGTATTTTTCGGCAATCTGATCCCCCTGGGTACCTTTACCTGCACCAGGCAAGCCCAGCAACACCAATCGCATCTCTTTTTCCCCCTTCTATTTCAGGAACCCCTCATAGTGCCTCATAAGCAAATGAGCTTCAATTTGTTGCATGGTGTCAAGTGCAACACCAACAATAATCAACAACCCGGTACCTCCGAAATAGAGAATGTTCGAGGGAATCCTTGTCACAGCAGCAACAACGAATGGTAGTACAGCTATACCTGCCAAGAAGAACGCCCCTGGCAAGGTCACCCTAGACAAAATTTTATCTAGGTAGTCTGCAGTCGGTTTACCCGGACGAAGACCAGGGATATACCCACCGTTTTTCTTCATATTGGTAGCAACCTCAATGGGATTGAAGGTCACCGCAGTATAGAAATAAGTGAAGAAGATGACAAGAATCACATAAAGGAAATTGTACCCAAACGTACCATATCCTATCCAGCGGTTCACCGCGTTAACACCAGGGATGAACTGCGCCAACGTGAGGGGGAAGGTTAGCACCGAAGATGCAAAAATTACTGGAATTACCCCCGCTTGGTTCACCTTCAAAGGAATGTGGGTGGACTGGCCACCGTAAACTTTACGACCCACAACACGCTTAGCGTATTGCACAGGCACTCTGCGCTCACCTTGAGTAATCATTACTACTGCAGCGATGACGACAACCGAAATCAAGAGATAGGCAATCAGACTAAAAATATTCAATCCGCCTTCGCCTACCGCCTTGAGGGCATTAATGAACCCTGCAGGCATTGCCGCCACAATGTTTACAAAAATTAGCAAGGAAATTCCGTTTCCAATGCCTTTCTCGGAAATCTTCTCTCCTAACCACACAGTTAACATGGTACCTGCTGTCAAGGTAAGCATGATCAATGTTAGGCCAAAGAAAGAAGGATTAGAAGTAACTCCCCAACTGCGAGCCATCATCGTTGTGCCAAAGGCTTGAATCAAAGCCAACACAACTGTGGCCCAGCGAGTGTACTGGGCGATCTTCTTCCGACCTTCGGGTCCTTCTTTGGACAATTCTTCTAAGCTGGGAATTACGATCGTCAACAGGTTAATAACAATAGACGCCGTAATGTAGGGACTTACCCCTTGAGCAAAGACTGTAAACCTAGCCAAAGCCCCCCCAGTAAAAAGGTTGAGAAAACCAAAAATGTTTCCTTGGTCAACTCCTAACGCTTGAGCCAACGCTGAAGCGTTGACACCTGGAACTGGAATAAACGATCCCGCCCGGAACACTGCGAGCATGGCCGCAGTGTACAGAATTCTCCGTCTCAAATCCGGGATCTTCATGGAGTTTCTTAATGCAGCTAGCAACTAGATCACCTCTACTTTGCCGCCAGCCTCTTCAATCTTGGCTGCTGCCGATTTTGTGAAACTATGAGCCTGCACCGTTAAGGCGTGACTGACTTCTCCATTACCGAGAATCTTAATCCCATCGTTCACCTTTTTCACAAGCCCTGATTCCATCAAGAGCTCGGGAGTGACAACTGTACCCGGTGCGAACCGATTCAAGTCATTTAACTTGACTTCAGCGTAGACTTTCTGGAACACATTAGTAAAACCCCGCTTAGGTAAACGGCGCACTAAAGGAGTTTGACCACCTTCGAAGTAGGGACCTTTGCCTCCACCAGAACGGGCACCTTGCCCTTTATGACCCCGACCAGAGGTCTTGCCATGACCGGAGGCCATACCGCGGCCTACCCTTTTCCGTCTGCGATTGCTACCTTCTGCGGGTTTAAGTTCATGAATCCGCACACTTACACCCCCTCTTACTAGTCTAGTTCTTCCACTTCAACTAAATGTCGAACCTTATGGATCATACCCCGAATAACAGGGTTATCATCGTGGACTACCGACGTGCCTAGTTTTTTCAGTCCTAAGGCTGCCACGGTATCCTTTTGATCTTGAGCGTAACCAATGGTGCTCTTTTTGTACGTAATCTTCAACTTTGCCACAACACTCGCCCCCTAACCCAAGATTTCCCCGGGAGTTTTCCCGCGCAGCCGGGCCACATCCTCAACGGTTCTAAGGCTACTGAGACCTTCAAGTGTTGCCCTAACTACGTTAATGGGATTGGAAGACCCTAAGGACTTGGTCAAGACATCGCTCACACCGGCAGACTCTAAAACTGCACGGACAGGTCCACCTGCGATTACTCCTGTACCCTCAGAAGCTGGTTTCAAGAGAACCCTAGCTCCACCAAAGGTCGCGGTAACCTCGTGGGGAAGTGTGGTTCCTACGATTGGCACCTCTATCATATTACGCTTGGCTTCTTCTGTAGCCTTACGAATCGCCTCTGGTACTTCTTTAGCTTTGCCTAGACCGGCACCAACTCTACCATTACCATCGCCAACTACCACCAAGGCACTAAAGGAGCGGGTTCGACCGCCTTTGACGGTTTTGGAGACAGGGTTAATATTTACTAAGCGTTCTTGTAGTTCCACGCCACTATTTTCAGTTCGTTTTGACAAGTTCGTTTCCCTCCCTTGCACCTAGAATTCTAAGCCACCTTCACGAGCACCCTCTGCTACTGCAGCAATTCTGCCGTGATAAATGTACCCACCACGATCGAAAACAACTTTGGTAATACCTTTTTCTCGCGCACGTTGTGCAATCACTAGGCCAATTTCTTTGGCCGCTTCTTGATTCCCTGTGGATCCTAACTTAGCACGTAATTCAGGCTCTACAGAGGAGGCGGAAACCAAAGTGTGTCCAATGCTATCATCGATGATCTGGGCGTGAATGTGGTGCAGACTTCTATACACATTCAGTCTGGGACGTTCCGGAGTACCAACAATATGCTGACGAAGTCTCTTATGTCTCCGTTCCCGTGCTTCACGCCGGTTAAATTTGGCCATCATGTACCCTCCTTCCAAAGCTACTAGGCTTTACCTGCTTTACCTGCTTTTCTGCGCACCCGTTCGCCTTCGTAACGAACACCCTTGCCCAAGTAGGGTTCAGGTCTTCTGAAGTCCCGAATATTTGCCGCAGTTTGCCCCACTAACTCCTTGTCGATACCCTTAACGGAAATCTTGGTCGGTGTTGGTACTTCTATTTCAATACCTGGAGCAGGCTCTAATTCGATTGGATGAGAATAACCGAGGGACAACACGAGCTTGTTACCTTGCTTAGCTGCCCTATATCCTACACCAACAATCTCTAAATTCCGAGTAAATCCAACCGTTACCCCTTGAACCATGTTAGCAATCAGGCTACGTGTGAGCCCGTGGAGGGAACGGTGTTCTTTGTCGTCGCTAGGCCGAGTTACTGTAATAGCACCCTCGCTTACTTCGACTGACATATCAGGATGGAATTCTCTACTGAGAGATCCCTGTGGGCCTTTAACTTCGATTACGTTGGTATCGATCTTAACTTCCACACCAGCGGGAATCTCGATTGGAGCTCTTCCTATTCTGGACATCTATTTCCCCCCTTTACCAAACGTAGCAAATTACTTCGCCGCCAATGCCCTCTTTGCGAGCTGTGCGGTCTGTCATGATTCCTTGTGAGGTGGACAAGATAGCTACACCAAGGCCACCTAACACTCTAGGCACTTCTTCTTTATTGGCATAGACTCGCAAACCAGGTTTGCTAATCCGCTTAATTCCTTGAATAACTTGACCTTTATTGGCGTCGTATTTCAGGTAAACTCGAATAGTGCCTTGTTTATCATCCTCAATCACTTTGTAATCTCTAATAAATCCTTCGTCCTTGAGTATCCGAGCCAATTCTTCTTTGAGCTTAGAACGAGGGACATCTACCGATTCATGCTTCACGGAGTTACCGTTCCGAATCCGTGTGAGCATATCCGCAATTGGATCAGTCATTACCATACAGGAAACCTCCTTTCGGGTGCAATATCCCTACCAGCTGGATTTAGTAACTCCAGGAATCTGCCCTTCATTAGCATATTTCCGGAAGCATACACGGCACATTTGAAAACGGCGCATGTAACCACGGGGACGCCCGCAAATTCTACAACGATTAACCTGGCGCACTCTAAACTTTGATTCACGCTGCGCCTTGACGATCATTGATTTTTTGGCCACTATATCTCTCCTTTCAGCTTCTAAATGGCATACCCATCAGCTTCAAGAGTTCGAACGCTTCCTCGTCAGTTTCGGCTGTAGTACCGATTACAAGACTCAGGCCTCGCACTTTGTCAATCTTATCATACTCGATCTCTGGAAAGACTAACTGCTCCCGCAAACCGAGACTGAAATTTCCACGACCATCGAATGACTTGGCGGAAACACCACGGAAGTCACGAATCCGTGGAAGTGTAATACTGATTAAGCGATCCAGAAATTCGTACATGCGTTCACCACGAAGGGTTACTTTACAACCAATGGCCATCCCTTCACGAAGCTTAAATGCGGCCACTGACTTTTTCGCGTGTGTGATAATTGGTTTTTGACCGGAGATCGCTTCTAAGTCACGTACAGCGGCTTCTAAGGTCTTGGGATCAGCTACTGCTTCGCCCACACCAATATTTAGAACAATTTTGTCAAACCGAGGTACCTCCATGATATTCTTGTAGCTAAAACGCTCCATCATAGCAGGCACTACTTCGGTCTCGTATTTTTCCTTAAACCGTGCCAAGCACTACTCCCCCCTTCTCAAACAACTCAAACTTATGGATTCAGTGATTATATTAATCGATGGCTTTACCACATTTTTTGCACTGACGTTCCAATTCGCCCTTAGCATCACGGTTGCGTGCTACCTTGGTAGGCTGTTTGCAACTGGAGCAATAAAGAGCCACATTAGAAGCGTCGATGGGACCAGGTTTCTCAACAATACCTCCCTGTGGGTTGGTTTGAGTAGGTCTTGTGTGCTTCTTTTGGATATTGACACCATCCACAATAACTTTGCCAGACTTGGGATGAACTTCGAGGATCTTACCTCTTTTGCCACGGCTTTCACCAGAGATGACGGTTACTACATCCCCGCGTTTGACATGAATATTAGCCATTCCCCATCCTCCTTTCTACTAGAGAACTTCAGGAGCCAGAGAGACGATCTTCATGAAATCTTTTTCCCGTAATTCCCTAGCCACAGGCCCGAAAATACGAGTCCCTCTCGGATTGTTCTGGTCGTTTATAATAACTGCAGCGTTTTCATCGAAACGAATATATGAGCCATCGCTACGTCCATATTGCTTCTTCGTTCTGACGACAACTGCGCGTACAATATCGCCCTTCTTAACGACGCCACCAGGCGTAGCCTGTTTTACAGTAGCGATAATCACATCACCCACACGAGCATAACGTCGTCCAGTGCCGCCTAGTACACGAATACACAGAATTTCTCTAGCTCCGGTGTTGTCGGCAACTTTGAGACGACTCTCTTGTTGGATCATGCTAGCTCCTCCTTCCCTTGGCTTAACTTAGCCTAACGGGCTTTCTCAATAATGTCCGTTACCCGCCAGCGCTTTTGTTTACTAATCGGTCGTGTTTCCATAATCCTTACTCGATCACCTATGCCACACTCATTCAATTCGTCGTGTGCCTTGAATGTAGCGGTCTTTCTCATGGTTTTCCCATACAGAGGGTGACGAAGTGTACGCTCTACAGAAACAACCACGGTTTTATCCATCTTATCGCTTACGACAATACCCACTTGAGTTCGCCGCATGCCTCTTTCCTTACTCACCTGCGCTCCTCCCTTCTCGGATCCTTAAGGGACCTTAAGCTCGTTGAATATTCAATTCCCGTTCGCGCATTACCGTCTTAACGCGGGCAATATTCTTCCGCACTTCACCAATACGCATAGGGTTATCCAGTTGACCAGTAGCTAGCTGAAACCTGAGGTTAAAGAGTTCCTCCTTTAACTCATCCAATTTCACTTCTAGCTCAGCTGTTGAAAGATCATGAACTTCTTTAGCCTTCATTTGCGTCACCACCTGCCACTGCTCGAGATACAAACTTACATTTTATTGGAAGTTTGTGGGCTGCTAAGCGCATGGCCTCACGGGCCAATTCCTCGGGCACGCCACCGATCTCAAACATTATTCGCCCTGGCTTTACCACTGCCACCCAATGTTCGGGAGACCCTTTACCGGATCCCATCCTGGTTTCTGCCGGTTTCTGAGTTACGGGTTTGTCTGGGAAAATCCGGATCCAAACCTTTCCACCCCTCCGGATATGACGGGTCATGGCAATACGGGCTGCTTCAATCTGTGTATTTTTAATCCACCCTGGCTCTAGTGCCTGGAGGCCGTATTCACCGAAGGCAACTTCGGAACCTCGTTGGGCTTTACCGGTCATACGACCGCGGTGGACTCTGCGATACTTAACTCTCTTTGGAACAAGCATCCCTATTCGCCCCCTTTAGCCTTTTTCTGGACAGCCGTTTCAGGTAGGATCTCTCCATGATAGACCCATACCTTAACTCCAATCTTTCCAAATGTTGTATTCGCTTCTGCAAAACCATAATCAATATCTGCCCTTAAGGTATGCAAAGGAATAGAACCTTCTGGATTCCACTCTGTACGAGCAATCTCTGCACCGCCTAAACGACCAGAAACGGAAACTTTGATACCCTTAGCACCTAAGCGGATAGCACGTTGTTGCGCTTGACGCATGGCCCGACGGAAAGAAATCCGGCGCTCTAAGGCAAAGGCAATGCTCTCAGCCACAAGTTGGGCATCTGTTTCTGGAGTCTTAACCTCCACAATATTAATCTGGATTTGTCGACCGGTCATTGCTTCTAGATCTTTACGAAGCTGATCAACCTCGGCACCACCACGCCCAATGACCATACCTGGTCTACCTGTGTGAATGGTGACTTTAGCACGGTTAGCTGCCCGTTCAATTTCAGTCTTAGATATACCCGCTTGATAAAAACGTTGCTTAATCAGGCGTTTGACCTCTAAGTCTTCGTGTAAAAGGTCAGCATATTCTTGCTTGTTGGCGTACCACTTGCTGTCCCAGTCTTTGACAAACCCAAGTCTAAACCCTACCGGGTGTACTTTTTGACCCACGCACTTATTCCTCCTTTTCCCGCAAAATCACAGTAATATGACTTGTGCGTTTACGAATGCGATTAGCCATGCCTCTTGCTCTTGGTCTAATTCTCTTCATAGTTGGACCTTGATCAACATAGCACTCAGCCACGTACAAGGAGTCTACATCCATATCGTAATTGTTCTCCGCGTTCGCAACCGCGCTCTTCACAACCTTTTCGACGATGGGGGACCCTCCCTTTGGTGTAACCATTAGGATGGCCAATGCTTCGTCCACATCCTTGCCACGAATTAAGTCAACTACTTGGCGCGCTTTGCGTGGTGAAATTCTTACATGTCTAGCAACTGCTTTCGCTTCCATCATTTATCACCCCGATCTGCTTATCTGCCAGACGATCTTTCGCCAGCATGCCCCCGGAAAGTCCGAGTTGGAGCAAACTCACCTAGCTTATGACCGACCATTTCTTCAGTAATATATACGGGGACATGTTTGCGACCATCGTGAATGGCGATGGTGTGACCAACCATATCCGGGAAAATAGTCGAACGTCTCGACCATGTTTTTATAACTCGCTTGTCGCCCTTCTCGTTCATCACCCGCACCTTATCCAAGAGGTGAGCATCTGCGAAGGGACCCTTTTTCAATGATCTACCCATTTTAACACCTCCTCGTAGAGAATCCTAATTATTTCTTCCTGCGACTTCTGACAATTAGACGATCGCTTGCCTTCTTCTTACGAGTACGTGCTCCTAGAGTAGGCTTACCCCAAGGAGTAACAGGACTAGGTCTGCCGATTGGGGCCTTACCTTCACCACCACCATGGGGGTGATCTACTGGGTTCATAGCTACACCACGTACATGGGGTCTATTACCTAGATATCTAGAACGACCGGCCTTACCGACAATCATGTTCTCATGGTCCACATTGCCTACCTGACCAACCGAGGCCCGGCAGGTTTGTAAAACAAGCCTAAACTCCCCAGAAGGCAAACGGACTGTTCCGTAGCTACCTTCTTTCGCCATTAACTGGGCGGATGTCCCAGCGGAGCGAGCCAGTTGCCCGCCTTTACCAGGCTGCAACTCAATGTTATGAATAACGGTACCAACAGGAATGTTGGCGATTGGCAGGGCGTTACCAGGCTTAATATCAGCGTTAGGCCCTGATTCAACCGTATCTCCTACTTTTAAACCAACAGGGGCTAAAATGTAGCGTTTTTCTCCATCTAAATAGTGTAACAACGCAATTCGCGCAGAGCGATTCGGATCATATTCGATGGCAGCTACTTTAGCTGGAATGCCATCTTTATTGCGGCGAAAGTCGATAATACGATATTTCCGCTTATGGCCGCCGCCACGGTGACGGGCAGTTATACGACCCTTAGAATTGCGTCCACCTGTGCGATTTAGAGAAACTACTAACGACTTCTCCGGTTCTTTCTTTGTAATTTCTTCAAAGGTAAAACCGGTCATGTTGCGACGCCCCGGAGTGGTCGGTCTATATTTCTTAATTGCCATTGTTCCGTCCCTCCTTAAAATCCTCCAAATACCTCGATGCTATGGCCAGGTTCTAGGGTCACCACAGCCTTTTTCCAGTCGGATGTATATCCTTCATGGCGTCCCATCCTACGCAGCTTACCTTTAACTCGAGAAGTATTGACTTTTTGTACTTTCACGTTGAAGATTTCTTCCACCGCAGTTTTAACCTGCGTTTTGGTGGCTCGTAAATCCACTTCAAAAGTGTATTTGTTTTCGGCCATCAAGTCGGTGCTTTTTTCGGTAATAATCGGTCTTTTGATGATATCCCGAGCATCCATTATACAAGCACCTCCTCTAACTTAGCAACTGCATCCTTTGTAATAACCACCTTTTGGCTATTAAGGATGTCATATACATTAAGCCCCTGCGTTTTTGCCACTAAGGCACCAGGAATGTTGCGAGTGGAAAGTTCCACATTAGTATCCCATTCAGCAGTTACTACTAAGGGCTTTTGTACATCTAAAGCTTTGAACATGTTAGCCATAGCTTTGGTTTTTGGTCCATCCACAGTTAGCTGGTCTAAAACCACCATGTTCCCTGCTTCAACTTTAGCACTAAGGGCGGATTTTAACGCAGCCCGGCGTGCTTTTTTAGGTAGACGATATGAAAAATCCCTCGGCGTTGGCCCAAATACTACGCCACCACCAACCCATTGTGGGGATCGGATACTGCCTTGGCGTGCACGACCAGTCCCCTTTTGTCTCCACGGTTTTCGTCCGCCACCACGTACTGCTGCCCTATTTTTGGTGGCCACAGTACCTTGTCGGCGATTGGCCAACTGGCTAACGACTACCTTATGCATCAGGTCTTGGTTTACCTCGACCCCGAAAATAGCATCATTGAGTTCTAACTCACCAACTTGCTTGCCTTCCATGTTGAACACGGCCACTTTCGGCATGATTGTAGCCTCCTCTCTTCCTCAAACTCTAAGCTTTTACGGCATTACGGACAATCACTAGACTGCCTTTAACACCCGGTACAGAACCTTTAATCAATAGTAAATTGCGGTCCTGATCAACTTTAACGATTTCAAGGTTTTGAGTTGTTACCCGCTCGCCACCCATCCGTCCAGGCAGTTTACGACCTTTGAAAACCCGGGCTGGGTCAACAGCGTTTAGCGATCCTACGCCACGATGATAGCGAGAACCATGACTCATGGGTCCGCGTCCTTGATTGTGACGCTTAATAGAACCTTGGAAACCCTTACCCTTACTGGTACCAGTGACATCTACCTTTTCACCTTCTGTGAAAATACCGACATCAACGGTGTCACCAACGTTTAAGTTTGCAAAATCATCATCTGCAGTGAATCTAATCTCCCGGAGATACCGACGAGGCTTAACATTCGCCTTGGCAAAATGCCCTTTCTCCGGTTTATTAAAAAGTCTCTCGCGCCGATCACCAAAACCAAGTTGCACAGCAAGATAATTATCATTATCCGTGGTTTTCTTTTGCACTACGGTACATGGGCCAGCTTCGATGACAGTCACGGGGATTAGCAATCCTTCTGCACTGAAAATCTGGGTCATTCCCAATTTTTTACCTAGAATACCTTTGGCCATCTTTCGCACCCCCTAAAATTGCTCCCACCGGTACCCATTAATCTTGAATCTTAATCTCAATATCTACACCAGCAGGTAAATCCAAGCGCATTAACGCATCAATTGTCTTTGGATTAGGATCCAAAATGTCAATCAAACGTTTATGCGTTCTCATTTCGAACTGTTCACGAGAATCTTTATGGACGTGGACAGAACGCAAAACCGTAAAAATGTTTTTGTCAGTAGGTAAGGGGATGGGTCCTGAAACCGTTGCCCCAGTCCTTTTAGCAGTATCAACAATCTTCTCTGCAGAACTGTCCAGGATTTTATGATCAAATGCCTTTAACCTAATCCGAACTTTTTGCTTAGCCAACAATTATCCTCCCTTTCGCTCGATAAACGAACATACTCCGTAGAAATTCCCCGAGCAAGTCATCACTCATAGCTCAACCCAGACCCTCATTCGAACCTCTGTGCAGTTTTGTGAAACAAACTGCTACGGGCAATTGATGAGGTAAACGGGTCTTTTACGCGAGCATGAGCACATCAATTGCCCGCAACCTCCTACTTCATCGCACTCATCATAAATTTGCTTATAAACAGCCGAAGAGGAAAAGCAATCCGAGCGGATCACTTTTCCCGATCCGGTTTACCATAAAACCTAGTCTCTGAATTTTGGATTACGCCAAAATCTTCGTTACAACACCAGCACCTACAGTTCTTCCACCTTCAC
>DGYW01000022.1:7668-11181 GCA_002396805.1 Firmicutes bacterium UBA4996 | reverse complement strand
TTTGCACTTTTCGGGCTCCTGCAATTCCATGGGGAAGTGATCCACGCTCACCACTGGCCACAATAAAGCGTTCTGCCATCTTCTCTACCTCAGGAAATTTCCGCATATAACTTTGTAGCTCATAGTCAATTTCGGCCTCAGTCATCCCCTCGCGAATCTGGGTTAGGATGTCAGCAAAGGCAAGATCAGTTATTTCACAAGCCCGTCGGATTTTGGAAAGCTCCTGATTATCTTTGACCATACGCAGATTGGCGATCTCTCCATCAATGCCAAGCATGGTTTTTATGCCACTTCTAACACGCAGGGCATTGGCAAAGCTAAGGGTCATAGATTTTTCCTCCACCCCAAGCTTCTTGAAATTATTGTCGTTTAAGTAGGTAAAAAGGTCATCCTCACCCTTGATGGAGACAATTTCATAGCCTGCACACTCATTTTGAGCCTGCTCTAGATAACGAAAATCTGCAAAAAATAAGCTTTCTGTTGGTGTTAACAGCACATAGCCCGTACTCCCTGTAAAGCCACTTAGATACCTTCTGTTTGCAGGATTATTGATTAAAGCAGCATCAAGCCCCTGTTCTGCTACAAACTTTTGAATATACTTAAATCTGCTCATTATCCACCTTCTTCTGCGAAGGCAGCCCCCTCCAAAAGGAGGGAGCTGCTTTTCTTGTCAAGCTTAATAAGGTTTTAGAAATGGAAATTTTGAACCTTCAACTGACCATTGGCAAAAACGCCAAAGTCCTTGATTTTTGCATTATAAGCGATGAGATCCTCTGGACACTGAATGAATACATAAGGAACTTCTTCCCAAACAATTTCTTGGGCCTTGAGATACGCATTCTTTCTAGTTTCAGCATCGGTAGAAACGCGACCAAGCTCTAAGAGTTGGTCAACCTCTTTGTTGGTGTAAAAGCCCATATTTCCCCCTGCACCATGCATGGAAGAATGCAACAGAGCATAAAGGGCGTAGTCTGGATCCCCTGTGTCCGAAGACCAACCGAGACCAAACATGTCGAGACTTCCATCAATTACCCTGTCAATAAAGGCACCACGCTCAAGGGGCTCAATGTTGACCTTGACTCCAATATTAGCTAACTGGGCTTGAATCATTTCTGCTGTATCTAAGCGAGCCTGATCTTGGTCAACTGTGATGGTGATGGTTAGACCATCTGGATAGCCAGCCTCCGCTAAGAGAGCTTTGGCCTTTTCCACATTGTACTCGTGGGGGGTAAGCTTGTCATTGTAAGCCCAGACCACCCTACTCATGGGAGCGGTGGCAATTGCACCAGTGCCTTGATACACAACGTTAAAGATGGCTTCTTTATTGATGGCCAGATTAATGGCCTGTCTCAACTTCAGATTATTAAAGGGAGCTTTGCTACTGTTAAAAGCAATAAAGTTAATGCTAGAAGCTTCCCGTCTATATACTCCAACGTCTTTGTTTTCTTCTAAACGCTTCAGCTCAGAAGCTTGAACACCGATGGCAACATCGATTCCGCCTGTCTCAACCTCGATAGAGCGACTAGCAGTCTCAGGAATGTTCCGGAATACTAAATTCTTAATTTGTGGTTTTTGTCCCCAATAATCTTCGTTGGCTACAAGGTCGATGCGGTCTCCTGTGGACCAGCTCACAAATTTGTAAGGGCCTGTACCAACAGGTTGTTGACCGACCTTATCTCCTGCTTCGGTATAAGCTTTTTCATTGACGATAGCCATAACATTGTGACCAAGGTGATTGAGGATAGGTCCAAAGGGCTCAGTCATCTTCATCATGAAGGTATAATCATCAATTACCTTCGAGTTTTCAAAGTCAATAGTTGCCCGTACAGATTGGGCATGGGGCGATGCAGCAATTTGCGAGAAAGAAAAAGCTACGTCACTGGCCTTGAATTCTTCCCCATTGTGGAACTTCACACCTTTTCTTAAGTGGAAGATATAGGTCACATCGTCCACAATCTCCCATCTCTCGGCTAGAGCTGGTGCAATGTTTCCTTCATCATCACGAGTAAGCAAGGTATCAAAAATCACGTTAGCTACCCGTCCTGCTGGTGCGTCAGTGGTGCCATAGGGGTCAAGGGACTTAGCGTCTGCACCCTGGGCAATGACAATGGTGTCCTTCACTTTCGGGGTATCAGCGACAGTTGCTTCTTTCTTACCACAGCCTGTTAGTAGCAGTACAGCGAGAACCATCACAACTACAAATGTGCGTCTAAACAATCTCATGTCAATTTCTCCTTTATGGTTTTTTTGTCAATACAGCGTGCTTTGCTGGTTTGTCAGGATCAATATAAATGGCAGGCCACAAAATGGCCAGGCTCTAGTTCTTTTAACTCAGGCTGTGCGTGAGAACACTCCGGCTTTGCATACAGACAACGTGGTGCAAAACGACATCCTGGAGCGGGGTTAATGGGAGAAGTAATCTCTCCCTTGAGTAAAATGCGCTCGCGTTTAGCATTTAGTTTCGGAACTGGTATGGCTGAAAGCAGGGCCTGTGTGTAGGGATGATACTGCTTCTCAAAAAGCTTTTCAGACGAGCTTTGCTCTACTAAAACGCCCAGATACATGACGCAAATATTGTCTGAGATATGCTTTACTACAGAAAGATCATGAGTAATGAACATATAAGTGAGATCCCTTTCTTCCTGCAGATCCTGCATGAGATTAAGAATCTGGGCCTGAATAGAAACATCCAGGGCCGAAACAGGCTCATCACACACAATCAGTCTTGGTTCTAAGGCTAGGGCCCGGGCGATGCCAATTCTCTGCCGACGGCCACCATCAAGTTCATGGGGATACGAGTCAGCGAGGCGCTCTGCGAGGCCGACTGTTCCCATCAACCTCAGAACCTCTTTTTCTTGCTTAGCTTTATCACCTCCATGCATGTTATGAATAATCATGGGTTCCATAATAATGCTCTTAACCGTCATTCTAGGATTGAGGGAAGAAAAGGGATCTTGGAAAATCATCTGGAGATCTTTTCTGGATTCCTTGAGCTGCTCTCCACTCAAATACGTAATGTCTGCATCTTCAAAGAAGATCTTACCAGCAGTCGGCTCCAAAAGATGAACAATACAGCGACCGAGGGTAGATTTTCCGCAGCCCGACTCCCCTACCACCCCTAGTGTTTCACCTGTATTGATGGAGAAGGACAGATCGTCTACCGCGTGGAGAAATCCATTGGGTGTTTTAAAATACTTTTTTAAGTTTTCTACCCGAAGTAGTTCAGACATTTCGCTCCTCCCCCTTTGCAAAGTTAAAACACTTGACCAAGTGCCCAGCCTCTACCTCAACCATGGACGGATTTTCTTTTTTGCATCTTGCGCACGCCAGCTTACATCTTGGTTCAAAACTACAACCCTGAGGCAGATCAGCTGGATCAGGCATCAATCCAGGGATGGGATTCAATCGATCCACTGTAGCTTCAATATCTGGAATAGAACCAAACAAGCCCTTTGTATACGGATGACAGGTGTGATCATAAATTTGCTCTAAGCTGCCGTATTCTACGATTTC
>DGYW01000022.1:0-7415 GCA_002396805.1 Firmicutes bacterium UBA4996 | reverse complement strand
CGTTCTTTTTTCAACTTGATGATGAGCTCCAAAACCTGGGCTTGAATAGTGACGTCCAAAGCGGTTGTGGGCTCATCTGCTAACAGAAGCTCTGGGTTACACGAAAGGGCAATGGCAATTACAACCCGCTGCTTCATCCCGCCAGAAAACTGGTGGGGATATTCTGAGTAACGTTCTTTAGGTATACCAACAAGTTCGAGCATGTCCATGGCCTTTTTACTAGCTTCTCTGCGAGAAAGTCTCTCATGAATACGAATGCTCTCTGCGATCTGGTCACCAACGGTAACAACTGGGTTCAAGGAAGTCATGGGATCTTGAAAGATCATGGAGATCTTGTTCCCACGGATGCCCCTTAACTTGTGCTTGCTAAGCTTTAAAAGATCTTGTCCCTCAAAGATAATCTCACCTGCAGTAACAAGACCGGGAGGATCAGGGATTAGTCCCATAATCCCTAGAGCTGTGGTGGTCTTTCCTGCCCCTGTTTCACCTACAAGTCCTAGGCTTTCACCGCGGGCTAGGGTCAAATTGAGATTGTTTACGGCTTCCACAGTACGCTCATCAGTCTTGTACTGAATACTGAGGTTCTTTATTTCAATAATGTTATCCATTACAACACGCCCCCCTTAATTCTTAAGCCTGGGATCAAGTGCGTCGCGAAGGCCGTCACCTAACACGTTCAAAGCAAAGATCGTAATCATGATGGCAATTCCCGGAAAGGTAGTCATATGCCAGTAAGTTCTAATGTATTGTCTAGCAGATGACAGCATCGATCCCCACTCTGGTGTGGGAGGTTGGATTCCGAGGCCTAAAAAGCTCAATGCCGAGGCGGATAGTATTGCTCCTGCCATACCTAGGGTTGCTTGAACAATTATGGGTGCAAGGCAGTTTGGGATAATATGCTGGAGAATAATCCTAGAATCTGGGGCCCCAATACATTCTGCAGCTTCAATATACTCTTGCTCCTTAATCGTCAAAACAGAGGCACGAACCACCCTTGCGTACCCAGGCACATCAGCAATGGCAATGGCTATTACTAGATTCATTAAACCTGGTTTTAAAGCTGCCGCCAAAGATATGGCCAAAAGCATACCAGGAATAGCCATGAGCACGTCCATGGCCCGCATAATGGCATTATCCACTTTGTTTCCGTAGTATCCTGAAATTGCCCCTAGAAGACCGCCAAAGATAATGGCTACAATGATAGAAGAAAATCCAACGATCAAAGAGATGCGGCTTCCATAGATGATCCGGCTCAAGATATCCCGACCAAAGTTATCGGTGCCTAGAAGGTGCTTTTTGCTAGGAAACTCAAAGGTATGGTTATAATCTTGCAGATCATAGGGGTACGGTGCGATATAATCTGCAAAGATGGCACAAATGATCAATCCCAACAGTACAACTAGGGATAACATCGCCCCTTTATTCTTTTTCAGACGGTACCAAGCGTCATTCCAAAAACCCTTTTTGGGCGCCTTTTTCTTACGCTGCCACATTGGTTTTCCGCCCCCTTTTCTTCAGCACACTGTATTGAGATTTGATTCGTGGATCAATAAAACCATAAAGTATATCTACCAGAAGGTTACAAATACTGAAAGATAGGGCCAGGAGCAAGACTCCCCCTTGCACCACTGGGTTGTCCCTCATGTTAATACTATCTATGATGAACTTACCAAGTCCGGGAATGGCAAAAACCGATTCAATCAAGACAGAACCCCCGAGTAACGCTCCAAAGCGCATGCCAATTACAGTAACAACAGGGATCATGGCATTTTTGAGGGCGTGAAACATGATTACTACGCTTTCCTTTTGCCCTTTGGCCCTTGCTGTTCGGATATAGTCCTGCCTAATTACCTCCAGCATGCTTGATCTGGTCATCCTCATGATGGTAGCAGAGCTAGAAAGTCCTAAGGTGAGGGATGGCAAAATCCAGTACTCCCAGCCATAAGAACCAGAGGCCGGAAGCCATCTTAAGTGGACAGCAAAGATGATTACTGCCATCAGCCCAGCCCAAAAAGTAGGCATAGAAACACCTAGCAAAGCAATGCTTGTTGCGATCTTGTCAAAGATTGAATATTGCTTGGTGGCAGAAATAATGCCCATAGTAACCCCCACAACCACCGAAATGGTCACACTGAGTGTTGCCAAAAGCAGTGTAGTTGGAAACCTCTCCAAGATCTCGTTAATTACAGGTTTTTTCGAGGCGTAAGAATATCCCAGGTCAAACTCGAAAACCAGCTTTTTCACATAGGTGAAGAGCTGAGAAAAGTAGGAGCCATTAAGTCCTAAACTTTCCCTAAGCTCTGCAACGGCAGAAGCTGGTGCTGCCTCACCTAGGATCATCCTTGCAGGATCGCCGGGGGTTATATACATAATCGAAAAGACAATTATGATTACTCCTAAAAGCACAGGGATCATCATGAGCAGTCTTTTTCCAATATATCTAATCAAGTGGTTCACCCCTTAAACGGTTTTGTACGTACTTATGCTTTGATACCCTTTTCTTCTCCAAACTTGATCAGGGCTGTTCTAATTCGCAATACTGCCTCATGAAGTTGCTCTTCATTTAAAACTCCATGGACAATGCGGATATGGTGCTTTCCGGCCTCTCCATAGGGATCGCCTGAGTTTACTGCCACTAGGGCTTCTTCATTAAGATAAGACATGATTTCACTTCCGGTGCCTAAACGAGAAACGTCAACCCAAGAGAGAAAACCTGATTCAGAGATGAGCATGGAAACACCAGGTACATCATGCAACAACTCGTACACCATCTTACGACGCCGATCAAAGCTGGCAAAGTAAGGTTCCATAAAACTATCATCCTGCAAGGCCGCAATAGCTCCCATCTGAGCAGAGGTATTCGTAGCCCCTAAGACTGCAACAGCTGTCCCGTACATTTTGTCAATCACTTTAGCATCCGCCACAATATAACCAACTCGGAGACCACTGAGGCCCATACCCTTAGAGAGGGAAAATACTGAAACGGTGCGTTCCCACATGCCTGGAAGAGTAGCAATAGAGACCATCTCTATATCATCAAAACAAGGTTGTTCAAAGGCTTGGTCCACTACAACAACTAAGTCGTTTTTCACGGCAAACTCTGCCAAACTCTCTAACTTTTCTCTGCGAAAAACGGTGGTTGTAGGATTATTGGGGTTTGTGAGAACTATCATTTTTGTCTTTGGCGTGAGTCTTTTCTCGAATTCTTCCATCCTAAATTGATAGCCGTCTTCGGCATAAATCGGGATGCGCACCACTACGCCACCGAGAAGCTCTGTATTCTGAAAGTTATTCGGATAGCTCGGGTCTATAATCATGACCTCGTCGCCTTGGTTAATAAAGGGAAGCATGGAAAAGAATAGTCCAGAGTCAGATCCTGGTGTAATCAGGATGTTTCTGAAAGGCTCCACATCCATCCCATTTACCTTTTTCAACTTCTTTGCTATTTCTACCTTTAGGTCATTATTGCCAATGGGAGCAGTATAATGGCTGGCAAAACCGCTATTAATGCAGTCTATCATGGCCTCTGCCACATGAGGTGGAACAGATGGATGGGGATAAAATGGATCTGCCCAAGCCATTAGGGCCACGCCCCGTTCGTTCATCTTAGTGACCGCATCACCGACGTCAGCTTTTTCTACATCTGAGAAAAGTCCTCCCTCAGCCTTTTGAAAAGCTGGTATCATCTTCTCTACAATCATATTTACTCTTTCCTTTCAGTCATTGAAATGAGCTTGAGCTCTACCAAGAGCTCAAATAGCTCTTCAACGAAGTTTTCACACTCCAGACCCGTCTGGATCTGAACTCTACGGGCAATCTCTTTAATGGTCCGCTTTCCATCAGTTTCGTAGATTACATAATCAACTAAAGAGGAACATTCTGGGTACTTACTCTGCAACTTAGTAAGCTTGTCCTTTTCAAACAAAGTCATGTCCCCTCTAATGCTTCTCCTGGCTAGAGGAGCCTTAAACAGGCGGACGGGAATTGGACTTAAGTCCCCACTACTAGAATCGAAAGAGCCAGGTTCTAAGAGGCCTGACGCTTGCTCAAGACGGGTGAAAAATGCCTTTTCCTCCTCAATCTTTACAAGCATTGTGGAGAGTTCTTCTCCTTCAAATAGGGTTGAGAACCGATCTAAAGTGGCAAAATAGAGTTCCCGAGTATAATCAAGACGCTCTTGATGCTCAGCGGAAGCTTTTTGCCAGCGCCAGTTGTTCATGGCCTGAAGAAACCTCGAAGAGACTTCTTGCATCACAGCATTTGCATCTTCCAAGGTGAATCTAGAATAAATGTAGCAATAAGCACCTGCTAATGCCGCAGAGCGAAGCAGCATGTTGGGATCGATATGATCAATGTTATCTGCACTGGTGTGGTAGGTCTTGTCCGGCCACTGGGTTAGGGCAACAGTGGGAATATCTATGGTAGGGTCAGAAAGGATGTAATGATCACTACCAAAGACAAAGGGAACCTTGACACTTAAGAATAAAGGAACATACCTGTCCTTGCCACCAAATGCGCATTCTTTAGCTAGTTGGTTTACGATCAAACTAGCAAGATCACCAGAAAACGAGTGGGCACTATCGGGGGTATCCACGATAATGCTAGGACCGGCGTTACCGTTTTGATAGGCCGCCACCATATCAAGATTTATGCCTGCCCTGATCTTGGAAAGGCGATCTTCGTTATCGTGCAAAAAGGCATAGGTCCCTGTAAACTCTGGCATCAACAAGAGACGTATGCTCCTTCGGGGCCGAGGAAGGGTGCCATTTTCAATCAGCCTGCCTAAAACGCACATGGCCTCCATAGCCGCCCCTACGCCTGATGCATTGTCATTTACGCTAGAGCGGGGGTGACACAAATGGGCCACCATCAAGATTTCTTCATCTGTAGTGCCTTGGATCACAGCTTCAACGTTTTCGATGGAGCCTTCAGTTAATGTTGAGGAAATCTTAAACCGGGCCCTAGGAGCTTTTCCATCTGCTGCCCCAGCTGCGCAAGCTTCACGAAGTCTTCTGCCACTATGGGGAGAGATGGCAAAGCCACAGAGCTTGTCTTCTTGGTCTGAATTATAAATATGGAAGCTGAGATTGGCGTGGGAATGAGCCATTTTTTCATCTTCAGCCATATTTGTCCGCACAGGCTTGATCTCTGGCATGGATACTGTTATGATACCTAGTGCTCCCAGCTCGCTGGCTCGCTTGGACCATTGGTCAAAATCGTTTTCTACAAAGAGAAGTGCCCCTCGGAGAGATGTATTAAAATCCGTAGGTGAGACATGATCTTCCACGTAAATGATGGGAACATCTTGGTTCGAAAAGTCCTTAGCCGCACTACGCTGAATGATGGACATTTCTTCACGACTAAAATCAGCAAGGCGTTCGTGCCACGGCGCGGTAATCTCAAGCCAGCCTTCTTCACAATTCCATTCTTTGAATAGCTTCTGGGTAAAACAATAGGTTTTCCCATCTGCGGGATAGCTCTGTATCCGTACATCTACGCCGTTTTCACGCAAAAGATCTGCCCCGCAACTAGCTGCGGCTCTATAGCCTTGAGAGGCTTGAATTCTGTGAAAGTTTGCTATTTCTTCAACAAAGTTGAGGGCATTTTGGCCACTACAGTTATTCTTGATTATTTCTACACATTCTTGTAGGTTCAAGGTTGTGGTAAGTTTATGCATTAAAGACATCCTTTTAGAAAGACTTTTCCCAATAATATTCCCTAGTATATCACAGCCCTTTTCTAAAAGGCGGAAAACGGGAGAATTCGAAATACTCCACCTGTGCCAAAATCCCCCTTTCCCGCTAACTTGTTTTCAGACCCTATTAATGATAGACTCTTAATGGAAACACAATGCTAGAGGGGAGAAGCAGCTTGGGAGCTATTGTTAGTAAGATACAGAGACTGAATACCGTTTTTAGTAAATCAGCAACTACAGTCATTCCACTTGACGCACTCTGTGACGAGCTTTGCAGCATCTTAGAGTGCAACATCTTTTTGTTTGATACTGCAGAACATATATTCACCTATTCCGTTGCGGAAAAATTTGTCTGTCCATATACCGAGCGTTCCCTTGTCAAGGAAGAACTTCCCCAATACTATATGGAACTGTTTAATAAGAGTAATGAGAGTGTCACAAATATTTATGAGAATCAACCATGGTGTACCTACGAAGATGTAGGGAACTGCCTGTTCAGTAATAGGTACTACTCCATCTATCCCATTTTCTCCAATTTTGAAAAAGTGGCCGGTATATTGTTCATTAGATATGAGACCCCTTTTTCTGAATCTGATAAGATTCTGTGCGAATATACCAGTGCCATAGTTACTATAGAGATGCTCAGGCAAGAGCAAGAGAGAATCCAACTCAGTTCTATGGAGATTGCCCGGGCCAAATTGGCCGTAAGATTTCTCACCTTTAGTGAGAAAAAAGCAGCCCGTGCTGTATTGCAGGATATTCAGTGGGATAAAGGAGAAGTGTTTCTCAATTCTATTGCATCCAAGACCTATACAACCCCATCTACAGTATCCGCTGCCCTGCAAAAGCTAGAATTAGCCTCGTTAATAGTCACAGAGTCCAGAGGCGTAAAAGGCAAGTATATAGAACTTGTTAATCAGAACCTGCGGAACGAACTTGAGGTTAAATAAGGCAAATGAAAACCCACCCCCAATTACGGGAGTGGGTTTATTTAATGCATAGCTTGATTGGGATTGAAGAATATTGCCAGGCTTCCTCTATTTCGCTGAAGCAACAATTCCCTCCGCAAAGCTGTTTTGGAGCAAGAGAAAAATTACAATAGTGGGTAGAACACTAATCGAAACGGCCAACATCAGCAGGCCATAATCCGTAACGTACCCGGCAATGAGATTGGAAAGAACCAGAGGCATAGTGCGGCTATCGGGGCTTTGCATAATAATTAACGGCCAAAGATAACTATTCCATGCTCCCATAAAAGTAATGATGGCAGCGGTGGCATACGTGGACCTCATAATAGGTACGTACATCCGTAGAAAAATCCCCAGTTCACCAAGGCCATCAATGCGCGAGGCTTCAATAATCTCCTGAGGAAAGTACCGGGCACTTTGCCGGAACAAGAAGATCAAAAAGCCCGTGGCTACAGTAGGCAGAACAAAAGCTGCCGTGGTACTTAACAAGTTAAAGTTGCCAACCAGCATAAACAAGGGAATCATAATAGCAGCAAACGGAATCATCATGGACAAAAGAAGAATCCTCACTAAAAGATCCTTCCCTCGATCGTGATAAACCTCAAAACCATAACCAGCTATCGAACACACGACCAAACTGGCAAAAGTAGCCACCCCTGCATTACGGAAGGAGTTCCACATGGCAGATGAAGTCCATAGATACGCGGCGCATATCAGCAGACATGTTTCTGACCTGGTAAACTGAAGTTGTA
>DGYW01000038.1:992-5170 GCA_002396805.1 Firmicutes bacterium UBA4996 | reverse complement strand
GGTACTTTAGGCTTTGACAACAAAGATGCCATTGCTGAGATCATCCGCCTGGGCGAATACGATACAGAACAGCAGCTAGAAGATGTGCTCATCGAGTGGGCGAAAAAAGTATCTTAGGGGAACACAATGGCTGATTTATCTCGGCCTTAAACAAGGACAAGCCTGACCTTAAACGTAAAATCGGGTACACCTGGCCAACTTAATGATCCTTGCCCGCGTGGACATGGCAGGAGATATAGGAAGTGCTGTCTAAACATACAAGAATTGATAGATAGTAAGAATCCTTTTGGAAGGTGGTAGGCCGTGAAAGCTTATCAGATTAGAGTCCATCTTGCAGAGCTTCCCACAATTTGGCGAAGAATAATCGTCCCCAGTCATGTCACTTTTCATCAGTTACACCTGGTAATTCAGTTTGCTATGGGTTGGGACGATATGCACCTTTACGAGTTTTGGAGTACCGATGATCCTACCCGTTATACAGATGATCAGGAAAGTATTGAGACCTATGAATGGTATTTGAAGAATGCGGAGGAGCCCCATGATGAGTGGACCGAACACATCTTATCGCAGCCTCTGCGCTCAAGTGTAGCTAAAATCGGGCCAGTTTTAGAATCAAACGGTGAGCTCACCTATATGTATGATTTTGGTGACTCTTGGGAACACCAAATCATTTTAGAGGAAATCTTGCCCAACCATCCTCAGGCCTTCGCTTCAGTTATAGAAGCTGGTGAGGCTTGCCCACCTGAAGACGTGGGGGGTCCCACGGGTTATTTGGCTTTTTTGGAATCTTGGTACAATCCAAGAGATCCCGAACATGCCCAAAACAAAGCGTGGGGCGAAATGATGGGTTTTACCGGAAGCTTTGACCGAAATAGAGCTAACTTATCTTTAGAATACAAACTGCCCTTTGGTAAAGATGAAATTTCGAAGCTCGCCTTTGAAGTCAATAACACTATCTTTCACGCTAATGTACCTTTGGCCTTCCGAACCGATATTGACGCGGAGGCCATCTCTACAACTCATCTTTACAAATACTTCAAGGATTTCCTAGCTATAATTAAAGAGTCAGAACCCCTCAAACTAACAGCCAAGGGCAACTTGCCAGCGAAATTGGTGGCAACTCTCAGCACACAGGGGTATGATTATTTAAGCCCTAGATTACCCGACAAAGTGGTGAGGGAAGATCAGGCTTGGTTCATAGCTGAGCTACATTATCTAGCGAGAGACGGGGGATTAGTGCTTAAACGCCGGAACCAACTAACTTTGACAAAGAAGGGCTCGAAAATTATGGACAACCCCGTTCAGCTCTATTTGTTCCTGTGGAAAAGCAGTGTCCGTAGATATGCTACGGATTATAGTAATGGCTACGGACTTTTTCACCCTATATTCCTTGGTTACCTCCTAGAACTTCTACATAAGTACGGTCACGCCGAGCGGGAAATCTCGTTTTATGTGGAGCGTCTACTTAGCATTCACCCTTATCTAATCGAAGAATATAGTGACTCAGACTATGCTGAGGTTTTATTTATGTCCCGACTATTCCGCACAATTTTGAGTGATGTTTTTGCCGAACTTGGCATTGCAGAGACTCGCAAGGTTAAAAAGAAGGATTCTTATGATTACGATTATTATGTACGTACCACCGACTTGTTTGAACAAGTTCTGGTTTCTTGGTAAAAAAGTGAGCCTAACGAAGAAGGCGATAAACAATGAGAAAACCAGCGAAATTAGAGGCTGTTCTTGAAGCTTTGGAGCTGCAAATGAACGAGTTTAGCTACTTTCTGGATTTAAGAACGGGCAAAGTGATTGCAGTCCTCCGTGAACACTTGCGGGCCGCTGAAGAAGGTGAATCCTTTGACCACTTGTACGAGTGGCAGTGGGAAGCAATTCAGACAGCTATAGATATCGAAGTGAACTTCGAACATTACGCCGCTCTCCCAGGAAAATCCGACATAAATGAATACCAAACTATGGAGGATTTTTGCTTTACTATACAAAGCGATAAGGACAGGACCAGGTTACCAGATGCTATCCAAGGGAAAGGCGCCTTTAGACGCTTTCAATCCGCTATTTCGTCTTTATGAATAAAGGATGATTGGTATAGATTTCGCGATGAGCGCTATCGGCAATTCACTATTAGGTGGTGTGAGGACCACAATATTGAGTACATGCTGTAATTGTCGTAGCCTGGGTTTAATCAGGACTAACCTTTTCTCGACGGTTTGAAACTACTGGTTCTATACCGGTGTGGCTCTAATGGGATTCACCAGTTATCATAATCATGATATATTTTGACTATGAAATACTAAGATCGGATGATATTGTGGAGACAATTAGGCCTTCATCAGATTTCGAAGAAGGATATCTTAATCTCTTTGATGAGAAAGCTCGCAGATTAGTAGGTTAGTTGTTGAACCCTCACTCATTAACAGGTGAGGGTTTTTCGGTACTACAGTCGAATCACAATCTGAACTATACAACAATCTCTATCCAGAACCAAATGAGGAGCTGGACCATGAATATATGGTAAACCAGAAGCGAGAGGATTGTTTTGGCAGGTGCATTTTATACTTGTATTATATGGACACCTATTATCGGCTTTCTTTGGCGATGGGTACCCATACCTCCACAACAAACTTGTTGTTGGTATTGTGAAATATCTCTAATTCTGGTCCACCTGCATGGATATAACCGGAGGTAGGGAACCATTCCATAAAAATACGCCTGCGCACCTGCCGAATTGTTTCTGTGGTTTCTTGAGAAGTGTGCTCAGGAGTGGAAAATATGGCCCATGTGAATGAAGGAACTGTAAGCACAGAATATTTGTCCGGGACGTGGTGGTGGGGCATTTTGGAGCAGATCATGTAGGAAAACGCATTCTTGCGGAAGTTGAACAGTGCGGCGTTGAGGCAGATATTATAGGCCAGCCCGATATCGCGATGAAACTGGCCAATAACCCCATTGCCAATGTTGTCTTCCCAGAATTGGGTAATGACTGCATTGGTTTTCTCATAGATGGGGATATCTGTGGTGATCCCGCACATCTTGTAGGAATCTTTTTGGGCAATACGATAGTCGATTTCTTCATCGCCCGTTAAAGACAGATGAAAAGATAGTTTGGGGTAGGCCTTAAGTAAAGTGTCCGCATTCTTGGCGGCGGTAGGAGTTATGCCGTGCATTCTCTTAAAGGCCCGGGCGAATGCTTCTGGCGAACTATAACCGAATTTGGAGGCCACATTAACAACCTTCATGCCGTCAAAAAGATCAAAGGCAGCATGAGTAAGCTTCCTGCGCCGAATGTATTCAGACAGGGGAATTCCAGCGAGGAAAGAGAATGTACGCAAAAAATGATCCACGGAACAAGAAGCCTTGCGGGCCACCATATTTAAATCGAGATCATCTGTTATATTAGATTCGATGAAATCTATAGCATCATTCATTTTGTCCATATAAGCCATCATTCCACCTCACTACTAGTGAAATAAAGGGAAGCTCTCCCTTTGAAGTTATCATAATATTTACCAATCGTCAATAAATGGCCGCCCGAATACGATCATGATTTATTTCGTACACGTAATGCTAGGATAATAATTGAGTTTTGCGTTAACATAAAGTTATACTGCGCGAAAATATCAATTGGGAGGGACCGTTGTGACGAAAAGAATACTAGTCGTATTCACTAGTATTGTACTGGCTCTTGCGTTGGTTTGGGGTATAGGTGTTCAAAACGTGACGCAAGCTGCTGGGGAAGTGAGCGTCTACAAGGTGGACTGGAGCAAATTTAACGAGGGTGACAAAATCAGCGATCCCAAGGAAGGACTGGGTAGATCAGGCGAAGCAGATATTACCGTCACGGGCTCTGTAGGCAAATCCTTTTATATCGGGAGCCGTAAAGACAACTGGGATGCACTAGATATCCAGAACGACTTTTTGAAACTGGATCCGCATGCCACCTATCAAATTACTATTACAGGTCATGTAGATAGGGATGTAGATCCTAAGGGTGCCAGTGTCAAACTGGGCGGTGTGACCAGAAAAGCAGGCGAAGGCGATGGATACCCCGAGTTTAAGAAAGAAAAACTGCAAGCTGGCGAAAGTTTCACATTGACCTATGTTCTGAAGATTGCGGATCACATTGCAGACCCGACACGAAATCTGTGGGTACTTCGTGTCCAAAC
>DGYW01000038.1:0-813 GCA_002396805.1 Firmicutes bacterium UBA4996 | reverse complement strand
GATGAGGCCAGTGCTAGTCAAGCTGGTGACCTTGTTCCTTTCTATGTGGATGATATCGTGATTGTTCAAACATCGGCAGGCCAACCTGCCGCTCCCGTAATCTTAAGTGGCGGGATTACGACATTATACGAGCTGGATGGAGACAAGAATCTAAAAGTGGGCGAAAAATTATCCAGTTCCGCCTTGAAAGTATCAGGTGATGTGGAGATCCTTGTTGTCCAAGGAGATGATGGGACCATTTCTCTGCAGCTAGAAGACAGGGTTAACAATTACGACGCCGTTGATATCCTATTTAGTGAGATTGCTAAGATAAGTGACAATACTTATATTACTGGAACCTACTCGATCAACGTTAAGGGGCATGTGGCAGCTGAAGATGTTGGCCATTCCCAATTCTTAATTGGTATGACAGAATCGCCCTGGGGTGAGCTGACCCCAAGAGTGAAGCCGGCAAGTGACGGCAGTTTTGAGCTAAACTACACTAAGAAGTTTGCAGATGTGTCAGAGATTGCCACTCTCGGCTATAATTACCGGGTTCAGACCCCTCCTTCCGTGCTTACCTCCTTCTATGTGGATAGCATCACAGTAACCGTACAGGATGCCAAAGAAGCTGGAGTGGGAGTTCGAGAACTTCTGTCCTTCACTTTTGATGATCACAAGGAGCAGGGCGATCTTTTCACTGTGGCTCCTTCCTCAGAGATTGAATGGGTGGAAGCATCTGGCATAGGAAAGGACGACGATACTGCTTTGAAGGTTACACATATTGCAGACCAAAGCTACACAAGTGCAGATAACGCCGTTCGGCTAACACTG
>DGYW01000053.1 GCA_002396805.1 Firmicutes bacterium UBA4996 | reverse complement strand
TAGTCAAACGTTGAATCGGAAGAAAATAACATCTCCATCGTTGATCACATAGTCCTTACCCTCAATCCTCTGTAAGCCCTTTTCGCGGCAGGCTACCACGGAACCCTCTTCTACCAAAATTTTCCAGGGGATTACTTCAGCACGAATAAAACCACGTTCCATATCGCTGTGGATGCGTCCGGCTGCTTGAGGTGCTAACATTCCCCGGGAAATAATCCAAGATCTGGTTTCAGGTCCCTTAATGGTATAAAAGGTAATCAAATCCAAGAGACGCAAGCTGGCTTCCACTACGCGGTGCAACGCTGGCTTGTCCATGCCTAGGTCTTGCAAGAATAGCCTTGCTTCTTCCGGCGTCAACTGAGCCAACTCCATTTCGAAATCGGCTGCCACTGGAATCATCTCAGCTCCTTCGGCTTGAGCCCAGGCCAACAGTTCAGTATGTAACTCATCTTGGCCTTCGTTTACGTTCACAATATACAAGACAGGTTTGAAAGAGAGTAAAGGTAAGTCGGGGAGCTGGGGAAGATCTGTTTTGCGTAAAGGAATCCCCTGGTCCAAAACCTCTTGATAGCGGGCTAGTAGTTCTAGCTCTTGACGATAGCTAGGATCACCTGTCTTCAGCATCCTCGTAGTCCGTTCTTGGCGCCTAGCCAGAACCTCAAGATCCGCAAGGATTAATTCTAAGTCGATGATTTGGATATCTCCTAAGGGATCTACTTTCCCTTGGGTGTTGACCACGTCTTCCGCATCAAAAAGACGCAGTACGTGGATAAGCGCGTCCATTTCCCGAATGTGGGCTAAAAATTTATTGCCCAGTCCCTCGCCTCTACTAGCTCCAGGCACTAGCCCAGCAATATCCACAAATTCGATTGTATCCCCGGTTAGTACCTTTGGTTGGCTTACCTCGGCAATGGCCGTTAGCCTGGGATCAGGAACCAAAACAACCCCTTGATTGGGGTCAATAGTACAAAAAGGATAATTAGCCGCCGGTACGGACATCTTGGTAAGGGCATTGAACAAAGTGGACTTACCTACATTAGGTAGACCGATGATTCCGATTTGTAATCCCATTGATTTCCCCTCCTGAACAAGGTAAACTACACCAGACGACGAATCCTAGTTGGGAATAAGAGAAGGAGGATGAGCATGAACCGTTGGACTCGCGGTGGATTAATAGCCGCCTTGTATATTGTTTTAGTGTTTGCGTTTCAATTTGCTAGTTTTGGGCCGATCCAGTTTAGGGTTGCTGAGGCCTTGACTTTACTCCCCATGGTTTATCCTGAAGCCGTTCTTGGTATTTATGTAGGAACCATGTTAGCTAATATTTTGGGCGGGTTCGGTCCCTGGGATATCTTTGGCGGAAGCCTAATTAGTCTCTTGGCTGCCTATATAACTTATCGTTATCGGGGTTCTTGGGTCGCGTACGCCTCACCCATCGTACTCAATGCACTCTTAGTAAGCTTGTACTTACGCTTTATCTTTGAGATACCTTCTTATTGGTTGATTGTGCTCAGCATCGGAATTGGCCAGAGTGTTGTGGTTTTGGGCGCAGGTATTCCCCTTTTACGCTGGGTGCGCAAAAACCAAGAGAGATTCTTATAGACTGAGGATCTCTTGCAAGACCTGCTCCCGATAGGTGTTCAGAGCTTGGAAATCCATTTGGTCACGATAATAACCTTCTACTTGACTATGTGCTTGTTGAGCTTTCCGCAGGGCTTGGAATCCGAAATCGAAAAGTTCGCGCAAGAGTCTCTGATCAACATTAGTGCTTGTGGAAACGGAGCCTACTCCGAAATCCACTGGAATCCCCGGAATATAGGCTAGGGGATCCAGATCAATAGAGGTGAGCACAGCTAGGTTGATCTTAGGAATTAAAATATGCAAAATTTTCCGTGGATCAAGGGGATAGTGAAAGACTTCTGTATCGAGGCCAACCCTTTGTGCATGACTTGCCAGTTGTTCTAGATACTGAGATCGACCTGTGCCTGGCACACCAGTAAGAATGTAAATTTGCTCGTATGTGGCCACCAAAGTACGAATATGGCTCACATAGCCTTCTGGAGTGAGGGCAGAAGCAAAAAGGTGCCGTTGTTGACCGCGAGTATTATAGTTAATTCGGGCCTGATCTAGTTTGGCAAAGATATCACCTAGAAAGTCCCGTGACTGGGACTTCTCCTTGCTACTCTTGGCCGCAATATTCTCTTCAAGTAATCGTGCGGCTTCAAAATAGCGAAAAGCACTGGCGAAGTATTCCTGTTTTTCTCGGCCCTTTGTCATAATCTCTTCCCTATGCTCCCGTAAGCCCTGGCCAGACCAAAAGTTGCCCAGACAAATAAGCTCATCACGGCAACCAGGCCACTCCGCGTCGAGAGCATGAGGCTTGGTAGCATCTATGATCGCTACCCCCAGCTCCGGAAAGGCTACCGCATCAAGGGAGTTAGAGTCAGAACTACAGAAGAACAACTCCCGCTCATATCCGCGTTGTCCCACAGCACGGGCCAGGTCTTCCATAAATCGCGATTTTCCAGTTCCTGGACCACCCTTTAACAGGTAAATCCGTTGGGCCTCATCCCCAATAATGTTTTGGAAAAATGAATAAAAACCCCTTCCTGAATTACTACCTGCAAAAAAATGACGCAGCTTAGGCACTGCAAAACCTCCTTTGGGAATCTACTTCATCTAGTATATTCCCCCCGATCCTAGCGTGCCTACCCTCCCTTGATTTGACGAACCAATTTGTCACGGGCTATTAAAATAATCCGCCCACAGGTGGTGCATTTCAACCTTGTATCTACGCCTGGTTTGAGGACTTCCCAAGTGTGACCTCCACAGGCGTGTTTCTTCTTTAGACGTAAGATTTGCCCTACTTCATGCACGGTTATCCCCCCATGTTTTTCCTCGATTAGAATTATTATAGCATAGTTTAGCCGATTTTTATAAAAGGGGATCGTATGGCAAGGGAGAATAAAAGGGGAGATGACTAGATTTAGAAAGGATGAATGAGTTTGAAAAAGATTAATGCTGCATTATTTGCTTTGATTTTATGTGTTTCGCTCCTTTCAGTTCCCCTGAACCTATGGGCCCAAGAGCAGGAAGCAGTGGCTGAAGTCAATGGGGTGGTTATTACGAGAGCCCAATTTCTTGACTTGTTAGAAGAACAATTCGGCCCTTACGCGCTGCAAGAGTTGATTCAAAGAGAACTGGTCAATCAAAGGGCAGAGGCTTTACAAGTAAGCATTAGCGATGAGGAATTTGCCCAGGTGTATGAAGTAATCATTCAGCAACTAGGTGGACCCCAAGGTCTTTACATGTTTCTTATGCAAAACAATGCCACCGAAGAACAATTTAAAGATCAGTTGCGCTGGAACATGCTTATGAACGAACTAGCCTCTAGTGAAGTCGAAGTCACAGAGGAAGGTGTAGAGCAGTGGTTTGAAGCGAACCGCGCCTACTACGATACACCAGAAATGGTTGAAGTCAGCCACATCCTCGTGGACACCGAAGAGGAAGCACAAGAAGTTCTGGCCCTGCTTGCCGATGGCGGCGACTTTGAGAGTCTAGCCGTAGAGAAATCACAAGATCCTGGCACCAGCGTAGCTGGTGGCTATCTTGGTAATATCGAGCGTGGTCTGACAGTTCCTGAATTTGAGGCAACCGCCTTTAGCCTCCCTGTTGGTGAATTTGGTTTGGCTAATAGCACGTATGGTTGGCACATCATCGTAGTTCATAGCAAGACTGACGCTAGCGAGGCGGTACTAGGTGAGATCTATGAAACCGTCGAAAGAGATTACCGGAGTGATCAGGCCCTAGATGCTAACAGTTTTATGAGTAAATTAGAAACTGATGCCCAGATTGATGTATTCTGGCAACCCAAGTTCTAGCTTAAGCAAAGCGCCCGCTTCCTTCACCGGAAACGGGCGCTTTTTTTTATGGTTTTTGCCAGCGCAAAATAGGCTGACGGGCGGCGCGAGACTCATCTAATCTAGTTACAGGAGTATGATGAGGTGCGGAAGTGAGATTCTCAGGGTATTCTTTTGCCTCTTGGGCAATAGCTCGCATCGCTTCAATAAATTCATCAAGAGTAGATTTCGGTTCTGTTTCAGTTGGCTCAATCATGATAGCTTCATCCACAATTAATGGGAAGTAAACCGTTGGCGCATGGTAACCATAGTCTAAGAGCCTCTTGGCAATATCAGTTGTCCGTACACCCATATCCCTCTGCCACATGCCTGAAAGAACAAATTCGTGCTTGCAGTGGCGATCTACGGGCAAGTAGTACACATCCTGCAAACGTCGCATCATATAGTTGGCATGCAAGACCGCGGTTTCACTTACTTCTCTCAAACCTTTAGGTCCGTGGGAGAGAATGTAGGCGTACGCCTTGGCAAAGACCAAAAAGTGACCATAAAAAGACTTTAAGCGCCCAATGGAATGCTCTGGAGTGGCGAATACGTACTTGTCGCCTTCCTTTTGCACAATTGGTCCAGGTAAAAAGGGAGCTAGTTCTTTAGAGACACTAATGGGTCCGGAACCTGGACCACCACCACCATGTGGGGTGGAGAAAGTCTTGTGTAAATTATAATGGACCACATCGAAGCCCATGTCCCCAGGACGTACAATACCCAAAATCGCATTGGCGTTAGCACCATCATAGTACAGCAAACCGCCTGCATCATGTACTATTTGAGAAATAGTACAAATGTTTTCATCGAAAAGTCCCAATGTGTTTGGATTGGTCAACATCAAACCAGCGGTGTTAGGCCCCACTAACTTTTTGAGAGCCTCCACATCAACTCCGCCCCGGTCATCGGAAGGTACTTCTATCACCTTGTAACCTACCATGGCGCTACTGGCTGGGTTGGTTCCATGAGCGGAATCGGGAATCAGCATCTCATTGCGGTGACTTTCGCCGTTATGGGCATGGAACGCCTTGATTACCATCAGTCCAGCTAATTCACCGTGGGCCCCAGCAGCCGGTTGTAAGGTAGTCGCTTCCAGACCGGAAATTACCGCCAAATACTCACTAAGATTGAACATGAGCTCCATGGCTCCTTGTACGCTACTCTCTGGTTGGTAGGGATGCAGGGCTGCAAAGCCTGGTAGACTAGTCACATCTTCGTGAACCCGAGGATTGTACTTCATGGTACAAGAACCTAGAGGATAAAAGCCCACATCTACGCCATGATTCAGTCTCGAGAGCTGAGTATAATGGCGTACGACCTCAAGTTCACTCACCTCAGGTAGCTCAGCCGGTTCTGTTCGCAAATGTTCCTCTGGAATCAACTGACTGAGAGGAATCTCCGGAACATCCAGTTCTGGTAAGCGATAACCACGGCGACCCGGCGTCGAGCGTTCAATGATTAGGGGGACAACTTTCTTAGTAGCCATTAGATCAACCCCCTTAATAAGGTTATAAAGGTGTCCATTTCTTCTTTGGTTCTAGCCTCTGTAACGGAAAAGAGTACATGACCTGCCAAACCGCAGCCATCCAAGGGTAATCCACCTAGAAAGCCCTGCTCGAGCAGTCTTTGATTAATCTCTGCCCAATCCACATCTCCCTGAATAACAAACTCCCTGAAAGAAGGAGCAGAAAACGGAGCGGATAGACCTTCTATTTCTAAAAGCCGTTGCTTGAAATAATTGGCCTTCTGCAAACATTGCATACCCACCTCTTGATAACCTACCTTACCTAAAACATTGAGGTAAATAGCAGCGATGAGGGCATTAAGGGCCTGGTTGGAGCAAATGTTGGAGGTGGCTTTCTCCCTGCGAATATGCTGTTCTCTAGTTTGAAGGGTGAGCACAAACCCCCGTTTTCCTTCGGTATCCACCGTTTCGCCCACAACTCGCCCAGGCATGCGCCTAATTAGTTTAGAGCCACTAGCGGCAAAGAAACCAAGAGAAGGACCGCCGAAGCCCATGGCATTACCAAGACTCTGTCCATCACCAACTACAATATCTGCACCTAATTCACCTGGTGACTTCAAAAGACTAAGACTAATAGGATCAACTGCCATAATGAACAGACCACCGTGCTCGTGGATGAGTTCACCTAGAGCAGCAGCATTTTCTAAGAGCCCGAAAAAGTTAGGTTGTTGCACTACTACACAAGCAACATCTGACCAGTTAATGCCTCCTACAGCATTGGGATCGATGATCCCTGTTTGCCTATCATAGGGTAAGTAGGCAATCTGGACATCCTGATTTTCCAGATATAGTTTCACAACTTCTTGCCATTCTGGATGCAAGGTGCTAGGAAGTACCACTAATTCGCGGCGAGTAGCGGCACAGGACATCAAACAAGCCTCTGCCAAGGCGGTTGCTCCATCATACATAGAGGCATTGGCTACTTCCATTCCGGTAATTTCCGCAATTAAACTCTGATATTCAAAGGTGCTCTGCAAAACTCCTTGGCTAATCTCTGCCTGGTAAGGAGTGTAAGCAGTGAGAAACTCGCCCCTACCAATGATGTGCTTGATCACGCTAGGGGTGAGATGATCATAGGCTCCAGCACCCATAAACGAGACTACGGAACTCAAATCACTGTTCTTCTTCGCTAGTTCTCGAAAATGTTTAACCAATTCGGCCTCACTAAGGGCCTCAGGTAATTCTAAGTCTTGATCTAACAAGATGTGTTCGGGGATATCGTCAAAGAGTTCTTGCACAGACGCGATCCCCAAGACATCAAGCATCTCTTGCTTCTCATCTTGAGTAAGGGGAATATAACGCATAACTAAACCCCCTTTAAGAAGGCTTCATACTCCTGTTGATTCATCAAATCACCTGTCTGGGCCACGCCATCTACTTTTATCTCCACAAGCCAACCGCGATCAAGGGGCGACTCATTAATGAGCTCTGGGCTATCTTCAAGCTCTTCGTTAATTGTTACAATTTCACCACTAACTGGGGCATAAATATCGGATACTGCCTTGACAGATTCGACAACAGCGAAGCCTTCGCCCTCTTCTACCACATCACCTAGTTCTGGTAAGTCAACAAAGACCACATCACCTAACTCGTTTTGGGCATAGTCACTAATACCTACTCGGACAATGTTGTCTTTCACTACAACCCACTCATGCTCTTTGGTGTACAAAATTTTCTCGCTCATGTTAAACCTCCTCTTGTTTTCTTAGAACTTAGCTCAAAAAACGTCCCTTAATAATATGGGCTTGTGCTGGCTTTTTCCTGATCTGAACCTGCATAATTGTACCAGGCTTACTATTCTCTATTTCTACGTAACCCATGCCAATAGGTTTATTTAGTGAGGGCGAATGGGTCCCACTGGTGACGACGCCGATTTCCCTACCCTCTAGATCTAGTAGGGGATAGCCTTGGCGTGGGATACCCTTGTCAAGCATAGTAAAAGCAACGAGCCTACGGGTTATACCGTGCTCTTGAAGCTTGAGTAAGGCTTCGCGTCCAATAAATCCGCCCTTGTCAAATTTTACAAAACGACCCAATCCTGCCTCGAGGGGAGTAATCTCCTCGCTAACATCGTTGCCATAAAGAGGCATACGCATTTCTAGACGCAAAGTGTCTCTTGCTCCCAGACCAATAGGCGCTACTCCGTACTTTTCCCCCGTGGACATCAGTTCATCCCATAGTTGTTCGGCCAAGGAATTAGGGAAGTACAATTCGAAGCCGTCCTCCCCAGTATAACCTGTACGAGACAAGAGTATCTTTGTGCCGTGAAAGGTAGGTTCAATGAAAGTGTAGTTTCTAAGATCATCTAAGGAGATGTCTAGAACTTCTTCGACGAGGGGAGCCGATTTCGGCCCTTGTACGGCAATTAAGGCCAGCTCAGGGCTACGATCTGTCAATTTAGTATCTGGTAACAAGTTCTGTTCAATCCAAGCATAGTCTTTCGCAGTATTAGCGGCATTAACCACCAACAAGAAACCGGAATCAGTCCGATACACCAAAATGTCATCAATAATTCCACCTTGTTCGGTAGTTAGACAGGTGTATTGGATCTCGCCCACCTGTAATTGACTAGCATCATTAGTTGTCACCAAATTCACGGTTGCTAAGGCCCCCGCTCCAGTGAGTTCGAATTCGCCCATGTGGCTCAAATCAAACAAACCAACCTTCGACCGCACCGTTAGATGTTCTTCTAACACCCCTGCATATTGCACTGGCATCTCAAACCCAGCATAGTCCACCATCTTGGCCCCGACGGCCCGATGTTTCGCAGTTAAGGGCGTTTGTTTCAATTGCCTCTCCCCTTTCTTTATCTACTAAGCTAATCCAACATTAGGTAAAACCTACTTCTCCACAGAAAACCTGTTTCCTTCTGTCACCTTTCCTAGGTAGCTGTATAAGATAGTAAGCAAGAATCGGGTCACTTGAGGGGGAGAAGAATATGGGTTTAATTAAGAAGATTGTTGACCCCATTTTAAAATCTCGTCATAAAACCATGATTTTGATCTGGCGACGGCGAAGACGCAGCTAGTTATGCACATTATCCACAGGGGCTGTTGATAACTTTGTGGATATTAACGATTCAACAAGAACAAGAGAATTGCCCCGATTGCCAGTACAATAATCCAACCTGTACGCACAATTCTACGAGTCTCCGGGGAGGAACGTAATTCACTTTTATAGCGTCCTCTCTCCGATCTAGTTGCCTGTTTCATGAGATCCACACCTCTACCGATGTCCCCGGATTTACGGTATAGTACCCCTAAGTTGTGAGTCGCGGTGGGATTGCCTGGATCTAGGACCAAGGCCTGTTCATAGGCTGTTTGGGCCCGATCGATCCACCCCCGTTCCGCATAAATGTTGCCCAAATTGGAATGGGGACTTGCTAAGTTAGGATCCTTCTGCACAGCAAGATTAAAACAGTCTTCCGCCTGTCTTAAGTCCTTTCTTCTGGCAAACACTACTCCTAATTTATTCCAAGCCCGGGCATGATCAGGGTCTAGATCTAAGATTTTCCGCAGGTTTTCTTCCGCCTTCTCCAGTTCCCACTTCTCGAGATAGGTCAATGTTTCTAAATAAAGCTCCTCTACATCTGTTGCCACTGGTGGTCACCACCTTCACCCTAGTCTGATCCTTATTATACCTAAAAATCCGTAAAAAAGGCAACTAATGGCTCTGAAACTTAGGGGGAGCTATCCAACGCTGAACGAGGAGACTACTTAGGAGCCAGAGGCCGGCCAACCCCAAAAGCGGATAAGCTATCCGTACTAAAGTACTAAACCCAAAATATGAAAGACCAGTAGCAATCAGTAGGACTACCACGCTAACAAACGACCAGCCGAATCTCCCCGACTGTGTGATTCTTGTCACTAAAGAAAGGGAGTTAGCAAGAGCAGTAGTGTACATAGCTACCCAAAGCATCAAACGATACGTTTTGACCATCAAGGGGCCGCGCATAGTAGCCAAGTTTTCCAAAGGAAAATCATATGTCAACTGCTCAGCAGTGAGGCCACTGAGACGGAAATAAAGTAGTAACAGCAAAGTTCCTAGGATCAAGTTTCCCACTAGGGCTACACCCCAGCGCTGCTTAGAGTTCTTTAATACCTTATGAACACTGGCCAACACCGCCATAGAGAATCCTACATTATAAGAAGCGTACAGAATAGCCGCCTCAAGACCACGCCATGATCCAGTGTTAGGGAGAGTGAGATCTTCAGTCTGAGGTTGGCCTAAGGACATGGCCACTAGCACTACCACCATCACAATAGCCAATGGACCACTTATTTTGAGCACACTGGCAGATCCTCTTTGGAGAACAGCAAACACTAAGATAACACCGATTAACCTAACAAAGCCACCCATTGCCCCCATCCCTGCTAACATCACGCTAACTCCCACTAGCAAGAAGGCGGTATAAACGAGATCAAACCAAAGGGCACCTCGTATTTGTAAATGGACAAAGAGATTTTCGTAAGAGGAAACCCCTTGACGATGACAAAGCTCTAAAACTGCTACAACGGAATATGTTAGGATGGCTATGGTTAGGAAAATCCCCACAAAACCGGCCCATCCAAAGTTAACAAAAAAGACCACTAACTCCTGTCCAGAAGCAAATCCCGCTCCGAGCACTCCCGCCACATATAGACCTGCGACCGCAAGAATTTCCACTCTACCACCCCTTCCCATACCTATTCCCAACAAGGTTTTTCCATTCATGCATAGTTCTAGTGAAAACAGCATAAATTAAGACAAGTATACTTGTTGGAGGTGGACCATGCTCTTTGACTCGGATGTGATAGGGCGAACCCATTGGAGCGATCCCCTGTCAGCAGCGCACCTTGCTGTGGCGTTGGCCTCGTTACCTTTGGAAAATAATATTGACATTGTTTGTGTGGGAACAGACCGTTCCACAGGGGATTCCTTAGGCCCATTTATCGGATCAGCACTACAAGCTCGGCAAAAAGCAGGCGTACTCGCTCCACAGGTAGCAGTCTATGGCACAATTCACGACCCGGTACACGCCCTGAATTTGAGTGAAACAGCCCAGGCCATCGCCTCAAAGGGTAGACAAAGCACCATCGTCGCCATTGACGCCTGTCTTGGCCGAGTGAAAAACATCGGCTACATTTCAGTGAAGCGTGGTCCCTTGCAACCAGGGACCGGGGTGAACAAACAGCTTCCAGCCATCGGTGATTATCATATCATTGGGGTGGTGAACGTCGCTGGTTTTATGGAACATGTGGTGTTACAAAACACCCGCCTGAGCCTTGTTATTCAAATGGCCGACGTGATCACAGAAGCCCTGACCATGTGCTTAGGAAGCCATTCAACTGAGGCAGAGGTCGCTCTAGGAGCTTCCCAGTTATTCTAAGATTGTTCCACGTGGAACATTATAGTACAAAATACTGAAGGGTATGTTCCACGTGGAACATACCCTTCTACAAACTCGCAAACAATTCGAGTAGCCGTTCTAATTCTTCGTCTGAATAATATTCAATTGAGATCTTGCCCGCCCCTTGTTTGTAACTGACTGACACTTTTGTACCCAGGTGCCTTTGCAAATTTTCTTCTAGCTCAACCAACTCTGGACTTTTCACCTTGAATGTTCCACGTGGAACACTCCTGGGCTTTTTCAGCAAAGCCTCTAACTCTCGCACACTGAGCTCTTCTCGAACCACCTTCTGGGCTAGTTGGGCTCTGCGCTTCTCACTAGTAACACTCAAGAGAACCTTAGCATGGCCCAGAGATAGGGAACCATCTTGCACCAACTTGCGCTCCACCTCGCCCAAATTCAGCAAGCGCAACGTGTTTGCCACAGAAGACCGCTTCTTTCCTACAGACTCCGCTACTTTGCTTTGGGTAAAACCAAACTCCTTCATGAGTCGTTGATACCCCTCTGCCTCCTCGATAGGATTGAGATTTTCCCTCTGCAGGTTTTCGATCAGAGCCACCTGCATCATCTGCAAATCTTCATAATCTCTCAAAATGGCTGGCACTTTACTCAAACCAGCTAACTGACAAGCTCTTACCCGTCGTTCCCCAGCCACGATCTGGTAGCTTTCACCTATGGGCCGCAAGATAACCGGCTCTAACAGGCCAAAATCTTTGATGGATTGAGCCAACTCCTCCAGTCTCTCTTGATCAAAACTCTGCCTTGGCTGGTAGGGATTAGGATTTATCAAACCAATGTCTATTTGCTGGATCTCCCCCTGCTCCTCTACAGCTTCCACCTCAGGGATCAACGCTCGCAAACCTTTTCCTAGTCTTTGTGTACTCATGAATTTAGAACCTCCTGAGCCAAGCTCTCATAAGCCTCCGCCCCCTTCGACTTAGGGTCGTAGAGTGCGATAGGTTTCCCAAAGCTTGGCGCCTCCCCAAGACGGACATTCCTGGGGATGATCGACTTATAAACTCGCACAGTGTTTTGGAAATAAGTCTGTACATCTTCAATCACCTGTTGCGAGAGGTTGGTTCGCACATCAAACATGGTCATGACCACACCCTCCCACTCGAGATCCGGGTTAAGATGCTCCTGCACCATGGCAATGGTACTTACCAATTGACTAAGCCCCTCAAGGGCGTAATACTCACACTGAATGGGGACCAACACTGAATTAGCAGCGGTCAGTCCATTGACGGTAAGCAACCCTAATGAGGGCGGAGCATCAATAAGCACATAATCATAACGATCACCGATAGGCTCTAAAGCCTTTTTGAGACGGAATTCTCGTGAAATGGTCGAAACCAGTTCAATCTCCGCACCGGCTAAGTCAATTGTGGCTGGTGCCACAGAAAGTCCCTCGATGGCAGTGGCTTCAATAATCCGTTCGATTTTTTCTCCTTCAATTAGAACGGAGTACATGCATTTTCGTACCTTACCCTTATCAATTCCAACCCCACTTGAGGCATTACCTTGGGGATCTATATCGAGTAAAAGTACCTTTTTCCCAGCTAGAGCCATGTAAGCACCTAGGTTTACTGCGGTGGTACTTTTACCAACGCCCCCCTTTTGATTAATGATCGCTATTACCCTTGCCATTGCCTTCACCCCCCTGCGGTTTCTTTACAATAACCTTGACTTCATATACTTCATCATCTTCGTGCTCTTTCAGGCTCACCTCTAAACCGCTTGACTTCAATGTCGTTGTAAGGTCGCGCAAACTGTTAGTAAATAGGCGCAAATCCTTAATGATCAGCTTGCGGCGGGCTTGACGCTCGCTAGCTGGTGCCTGAGTTTTATCAGTGGTGGCCAAATAGGTGTTAACCAGCTCCTCCGTTTGCTTAACATTGAGATTGTTCTTCACTACCTGTTCCAAAACTCGAAGTTGTTGCTCTTCGCCTTCCAAGCGGAGCAAAGCACGGCTGTGTCGCTCACTCAACATTTCCCGGGAAATAATCTCCCGGACAGCATGGGGTAGTTTCAGTAATCGCAACTTATTGGCCACATTCGCTTGGCTAATGCCCAACCGCTGAGCCAACTCTTCTTGAGTCATCTCAAATTCTTGAAGTAGTCGTCCATACCCATCGGCTACTTCAAAAACATGAAGGTCAGCTCGCTGAAGGTTTTCGATTAGAGCCATTTCAGCTACTTCCTTATCGTTAGCCTCCTTTACAATAGCAGGGATTACTTCCCAGCCTAGAGACTTACAAGCCCGCAAACGACGTTCTCCTACGATCACCTCGTAGCCGATGCTAGCCCGGCGCACCAAGATAGGTTGCAGAAGTCCATGAACCTCAATGGACTCGGCCAGTTCAGCGAGGGATTCTTCCTCGAAGTCCTGCCGTGGCTGATATATTCCAGCGCTTACCAAGTGAATGGGTATAGCTTGGACCTCTTCAGCCCAGCGATCTACCGTTTCTTCTCGGGTCACTTCTGCCCGTTTGCGATTCAAGAGGACATCCGTTAATTTCATCTCGTTCACCTCACTACCACATGGTTAACTATTCTGTACGCTTCCCCTAGTTCCTTCCCGTTTTAGGTATAAACAACAAGAGTGCCTTCGTAAGTCTCTAAGGCACTCTCTACTAATTACACTAATGGACGTTTAGTTGGTAATCCAGGGCGCCGAGGATAGCTCGATGGAGTTGGTTTGATCTTTCTAAAAACCAAGAGATTCCGTTCGCCCATGCCACGAGGCAACTCAAGGGAGAATGTTTGTTCTAGCTCCACTTTTAGTTTCCTCATAGCCGGCTCACTTTGGGCTACCTCTAGCTGGGCTTCGCTTGCCTTAAAAGCCACAAAGCGCCCTCCCACTGTTACCAAGGGACTACACAACTCCAAAAGTACGGGTAAGCTGGCCACCGCCCGGCTCACTACTAAATCATAGGTTTCTCGTTGACTCCTATCTTGGCCCGCATCTTCCGCCCGGGCATGTAGTGTGGCTACATTATCCATCCCCATTTCTAGAGAAGTCTCCTCTAAAAAGTTCAGCCGTTTCCGCAGGGAATCCAGTAGCGTTACTGACCACTCTGGTTTGCACAATGCCAACGGCATCCCAGGAAATCCTGCTCCGGTTCCTACATCTAAACACCGCAACTGTTCAGGCCACTCTAGAAGTAACAAACTTAGGCTATCCAAAAAATTCTTGATCGCCATTTCTTCAGGCTCCAATATACGCGTTAGGTTGAGCCCGCGATTAACCTCGATGATCTGGAGGGCGAACTGACCCATCTGAGCTAACTCGCCGGAACTGCAAGCAAGTCCCCACGTTTGAAGCCCTTCGGTTAGGGTAGAATTAAACAAGGCTAGATCAAAACTCATTCATTGGCCCTCCGTTGCATTTGTTCTAGGTGCACCAAGAGCACGCTTATATCTGCAGGAGTCACTCCCGAAACCCGAGACGCTTGACCTACAGAACTGGGACGCACCTCGCTCAAACGAGTGGCAGCTTCCCTTGAGAGGCCCTTTAATTCTCCATAAGGGAAATCCACTGGTAGGAGCTTTTTTTCCATCCGTTCGAACCGTTCGATGGCAGCCTCTTGCCGGCTCAAATAACCCGCATACTTCACATTAATTTCTACCTGTTCGGTTACGGCTTTGGACAAATCAGGAAGTTCAGTGAAGTGGGTGAGATCTCCATACTTTAGCTCGGGTCTCCGTAACAAATCAGCCAATGTCACCCCATGTTTGAGGGGAGTAGTCCCCAGGTTAAGAAGCTTCTCATTCACTTCAGGTGTACCGCCAATAACAGTAACATTTAAACGTTGCACTTCCGCTTCCACTGATGCTTGTTTTTCTTGAAAAGCCGCATAGCGCTCTGAACTAATTAGCCCGAGAGCATAACCAAGAGGTGTAAAACGGACATCGGCATTGTCCATCCTCAGTGATAAACGATACTCTGATCTGGAAGTCATCATCCGATACGGTTCTGTTACCCCCTTGGTAACCAAATCATCAATGAGTACTCCAATATAGCCTTGGGATCTAGGAATGATAATAGGTTCCTCACCTTTCAAGAGACGAGAAGCATTAATCCCAGCCATGATTCCCTGGGCTGCCGCTTCTTCATAACCAGATGTGCCGTTAATCTGTCCTGCACAAAACAGACCGGCAATATCTTTCGTTTCCAGGGAAGCGTGTAACGCCAGAGGATCAATACAATCATACTCGATGGCATACGCAGGACGCATTATTTCCACATTTTCAAACCCCGGGATCGTTCTAAGCATATGATCTTGGATTTCTAAAGGGAGGGAGGTGGAGGATCCACTCAAATACCCTTCGTTGGTTTCCCAACCTTCAGGCTCAATGAATACCTGATGACTCTGTCGATCAGGAAATTCAACGATCTTACTTTCAATAGATGGACAATAACGGGGACCAGGTCCCGTAATAGCACCACTATACATTGAAGTGCGGTGGAGGTTCTCCCGAATAATCCGATGGGTTTCAGGCGTAGTATACGTGACCCAACAAGGAGCCTGCTCAATCTCAATTGATTCGGTCTCAAAGGAAAATCCACCGATATTCTCATCACCAGGAAGTTTTTCAAGCAAGTCATAGTTTAAAGAACGCATATTCACCCGTGGGGGTGTTCCTGTCTTAAAACGCACCACAGGTAACCAGTTGGCTAACACATGGGCCAAATCCACGGCAGTGTGTTGCCCTTGCGGTCCCGACTCATATTGTAATTCTCCAATATGGACAACGGAACGAAGGTAGGTTCCAGTAGCCAAGATTACCACCGGTGCATAAACCTTTACTCCACCCCGCAATACTACACCTTGAATTTGATCATCGTGTACTAATAAATCCGTGACTAATCCTTCTTTTAGATAGAGGTTAGGTGTGTTTTCTAAGACTTGTTTCATCCTCCGCTGATAGAGCTTGCGGTCTAACTGGACGCGCAAAGCCTGTACCGCTGGACCACGCCGGGTATTTAGCATGCGCATTTGCATGAGGGTAGCATCGCAGTTTCGCCCCATTTCTCCTCCGAGTGCGTCAATTTCCCGCACTAAGGTTGCCTTTCCAGAACCCCCAATACTGGGGTTGCAGGGAAGCAGAGCCACATTATCTAAATTCAAAGTCAAAACTAGAACACTATGACCACGTCTGGCGCACGCCAACGCTGCTTCTGCACCAGCGTGTCCAGCACCTACTACGATCACATCATAATTTTGAGGCACCATCTCAACCCCTACTTTCCTATGCAAAACTGGGCAAAAATCTGATCAAGGACATTTTCACGCACAGTCTCTCCCGTAATTTCCCCTAGCTGTTCTAGGGCTTCGTATAAATCAACCGCGATCAAATCCAAGGGTAATCCCGCTCTAAAAGTAGCTAAAGCCCGTTCTAGGGATTGCTTAGCGTTAGTTAACGCCTGTTTGTGGCGCGTACGTGTCACCAACGCCCTTGAGCCTGCAGAACTCAAGATGGATCCACTGCCTACATGGGTCAAAATCGTTTCGGCCAGTTGATCCACTAGTTCTTGTCCTTGGTCCACCAAAGAAATCTCCAAAATTGGATTGTCGCCTAAGTCCCCTAGAGCGCTCAGATCCCACACTGGTTTTAGGTCTACCTTGTTCACTAAGATGACTCGCTTCTGATTTTTGGTTTTTTCTAAAATTTGATGATCCTCCGCGGTAAGGGCGACACTACTATCCAGGACATGGAGGATGAGATCAGCTTGTTGCAGAAGATCAAGGCTGCGAGCAATCCCCAACCGCTCCACCACATCTTCGCTTTCTCGAATTCCCGCGGTATCGATGAGTCGCAAGGGCACTCCTCTGAGATTTATTACTTCTTCAATTGTGTCTCTGGTAGTCCCGGGAACATCGGTGACCAGAGCTCTATTTTCGTCCAGCAGCTTATTTAACAGGCTCGATTTGCCCACATTGGGCTTACCTGCAATTACCGTTTTTAGACCTTCGCGGAGAATTCTACCATCGTCAGCTGTGGTGAGCAAATTATCCAGCCCTTCGTAGCTAACCAACATGGCTTCTTCCAATTTTTGAAGCTCTACTTCAGGTAGATCTTCCTCGGGAAAATCAATGCTAGCCTCTACCTCAACCACAATCCCATACAAACGCCCTTGGATGTCTTTAATCCTCCGACTCAAGCTACCTTCTAGTTGATCCACCGCAACCTCTAGACCGAGAGTGGTGGGAGCTTGAATAATATCAATGACCGCTTCGGCCTGAGACAAGTCTAGACGACCGTTCAAAAAGGCCCGTTTGGTAAATTCGCCAGGCTCCGCTAAGCGAGCCCCAGAACTAAGGGCCAAATTCAAGACCGCCCGCACCGCGATTATGCCGCCATGGCACTGCAATTCCACCACATCTTCACCAGTATACGAGCGGGGAGCGCGCATCACCAGGGCCAGAGCCTCATCTATTTGCCGAGTGGTTGCAGGATCTACGATTTGACCATAGCTTAACCGATAACTCTTTAGATCTTGGAGTCTTTGACCACGCTGGGCACGAAAGATCTTGTCCGCAATCTCTACGGCCTTTGGACCGCTGATGCGGACAATGCCAATTCCTCCTTCACCTAAGGGGGTGGCCACTGCTGCAATCGTTTGATCCATTACCATCACCTCATTCACTATTCTACCACAAAATAAAAAAAGGGCGTACCTCAAGGCACACCCCTGTATTACAATTTACTTAGGAAGGATTACCACCCGGCGATATGGGTCTTGACCTTCACTTTGGGTCTGGACTCCTGCAAATTCTTGTAACTCCTGATGAACAATTCTTCGCTCAGCAGCGTTCATAGGATCTAAGGCCAACCGACGCCCACTAGATTCTACCTTCGTGGCCGCCCTTTGGGCTAAAGAGCGCAAGGACTCCTCCCGTTTGGCCCGATAATCACCAATATCTAGATTAACCCTAACCCATTGGCCACCTTGCCGATTCACAGCTAAAGTAGTGATATACTGCAGACTATCCAGAGTCTGGCCTCTACGTCCGATTAAAATACCTAAATCATCACCGCTTACTTGTAATTCGACGGATTCTTCATCACTAGTTCCTGTTACGGTGGCTGGGACATCCATACGGCCTAGGAGCTCAGTCAAAAAAGCAATGGCCGCCTCTAGTTTGACTTCGTAGATAGGCGCTTTTTGCTCCACCTTGACCTTAGCCTGGCGGGAGCCTAGACCCAAAAAGCCTTTAGTACCCTCATCTAAGATGGTTATTTCAACATCTTCTCGCTCGGCCTGCAGTTTATCTAGCGCTTCGGTGATGGCTTCGTCCACCGTCCGAGCAACCACTTCAATCGATCTCATTACCCTTGTCCCCCTTGTTTGACAGGATACATCTTATTTAACCATGCCTGTTGTACTATGGAAAAAACGTTGCTAGTAATCCAATATAATACCAAACCAGATGGGAAGCTAATACTAAAAATACCAATCATAATGGGCATGACAATCAACATTGACTTTTGGGAAGAATCCGCCGTTGGGGTCATCTTAGACTGGAAATAAGTCGTCAACGCGGCTAGTAAGGGTAAGATAAAGAGTTTATCCGGTTCACTCAACACCCAGACACCCAAAAACTTACTGGCTTCACCGTAAGGAAGTTCCCGTAACACTCTGAAAAACGCCCATAAAATCGGTAGTTGGAGCAACATGGGCAAGCATCCACCTAAGGGATTAATCTTATGCTTCTGATAGAGCTCCATGGTTTTCTTTTGGTACTCCTCCGGATTGTCCTTGTATTTCTTCTGTAATTCATTTAACTCCGGTTGAATCTCCCGCATGGCCACCATGTTTTTGTTCTGGCTCAACGTTAAGGGATACAGCAATAAGCGCACTATAATAGTAGACAGAATAATACTAATCCCATAACTTCCTGTAAATTGGACAATACCATCTAGTAGCCAACCTAGCCCCCCGGCTAACCAATCCATTATTTTACCCAAGATCTAATCCTCCAATCAATACTTACGGAACTGGATCAAAACCTCCCGGATGCCAGGGATGGCATCTGCCAATTCTCTTTGTTGCCATCCACAGGCCTTTCCAACCATGTTTGGTAATGGCCTGTATAGCATATTCTGAACAGGTGGGATAAAACCGACATCTCCGTGGCAATAATGGGGAGATGAACTTTCGATAACCCTTAATAAGAAGCAGAGCCAACTTAAGCATGTTCTTCACCCTCATTAGTTCGGGTCAGAAGATTGGATCCCTGCAGAACACGAAAAAGATCCGCCCTTAACTGGGCGAAATCTACTTCCACACAAGAACGTTTGGCACCAATAACGAGATCAAACCCAGGTTCTACATTCGGTGCTACTTCTTGGATAATCGCGCGTAATCTTCGTTTGATCCTGTTGCGGGTCACTGCATTGCCCACCTTTTTGCTTACAGCAAAACCTACCCGACTGACCTCTAGGTCGGTGGGTAGGGAAGAGACCACAACATATTTGCCAAAGCGAGGTCTCCCTTGGCTATAAACCAAGCTAAAGTCTCGAGGGTTTTTTAAACGCTCCACTCAGAAAACCTCCCCGTGGACAGGCCCAATCCTACTTAAGCAGAAAGGGTTTTGCGTCCTTTCCGACGGCGGCTGGCTAAAATGTTTCGCCCAGCTTTGCTCTGCATGCGAGCACGAAACCCATGGTTACGCTTTCTCTTCCGGTTTTTCGGCTGATAGGTCCTTTTCATCGAAAACCCTCCCTTCGGTCAACCAAAACACATTCACAGCGATTATATCGTACTTTTTTGAACTATGTCAATAGCAAATCCCTGCAAACCAGTTATGCACAAACTCACAAGGTTTAATCCCACGCTTTGTGGATAACGAAAATAAACAGACGTTCCCCCCAAAATTTTCCGATAACAACGGGATTTTTTATCCACAGGTTGGGGATAACTTGGGGATAACTGTGTTTTTTCGTCCTGTGGATAACTAATTCATACCTCCGTAAACTGGTAGAAGCAATTGCGTAGACAATTTTGGATCCTTTGCGAATCTAACCTGTGAACTCCCTGTGCACAAAAGTGTGGAAAAATATTGTTTTATCCCCAAGAGAGGCAGGTAGAGACTTTACTACGCTTCTTGTGGATAAACTGTTGAATTTGTGGATAAGTTCCTGTATCATGGTTGTAGTCTTGCTTATCACGGGGCTCTTTTTGTGCAAAACCTGGGGGTTACTAAATTCCATTCCCCCGAAAAAAGCAGGATCCTGTGGATAAATACAGAAGTTAAGAGTGACTAGTCTCACCGGGAGGTTACCTAATGGAACAGCTAAACCAGTTAAATTTAGTTTGGGATGAAGTGCTAACGATTATGTCCTCTGAGTTGGCTCCTCGATCCTTTGATGCTTGGCTAAAGAATAGCAAACCGGTGCGACTCGAAGGTAACACCCTGTATGTTGAATTTCCAAACGAATTCACCAAAGATTGGGTTGAAGCCCGCTATGTCAATCCTCTCCAAAAAACACTCCGGCAAGTAGCTAATCGAGATTGGGACATTAGGTTTACTATTCCCGAAGGCATGAAGTCCCTAACTACACCTGGTGCCCAAGGGCCAGAAGCACATCCTATAGCTCCTGCAGAGGTATCATCCACAACCGAAGGGACACTGCCTCAACGAGAGGCCACCCAAACTTCATCAATTTTAAATCCCCGCTACACCTTTGATTCCTTTGTTGTAGGCAACTCTAACCGGTTTGCCCACGCAGCTTCTTTAGCGGTCGCAGAGGGACCATCAAAGGCCTACAACCCTCTTTTTCTTTATGGGGGAGTTGGTCTGGGGAAAACACACTTAATGCACGCAATTGGTCATTATGCCCTAGAGCAAAACCCTAATATCTCTGTGGTTTATGTAACTTCTGAGACTTTCACGAACGATCTCATCTCCGCTATTGGGAAAAAGTCCATGATTGATTTTCGCAATCGATATCGTAATGTTGACATTCTACTTGTAGACGATATCCAATTTGTCGCGGGCAAAGAATCTACCCAAGAAGAGTTCTTTCATACTTTTAATGCGCTCTACGAAGCTAATCGGCAAATTATAATTTCCTCTGATCGGCCACCAAAAGATATTCCTACATTAGAAGAACGCCTACGCTCGCGATTTGAGTGGGGCTTAATTACGGACATCCAACCCCCCGATCTGGAGACTAGGATCGCCATTTTGCGTAAAAAGGCCACCCTGGATAATTTAATTGTTAGCCAAGAAGTACTCTCGTTTATTGCTACCCATATTCAATCAAATATTCGAGAACTAGAGGGAGCTCTAGTGCGAGCTACCGCTTTTGCAGAACTAGAAGATCGCCCGTTAAATTCTGAAACCGTTGCAGAGGCCCTGAAAGACATTATTAAGGCCCCTGCCCACAGACCAGTAACTATTGAAAACATTCAAGAAGTAGTGGCAGAACACTTTGGGATTAAAGTGGCCGAAATGAAATCCAAACGAAGAACCCGAAACATTACCTTCCCGAGGCAAATAGCCATGTACTTAGCTCGAGAGTTAACTGATAGTTCCTTACCTGAAATCGGAACCGTATTTGGTGGGAGAGACCACACTACCGTAATTCACGCTTATGAAAAGATTGAGGGCGAACTCAAACTTGACCCTTCATTACAAAGTACAGTGAAAGAGTTGATTGATCTTATTCACCGTTTTTAAGGATAAGCTGTGGATAATCAGGGGATAACAACTTTTCCTAAAAGAGTGTTTGTGAAGGTTGTGGATAATCTTGAACAACCATGAACAAGTTATGTTTTCCACAAACCATCATCCCTACTCAATATAAATGGTTTTCCACAAATACACAGGCCCTACTACTATTACTACTAATAAAAGATCTATCTTAAGGTCACATAACATTCTAAGCCACTATTCCACAGGAGGTATATTTATGCATTTCAATGTAAAAGGTGCAGATCTTATTGCTGGTGTCAATATAGTTGAACGAGCTATCGCGACTAATGATTCCATTCCTGCTTTACAGGGAATACATCTTTTAGTTGAACAAAACGTCCTAACTCTAACTGCTAATAACTTACAAATTGCCATTAAGACTAAGATTCCCTGTACAACCCTTCAACCAGGTGAACAAATCGTTGATGGCCGTTTATTTTCTGAGTTAATTCGCAAACTACCTTATGATAACGTAATTGTCCAAACTCAAGATAACCAAGTCACGGTCAGTTCAGGTACAATGGATTTCTCTTTAAATACTATTTCTACAGATGATTATCCTGAATATCCCAGCTGTGAAGAGAAAGTGTTGGCTTTAACTGATTATGAGCTAGAACGCTTAATAAAAAACAGTAGTTTTGCCACCTCTAACGATGATCATCAACCGATCTTCTCAGGAGTATTAGTAGAGATAGAACAAGATAAATACCAATTTGTGGCAACTGATTCTAATCGACTTTCCTATGTACAGGCTCAAACAGGACAAACCTTTGCTGAGAAAAAACAATTTATTGTACCTAAACCAAGCTTGGTTGAACTAGGAAGATGTTTGCCCATCACAGAAACCTTGGTCGAAGTATTATTTGGTGACAACCAATTGGCATTTCGCTTTAATGACACCATTTTCACTACTAGATTAATTGATGGGAAATTTCCAAACTATCGCTCTGTTTTGTTTACTGAGCAAAAAACCGCATTTGTTATCAAAAGACAACAGTTTATTCAAGCTTTAGAACGAGCTCATTTGTTTAGTCGAGCAGAAAAGGTACCGGTACTAATTCAGCTAACTGATGGAGTTTTAGAAATTGGCACAACCTCAGGTTTGGGAAGATCGCAAGAACAATATAGTGTAGAACAAGAGGGCAACGATGAACGAGCAGCCTATTCGCCGAAATTCATGCTCGATATGCTCAAAACAATGGATGCGGATCAAGTGGAATTCCGTTTCGAAGGAACTCGGCAAGCGCTAATCAAGCCAGCCGATAGTGATGATCATCTGTATGTATTGATGCCCATCAGAATCTAACCAAGAAGAGGGAGAGACTATGCAAGAAATCAAAATCAAAACCCCCGTCATTCATCTTGATCAACTCTTAAAGTGGGCCAATGTTGTAGCTTCAGGTGGTGAAGCAAAACAACTAATTCAAGGCGGACAAGTGTCAGTTAATGGTCAAATAGAGACTCGTCGTTCAGTGAAACTTGGTCCAGGTGACATTGTGTCCATGAACAATGGTCCAAAATTCATCGTTGGCCGTGAATCTTAAATGCATATCAAGACCCTCCATCTCCGGGATTTTCGCAATTATTCAGATCAAAGCTTGGAACTTAATCCTGGGCTCAATATTTTTGTGGGGGATAATGCCCAAGGTAAGACCAATCTTTTAGAAGCAATTTATGTGTTGTCTCTAAGCAAATCTTATCGGACAGGTCGTGAAACCGAGCTAATCAAACATGGAGCAAACCAAACCATCATTCACGCGCAAGTTCAAAAAATGGCTCGGCTTGATCTGGCGGTACAAGTGAGCTTAGCTACGAGTAAAAAATTATTAGTGAATCAGAAATCTACTAATGCTAATTCTTTTGTGGGTCAATTAAACACAGTCTTGTTTACCCCCGATAGCCTTCAATTGGTGAAAGGATCTCCAGGGGATCGACGTCGCTTTTTAGATATCCAGATTTGCCAAATTGACGCGGTTTATCGAACCACTCTCTTAAAATATCAGCGTGTGGTGCGGCAACGAAATAGTTTGCTGAAGGAAGCACAAATGCAACGAAGTTTAGTGAAGCAAGTACCGGTCTGGGATACTCAGTTAGTGGCCTTGGGAAGCGAGCTTATCTGGCGACGGCAAGAAATTCTCAGCATTTTAGAAGAATTTGCCCAAAGGGCCCATGAGACAATAAGTCATGAATTAGAGAATCTGCAGGTGGCTTATGCACCGTTTTTTGCTGCAAATACGCAAGAGCACAAACAGTACACTTTAGCAGAAATCGAACAGTTTTTCTGGAGCGAGCTTAAGGATAGAAGGGAAGAAGAGCTTCGCCGCGGTTACACCTTAGTTGGTCCCCAACGAGATGATATTATCTTTTTGATTAATGGTTTAGACTTAAAAACCTTTGGTAGTCAAGGTCAGCAACGAACGGCGGTACTTGCCTACATTTTGGCTGAATTGGAGCTCATGTCCAGGGAGGCGGGGGAATACCCCGTGGTGCTTTTAGACGATGTTATGTCCGAGCTGGATCAAACCCGCCGCTCTTTTTTGCTGTCTATTTTAAATAGAAAAGCACAGACCATAGTGACCACAACCAATCTTGCCAGTTTTGATGAAAAAACAAGGCAAGAGGCAAGAGTTTTTCGAATCGAATCAGGAAGGATCCTCTAAAGAAAGGGAGAGATTATGTTTTTACATCTTGGTAAGGACGTTGTTGTCCCCTTGAGTGAGGTCATTAGCATCATCAAACTAGAGCAGGACAACTCACAATTGAACTTAGAGTTTTTGAGAACAGCCGAAGAAGAAGGTTTTGTGATACAATTGAGTGAGGAGCCAATTTCTTGTGTGATTAGTGCTAAATACATTTACCTTTCGCCTATTTCGGTTCGAACCCTCAATAAGAGGGCTCAGAGGGGCTATTTACAAGAGATTGAGTTTAAGGAGAGTTGATAGATCTTGGAAAAGCAACCAATAACTCCTACCTATACAGCGGATCAGATCCAAGTCTTAGAGGGTCTTGAGGCGGTTAGGCGCCGGCCAGGAATGTACATTGGTAACACCGATGTTAGTGGCCTGCACCATCTGTTCGTGGAGGTAGTAGACAATTCAATTGACGAAGCCATGGCGGGCTATTGTGACCAGATTGACGTGGTAATTCATGAAGATGGGTCCCTTTCGGTACGAGACAATGGCAGCGGTATTCCAGTGGAGATTCACTCGAAGACTAAAATTTCCACTTTGGAGACTGTTTTAACGATCCTTCACGCCGGTGGTAAGTTCGGCCAAGAGGGAGCTCACTATAAGGTCTCGGGTGGTCTACATGGTGTGGGTGTTGCGGTTGTAAACGCCCTTTCCGAATGGCTACAAGCGGAAGTTTGGTATAACGGACGCCACTATTCCCAACGGTATCAGCGAGGTGTGGCCCAAGAAAGTCTTCAAGATGTGGGACCAACCAAGGAATCTGGAACTCAAATTCGTTTCATGCCTGATGCTACAGTCTTTGAAACAGTAGAGTTTCAAGCGGATACCATTGTGTATCGGCTTCGCGAATTGGCCTTTTTAAATAAGGGAATCACTATTACCTTTAGTGATCATCGGTCCAAACGCTACCACCGTTTTTTGTATAAAGGTGGCATTGTTTCCTATGTGGATTATTTAAATCGCAATAAAACGGCAGTTATGAAAAATCCGATCTATTTTGCTACCAAAAAGGAAGATATCGAGGTTGAGGTAGCAATTCAATATAACGACAGTTATACCGAAACTATGCTTAGTTTCGCCAATAACATTAACACCCATGAAGGTGGCACCCATTTAATTGGTTTTCGTAGTGCTCTAACGCGGACTATTAATGATTACGCGCGCCGAAAGAACTTTTTGAAACAAAATGATGAAAACCTCACAGGCGATGACGTGCGAGAAGGATGTACAGCTTTGATTAGTGTGCGGATTCCGGATCCTCAATTTGAAGGTCAAACTAAAACCAAGCTAGGCAATAGTGAGGTTCGTGGTTTGGTAGAGTCTATCGTTGGTGAAGAATTAGCCGTCTTTTTGGAAGAAAATCCCGCCGATGCCAAACGTATTATGGATAAGGGGTTGCAGGCTGCTAGGGCTAGACAAGCCGCCCGTAAAGCTAGGGAGTTGACCAGGCGCAAAAGTGCCTTGGAGATCTCTTCTTTGCCGGGCAAATTGGCTGATTGTAGCTTAACTGATCCAGAATTGTGTGAGCTTTTCATCGTGGAAGGTGACTCTGCTGGTGGAACTGCCAAGCAAAGTAGGGATCGTCGTTTCCAGGCCATTTTACCCTTGAGAGGTAAAATTTTAAACGTGGAAAAAGCGAGGCTCGATAGGATTTTGAGTAATGCTGAAATCCGAGCCATGGTCACGGCTTTTGGAACAGGAATTGGTGAAGATTTTGAGATTGAGAAGGCCCGCTATCACAAGATCATTATCATGACAGACGCGGACGTAGATGGTGCCCATATTCGTACGCTACTGCTGACCTTCTTCTATCGCTATATGCGTCCCCTTTTGGAGCATGGTTATGTGTATATTGCTCTACCACCCTTGTATCAGGTGCGGAAGGGTCGGGAATCCTATTACGGTTTTAATGATCAAGAGCTTGATGAAATCATTGAACGGGTTGGTCGCCAGGGCATTGCCATTCAACGTTACAAAGGTTTAGGTGAAATGAATGCGGATCAGCTCTGGGAAACCACAATGGACCCAGCTAAGCGTACTATATTACAGTTAAAGATTGAAGATGCCATCTTGGCCGATGATATTTTCACTACATTAATGGGGGAAAAGGTGGAACCGCGCCGAGAGTTCATTGAGGAACACGCTAAAGAAGTAACGAATCTAGACATTTAGCTAAGGGGTGGATCTATTTGAGTATCAATTTGCATAATGGAAAAACAATCCCCGTTAAAATTAGCGATGAGATGAAGACATCGTATATTAACTATGCCATGAGTGTAATTGTGGAACGGGCTTTGCCTGATGTACGAGACGGTCTCAAACCAGTACAACGGCGGATTTTATTCGGAATGCTAGAACTGGGGAACCGTCCTGACCGACCTCATAAAAAATCGGCCAGAATTGTGGGTGAAGTCATGGGTAAGTATCATCCCCATGGCGACTCAGCTATTTACGATGCCATGGTCCGCATGGCTCAGCCTTTTTCTTACCGCAATATGTTAGTGGATGGCCACGGAAACTTCGGCAGCGTGGACGGGGATCCAGCTGCTGCCATGCGTTATACGGAGGCTAGACTTTCTAAGATCGCCATGGAGATGTTGAAGGACATTGATAAAGATACGGTGGATTTTGTTCCCAACTTTGACGAAACCTTAGAACAGCCTTCGGTGTTACCCAGTAAATTTCCTAATCTTTTAGTAAATGGTTCTGCAGGAATTGCGGTGGGAATGGCCACAAATATTCCTCCTCATAATTTGGGGGAGGTTATTGATGGTCTCATTGAATTGATTGATAATCCTGATGTGAGCATCAAAGAACTTATGGCCCATGTCAAGGGCCCAGACTTCCCTACTGGAGCCATTATCCAAGGGAGAGAAGGCATTCGCGATGCTTATGCAACTGGGCGGGGACGGATTCGGGTTCGTGCTAAGAGTCAGATCGAGCAAATGTCTAACGGGAAGACTCGCATAATCGTAACGGAACTTCCGTACCAGGTAAATAAATCTCGTTTAATCGAGAAAATTGCGGAGTTAGTACGGGAAAAAAGGGTGGAAGGCATTACGGATTTACGGGATGAATCTGATAAATCCGGTATGCGAATCGTGATTGAAGTAAGACGAGACGCCGATCCTCATGTGGTGCTCAATCGTCTGTACAAGCACAGCCAATTAGAAGATACTTTTGGTGTGATCATGCTAGCCTTAGTGAATAACGAGCCAAAAGTATTGAACCTAAAAGAAGTACTCACTAACTATTTGGATCACCAAAAGGAAGTAATTGTTCGACGGACTCGCTTTGAATTACGCAGGGCGGAAGAACGGGCCCATATCCTTGAAGGTTATCGGATTGCCTTGGATAATATCGATGAAATTATCGCTTTGATTAGGGCAGCCAAAAACGATCAGACAGCTAGACAAGGTCTCATGGAGCGGTTCGGTTTAACTGAACGACAAGCGGTCGCCATTTTGGATATGCAACTACGTCGCTTAACCGGTTTAGAGCGGGATAAGATCGAAGAAGAATACCAAGAACTCCTCAAGACCATAACTAGACTCAAAGCAATTCTAGGGGATATGAACTTGGTTTACGAGATTATCAAAAAAGAACTGATTGAAATCAAAGATCAGTTTGCAGATGAGAGGCGCACGAAGATTGGTCTGTCCGTAGGTAATTTGGAAGATGTGGATCTGATTGCGGAAGAAGACATCGTAGTCACCATGACCCATCAAGGTTATATCAAACGCTTACCTGTGGATACCTATCGTGCCCAAAGGCGAGGGGGACGAGGAATCACGGCCCTGAATACTCGGGCTGATGACTTTGTGGAGCAGCTATTTGTAGCGAGCACCCATAGTTACGTTCTTTTCTTTACTAACAAGGGACGGGTGTATCGACTACGTGGTCATGAGATTCCTGAAGCTGGCCGTAACGCTAGGGGCTTTGCAGTGATTAACTTACTCAGCCTTGAACCTGGCGAAAGAATCCAGGCTACGATTCCTATTAGTGAATATTTGGATGACCAATACCTCACCATGGCCACCGCCAACGGGACTATCAAAAAGACGGTGCTTAGTGAATTTGACACTAACCGCAGTGGTGGACTAATTTGCATCACTTTAGTAGATGATGACGAGCTAGTGGGTATTGAGCTTACTGATGGGAAAGAAGAAGTAGTTCTAGTGACCAAAAAAGGCCAAGCTATTCGCTTTGAAGAGGATCAGATTCGTCCTATGGGTCGTTCTGCCCAAGGTGTAATTGGAATTAGATTAGATGAAGGCGATCAGGTGATAGGTCTTGGTGTAGCTAATGATGATGCGGACTTATTAGTGGTCACCGAACGTGGCTTTGGAAAACGGACTCCCATTTCCGAATATCGAGTAACTAATCGGGCTGGTAAGGGTGTCTTGACTTTGAATAAGACAGAAAAGACCGGTTCTATCGTGGGAATTCAGGTTGTGCATGAATCTAATGAGATAATGTTATTGTCTGTTGAGGGGATTATGATTCGCATGAAAGTTGCGGAGATCTCTCAATTAGGTAGAAATACCCAAGGCGTAACCCTGATGCGGCTCACTGACAACGATCGAGTTGTCGCCATTGCCAATATCGTCGGTAAAGAGGAAGAGGATGACGAGGCGCCTGAGGTAGAGCAGGTAGAATCTGAAGAATAAAAGTGGTTGACATCAATTTAGCCTTATGCTATAGTTTAAAACTGTCGCCCCCAACGAATTTATCAGGGGGAGGCAGTTTTCTCCTTAATTTCGCCTATTTGTCATTGCAGAAGCATTGACGGCGAGACGGTAATGTGATAAGATGATTCCGTTGCCGCAAAAAAAGGCAAACATTCAAAGCATCTAATCTACATTGATTCACGCTTTGAAAAAGCTTAAGGCATTTA
>DGYW01000067.1 GCA_002396805.1 Firmicutes bacterium UBA4996 | reverse complement strand
TCGACCCGCTTTGGCCACTGTGGGCATTTACAACTTCATTGGTACCTGGAACGACTTCTTTTTCCCTTTAATTTTTTTACGGACGGAGTCAAAATTTACGATCCCTCTGGGTATAATGAAATTTTTTGGCGAGTATGTTAATCAGTGGGATATGCTCTTTTCGTCCTTAACTATCGCTATTATTCCCGTAATCGTGATTTTCCTATTAGCCTCTAATCAGTTTATTAGAGGGATGACTGCAGGTGCTGTGAAGAACTAATACTACAAAGTGGAAAACCCATACCAGTAGGTGGGTATGGGTTTTTATCGCGCCACATCACTTACTACGCTGCCACAGAGGTTTTTTCCCTTGTCTAAGCAGGGAATAGCTAGGCGGGGGCGAAGAATCAAAGTGGTGTGAATACTCTCCGAGCAGGGAGGTAGGCCGACTTGATTAACGTATTTCTAGCCAGGCAACCCATCTTCAGCCGTAGTCAAGATGTCTTTGCCTATGAGATCTTTTATCGGAGTGGGTACACAAATCATTACATAGGAACAGATCCCGATAAGGCCTCGTCCCAAGTAATTCTCAGCACATTCCAGTTTTTGGGGCTAGAAAGCATAACGGCAGGAAAACCTGCCTTCATAAATTTCTCGGATAACCTGCTCAAGGAAGGCGTAGCTACCTTGTTCCCCAAGGAACACTTGGTGGTTGAAATCCTCGAATCTGTGGAACTTGACGAGCAAATTTTGGAGAAGTGTCGGCAGTTAAAAGTAGCCGGTTACACCATTGTTTTGGATGATTTCGTTTATCGCCCAGAGCATCTTCCGCTCTTAGATTTAGCCGATATCGTCAAAATCGACTTTATGGCATCGGACCGCCAGCAATTGGAGAACGATCTTTCTGAGTTGCGAGGCAGAGACGTGACCTTGTTGGCTGAGAAGGTAGAAACTTGGGACGACTTTCGGTGTGCTTTAGACCTGGGCTTTGACCTGTTTCAAGGCTACTTTTTTAGCCGTCCCGAACTGATTGCTTCTAAGGAGATAACTCCTTTACAATTGAATTATCTAGCCTTAGTAGCAGAACTCAATGAGCCTGAATTAAACTTTGATGAACTAGCTTCCATTGTGTCTCAAGACCTGTCCTTCACATATAGCTTGTTAAGATTGGTTAACTCAGCCGCCTATGCCAGACGTCATTACATTAGCTCGGTCAAACACGCACTAGTGATTCTAGGAGAAAGGGAACTAAAAAAGTGGGTTGCGCTCATGGCTCTACAGCGTATGAGTACCTCAAGACCTGAAGGACCTATTTCCACTTCATTAGTGCGGGCTCGTTTCATAGAATTGTTGGCTCAGCATACCGAATGGAGTCATCGTAAAGATGAGTTGTATTTAGGTGGTTTATTTTCACTTTTGGACGTGCTTTTGCAGCGACCACTAGTGGATATTTTGGATGAATTGCAGCTGGCCCCTGACATTAATGAAATGCTACTCCGTGGCACCGGTAACTGTGGGGATTTATGGAGCCTAATGCTAGCTTATGAGCGTGGCGATTGGGACAGTGTGGAGTCGTGGGCTTTTAGACTTGGTATGGAGTCTGCATCTATCACACAAGCCTATGTGGAGGCTATTCAATGGGCTCCCTAATCCAAGAAAAGACTTGCATCCACCCGCGGGGAATTTCTCCAGGGTGGTTTTCGCGTAGGGAGGAGGAGTAAAGTGAGGACTAAGACAAGTAGCTTTGGGGTTCCATTTAGAGAAAGCCATGATGCTTCTGAATTCTATAATCGACGCCTGTATACTTCAGAAGTGGAGCAGCAGGTGAATCTGAAGGCGATTAACACTTTCCCTCAAGACCACTTGAATCAGATTCACCACCGTGATTCACGAACTCTCGATTTTATTCCCGACAACTCAGTCCACCTCATGATCACTTCACCGCCCTATAATGTGGGAAAAGAGTATGATGAAAATCTCTCCCTAGATGAGTATTTGCAGTTAATTCAGGCTGTGATGGGAGAGGTATACCGTGTGTTGATTCCGGGTGGTCGGGCTTGTGTTAATGTAGCTAATGTGGGGCGAAAACCCTACATACCCTTTAATCACCTCATCACTCAAATCATGCTTCAATTAGGTTTTTTAATGCGCGGTGAGATTATTTGGGATAAGGGTGCTAGTGCAGGTGGCTCTTGTGCCTGGGGTAGCTGGCGTTCCGCTTCTAATCCCGTGTTGCGCGATGTACACGAATACATCATGATTTTTTCTAAACACTCCTTTAGTAGGCAGGACCATAAAAAGGCGGGCAAAAAGAATACTATCACCCGAGACGAATTCTTAGAATACACGAAAAGTGTGTGGACTTTCAACTCAGAATCAGCTAGGCGAATCAATCATCCAGCACCTTTTCCTGTTGAACTGCCCTATCGACTTATTCAACTCTACTCTTTTGAAAATGACATTGTCCTTGATCCTTTTTGCGGCAGTGGCACAACGTGCCTGGCTGCATTAGAGAGCTCAAGAAAATATGTTGGTATCGATAACAACCTCGAGTATGTCCAATTGGCTCGAGAACGGATCGCCGGAGTAGATTAAAAAGAGACGGAGGGAGTAGAAAAGTGAACCGACGATGGTTAGGGATTGGCTTTGTTGTACTATGTTTAGCTTTAGTCAGTGGATTATCGGTTGTTGCTGAGTCCTCGGTTTTATTCGAGGCTGACCAGCTAATTGTAACAAAGCGAGTTCCACAAATTCAGGAAAGTATTGGGCTGTTAGAAAAACAACTAGAGAAACGGGGGGAAGATGCGGATACCTTGTGGCTTTTGGCTAAGGCCTATCTTTATCTGGGGGATCGTAGTGCTAAAGATAGCAAGCTGGCCATTTTCGAAACCGGAAAAGAATATGCGGATCGGGCGGTGGTCCAGGATGATAGCTCTGCCCATGCCCATTATTGGCAGGCTGCCCTCATTGGTCGAGTTGGACAAACCCGAGGCGTAATGCAAAGTTTGTTTATGGTTAAGCCCTTGAAAGCCGCTTTAGATCGTGTTTTGGAGCTGGACCCAGACTACGGCGATGCCTATTTTGCCCTGAGTCAGCTCTACCAAGAAGCACCGGGTTTTCCCCTCAGTATCGGCAATAAGGCATTAGCTCTAGAAAACGCCTACAAGGCAGTTGAGCTAGATGGTGATAACCTTGAATATCAAATACAGTTGGCAAAGGCTTTGCAGCATAACAATCGTTCGACAGAGGCCAAAAAGGTCTTAGAAGCTGTATTAGCTAGAAGGGACATTGGACGAGATCCTGAACTAAAGGCGGAGTCAGAAGAGCTTTTGAAAATATGGAAATAAAAAACGACCACCTAGAAGGGTAAAACCAACTCTAGGTGGTTATTTTTTTCGCAGGAAATTATGACAATGTTGCAGAATGTACAAAAAGATACTAAGTTTGTCTTGGAGGTCTCGGAATGTCTAGACTTATGCGCCAACTCATCCTTGCGCTGTTTGTGGTGGTCCTTATTCTTGTTTTCTTTAGTTCCTGGATTTATGCAGAGGATCTCACCATCGCATTTCTCCCCCGCTCTCTGGGCAATCCGATTTTTCTCGACGCCTTTGAGGCCGCTCAGAAAAAAGCCTACGAATTAAATGTACGTTTGGAGTGGGTAGCACCTTTTGATTTTGATGGGGAAGCTCAAATCGAGATAATCGAGAACTTAATACGTCGTGGTGTGGATGGCATCATTGCCAGTGTGAATGATGAAGAGCCCGTTCGACAGGTTATTATTGAAGCCTTAGATGCAGGAATTGCAGTCGCTACCTTTGATGCAGATTGTCCAGATAGCGGTCGTTTGTTTCATATTGGTATTGATAACTACGCGGCTGGTGTGGAGATTGGCACCGCTTTGGTCGAAGTAATTAAAAGTCGAAAACTTCAAGACCACGAGCTTGATACCATGATCATGACAGGCTATCGGGAAGCATTAAACTTGGAAGAGCGCATCCGCGGCTTTTTAGAGGCTACTGCGGGAGAAGTGAACTTAAATATTGAAGCTATCTTAGAAAATGAAGATACGGTAGAAAAGTCTATTCTTCTTCTAGAAGACTATGTTCTGGTCAACCCAGATGTTGATGTGATCTTCTTTGTTGGTGGCTGGCCTTTCTATGTTCCCGGTGAGGCCCTACCTAATTTTCAAAAATGGGCACAGCAAGGTGGAATTGCGGTGGGAATCGATCTCTTTTACGACGCACTGTTGCTACAGAAAGAAGGCCTAATCCAATATCTTATAGGCCAAGACATGACCTCCATGGGGTCGTTAGGTCTTGAGCTCTTGGTCAACTACATTCGATTTGGACAGGTGCCTCCTGAATTCGTCAAAACAGGACTCGAACATGCCAATGAAGCTAACATAGATCGTTTACTGCAGATCCATAAACCCTGGCTTGTCAAATAATGGGAAGGGTGGTGACGGTGATCGCACCTCGTTTTGAATGGCTTGGGACACGCCTTGCTCGGAAGATGGAAATACATACAATTCGGACCAAATTAATTATTTCGTTTTTGCTCATTGCCCTGGTGCCTCTAGCCATAATGAGTCTGTTCTCATATAAGATTTATTTTGGTAGCCTAACCCAAAAAATAACGGAGTACTCCTTAGAGTTAGTCAATCGCATGGCGAGGGATTTAGATGAATACTTTCTAGATATTGAGGCGGTGCTCACCAAAGAACAGGACTTTTACATTGATCAGTTTATCAAGTTGGCCCACGGTCGCGACTTCAATAATCGTAAATACACCTTTCGAATTTGGGAAGACCTCAATAATCTAAGTAGGGTTAAGCCAGGGTTGGAGGAAATCGGTTTGGTTTTCTCCAATGGAACTTGTCTGAGCAATTATGGCCTTTATTCCATTGATTACGAAGCCTTTCATGAAGCAGTTCAAGAAGCTATTTTGCCTAGGGGGGTAGCTCTCTTACGACCTCAAATCAACTTCTTAAATAAGCAGGTGGTTTGGATGGTGCGACCTTATCCATCTCCGGCTTGGGCAGATCAAGTCTTCTTTGTGGCTGGAATTTCCCTAGAACGCTTGGCCATGATCACGAACGTGAAATTAGGTAAGAACAGTTTTATTTTCTTAGCTGACCCCCAAGGGCGAGTTATCTATCATCCCGATCTCGAACAAATTGGGACCATTAGTCCCTATTATGAACAAGGACAGTATGGAAAAGTCCACGGGGGCGATAATCGAGAACTGTTTTTTACCACTGCCCATTCGGAGATCACTGGCTGGAGTATAGTGAGCGTTGCTTACGCTGAAGAGGTAGAGGCAGAGCTGGCCGCAATTAGCAATTTCACCCTCCTAGTAATCGGGCTAATCTTTCTAGGAGTCATCCTGTTAGCCGTTTATTTGTCCCATTCCTTAAGTCGACCAATCCAAGAACTGCAGGACTTTACCCAAAGGGCTGCCAACAGCGAGCTTTCTGTCCATATTGAAACTCGGGGAAAGGACGAGATCGCCCAGCTAGGTCATAGTTTTAATAAGATGATTAACCAGATTCAAGAGCTCATGAGTGAAAATGTTGAGGAACAGAAACTCCTCAGAAAACTAGAGATGGAAAGTTTAGATAATCAAATTAAGCCCCATTTTATTTACAATACTCTGGATTTGATTATTGGGCAGCTGGAAAGCAATAACACATCTCAGGCTAGTTACTTGATCGAAGCTTTGGGTAACTTTTTCCGCCTCAGCCTAAGTAAAGGCAGAGAAATCGTGCCCATTGCCAGTGAGGTAGAACATGTTCGCAACTACCTTTTCATTCAGCAACTTCGTCATGGAGAAGAATATCAATATGAGATTATTGTTGAGGATCCCCGTATCCTAGAACATTATATCCCGCGGTTGCTTTTGCAACCTTTGGTTGAAAACGCAATCTATCATGGAATTTTGCGGTCACAACGCCAAGGCAAGATTACCATAGTCGTATACGGGGTCAACTCTGATATCATTTTTGAAATCCACGATGACGGCCAAGGCATCGAACCCGGAAAACTTCAAGATGTGAACGAAGTTCTGAGGGGCGTGCGCCAGCTAAGAAATGAAAAGGAGTATTTTGGTTTAAGAAATGTCAACAAACGGGCCCAGTTAATGTTTGGAGAAGAGTACGGTGTGGTCTTAACGAGTGTGGTGAACGAGGGTACTACGGCAATATTAAAAATAAAGGCAATCGAGGAAGATCCGAGTCTCTAGGCCTATGGGGGGTGTCCGTGTGGCTTGGCGCCTATTAATTGCGGAAGATGAGAAGTATCTCAGGGAAAAAGTGACCAAGAATATCGATTGGGTTGCCTATGGTTATGAGGTTGTGGTAGCTAGTGATGGTGAAGAGGCACTAGAAATCATGGAGCGTGAACAAATTGACCTTTTGGTTACAGACATTCGCATGCCTGGAATGGACGGCATCGAGCTTACGGAGCGAGCCAAGGCTCTCAACGAGGAGTTAAAGGTGATCGTCATTTCGGGTCATGCTGAATTCGAGTTGGCCCAGGCTTCCATCCGTTTGGGAGTAGAAGACTATCTCTTGAAGCCGTTTCGTTCTGAGCGCTTATTGGAAGTGGTGGAGAAGGCAAGGGCTAAGCTTGAAGCTAGGAAAGAGCAGTTGGCTCAGGAGTCCAAACGAGAGCAATTAGCTAGGCAGCTCTTGGAGAAAAGAGTCAGCGGTGTCTTTGGGTGGTTGGCCAATCCTAACTTCTTTTTGAGTCAATCTAACCATGCCACTCGCCATCGTCTCGCGGAAATTCTCCGCTCAGGGACTCCTGCAGAACTTGATAAGGAAATAGAACTTTTTCATGCAGCCCTTGACTGTTATGAACGAGATGGGGAGAATGTTTATATCCTTCTAAACGATATTGTGATTACCACCTTGACCACTGTGAAAGATTTGGGTTTTGAATTGGAGCAGGTAGTCAATATCATGTCTAAGCATTTGCCCACAACTTCTCAAGGCGATTTAGCGGATTTGAAACACTGGGTAGCAAGTTTTCTTTTGGATATTAATGAACTGATTAAATCCCGACCAGAAGGGGATAGTGAGCAATTGATCAAAACCATGAAAAACTATGTCGATCAAAATTATCGTTCCGGGGTAACCTTGCACGCACTGGCTAATCAGCTTAATATGAGCCCTTCACAGCTCAGCAAACTTTTCCTGAGTTACGTAGGTGAGAATTTCTCTGATTATGTGAATGGACTCAAGGAACAAAAGGCCAAGGAGTTACTAAAGGCAACGGATTACAGAGTTTATGAAATCGCTGACTTTTTAGGCTTCAGTGACGCTTATTACTTCAGCTCTTGGTTCAAGCGTACGGTGGGTTGTAGCCCCACGGAATACAGAGATAGTTGCCAAGAACGACAAGATGTATTGTGAACCAGGAAATATATTAAAACAAAAAGAAATATATTAAATGGAGACAACTTGGGTTAACCCTTATAATGAAGGTGTAACCTCAATTGGGGTTAACAATACGAAAAAAGGGAAGGGTGGCAACAGAATCATGAAGAGATTTGTTGTGCTGGTACTGGCTGTCTCTATTTTGTTGATGAATTTCGCTGTGTCGTTTGCAGCAGGTGTAGACGTAGGAATTGTACTGCCCACCAAGGATGAACCGCGTTGGCTGCAAGATCGCGCCCGTTTCGAAGATGTCATCAAGGCAACGCCTTACTCTGTAGAAGTACTCTTTAGCCAAGGTTCTTCTGCTGCAGAAAAAACCAATGTGGAAACCTTGATTGCCAAAGGCGCCAAAGTGATTATCATTTGTGCTCACGACGCGGCCGCAGCTGGAATCGCAGTGGAAAATGCGAAAGCTGAAGGGATCACGGTAATTTCTTATGACCGGCTGATTACAGGCACCGATGCGCTTGATTACTATGTAACCTTTGATAGTGTTTCCGTTGGTGAAGCCATGGGTGAATACTTAGTAAAAAATGCTACTGGTGCTGGTAATCCTCTTTACCTCTATGCCGGAGCCCTCACCGACAATAACGCTTTCTTGTTCTTCCAAGGTGCATGGAACATTCTGCAACCTAAGATTGCTGATGGCACGTTCGTAATTAAGAACTCCGCCCAGGCTTTAGCCCTTAAAGATACTAAAAATCTCACTAGAGAACAACAAGCGGCCATTATTGGCGAAATTACAACTGACTGGGATATGAATGTGGCCAAGTCTAAGGCTGAAGCTCACCTCACTTCGGTAGGTGCAGCCGATAAGGGTCAAGTTTACATCTTGGCCCCCAACGATGGTACCTCTCGCTCGATTGCTGACGTATTCGCAGCAGATACTGATGTGAGCAAGTATTTCATTACTGGTCAAGACGCTGAAAAAGCTTCTGTTCAGTACATCATTGATGGTCGTCAAAGCATGACCGTCTTTAAGGACACTCGGACTCTAGCTTCTGACGCGATGAACATGGCCATCGATATTCTTCAGGGCAAAGAACCTGCCACAGACACTTTCTATGACAATACCATGATTCAGGTACCTGCTAAACAATCGCCGGTTGTGATTGTTACCAGAGATAATGTCAAAGCTGTGTTAATTGACTCGGGATATTATAGCGCAGGGGACTTTACTGGTCTCTAAGATTTGGTGAAACTAGGCCGACTCGGATCTCGGGTCGGCCTTCACAAACGTAGAGGGGAGGGCTAGCTAATTGAGTGACTATATACTGGAAATGAAGAATATTACCAAGGAGTTCCCGGGTGTAAAAGCCTTGGACGAAGTGTGCTTTAAGGTTCGACGGGGTGAGATCCATTGCTTGGTAGGTGAAAATGGAGCTGGGAAATCAACGCTGATGAAGGTCCTCTCCGGGGTATATCCGTGGGGAACTTATGCGGGGGAGATTGTCCTTAATGGTGAAACTCAGCAATTTCGGCATATTTCTGACAGTGAAAGGCAGGGTATCGCCATTATTTATCAGGAATTAGCATTGTTTCCTGAGTTACCAGTCTATGAGAATATTTTTGTGGGTAACGAAATAATGAATGGTTTAGTCATTAATTGGAATGAGACCATTGTGCAGGCTAGTAAGATTCTACAGCGTGTTGGCCTCCAAGTGGATCCAACAGTTAAAATAAAGGATCTCGGGGTGGGGCAGAGGCAACTAGTGGAGATCGCCAAGGCCTTATCTAAGGATGTGCGTCTTTTAATCTTGGACGAACCTACAGCTGCCCTAAATGAGGATGATAGCACAAACCTACTTAACCTTTTGCGCGAGCTCAAGGAGCAAGGTGTCACGAGTATCATGATTTCCCATAAACTTAAGGAGATTGTCTCGATTGCTGATACCATTACAGTATTACGCGATGGTAGGGTGGTTTGCTCTTTAGATGCTCAGGAACGAAAAATCAGTGAACAGGAAATAATTCGTCATATGGTGGGACGGGAAATCGAAAATATTTATCCTAAACGAGAAGGCTTAGAACCTGGCGAAGTTGTTTTTGAACTAAAAAATTGGAGTGTTACGGATCGGCAGAGCAGAAGAGAAATCTTGCACAGTGTGAATTTGCAGGTGCGTAAGGGAGAAATAGTGGCCTTAGCGGGCCTCATGGGAGCGGGTCGGACCGAACTTGCCCTCAGTCTGTTTGGTAATGTGCCTGGCTATGATATTACCGGTGGGGAGATGTATCTTAAGGGCAACAAGGTGCAGTTCAGGCATCCTGCGGAGGCTATAGAACACGGAATGGCCTATGTAACTGAGGATCGCAAGGCGAATGGCCTTATTTTAATCCAAGATGTCAAGTTTAATGTTTCTCTGCCCGCCTTACACAAGTTACTGCATGGGTTAGTAGTAAACGAACATGAAGAAATTGTCATGGCCACTGAATATAAGGAGTCTTTAGACATTCGCGCCCCGAGTGTACAGACTACCGTGGGTACCCTTTCAGGGGGCAATCAACAAAAATCCTCGTTGGCAAAGTGGTTATTCGCGGAGCCTAGTCTGTTGATTCTGGATGAACCCACAAGGGGTATTGATGTGGGAGCGAAGTTCGAGATTTATACATTGATGAACAAACTCGTTGAGCAGGGAATGAGCATCATCATGATTTCCAGTGAACTGCTAGAGGTACTGGGTATGAGTGACCGCCTCTATATTATGTCAGAAGGCACAATAACGGGTGAATTGACCGCTGAGGAAGCGACTGAAGAACAAATCATGGCCATGGCAACCAAGATAGGGGAGGGAGTAGCGGGATGAAAACGGAACGGGTAAAACCGATGGTTCAGACAGAGAGTCTAGGTTCCGAGGTAAAAGCATTATTACTGGGCAACATTCGTGATTATGCCATGTATATTGCTTTAGTAGTGATATTTGTCATTTTCACCGTAGCCACGAAAGGTTTGTTTCTTTCTTCCCGAAATCTGATTAATTTAGTGAATCAAACTGGCTATGTGGCCGTTTTGGCCATTGGCATGACTTTGATTTTGATAATTAAGCATATTGACCTTTCTGTGGGATTTGTAGCGGGTTTTACGGGGGCAATAGCAGCCATTTTGTTAATGAAAGGTTGGAACGTCTGGTTAGTGATTCCCACTGTTTTGGCCTGCGGGGTGCTTGTGGGGGTTTACCAAGGCTTCTTGGTAACCAAGATCAAGGTTCCTGCCTTTGTTACGACTCTTGCTGGCATGTTTATTTTTCGTGGGCTGTTGTCCTTGGTTACAGCTGGGACCGGAACCATTATCGTGCGGAACAGAACCTTTTTGCAGCTTTCCAACGGATACATTCCAGATCTACCTTGGGGAGCACATTTTGATTTTCATCTCTTAACTTTGCTCATCGGAATCTTCTTGGTTGTGGCCACAATTTATACTCAGGCAAAAAGCAGGCGTACTCTGCAAAGATATAATTTTAAGACCACTTCAAGCGTGATCTTCGTAACAAAACTGGTATCTCTTGCGGCTTTAATCATGGCAACAACCTGGATTATGGCTTCATACCGAGGTCTACCTTGGACTGCAGTTATTGTCACTATTGTTTTGGTTATCTACAACTTTATCTTGACCAAAACTCGCTTTGGACGCCATATTTACGCAATCGGTGGTAATACTGAGGCTGCTGAACTTTCGGGAATCAAGGTGAACCAGGTTACTTTCTTGGTATTCGCTTCCATGGGCCTTTTAGCAGCTCTGGCAGGAATACTCTACACTTCAAGGTTGGCTTCCGCCACCCCGACCGCGGGTGTTGGGTTTGAGCTGGATGCCATTGCCTCCAGTTACATTGGCGGTGTTTCGGTTAGTGGTGGAGTAGGTCGGGTGACCAATACCATTATTGGGGCCTTAGTGATCATGTCATTGACCAATGGTATGAATCTGCTAGGTGTGGACATTTCCTTCCAATATGTTGTAAAAGGCTTAATCTTTGTCCTGGCTGTAGCCTTCGATGTAACTACAGGTAATCGGCGCTAGGTTAGCAAGAACACTAAACGGGCGTGCTGATTGTGGCACGCTCTTTTTATTTAAATAAGTCTCTAGCCTTAAATAATTCCTGTTGGAGCATGTACTCATCGTTAGGAATAAAGCACTCTAGTGAGCATACCCCCGTGTAACCAATTTTGCCTAGGGCTTGAGCTATCGCACTTAGATTGAGATTCCCTTCACCTAAGGGCAAATGCATCTGATTGATTGTGCCATCACTAAGATGAAGATGGACAATGTTGGAGCGGGCCTGGGCGATAAAGGAGAGCACCTGTTCAGTTTCTCGTAAATGGGTTGTATCTAAGGTGACCAGTTTCTCCATACTCCTGCAGTCAGCAAAAAGTCGCTGGAGATCAGCCCAATCCTTCACAGAGACTGTGTCTTTGTTACTATCCATGTTTTCCAGTGCCACCATTACTCCTTGTTCTTGGGCGTAGCTTAGGATCTTCTGGATGGAGTCAACTTGATAGACCCAGTGTATAGCAAAGGGTTCGCGGCTAGAAAACATATGGCCTGGGTGCATCACAATTAACCTTGATTCTAGGTCCCGAGCAAGATCAATGGCTCGAAAGGTCTGCCTTAAAGATTCCGCCCTAATGCCCTTATTGGGACTGGTGATATTAATGTCCATAATTGGGCAATGGACGGTTGTTTCCAGACCGTATTGGGCTATAGTTGCGCCCATAACTTCGGACTTGGCCCCCTTTTGTTCATCCCAGGCATGATCAACCCAGATCTCTACACAATCAAAACCACAACGGGCAATGACTTCAATTGCTTCTAGAATTGGCCGATCATAGAAAGTCATGGTGTTTGCTCCAAATAACATCAATGCTCCGCCTTTCTTGTAATCATTAGTTTTGACTCATTAGGCCGACTAAGTCCCGACTCTCGACTTTTTCAGGCGGATAGACAAAACGGTTGACTAATAGAGCTACGATAGCCCCAAAGCCCGTTAGGAGAGTACGAGAGACGGCGTACATGGGTACTGAAACTTGGTCAACCTTCATCATGAGGGCAAAGTAGACAATGCAAGCCACAAAGATAGAATCCCTCCAATGTAGCAAGTTCAAAACGTGAATCACTAACATGGCACCCAACGGAATGACTATCGCTCTAATTAGCAGATGATCCATAGGCAAAAAGGCACAAAGGGTGGCGAACGTCGTACCTGTAATAGCACCGGCTACTGTCCCTGAGAAGCGATCTAGGCCGGCCCTAAAGGAGGTGGCAACATTGCCCTGCATGGTAAAAACCGCTGTCATACAGGCGAAAAACGGTTGTTTGACACCAAAAAGACCTAGTACCAAGATGCACACCGCTACGGCTATGGCAGTCTTAATGGTGCGCATACCAATCTTGAACAATCTTTTTCACCACCCTCAATAAGCTACATGTAACCTATTCCGGAACGGATTGCTAAATCCTTCACTAACATTAAGGAAGTTAGCAGTCGCCTTGTGAATAAGAGAAGGCCCATTTCCGGAGGAAACAGGCCTTTTGGGTTTGTTAGTCTATTTTTCTTCTAAATGGGGATAACGATAATCAAGTGGAGGCAATAGGTTCTCCTTAATTGTTCTTTGAGAAACCCATCTCTGCAGATTGATGAGGCTTCCGGCCTTATCATTTGTTCCAGATGCACGCGCGCCACCAAAGGGTTGTTGTCCCACAACGGCACCGGTTGGCTTGTCATTAACGTAGAAATTGCCCGCCGCTTCTCTGAGGGCTTGGGACATCTGTACAATGACTTGACGATCCTGAGCGAAGATTGCACCTGTTAACCCATAGGGTGAAGTAGTGTTACACAGTTCTAGTGTTTGAGCCAAATCACGATCCTCGTAAACATAGATGGTTAAGACGGGTCCAAAGATCTCTTCTTCCATGAGTTTAAACTTTGGATTAGTAGTCTCCACAATGGTAGGGTCAATGAAGTAACCGACCGAGTCGTCGTAGTTGCCGCCGGCTAAGATCTCGGCCTCACTGGAGCTCTTGGCGTAATCAATATAGGACTTGATGTTATCAAAGGCCTTTTGATCGATAACCGCTCCCATAAAATTGGTGAAGTCGGAGACATCACCTACCTTTAGTTCTGCAGTCATATCCACAATCTGGTCTTTAACTTGTGGCCAGATACTGCGAGGGATATAGGCTCTCGAAGCTGCAGAGCATTTCTGCCCCTGATATTCGAAAGCGCCACGAACCAACGCTACACTTAAGGCCTGAACATCCGCGCTGGCATGGGCAAAGATGAAATCCTTGCCACCTGTTTCTCCTACAATGCGGGGATAGGTATGGTAGTGGTGGATGTTATTGCCCACGGATTTCCACATATTTTGGAACACTCCAGTACTACCCGTAAAATGAATTCCGGCTAGGGATGGATGGCCTAATACTTCATCGCCCACAAGTCGGCCAGGACCGGGCACAAAGTTTATTACTCCAGGTGGCAGACCGGCCTTTTCCAGGATCTTCATCACATGATAGGCGGGGTAAACCGCGGAAGAAGCGGGTTTCCATACCACTGTGTTGCCCATCATTGCTGGAGCAGTTGGAAGGTTGCCAGCAATGGCCGTGAAGTTAAAGGGGGTGACAGCGAAGACAAAACCTTCTAACCCTCGATGTTCTACTCGATTCCAACTCAAGGGGACCGATTTTGGCTGCTGACGATAAATTTCCTCCATGAAGTGGACATTAAAGCGCCAAAAGTCAATTAGCTCACAAGCAGAGTCAATTTCTGCTTGAATGGGAGTTTTACTAATGCCAAGCATGGTTGCGGCATTTAGGACAAAACGCTGTTCGTGGCTGAGGATCTCTGCAGCCTTCATAAACACTGCAGCACGTTCTTCCCACGGTAGATTAGCCCATGCATGTCGCGCCTTAAGAGATGCTTTAATGGCCTGATCCACTTCAGCTTTTCCGGCTTGATGAAAGTGCCCCAGGACATGGTTATGGTTGTGGGGCATCACACATTTGCCCGTTTCTCCTGTGCGAATTTCTTCTCCATCAATGATCAGGGG
>DGYW01000012.1:4615-7721 GCA_002396805.1 Firmicutes bacterium UBA4996 | reverse complement strand
TTTTTTGGCGCATCATCGTTCCCTTGAGTAAGCCCATTCTGGCAGCCCTTTCGGTCATTACCTTTATGGGTACCTGGAATGATTATCTATGGCCTTTAATTGTTTTGACTGATCGGGCAAAGATGACCTTGCCCGTTGGGTTGGGTCTGCTTAACACTCAATACGGCAACCAGTACAATCTATTGATGGCCGGTGGGCTCATCTCCATGGTTCCAATCTTGGTTCTCTATTTTCTGGCTCAAAAGCACTTTGAACAAGGCTTAAGTATAGGGGGGATAAAAGGCTAAAAACTTATGGTAAAGAGGTAGGGCTATGAAAACAAAGAAGTGGAGTGAAGATTGATGAAAAACTTAAGAGGTTTCTTGGTAACGTCGCTCTTGCTGGTTCTTTGTCTGACATTTACGGTTCATGCTCAGGTGGTTACAATTGACTTTCTCAACTTTTCCTCAAGCGGTGAGAATGAAGTTCATCTAGAAAAAATGCGTGAAATTTTCCAAGCTCAAAACCCGAATATCAAGGTTAATATTCAAACGGTGGGGTACGGTGAGTATTTTGTGCGGTTGATGACTAGTGTTGTTGCAGGTACCGCACCTGATGCTTTTGAACTGAACTTCGAGAATTTTGCAGCCTACGCCATAAAGGGGACGATTCAGCCTCTGGATGGGCTCATTGAAAAATCTGGTTTTGATACTTCGGCTTCAGATTCAAGTGCACTTGCCGCCTTCACAAGTGATGGGAAACAATATGGGTTACCCTTTAGTTTCTCTAATGTAATTGTCTTGTACAACAAAGAACTGTTTGATCGGGCCAATGTTGCCTATCCAACCGTCGAGTGGACTTGGAACGATCAACTAGACGCGGCCCAAAAAATCCGCGCTTTAGATGATGACATTTTTGGGATCTTCCAGCCCATTCAGTTCCACGAGTTTTACAAGGTGGTTAGGCAAAATGGTGGTAGCCTTTTCAATGAAGACAAAACGAAGTTCACAGTGAACACACCTCAGAACGTAGCAACTCTTCAATACATGGTGGATCGTGTCCAAAAGCATAATGTCATGCCTACAGAAGAGCAACTATCAGGCATGGGAGATTGGGATTTGTTTGCAGCCGGTCGGTTGGGGATGTTGGTTACGGGTAGCTGGGCGTTTCCCTATATGACAGAAAACTGCGATTTCGAGTGGGATATCGCGGTAGAGCCTGGAAACATAACTAAGGCCACGCATTTCTTTGCCAACGGTTTGGTAATCAACAAGAACACCAAAAAGGCCGATGCAGCTTTTGAATGGATTAAGTTTTTGTCAGCCAGTAAGGAAGCTGCTGAGATTAGGGTAAAGGCTGGGTGGGAGCTTCCAGCAGTTACCCATCAAGAGATTCTGGACCTATACGCAGCTACCACCCCACCACAAAGCAAATCCGTTATTTTTGAATCCCTCCAATACCTGGTGACACCTCCAGTCATCGAACAGTTTGGAGAATTGTCCGATATTCTTGGTCGTCACCTTTCCGATGCCCGGGATGGCTTTGTGACTCCCCAGGAAGCCTTGGATGCAGCGCAAAGAGAGTTGGAGGCTCGCATTACGCTCTAAGACATTAAGTACTGATCATAGAGCCCCTCTTCGGATTTTGGGAGGGGCTTTGTTAATTACCAAGTAACTATTGCTACATAGTTGTTGACAATGATTCTTGCGGAAGCTTTTTAGATGGAGGGAACGGGATGAGTGGCTATTTTGTAACCGGTAACGAGTATGTTTCTTTGCCAACGATCAACACAACAAACGGTGGCGTGGAAGGAATTACATTTCTGCACATGGGCGCCAAAGGTTTGATCCATATTACAGGGAACGCAACTACACCTCTATTGCGCCCGAAGGTGGTTGTAGATGGTCAGGAAGTGCCTCTAACAGATTTTAGGTGGTCCCGTGTTGATTATTGGATTCCCCATTTTACTGCCCAAGCGGGGCCAGTGGAAATAAGTGGATGTCTGCTCACACCACTTGGAGAACGGGGGTTTGTCTATCAACTCGCCGTAAAATCTTCGCAAGCGGCCACGATCACTTATGGTTTAGAGGGTTATTTTGGTGAGACCCTGGTGGAGATTAACGAGGCCAAGCCCATTCGGGGTGAAAAATTTGCTTACACAAGTGGTTGGAACCATGCTTTCGTCATGGATCTGCGGGCTGGTCTTCCCCTTTTTGCTTTCGCTCCGTTGTGTGATTCCCAAATAGAATGGGAATTTTGCACTGATGAGCACAATAACATTTCTTTCGATTTGCATAAGACCATCAATCTAGAACACCACGGGGAAGACACCACAGACTTTTTCTGGGGACTTGGCTATGAGGAAGTGGCCGCAGCCACTAGTGCCAAGGAAATGAGCCGTCAAGGGTTCGCCTCTGAATATGAGAAGACAAGGCAATGGTTGTCCGCCAGGATTATCCAAGAAGGAGATGAGCATCTACGGGAACTACTCAATCTCAATTTGTTTTTCAACTTTTTCTTTGCCACCGGTATCACACTAGACACGGAGGAATTTTGCTGCGTGACCTCCCGTAGTCCACGCTATTATGTTTCGGCTGCCTATTGGGATCGTGATTCTTTACTTTGGAGTTTCCCCTCGATCATTATGGTTGATCAGGCCTATGCTCGAGAGATTCTTACTTACGTCTTTACGCGACAGATCAAAAATGTAGGTATTCACAGCCGGTACATTGATGGCACTGTTCTAGAACCGGGCTTCGAGCTAGATGAGTTGTGTGCACCAATCATCGCCCTTAAGCGCTATGTGGACATTTCAGGGGATCGGACCATTCTGGCAGAGCAATATGTGCGCAAAGGTGTAGACCGCATTTTGACTATCCTTAGAAGCAAAAAGCATCCCTCGATTCACCTTTATGAGACCTTTTTGCAGCCAACAGACGACATGCACGTGTATAAGTACCTCACCTACGACAACATGTTGGTCTGGAGAATGCTAACTGACTTAAGTGAACTATTTGGCCTGGATCTAGCCCAAGAAGCGGCGGCGGTGAAAGAAGCCATTACTACCCATTGCGTTAAAGAACATGGTGGTAAACTCGTCTTTGCTTGGTCTGTTGATCTAATGGGT
>DGYW01000012.1:785-4429 GCA_002396805.1 Firmicutes bacterium UBA4996 | reverse complement strand
CTGATGGGTAATTGGGATATATACGATGAACCGCCTGGAAGCCTGATGTTGCTACCTTGGTATGGATTCTGTACTTATGAGAATGAAGTTTATCGTAATACGGTGGAGATGATTAGGGACCCTGACTACCGCTACTCCTTTAGTGGGAAGCCCATTGCCGAGATCGGTTGTGAGCATGCTCCTCACCCTTGGGTCTTATCCATCTGCAATAGTCTTTTAAGTTCTAATAGGGAAACCGCGCTACTCCATCTATCGCGAACAAACCTAGATAACGGTATTGCCTGCGAAAGCGTCCATGAGGAGACGGGCGAATGTATGACTGGGGCGGCTTTTGCGACTTGCGCTGGATTTTTAGCTTTCGCATTGGCCGAAGCTTTGCGAAAAGAAAGGACGCTGGGCAATGAAGAGTGAACAATTGAAGGTTCTTCCGTGGAGCTTGGAGATAACAGGCATGGATGTGGGACAATACCCCTTTTATGAGAGTATTTTGTCCCAAGGCAATGGTTATCTAGGAGTGCGAGGCTTTGATCCTGCGGGGGCTAGAGAAAACAGTTTCGATCGGAGCGTCTTTCTTGCAGGTTTTTTTGAGTATATCAAGCCAGGAATTACCGATATGGTCAATGCGCCTGATCTGTTTTCGTTGCGTTTTGGAATGCCTTGCCAAGAAATCTCCGCCTCTGCAACCTTGGACTTGCGGACGGGTCTTCTGACAAGAAAGGCTGTTTGGCAAATGGAGAGTGGAGAACGTTTTAGCTTATTGTCCCGCCGCATTGTCAGTATGCACAATAAACATGCATCCGCCTTGGAAGTGGAAATAAAGCCTTTAAATGGAGATTTACGCATCATACTTGAAACTGGCCTTGACGGCGATGTGACAAACCTACCAATTTCTGACGATCAATTGACCGAGGACACACAGTGTAAGCGCCTGTTAACCCCTGTCATCTGCCAGGCTAACCAGGTTGGGGGAACCTTGGTTATGGAAAGTACGCCATCCAAAAGACGTGTCTATCAAGCATATCGCGTCATGACTAACTTACCTATGGCCACAACTGGGATAGTAGCCGATTCCTACACAGCTGTCCGTATAGAAGGGATCATTCCCCAAGGCGATGCGTTGGTTGTTACGAAGACAATTGCTACCTATTGTTATCGGGATCAGATCCAAGATCACTTGGCTGAAGCAATACAGTTAGCTGACCTGTTGGCTGGGTTGGGATTCACTGGAGTACTCAAGGAGAGTACACAAGCCTGGGGCGAGCTGTGGGAATCCTGCGATATTGAACTGGATGGGGATCCGGAATTACAGGGTGCTGTCCGCTATAATATCTTTCAGCTTCTGCAAAATAATGCAGGCACAGACCCTTATGTGAGTATAGGAGCTCGAGGTTTAATGCATGGCAGATACAAGGGTAACTATTTTTGGGACACCGAAATCTTCATGCTTCCATTTTTCTTGTACACTCGTCCTGAAGCTGCCAAAAATCTCCTTCTATATCGTTATCATATGCTAACAAGTGCTCGGGAGGGTGCTAAGTCCCTCGGGCTAAAAGGAGCACGCTATCCTTGGATGTCCTCGAATACCGGCTACGAGCAATGTGAAACCTGGGATACGGGCTGTTGTGAGGTGCACATTACAGCCGATGTGGCCCACGCGGTCCAAGAATATGTTCGTATTACAGACGATCAAGATTTTCTTGTGCACTATGGGACCGAGATGTTAGTGGAGACAGCCCGCTATTGGGTGAGTCGCCTCACCTATAACGAGGAAGCCGATTGCTACAATCTTTTGTTTGTAAAGGGCCCCGATGAGTACTGCGGGGTTACCACTAACAATACCTACACTAATTACTTGGTTCGGGAAAACCTGTTAAGCGCCGTTCGTGCCGTCAAGTTCGTGCGGCAACGAGCTGAGGATTGGGCTGTCCTGCAAGCTAGATTAAAAGTCACCGCACAGGAATTGGAGGAATTCGAGGAAGTTGCGGACAAGATTATCATTCTATACGATCAAGAGCGGGGTCTTCTGCTACAAGATGAGCTATTCGAGCGTATGGAACCTTTGGATATTTCCGCGCATAAGCTTGGAGCCACAGCGTTATATCGGACAATTCCTTATGATCGTTTGCAGCGTTACAAGGTGATAAAGCAGGCGGATCTGGTGCTTTTAATGACCTTGTATCCAGACCGTTTTTCCACCAAGATAAAGCAAAACATCTGGTCTTATTACGAGCCCTTAACTCTACATGATTCCTCCCTATCCTTCGGAACTCACGCCCAGTTAGCAGCGGATTTGGGATATGAGGATGTGGCTTGGGACTATTTCCAAAAGAGCGTCTTTTTGGATCTTTACAACATCATGGAGAACACGCACCATGAAGGAATCCATATGGCAGCTCTAGGGGCGAGTTGGCAGGCCTTAGTATTAGGTATGGCGGGGCTTCGTCAAGGAAAGGACGGAAGACCCCTGGTTAATCCGAAACTGCCCCGTTCCATTCGTGGTCTGCGGTTTTCTGTGGTTATGGGTGGGAGTGAGTATGACATCACCATAAATCAAAGTGAAACCAAGATTGAGTCCTTACGATTTTGATTCTTATGGAAAAGAATAGACATGTGTCTTTAGCCACGGTATTTGACCAGATTTTTGTCATGATGGTTGGCCACATAGAGGAACAAATTTAGTTAGATAGAATTCTCTATTTTTACGTAATATTAAATTTGTGATACAATAGGGACTGAATCTACTCGATTAGATGGATGAGAAATAGGTGATGACAATGCCAACCATCAAAGATGTGGCCGAAAGGGCGGGTGTTTCTGTTACAACCGTTTCCCGGGTTCTTAATAACCGGGGTTATATAAGTGAAGCTACACGCAAGAAGGTCTATAAAGCCATGGAAGAGCTTGACTACCAGCCCAATGAAGTCGCTCGTTCTCTGTTTCGTAAAAAATCCGACATTATCGGTTTGATTGTGCCCACAGTGGCCCATCCTTTCTTTGGAGAACTTACATCCTACCTAGAGACCTATGCGTATTCTCGCGGATATAAAGTGCTCATCTGTAATTCACAGCTAGACGCATCTAAAGAGCAGGAGTACATCTGGATGTTAAGACGCAACCAAGTAGATGGTATCATCATGGCCAGCCATACGTTGGATGTTGAGGAGTATAAAAAGCTAAATCTGCCAGTAGTGGCCTTTGATCGCCTTATTTCCAGCCGAATTCCCTATGTTACATCGGACAACTACCAAGGAGGGAAATTAGCCGTCGAACTGCTATTAAAGCGTGGCTGCAAGAAGATTGCCCACATGTGCGGCAGCTTAAACCTGGATATGCTGGCCAATCAGAGACATCTGGCTTTTATGGATGTGGCTGAAGAAAAAAAGATACCTTATTTTACTGTAGAGACTGACATCAACGTATTTGAAGTGAGTAAGTATGAAGAACTCCTGACAGATCTCCTTGTCCAACATCCCGATATTGATGGACTGTTTCTCAATAGTGATATCATGGCCATAGCAGCTATGAAGGTATGCAGCAAGTTAGGAAAGCGGGTACCTCATGATATGAAAATCATCGGTTATGACGATGTGTCCATAGCGTCTCTAGTTTCTCCGCAGATTACCACCATAAGACAGCCCATCGCG
>DGYW01000012.1:0-492 GCA_002396805.1 Firmicutes bacterium UBA4996 | reverse complement strand
AAGGAAAAATACATCCATTTATGTTAACCGGTTGACATAAATTATTTGATTATCTATACTATGATTGTAAACATCTCATTAGAAAACAGCACTTAGTGCCCATCAAGTTTTTAAACTACCAAAGGAGGTGCTAGAATTGACAGTACGTAATCAAATTATGCTGATTACTTATTCTGACAGTCTAGGAAAGAATCTGCAAGAATTGAAATACCTTTTAGAGAAACATCTACGGGGAGTTGTGGGAGGCGTTCATATCCTGCCGTTTTATCCCAGTTCGGCCGATCGAGGGTTTGCACCTATTGATTATCGCGCAGTGGATCCTACTTTTGGCACATATGAGGATATTGTCGAGCTGGGAGCCGAGTTTGATCTAATGGTGGATTTTATGATTAATCATATATCTCGCCAATCTAGTTATTTCCAGGATTTTAAAGCTAAAAAAGAGAAGTCCAAATATCGAGACATGTTCATTAGGTACAAGGATTTTTGGCC
>DGYW01000007.1:3217-3494 GCA_002396805.1 Firmicutes bacterium UBA4996 | reverse complement strand
GGACATTGGATACATTACGGAAGTTTGAACGAAGAGCTGAAAGCATTGCTGTCTTATAAGAATCAGCTGCTCGGCCAGTTTTAATTTCACTGTTATCCAGTCGACCATTCATCGGTTTCTCAATGATTGGTTTGCTGACAGGCTTTTCAAGTTCCGCCTCAATCTCCTCACGTCTTTCCATACGATGGATTTCATTTGTGAGTTCAGTGATCTCATCTTCCATGGTTTTGTAGGTTTTATCATCTTCTGCGGATAATGTGCCATTCTTGGTTTTATG
>DGYW01000007.1:2213-2936 GCA_002396805.1 Firmicutes bacterium UBA4996 | reverse complement strand
CCTTGGGGTTTGGCAGATTCCTCCGCCTGAATTGGTTTATTCTTTTCTGCCATTTTGTTAAGTAGGTTAGTTGCCACTGCTTTTCTAGAAAACGCATAGGCAGAAAAAGTGGGTTCGGATTGTTTCTCATCCTTTAGCACATCGTCTGCAAAGCCAAGTTCAATCGCTTTGTTGGCATTCATCCAGGTTTCAGCATCCATCAGATGAGATAGTTTGATGCGAGATACTCCAGTCTTAATCTCATAGGCATTAATAATGCTTTCTTTCACCTCATCTAACATCTCAATCGCTCGTTTCATGTCTTCATGATCGCCCATCGTGATGGTTGCCGGGTTATGAATCATCATGAGTGCTGTCGGAGCCATCAATACCTTTGTTCCTGCCATGGCAATGACAGAAGCAGCTGATGCTGCAACCCCATCAATCTTGACGGTGACCTCATCTGGATAATCCATCAACATGGTATAAATCTGACTTGCGGCAATGCAATCTCCACCCGGTGAGTTAATCCATAAGGTGATGGGTCCTTTTTCGCTAAAGAGTTCATTTCTAAACATCTGCGGGGTCACATCATCATCAAACCAGCTTTCTTCAGCGATTGTTCCATAAAGCTCAAGAACTCGTTCTTCTTGTTCGCTTGCTTGGTTCTTCCATCGCCAAAATATCTTGTTCTTCATCCAAGTCTTCCTCCTTTCCATCCTCGTTTGTATTTGCGAATGCACC
>DGYW01000007.1:0-1934 GCA_002396805.1 Firmicutes bacterium UBA4996 | reverse complement strand
CCGCTCATGCGACTAACATAATCCCCTCTAAGCAGACCTTCTACATTGAATCTAAAGAAGTATTTTTTCTTTTCTTCCGGTGTAAAAAGGGTGCGTGCTAGGGTTTGCTCCCAACGCACTACCCACGGGTCTAAGGTGTATTTCACAAACTCAAGGGATTGTTGCTCAATATTTGAAAAGCTCGATTTTTCAAGGTCGCCTACCATGTGAGGAGGGACTCTGAAAATCCGAGCAATTTCATTGATTTGAAATTTCCTTGTTTCAAGGAATTGTGCTTGTTCTGGTGAGATAGAAATCGGTGTATATTTCATCCCTTCTTCAAGCACGGCTATTTTATTGGAATTGGCACTGCCACCAAATTGTGACTGCCAAGCCTCTCTTACTTTCCCAGGTTCTTTAATCGTTCCTGGATGTTCAAGCACACCACTTGGAGCAGCACCGTTAGCAAAGAACTTGGCTCCATATTCCTCTGTTGCAATGGCTAGACCAATCGCATTTTTAGCCATCGCAATCGGGGAGTAGCCAACCAGTCCATCAAACCCGAGTCCGGGAATATGAAGTACATCGGAGGTACTAAGTTTTACTGTCATACCCTTCGTACTATTCACATCATCTGCACCTCTGGTATATAAGTAATAGAGCTGCCCACTCTCATCTCGATGAACTGACATCCGATTTGGCATCAAGGGGTAGAGTCCTACAACTTCACCTTTGCCATTGCGAATAATCTGCGCATAGCAATTCCCCCATAATAAAAGATGAGTCATCAATGTTTCTCTAAACACAAAAGAACTCATCTCAGGATTCGGTTCATCATGCAAAAGTCGATACAAGGAGTGGTCAATTGCTTTTTCCTTGCCACCATCATCTGTATAACGATAAAGGTGCAGAGGAAGCCCTGCTACTGCTTCAGCTAATATTCGAACACAAGAGTATACGGCCGTCATTTGAAGTGCCGACCGTTCGGTCACTGTTTTACCTGCTGTGGTTGATCCCATTAAAAATGTATAGTTGGAACTCACAGCTCTGTCAGTAGGCTTATCTCTTGCCTTAAAAATGGATGATAAAAACCCCAAAACCAATCACCTCCCTCATATAAAGAGAATGCCTCGGTTGTCATAAACCGAAGCACTCGTATCATTGCCACAACGAATCGCTCGATCAAGAGCCATAATCGTTGCCACTGCACCATCAATCTTTTCTGATGATTTTTCCTTGTCTGGCTTGATGTTGCCTGCCGGGTCTGTTCGAACAAAAATGTTATCCATCATCCAACGAAGTACAGGATGCCCACCATGAGCAACCTTTTCTTCTAGCGTTAGTTTCATCAGTTCCTTAGTCGGTGGACTCATATCCTTAAATCCTTGACCAAAGGGGACAACAGTAAAACCCATGCCTTCTAGGTTTTGAACCATTTGTACGGCTCCCCAACGGTCAAAGGCAATCTCACGAATATTGTACTTTTCGCCAAGTTCTTCGATGAACTTCTCAATAAAACCGTAATGGACCACATTGCCTTCCGTTGTTTTAAGCTGTCCTTGCTTTTCCCAGACATCATAGGGAACATGGTCACGGTTGACCCTGGCACTTAGAGTTTCTTCTGGCAGCCAAAAGTAGGGAAGAATGATGTATTTATCATCCTCATCTAGGGGAGGAAACACCAATACAAAGGCAGTAATATCAATGGAGCTAGAAAGGTCTAGTCCGCCATAGCATACCCTTCCAAGTAAATCCTCTTCATTTACGGCAAAGGCACATTTATCCCACCTGTCCATTGGCATCCAGCGAACCGCCTGTTTGACCCACTGATTAAGTCGTAACTGTCTAAAGGCATTCTCTTCTGCAGGGTTTTGCTTGGCTGATTCACAAGCGGCTTTTACCTTATCAATCCCTACCGTTATGCCAAGGCTTGGATTAGCTTTTTTCCACACCTT
>DGYW01000050.1:1214-4768 GCA_002396805.1 Firmicutes bacterium UBA4996 | reverse complement strand
GGATTTTCAAGGCTACTGATTCTGTGCTGTTAGCGGCCCTGTCAAGTATTGTTATCGGTGGGTTGCTGGGATTGGTCAATGGTTTGCTGGTTAGCTATGGTAACGTTCCAGCATTCTGTGCCACTCTTGGAATGATGGCTATGGCAAGGGGGTTAGCCTTCGTATACACCAAAGGAATGCCCATCAGTGGTTTTCCTGATAGCTTTCGGTTCTTTGGTTCAGCATACGTAGGCGCCATTCCAGTTCCGGTCATGGAAGCAATTCTGATCTTTGTGGTGGCTTGGTATATTTTGACTAAAACACCAGCTGGTCGCTCTATCTACGCTGTGGGAAGCAACGAAAAAGCATCCCGCCTATCGGGTATCAAGACGGATTTTTACAAAATGCTAGTATATGTAATCAGCGGAGTCCTCACAGGGTTTGCGGCTCTGATGTTCGTTGGCCGGATCAACTCAGCACATCCTTTGGCTGGTCAAGGATACGAACTTGATGCTATAGCAGCGGTGGTTATTGGAGGAACCAGTCTTTCCGGTGGGCAGGGTTCTATCGCTGGTACGTTCATGGGTGCCCTGATTATGGGGGTAATTAGAAACGCATTGAACCTCCTAAATGTCGATGCCTATTGGCAACAGGTAGTTATTGGCGCAGTTATTATCGCTGCTGTTCTCATGGATTGGCGGTCAAAGAAACAGCAGTTGGCATAATCAGGCTAGAGTGCAGTTTAGCTGCGGAGGGGGTGGCTAGACATAATCGAGTTATTTAGGGGGGTGGTTAAACCTATCTTGTAGAATGTGCTGAGCTTTACTACTAGGTCAGTTATGGGTTAAGTCACTTATGGGTTAACACGAAACGGAGGTTAAATCATGAAGCGGTTAGTATGTATGACAATAAGTGTAATACTAGCATTATCCATGCTAGGTGGTGTGGTTTTCGCTTCTAGCGATAAACCTGTGTTTGGGTATGTAGTTCAGGACCTCGGGAATCAGTTTTGGGTAACAGTAGCCCAAGGAATCAAAGATCGATGTAAGGAACTTGGAATTGATGTTATCGTTTTGGATGCACGCACTGACCCAGCAAGGCAGTTAGCTCTTACCGAAGATCTTCTACAGCGTGGCGTTGATGCTCTCTTGATTTCACCATGGGACGCAGATTCAGGCGGAACCTGTGTAGAAGCCGCTAACCGTAAGGACGTTCCTGTAATCGTAGTAGATATCGGAGTTAGCAGTGGCGAGATTGTTACCCTTGTTGTCTCTGATAACTACGGTGGTGGGAAACTAGCTGGTGAGTATGCTGTAGAGCTTACCGGAGGCGAAGGTGAAGCAGCTCACATTCAGTGCCAGCTCGGCTATAAACTGCTCAAGGCACGGGGTGATGGGTTTACCGACGCAGCGGAAGCTGGAGGACTCAAGATAGTAGCTCGGCAGCCTGCTGACTCTCAACGCAGCCTAGGCATGACAGTCATGCAGAACATGTTGCAGGCCCATCCAAATATCAAAGTTGTGTTCAGTGAAAACGACGAAATGGCGCTGGGAGCCCTTGAGGCTGTAAGACTTGCCCGCAAACAGGATCAGGTTAAGATCATCGGCTTTGATGCTGTTGATGATGCACTACGATCCATTAAAGAAGGGGGTCTTGTTGGCACTATTGCCCAACAGCCGTACGAAATGGGCCGCATTGGTGTCGATTCAGCCCTTAAGACGGTCAAAGGGGAAGAAGTCGAAGAAACCATTTACGTTCCCGTGCAGCTTATCATCAAGGACAATGTTGATGAGTTTTTGACGAAGTAGATTTTAGTACCATACTGAGCGTACCGCAGTTTGGAGATAGCTGGAGAGGGATGTCCCTCTCCAGCTATGCTGGCACATATCTAGAGGAGATGATTGCTAATGAAACGCTCGGAATTGAACGGGATCATGCGCAATGCAGTTAAATTTGCTGAGAAAATGGGTTTCGCACTGCCACCTTTCGCATATTGGGGTCCCAAGGACTGGGAAACCAAGGGTAAAGAATATGATGAAATTCGGGATAACATGCTCGGGTGGGATATCACTGACTTTGGGAGTGGCGATTTTCACAAAATCGGTCTTCTGATGTTCACTATTCGAAATGGCAACTTCAATGACAACAAATACATGAAGCCTTACTGTGAGAAGCTGCTCATAGTTGAAGAAGAGCAAATAACTCCGTACCACTTCCATTGGAAGAAGATGGAGGATATCATTAACCGAGGTGGCGGCAATCTGCTGGTACAGGTTTACAATTCCACCGAAGACGAAAAGCTCGCTGATACTCCGGTACAGATTTCCATGGATGGCCGGAACTATACTGCTCCAGCAGGCACGATAGTGCGAGTGACTCCGGGCGAGAGCATTACTCTTTCACCGGGAATGTATCACAAGTTCTGGGGTGAGAAAGGAACAGGTACTATTCTTGTCGGTGAGGTCTCTAAGGTGAACGATGATAGGGTTGACAACAGATTCCTGAATCGTGAGGGCCGCTTCCCAGCCATCGAGGAGGACGCGGAGCCACTTTACTATCTCTATACTGAGTATCCGGCAGCCAAGGATTGACTGTTCGTATAGGCAGGACTCCTCTGTGAGGAGTTCTGCCCTTGCCCAACAACGTAAGAACATTAGACGAGATCCCCTATACCCCTCAGCATGGACATGCCAAGGGGTTTGTTTTTTCCATTGATTTTGATTCATTTTCTTTCGCTGGTTGTAGGAACTCTGTCTCCAATACGGGCCCGGCCTGGGCAAAGACGATCTTACTGAATCAATACAGGGGTTGCTTACCAATCAGTATGGACATCGATTGGTCAGGACCCAACTTTGGTTAGAAAGTGTACCTGCTGATAAGTTTCAGGCTACATACCTGGGAGTACCACTGCAGTTCCCGCTCTTGAAAAAACGGGTTCTCTTATTCAATGACAAGGGTTTGCCGGTAGAGTATCTGCGGGTTCTGTATCGCTCCGATCGGTATGAGTTTTTTCTGGAAACAGTATCTCAATCATAGCACAAAACCTAATAGGGTCTTGAGATTACTCGCTGCATAGGAGGCACGAAATGATGTCTAGCTGTCAAATGTTAGCCCTAGAACGTACAGCCGTGAAGCTACGCAAACGGGTACTGGAGATGACTACTGATGCCAAATCCGGGCATCCGTCCAGTTGCTTTAGTTGCGCGGAGTCATGGTCACCAGTCAAGAACACAACCGATAAAATGGTAGCAGTGGAGTGCTAGGGGTAAACCGGACACGCAAAACCACTCGTTTTCTCCTTATTTCTCTTGAATACCTTTCCTTTCATCAGTTACGTCATCAAGCAGCTAATGACAGCAGACCCTGGTAATATTTGCGCTCAAACTCCAATGGAGACATGTCATCCAAGTAGCTGTGCATCCTTTGAGAGTTATACCAAATGATATGGTCGATTGCCACCAATTTAGCTTGAGAACGTGTTTTAAACCGTTTTCTGTAGATACACTCTTTCTTTAACGTAGCAAAGAAAGATTCAGCACAGGCGTTATCGTAACAGTCTCCTTTAGCACTCATGC
>DGYW01000050.1:0-1014 GCA_002396805.1 Firmicutes bacterium UBA4996 | reverse complement strand
CGGATTCCGTAACTGCGTAAAAGATCTTGGTAATCATAGGAGGCATACTGGGAACCACGGTCAGAGTGAAATATGAGGCCCTTAGAGGGGCGTTCGTGTTGTAAGGCCGGCCTGGTTCATAGCATCTATGACTAGTTGCTTGGTCATACGGTCTCCTAGGGCCCAACCAACGACTTTTCGGGAAAAAAGGTCAATTATTGTCGCTAAGTATAGCCAACCTTCCTCCGTGGACAAATAGGAGATGTCTCCCACCCATTTTCGACACGGTGCATCAGCCTTGAAATCCTTATTCAGCAGGTTAGGCGCCACCGGCAATGAATGCTTAGAATTGGTTGTTGCCTTATACTTTCGGGTCTGAATAGGAACTAGGTTAAGCTCTTTCATTAGGCGCCGAATTCGGTTATTGCTACTGGATATGCCCTGCTTCTTTAGCTCCTTTTTAACACGACGGTGTCCGTAAGTGCTACGAGACTTTGAGAAGGTTTCTTTGATTTTTTCTTTAAGCAGTAAATCCTCCTGTTCTCGCTTAGATGGTACTTGATGTAACCATTCATAAAATGCGCTCCGGCTAACTTTCAACACTTGGCACATCTTCTTGACGGAAAACTCGGAGCGATGGTCCTTAATAAACAGATACCTTATTTCCCGTCTTTGGCGAAGATGGCCATAGCTTTTTTTAAAATGGCGTTCTCCTCTTCCAAGTCCTTAATTCGCTTTTTCATCCTACGGGTTTCCTCATCAGCTGGGTGAAGATTCCCTTTGCCAGGGAAAGCCAAATCACCCTGGGTTCCATATTCTCTAATCCACCGCCGTACAGTTGTGGCCGACACATCAATATCTTTGGCTACTTCGACAGGAGACCTCCCAAGCTCTTCAACTAGACGGACTATCTCTTTCTTGAATTCGGGATCAAACTTTTTATGGAATTTGCTCTCTGACATCTGCTGGACACGTCCTCTCCTCAATATTGATTATAGAGTTTTTCTACGTGTCCGGCAAACCCGGTAATCCCCA
>DGYW01000034.1 GCA_002396805.1 Firmicutes bacterium UBA4996 | reverse complement strand
AGGTTACGCTAGTTTCGCTGAAGTCGACGCTAAATACTAGTCGGATTAGGATCACGGCTAACCTGATTTTCACAAGTTAGCACAAATCACAATCCCCGTACGATCTTCTTACGGGGATTTTTCTCGTGACTACGGGCAGGAATATTTAAACTTCCACCGAATTACTGTTTCGACAACTGATTTTTCTTGAAGGGGCCCTTAAGAGAATGACAGTTGCTCAAATCCTATGGAGGTGGAGTTTAGTGAAGAGAAATATTCTGTTACTTACTGCTGTTGTATTGGCTGCTGTAATGTTGACTGGTTGTATTTTGCCGTTTATGGGAATTAAGGTAAGCTATGATCTCGAGGAAGAAATATTTACTGATGCAAAACTGACTACAAAAGTTAAGAAAGGTAGTCTGTTTGAGCCTGAATTTCTGTTTGCCGAGGACGTAGAAGATCTCACCTTTGAGAGCTTTGATATCGCTGTGTTAGCTGGCGAAACCGAAGTCGAGTTTGAAGCTGCTGATGTCCTAAACGAAGAAGAGGCAGTTATCGGTATCGAGATTTCTATTCCTGATGTAGGCAAGAAGGACATCAAAATCTCCATTAAGTTACCTGTCGACGAGGAGCCTGCTCTCTAAAACTGAACTAGATCACACCCCACATCCCTGATGTGGGGTTTTTCCGTGCTCTAAATTCGCATGGAGTGCAGGAGGTTGGGGTAGGGTAGCGAATAGCTTAGTCGTTAGCTAAACAATAGTTGAAGGAGTAGTTGTCATGAGTAACCAGTTCGCTGCTGAGCTAAATGAATTTAGCCAAGTAGGCAAAGTAATCGGGGTAGTAAGTGGTAAGGGTGGAGTAGGTAAGTCTTTGGTCACTTCACTATTAGCGGTGGCCATGAATCGTAGAGGTCATCGTGTGGGTATTCTAGATGGGGATATTACCGGGCCTTCCATTCCTAAAGCCTTTGGAATTAGTGGCAAGGCACCCATGGATGAGCGTGGTGTCCATCCTGCACAGAGTAAGAGCGGAATTTCTGTTATGTCCATCAATTTATTGCTTGATGAGGACACAGATCCTGTAGTGTGGAGAGGTCCTTTAGTTGGTGGGGCTGTGAAGCAGTTTTGGACAGACGTTATCTGGGATGACATAGATTATCTGTTTATTGATATGCCACCTGGTACAGGCGATGTGCCCCTGACGGTCTTTCAATCCATTCCTGTAGATGGTATCGTAGTTGTTACTTCACCCCAAGAACTGGTCTCCATGATTGTGGCCAAGGCAGTGAAGATGGCGGAGTTAATGAATATTCCTGTCATAGGTTTGGTAGAAAACATGTCCTACTTTGCCTGCCCAGATTGCGGTTCGAGTCATCGTATTTTCGGAGAAAGCCATATTGATCAAATCGCGTTAACCCACGGTCTGCCCGTTTTGGCCAAGCTACCAATTGATCCTGTGATCGCCAGTTTGGTTGATCAAGGTAAGGTGGAAGAATTGGCGAGCTACGGTCTAGAACAAGTTGCAGCACTAATCGAATAAAGAAAAGGGAACCGGCTTGGTTCCCTTTTTGGGTGGTTAGTTCTCTTTATAGCGGAGCCACTTGAAAATTTCTTGTATCGTGGCGTTCTTGCCATACATGAGCATCCCGATCCGGAAGATCTTCGCTGCCATCACAATCGTCACCCAAGTGGCGATTAGTAAAAGACCACCTGCGACGAGGTTTTGCCAAAGTGGCACCGTAGTTAAACCACTACGCAGCGTCATAATCGCGGGGCTGGTAAAGGGAAACAGACTAGCAAAGAGAGCAACTGTCCCGTCGGGATTAGAGATCACGGGCCCTAAGAATAAAAAGGACAGCATGGGTAACATCACGACTAACCCTTGGGAATTACTAGCACTCTGCAGATCTTCCATGGTGGAGCCAATACTCACAAAAAGCGAGCTAAACAACAGGTAACCACCGAGACCGTAGAACAAAATAATCGGAAGGTTCACAGCTGCTAATGCTTCAAGGATGGGAAAATCCAAGAAATACTTGGCTACGGGTAAACCTATAGCTAGCCAGAAACCAAGTTGGATAATTCCTAAGACAAAGTGGCCTAGGATCTTACCTTGCATGAGTTTACCTGGGCGAATGGACGATAAGACCACCTCGGCCATACGGTCTCTTTTTTCCTGTAAGGCACTTTGCATGAGCATAGTACCTGAAGTAATTATCAAGAAAAAGACCAAGAAGGTAAACACACCAGATACAATCATGTGCATAGTTTTTGGTTCCAATTCTTCTTCTAAGGGAACCTGTCTGACTTGGGCAGTGGCAGTCACAAAGGCTAATTGCTCAGGATCAATTTCCGAACCAGCCAAGCGGGTTTGCTGCAAAAAGCTTGTTAGGGCCCGCTGAACCGCATTCAAGCCACCACTATTACGATCATTGTACACCAGATCGATTTCACCGCTAGCTAAAAAATCAGAATCTAGGTGAAAGAATCCGCTCGCCTTAGTCTCCTGCACTGTCTTGGCTACCGTGCTTGAATCATCCGCCTCTTGTAATTGAATGTTGTCTGGTAAAAGCATTTGGACACTTTCGAGTGCATTGAGATCATCCACTACATAATAAGTTGTTATGGTGGGTTGATTCCACCTTTCCAGCAACAGAGGCACTCCACCAAAAAGTGCCATCATCACCGGCGTCAACAGTAGTCCAATGATAAACTGTTTGTTGGTCAGGTTACGCGTAATTTCCCATTTGGCGATCTTCCAAATATCCTTCATCCCGGGCACCTCCTTGAGCTACTTTCACGAATATGTCATGTAACGAAGGACGACTAATACTCAACTCCCTAATCTCTATTTCCTGGGGCAAGCGTTGCATGAACTGCACTGGTGTAACCCCATCTCCTAGAGTGTAGCTATAGCGGAACTCACTAAGCTGTTCATAGCTCTCCACAACCTCAGTGGCCAAAATAGTTGTGGGAGAGGCAGGGGAGAGGAGGTTTACTCTAAAGTTTCCGTACTGCTCCTTAATCGACTGGAGGTCTCCTTTAACCACTTCGCGTCCTTGGTGGATTAAGAATATCTCATCACATAGTTCCTCTACTATGTTCATCTGGTGACTTGAAAGCAAGACAGTGGCACCAGAATCGGCCAGTGCTCGAATTTCTGCCTTGAACAGGTCTTGACTAACTGGATCTAAGCCCGAAAAGGGTTCGTCCAGAACCACGAACTTTGGCTGATGCAAAACAGTGGCGATGAATTGCACCTTTTGGGCCATACCCTTGGACAGTTGTTCCACCTTTCGATTGGCGTAATCCTCCAGGCCGAACTTGCGTAGCCAAGGTAAGGCTCGCTTTCTGGCCTCATCTGGGGCGACATCCTTTAGACCAGCGAGAAAGAGGAGAATGTTCAAAACCTTCGCTTCTTTATAAAGACCCCGTTCCTCTGGTAAATAACCGATGGTAGCTAGGGGCACCCCCTTGGTGCGGAGATTTTGATCAGTAAACCAAATCTCTCCTTGATCAGGTGCAGTAATACCCATGATCATACGAATAATAGTAGTCTTTCCAGCTCCGTTGGGGCCGAGTACTCCTAGAATTCTGCCTTGGGGAGCGTGAAAGGAAACATCATCCACAACCGCGGTGGCACCGTAGACTTTTCGGATACCGCGCACTTCTAAACCATCCATTGCTTGTCCTCCCATCTCTCAATTGACCTTGTTCCTTATTATAACATGAAACATATGGCCAAAGCATTGCGTTTGTGAAGGCAAATGGTTGTTTCTACTAAGAATCCGTGCTAGACTGAGGTCAGGAAAGGATGATTGTTGTGAACACGCGACGACCGAACATTATCTTCATCATGTCTGACGATCACGCTGCCCACGCCATCAGTGCCTATGGAAGTGTGATCAATCATACTCCTAACATCGATCGCCTTGCCGAGGAAGGCATGCTTTTAGAAAATTGTTTCTGCACCAATTCCATCTGTGCACCGAGTCGTGCCACTATTCTAACGGGTAAAGAAACCCACATCAACGGAGTGCGCACTTTAGGGGACAAGCTCGATGGTCGCCAACAGACCTTCCCTAAATTATTGCAACAAGCAGGTTACCAAACTGCCATCGTAGGAAAATGGCATCTAGGTATTGGTGGCCACTATTCTCCTACTGGTTTTGATTATTGGAATGTGTTTCCGGATCAAGGTGATTACCGCAACCCTACCATGATCAAGCTGGGCGAAGAGGTCAAGTATCAAGGTTACGCCACTGAGATCGTTACTGATCTATCCCTGGACTGGCTGAGAGCTCGCGATCCCCAGCGTCCCTTCATGCTCATGTGCCATCATAAGGCGCCACATCGTCCTTGGATTCCTGCAGAGAAATATGTCGACCTCTACGAGGGAGAAACCATTCCTTATCCGGAGACCTTTAACGATACTTATGAGAACAGATCAAATGCAGCTAAAGAAGCGGAGATGCGGGTCTACGGTCATATGAACTATGGTGATCTAAAACTGAAAATACCAGCTGAAAAGACCATTTGGTGTAATATTGAGGTTCCAGATGATCTAGAGGGATTCACCCTTACGCCTTTAGAGACGGGTAAACCTGTTAGTTTTAACAGCCACCAAGAAATCAAAGAGTGGATGTACCAACGCTATATTAAGGACTATTTGCGCTGTGTGGCTTCGATAGACGATGGTGTCGGGCAGATCTTGGATTATCTTGACGAGGAAGGCATCGCAGAAGATACGGTCGTTGTTTACACTTCGGATCAAGGTTTTTTCCTTGGAGATCATGGTTGGTATGATAAACGCTTCATGTATGAAGAATCCTTACGGATGCCTTTTTTGATTCGGTACCCTCGGGAAATCGCCCCACGCAGTCGCAGCAGCAAGATGGCTCTAAACCTTGACTTTGCTGAGACTTTTCTTGATTATGCCGGTGAAGAAATTCCCGGGGATATGCAGGGTGTTTCCTTACGTCCGGTGCTCAGAGGTGAAGAACCAGCTAAGTGGCGCACTTCCATGTACTACCGTTATTGGATGCACTTGACCCACCATTATGTGGGGGCCCATTACGGAATTCGCACCGAACGCTATAAGTTGATCTACTATTACGGAGAAAAGCTAGATGCCTCCGCGAGCCTAGATGAGTCGAAGACTCCCGAGTGGGAATTATTTGATTTGGAGCATGATCCAGCTGAACTAAACAATGTCTATGGGGATCCTAAGTACGAAGAAATTGTCAAAGAGTTGACCAAAGAGCTATTTCGACTGAAAGAGGAAGCCTTAGACTTTGCATAGCCTATTCTGATTGTGCCTGTTGCTGAAAGGATTGATACCATGGAAATGACAGTGAATGTGGCAGTCATTGGGCTAGGTGCGCGGGGCTTGAGCCTACTTGAAATGGTCTTTATGGAACATCCCCTAGTGAAGATTGTAGCTGTGTGTGATGTCTATGGGGATCGCTGTAAGGCTGCTGCCGAAGTAGTGGTCAAGAAAGGACAACCTCAGCCCCTTGAAACCACAGATTATAAGGAAGTACTATCCCTACCTAATTTAGATGCAGTCTTGATCTGTACCTCTTGGGAAGACCATATCTCCATGGCTATTGAAGCGATGGAGGCCGGGATCTATGTGGGTCTAGAAGTGGGCGGAGCCTATTCTGTTCAAGAGTGTTGGGATATAGTCCGTGCGTATGAGCGGACTAAAGTGCCGGTCATGTTATTGGAGAATTGTTGCTATGGGCGCAATGAGTTGATGCTCCTGAATATGGTGGAGCAAGGAGTATTCGGGGAGATTGTGCACGTAGCAGGTGGTTATTTGCATGATCTCCGATCCGAAATTGCCTGTGGTCAGGAAAATCGCCATTATCGTTTGCGCAATTACCTGCATCGCAACTGCGAAAACTACCCCACTCATGAACTTGGCCCACTTGCGAGAATCTTAGACATCAATCGGGGAAACCGTTTAATAAGCTTGACCTCTCAAGCATCTAAGTCTAAAGGTTTGCAGGATTATATTCGGCGCCATAAAGCGAATGACAAGAATTTTCTCAACGCCGATTTCGCCCAAGGCGATGTGGTCACCACCGTAATTAAGTGTGCCCGGGGTGAAACCATCGTCCTTACCTTGGATACTACTTTACCTAGGTATTACTCAAGGGGTCTGCAGATCCATGGCACTAGGGGAATGTATAACGAAGAGAATCAATCAATCTTTTTGGATGGGGTTAACGATCAAGACCACTTTACCTGGTCAAAGCACTGGGGAAATATTGAGAAGTACCGTAAGCAATACGAACATCCCATCTGGAAGCAATATCTAGAAGAAGGGGTGAAACAAGGTCACGGTGGCATGGATTGGTTAGTTTATGCAGACTTTATCCAAGCTGTGCAAAACAAGATGCCGACCCCCATTGACGTCTATGACTTAGCCACCTGGATGTCAATTTCGGCTCTTTCGGAAGAATCAATCGCTCTAGGGGGTCACCCTGTAGCTATTCCGGACTTCACTAATGGGAAGTGGCTTGGTCGCTAATGTGGAATGATAAGAGATATCACACCCTAGATTATGAGCTGAAGAAGACCTTCGGCCAGAAGGTGATCAAGCTATCCCTTGATGGGGGGTTTACTTGCCCTAATCGGGATGGTTCGGTGGGAGAGCGGGGCTGTATTTTCTGCGGTGAACAAGGGTCTGGGGATTTTGCTGGCTGTAGCACTCTTCCCATTTTGGAACAAATAGCCCAGCAAAAAGAATTTTTGTCTGCCAAATGGCCCCGGGGGAAACACTTAGCGTATTTCCAGAACTTTACTAATACTTATGCCAAGGTCGACAGACTTGACCAGCTCTACAGTGAGGCACTGCAGGTAGAAGATATGGTGGGGCTAGCCATTGCTACTAGGCCCGACTGCCTACCTTTAGAGGTTTTAGAACTGCTAGAGGAATACGCCCGCAAAACCTATTTATGGGTGGAATTAGGTCTGCAGACTACAAATCCCATCTCCGCGGAATTCATACGCCGAGGTTATGATTTAGAGTGCTTTGCCACTGCGGTTGCTTGTTTGCAGGAACGCAATATTCCTGTTGTGGTTCATTTGATCTTTGGGCTTCCAGGAGAAAGTGCGGAGGATATGCTAAATAGCGTTCGATTTATTGCTAAGCTGGGGGTGTGGGGCGTCAAACTACATCTATTGCATATCTTAAAGGACACGGACCTCTATGAGCACTATCTCACCAATCCCTTTCCTACCTTAACCCAAGAGGAATATGTGGGTCTTGTCTGTGATGCACTAGAAATTCTCCCTCCCGAAGTAGTAATTCATCGGCTCACAGGGGATGGAAACAAAAAGTTCTTAGTGGCTCCAAGGTGGAGTTTAGATAAGCTTAGGGTCTTATCCAGCATCGATCAGGAACTCCGTGCGAGGGATAGCTGGCAAGGAAAGTAGTATTCTACTTCGCCACACCAGCCACGGGCTTGAGGATACGGGCTGCTAGATGAATTACCAGCCCAAAACACAATCAGATGAGGCGCTCCCCTCGAAAGAGGGGGGCTTTTTTACTTGTTGATCAAATCTTTGTACTTAAATACAAGGTTGATGTCAAAAAGCAAATTATTTTTGGAAATTGAGAAGGAAATACAGATTGGGGGAAGAATGATCAATCATGATAGGTTGTACGTACAAGCGAACAACAGGACATCGTGATGGGTATTTAACTTGGGTTCAGAGAGGAGATATTTCGATGGAATCTACTGTTCAAAAAGATAGTGTAATTCCACTTTATCATCAACTAAAAGAGATCTTGAGGACGCAAATCGAGGCGCGTACATTTAAGCCCCACCAGCAAATCCCGTCCGAACATGAACTGCAAAGAACTTATGGGCTGAGCCGAGCGACGGTTCGTAAAGCAATCGACTCCTTAGTGAGGGAAGGCTTGGTTTACAGATTGCACGGAAAAGGGACTTTTGTAGCTGAGCCTAGGGACTGGCAGCATATCACCCTTGATTCATTTACCGCAAACATGCGGGCCTACGGCTTTTCTCCTTCCACGGTAGTTCTTGAAAGGGCACTAATTAGTGACCCAGATCTAGAGTTGGGGCAAAAAGTTGGTATAGAACCGGGGGAGCAGGTGGTCATGGTTAAACGGCTGCGGTTTCTAGATGGTGAACCAATCCTTTTAGCAACCTCGTACCTCCCGGCCCATCTTTTCCCTGGGCTCGAGGAAGAAGAACTTACAGGTTCTCTATACAGAACCCTGGTGGAAAACTATGGTGTCACTCCAAGCTGGGGCGAGGATTTCATTGAACCTGTGATTGTCTCCGAAGAAGAAGCAAAAGCCCTTGGTTGTGATCTGGGGAGTCCAGCCCTGTTGATAGAGCGGCATGCCTATACGGCTGACAATGACCTTGTAGAGGTTTGTTTCTCGCTTATTCGAGGCGATCAGGCCAAGTTTTACTTAAAGAGGCTTAGTTAACAGAACAATCAGGAGGCGAGTGATAGATATGGAAGGTATCCAAGCAAATACCACAGCCAGCAAACGGCGGGCAGCTATCAGGCGAACTATTGTTGGTTACACGTTTTTGACCCCAGCATCTGCCATCATGATCATGTTTATCTTTGTGCCGGTGTTCATGGCCTTTTACCTGAGTTTGTTCGATTGGGACTTAATTACTCCACGTATTTTTGTTGGGTTGAGCAATTACTCAAAGATCCTCGCATCTGAGGACTTTAGGATCGCGGTGCGCAACACGTTTTACTTTGTTGCGGTACAGATGCCTTTGGATTTTGTTCTTTCTCTTGGTATCGCCTTACTGCTGAATCAGAAGATTCGCGGACTATCCTTTTATCGAACGGTATTTTTTACACCTGTAATAACTTCTACAGTGGCGGTAAGTGCTGTGTGGATGTGGCTTTATGATCCCTTTGATGGACTGTTTAACTACCTCTTGGAGTTCATCGGTCTTCAACCTATTCGCTGGCTGAATGATCCCAAATGGGCAATGATTTCAGTGATTATTATGACGGTGTGGAAGGGTTTGGGGTACAATGTGGTTTTGTTTCTTGCGGGGCTTCAGAATATTGATCCTAGTTTGTATGAGGCTGCGGCTATTGACGGGGCTAAACCGTCGCAACAGTTTTGGCGTATTACGTTACCACAATTATCACCCACCATGTACTTCATTTTGATAATGGGCGTGATCAATTCTTTTAAGGTTTTCACCCAGATTGATGTGATGACTCCAGGGGGAGGGCCACTAAAAAGTACCATGGTGATTGTGTACTTGATCTACATGCGTGCATTCAACTCCTTCCACTTTGGGGAAGCAAGCGCCCTTTCGGTATTGCTGTTCTTGTTTATTCTAGGGATAACTGGGTTTCAACGTTTGGTTCTGGAAAAACGCGTCCATTACAATTGAGAGAGAGGGTAGAAAATGCGCAAATCATTAGGCAAGCGGATATTGGTACACTGCGTGTTGATTGTCTTGGGCGTGGCCATGGTGGTACCGTTTCTGTGGATGCTATCTACTTCGTTAAAGGGCTATCACGAGATTTTTCGCTATCCACCCAATTGGATTCCCGATCGTTTCCAGTGGAGTAATTACTTGAAAGTGTGGAAGTTAGCACCTTTTGGTCGCTTTTACCTAAATAGTCTCTTCGTCGGAATTGTGACTACAGTTGGTCAAGTAATAACTGGCGTGTTGGCGGCCTACGCCTTTGCACGGCTCGAATTTAAGGGTAGAGACCGGGTCTTTATGCTTTTTCTTGCGACCCTCATGGTGCCCACTCAGGTTACTCTGATTCCCACCTACATCGTGATGAGCAGAATAGGATGGATCAACAGCTATCAATGTTTGATTGTCCCATTTATTAGTACAGCGTTTTCAGTATTTTTATTGCGTCAGTTTTTCTTGACTATCCCCCCCGAGTTAGAAGAGGCCGCCATAGTAGACGGTTGCAGTAAATTAAGGTTCATTTTTACGATTCTAATGCCTTTAGCTAAACCGGCAATTGCGAGCGTGGCATTGTTTGGCTTTTTAGGTTCATGGAATTCTTACCTTTGGCCCTTAATTGTCATTAATTCAAACGATATGCGTACTCTGCCCATCGGTCTTAGATATTTCGTTTCACAGCAGGGGGGTGGTAGTGAGTGGCATTACCTAATGGCTGCATCGTTGATCGTGATGTTGCCAGTGTTGTTGGTCTTCTTCTTTGCCCAAAAGCAGTTTATTGAGGGTATTGCAAGAAGCGGTGTCAAGGGTTAAATTATGGAGTTATAGGAGGTACCAAATGAAAAGACTACTTGTTTTGTCGTTAGTGGTAATTCTGTTCCTTAGTGCAATACCAACAGCCTTTGCCAGTAAGGTGACCGTACCGTTTTGGTATGCAGTTGGCGGCAACGCCGGTCGAGTATTCCAAGAAATGGTTGATGAGTTTAACGCCACAAACCCACGAGTCTTTGTAGATGCAGTCTATACAGGTAATTATGGTGACACCGCTCAAAAAGTCACAGCTAGCATCGCTGCTAATACTCTACCGGCCGGTGGTTTGATCCCAGCCGCTCCCTTATTTACTGGGCGAAATGGTAATTACTTGATTGATGAGTATTTGCATGGACCTCAAGGTTTAGATATGGATGACTTCTATGATGAATTCTGGAATTACAACAGATACCAGGGACGAATCGCATCTTTACCCTTCAATAACAGCACCCCTGTACTGTTTTACAACAAGGACATTCTGAAAGAGGCGGGGCTTGAGCCTGTAGCCCCGGAGACATGGGATGAATTGGTCGCCATGTCCATTCATCTGCGAGATTGGGCACAGCAGAACCGCGTTCGAAACTTCTTCCCCATTAACATGCGCAATCAAGACTGGATGCTCAAAGGATTTATTCTCCAAAACGGTGGGGAGTTAATGAATGAGGACTATTCTGCCGCACTCATCAATGAGCCGGCAGCAGTTGAAGCTCTTGAATTCTGGGTATCGTTGATTGATCAAAATCTGATGCCAGCTGGTGTTCACGATCGGGCTCGCGAGCAGTTCATTGCGGGTAATCTCGCCTTTTTGTTTGATTCTACAGCAGGTGTGGGCAGTATCAGCCAGACCGTTGAATTTGAAATGGCTACTGCTATGTTACCCGGCCACAAACGCCGGGCGGTGACTTTAGGTGGGGCTGGGCTGACCATGTTCCCATCAAAACCAGAGGTCCAAGATGCAACTTGGGAATTTCTCACATGGTTGTTGTCACCTGAAAATGTGGTACGTTGGTCGTCAGCTACTGGTTACGTGCCGGTTCGCAAGAGTGCCCTAGAGAGTGAGGAAATTCAGAATCTGTTCCAAGAACAGCCCTATTATAAAGCTGCGTTCGAACAACTCGAACATGTGGTGTCCATGGAGCAGTTCTGGGAGTTGGGGGCACTTGATGAGGCCATAGTTAATCTCATTTCTAATATTGAGTACAAAGCACTAACTCCGCAGCAAGCAGCTGACAAGTTGGTCAAGGAGCTCGCTGAGGAAATCAAGCGAAACAGATAGAAAATCTGATCTAGAAATGTGCTCCGCCGGTAGAATGTACTGGCGGAGCATGGATTAAGGTGTGTAGGAGGCAATCATGAAACAACAGAAAATACTAGGATCCTTGGTAGGAGTGGCATTAGGAGACTCCCTGGGTATGCCAACAGAATTAATGACACAAGAGGCAATAGGGCAAACATACGGAGAGATTCGAGAATTGCGGGCTCCCGATTCTAGCCACTATCATCATGGCCATCTGATTCGTGGTCAGATAACTGATGATACAGAACAAACCCTAGCGTTGCTTGATGCTTTTTTTCGCCATAAGACGCTAAACGCAGAAGTAGCAGCTGAAGCCCTCATTACTTGGGCCAAGGACAAGGATGTCTTCAACACAACCTATCTTGGACCTAGCTCCAAAAAAGCCTTGCAGCAGTTGATGGCAGGTGAAGATCCTAGAAAAACAGGCTACTATGGAACCACTATTGGAGGCGCGATGCGCATGTTGCCAGTGGCCTTAGTCTGCCTAGAAGATGAAGAAGAGGCGATAAAGACAGCGGTAGAGGTCAGCCTCCCAACCCACGGCACGAACCAAGCAATAGCAGGGGCAACAGCCATGGCCGTGGCTCTTGTGGAGAGTTTTAAGCCCGACGCTAGCCGCGAATCAATTATTGATGCCGCTTGTCGCGGGGCCAAACGAGGTCTTGCTTATGGCTATCCCTATCCTGGAGCATCGATCAGCAAGAGAATTCGGTTGGCTGTCGATGTGTCTGTGACTGCGCCTAATTTGAAGAGTGCACTTAAGAACTTGTATGACATTATCGGTGTCGACATGGTTCCGCGGGAGATTGTTCCTGTTGTCATGGGGTTATTGGCTCGTCCCGAGGAACCGATGGAGTTACTGATTGGTGCAGCCAATATTGGTGGCGATACTGACACCATCGCGGCTATGCTTGGATCTTTGCTTGGTGCTTTTCATGGAGTATCGGCGTTTCCAGAAGAGATGTGGCGAGAAATTGAACAAGTCAACGGAATAGATTTGGAAGAGTATACAGCACGCCTGATGTGGGCCTTACAATCTAGTGGGAGGGTTATGAATGAGCGGTAAAGAGATTAGAATGAAACGAATTTTTCGAGATGATGGAAAAACAGTAATCAGTGCCCTGGACTTCGGGGGATTTATGGGACCTGTGCCAGGTTTGGAGTTTCCTAGGGAAGTTGTGGGTCAAGTAGTTCAGGGAGGAGCAGATGCTGTTATTGTTAATCCAGGCTTTGCCCAGGCTACTCAGGAAGTATTTGGGGGCAAAGTTGGACTTATTATGCGCATTACGGGTGGAGTTAGTAGATTTTCACCTGATGGCAGTTTTCATACTATGATTAGCTCAGTAGAAGAAGCTGTAAGGCAAGGAGCAGACGCAGTCTGCGTCATGGTGATTATTGGCGCACAGCAAGAACACGCGATGTTAGCAAACCTAGGCCGCGTAGTTCAGGAAGCTAACAGATTTGGTATTCCGGTGGTGGCAGAGCTTCTGCCTGAGTTTGAGCATAGCTTTGATCCTGAGTGGGTAGGTGTTTGTGCACGACTAGGCTTCGAGTTGGGAGCTGATGTGATCAAAACCTATTATTGTGGTCCTGAGTATGCCCAGGTAGTCGCCAACTGCCCTATTCCCATTGTCATGGCTGGAGGTCCTAAGAACACCGATATTTTCCAGAATATCTCTAATGCAGTAGCTGCAGGTGCTGCAGGTGTTGCCATTGGTAGGAATATTTTTCAGGCTCCCGATCCGTGCGAATATACACGTAGAATTGTGGAGTTAGTTCATGGGAAGTAATGGGATGGGGGGATTGAACATGAAGGCAGCTATTTATCATGGGCCAGGGAAGATGAGTGTGGAGGAGATTGATCGACCTGTTATCGGTAGTGATCAGATTCTGGTACAGGTAAAAGCTAGTGGTGTGTGTGGTACAGACGTTAAAACTTACCTAAGAGGGCATAGGTTTTTTGAACCCCCGTGCATCTTAGGCCATGAACTGGCTGGGATAGTAGTTGAAGTTGGAACCGAAGTCTGGGAAGTTTCTGTAGGAGACCGGGTGGCTGTAGCGCCTTACGTTCCATGTGGCTTTTGTCCTATGTGTCAAGCAGGGATCTTTGAGCTCTGCGAAAACAAAGCGGGGTTAAATAGTGGCGCCTTCACAGAATTTCTGGCGGTGCCCCGTGAAGTAATTGAGCGGGGTTTAGTAAGACTGGGACCAGATTTGAGTTTTACCGCTGGTGCGCTTGCTGAGCCGTTAGCCTGTGTGTTAAATGGTCTTGAGGATTGCCAACTTAAGTTGGGTGACACGTTGCTCATTATTGGAGCGGGTCCCATGGGTCTTCTTGCTGCTCAAGCTGCTTTGGCTCAGGGAGTGGGCAAAGTGATTGTTAGTGAATTTAATGAAGAACGTCTGGCCAAGGCCAGGGAAATCGGTGCGCTCGCAGTTAATCCTAGTCAGGAAAATCTGAAAGAAATAGTGAAGCTGGCTACAGATGGTACCATGGCTCAGGCAGTGCTAGTTTGCGTGGGTTTTGCTGAGGCAGTGGAAGAGGCCCAACAATATGTTGCTCCCGGAGGAATTATCAACATGTTTGGTGGACTACCGAAAGACAGCACAGTAACAATTGATCCTGGACTAATTCATTATCAACAGGTTTCGCTGGTGGGTAGCTTTGGTTTTACCCACATCCAATTTCGTCAAGCTGTTGAACTGATGGCAAACAAGAGGATTGATGCTGAACAGATTGTCAGTCACAAGCTGCCTCTCATGGATGTGGAAAAAGGCATTAATCTGTCAGTTGAGCAGAAGGCTCTAAAGGTCATGCTAATAAATGAGGGATAAAGATGTACTTGGCCATAGACATCGGAACAAGTAGTTGCAAAGGGGTCTTAAGCACGGAATGCTCATATTGGATTGAGCAAATTGGACTTCAGGTTACTAGATCTGGTCTGGCTGTAGAGCAAGACCCCAGTGATTGGTTAGCTGCACTGCGTTTAATAGTACCGCGACTTTTGCAGAGGGCCAAACGGCCAGCAACGGAGATTAAAGGCATCAGCGTGAGTAGCCATTCGCCCTCTCTAGTTCCCGTTGATGAGAACGGGATAGCATTACGCCCATGCTTAACATGGCAAGATCGGAGGGCCCAAAGCCAAGCAAGGCGCCTTAGCGAACTGGTGGGAGAACATCTGGACCCTTCGCACTTTGAAGCAAAGATATTGTGGACCAAAGAGAATGAACCTGAGATATATTCCAAGACCAAGGCCTTCTTACAACCTAAGGACTTCGTGATTTTCCACTTAACAGGAGATTTTGCTATTGATCGCGCCGCGGCTTTGCTCATCAGGATTCAGTCGGGTTCGCAAATAGATTTACAGAAAGTCCCTCCCGCGGTTCCCAATTGGGAAATAGTCAACGTAACATCGGAGAGGGCTAGTGAATTTGGGTTAGTTCCTGGAGTTCCTGTAGTGGCAGGAGGTATTGATGCCTACTGTGAAGCCCTCGGTGCGGGATTAGTGGAGGATGGGCAATTTGGCGATGTGACAGGCACATCCACCTGCCTGTCCTATTGTCTGAATGAGTCAGATCACAAGGCAGGGGCGGTTCCTCATGTAATTCCTGAACGTTCACTTTATATTCTACCCCTTTCCCTTAGTGGCGGTGCGCTGACCTGGTTTCTGAATAATCTAGGCCAGAACTTGAGCTTTGACCAGATTGGTAGTGTGGTGGCTCAGTCCCCGCCAGGAGCTCGGGGCTTAATATTTCTACCCTATTTGGAGGGTGAACGGAGTCCGATTTGGGACGATAAGGCTAAAGGATTGTTCTTCGGGATCACAGCTTCTCATACTCAAGCAGATTTTTTACGGGCGGTGTTGGAAGGAAGTGCTTTTGCGGTACGCCACAACCTTGAACTTCTAGCTGAACGAATCTCCAGTCCTAGGGAGGTTCGAGCAACCGGAGGGGGAGCTAGACTGGAGTCCTGGAACCAAATTAAGGCAGACGTTACTGGCTTAACGTACCAGCAGCTGGACATTGCCGAAGGGGCCCTGGTAGGCGGAATAATCCTCGCTATGCACGCTGTGGAAAAACGCCCTATTTCGGATCTAGTGTCTGAATTGGTTGGGGTGAAGAAGGCTTTTACACCTCAGCCAGGCGTTGAAGTCTATGAGGAGTCGTTTCAGCGTTACAAGCAGCTCTATAGTTGTACAAGGGAGCTAATGCGGTGATTGAGAGCAAGACTGCCACTGGTAATTGCTTGTTGTCATATAACATTTTACTTCTACTTGTGAACTCTACTTTGTTTTTTGCTACTCAAAATGTGATGCTACCGGTGTTTCCTGTCTATATAATGTCCATTGGAGGAACTGAGCGTACTGTTGGTTTGTTGGTTGGAGTGTTTTCGCTTAGCGCCGTAGTCTTTCGGGTGTATTTTGCTAAGCTGGCCCAGCGTCGCCAGGGTAAATACCTACTTGGACTGGCGATCTTCATCTGTTCCACTGCACCCTTGCTTTATTTAGTTGATTTAGGGTGGTGGTATTTGGTGTTGGTTCGCGTTTATCACGCTGCTAGTTTATCTGCTTTTATTACAGCTAGTCAGACATTATTGGCAGACTTATCCACTGAGCAGAATCGAGGTCGGTTGTTCGGGTATTATAATGCCGCTAGCGGAGTGGCCATGGCTGTGTCTCCTTCTCTAGGTAATTTAGTGGCTGTTAGATGGGGCTATGGTGCCTTTTTCGCTAGTGTAGCTATGTTAGGGTTTGCAATGATTCCTGCACAATTGTTACTAAGGGAACCACAAACAACCCCTTTAGGAGCTGATCAAGTTGCCGCCTCAATTTCTAACATGTTTAAAGACCGCTGGATATGGACATCTAGTGTAAGTCTATTTTTTGTCACTATGTCCATAGGTGCTCTAGCCTCTTTTCTTCCTCTTCAAGCCCTGGCACTTGGTCTGTCCGAAATGGGTATTTATTACACTGCCTTTTCACTTATGTTCCTAATGAGTGGTTTTATCTCGGGATTGCTTTCGGATAAATATGGTCGTAAAAGGGCAGTTCTTCCCTTTTTTATCTTGGTTGTATTAGGTTTAGCTTTGTTGATCCCGCTGTCCAACTATGTGGGTTTGGTTTTAGTGGGGCTGCTGATCGGATCTGGCTTTGGGGCAATCAACACAGTGCTACTAGCGTTGGTTATGGACAAGACCAGCCCTGGAGGCCGTAGTCAAGCGGTATCTTTTTTCAATAACCATTTTGATCTAGGATTTTCCACAGGAGCCATGCTTTTTGGGAGCATTGCTGCGCACTCCTTTGGTTTGTTGTGGGCTGTAATGGCTGGGCTTACTATGTTGGGATTTGCACTCCTAGTATTCTTATTACCCAGCTCCTGAGAAGGGCGGCAATAACTTGCTAGATTTGGGGGGCTTTGTTTTGAACAATTTCGTTTTTTCTGCACCAACACAGATTATTTTTGGCAAAGATACTGAGAGTAATATAGGTATTACTACCCATGAGTACCTTGGAGACCGCGTACTTTTGCATTATGGTCAGTCTAGTGTGGTAAAAAGTGGACTGAAGGACCGCATAAAGAACTACCTGGTACAAGCAGGGGTAAGTGTCGTTGAACTTGGTGGTGTGGTCCCTAACCCAAGGCTTAACCTAGTTCAAGAGGGAATCAAGCTCTGCCGAGATTGCGGTATACAAGGTGTATTGGCTCTAGGTGGTGGTAGCGTCATTGACTCCGCTAAAGCCATTGCCATGGGCGTGCAGCATTCTGGTGATGTCTGGGACTTCTTCTCAGGTAAAGCATTTCCCAAATCTGCCCTATCTCTAGGTGTGGTTTTGACACTTCCTGGTTCAGGTAGTGAGGCGGGTGGAGGCGTGGTGATCACTGATTCTGAAAATCAGCTTAAGCGCCTCGCCTGGAGTGAACATGTTATCCCGAGGTTTGCCATCATGAATCCAGAGTTAACCTTTAGTTTGCCACAGTATCAAACGGCGTGCGGTGGCGTTGATATTCTGTCACATGTCTTGGAACGTTACTTCACGAATGTGACCCATGTTGACTTAACGGACAGATTGTGCGAAGCCACAATGAACTCGGTCATTCATAACCTTCCTATAGCCTTAGAGCAACCTCATAACTATGCTGCCCGAGCTGAGTTGATGTGGGCTGGTAGTCTCGCTCATAATGGACTTCTTGATACTGGAAGAGTGGGGGATTGGGCCTGCCATGCCATCGAACATGAGTTAAGCGGTCTATATGACGTAGCCCATGGTGCGGGTCTGGCCGTTCTGTTGCCAGCTTGGATGACGTATGTGCTTGAGCATGACCTAAGACGGTTTGTTCAATTCGCAGAAAGAGTTTGGCAAGTGCCAGCAGACAAGGGGAATCCCAAGGGCGTTGCCTTAGAAGGGATTAGTAGAATGGTAGCTTTTTTCAGACGGTTGGGTCTCCCCGGTTCCCTAACTGAGCTCGGAATTAAGGATAGTTCTTTCAGTGAGGTAGCTCGGCGATGTACACACAATGGCCAAACTACAGTGGGCAATTTCGTTCAGCTTGACTCAAAAGACATAGTGAGCATACTGGAAATTGCCAAATAGGTACACTGGTGGAGAGCCAAGAGCAGGAAGGGAGGAAGTTATGATCAAATTAGGTGTGAATACAGTCGATTTGTTCAGTGGTGATCATATAGCTTTGAACATACGCCCAGATCTAGATGAACTGACACTCGTAGAGGAGGTCAAGCGTACTCACCAAGAATTGGGCATAGACTTAGTAGAATTGCCAGCTAATCTCATGGTAATTTGCCCACACTTGTTTACTTCTAAGACTATTAGTGAGTTGGGTAAATATCAGGCGAGTTCCGGGGTGGGTTACACTGTTCATCTGCCCTTTAGAGGTCTAGACGTTTCCTCTTTTTGTCGCCCTATTGCTGAGGCGAGTGTTGCTAGCTATAAATCCATCATAAGTGCGCTGGAGGAATCCCTAGATGTGGAGCACTACGTCATGCATCTTACCGAGATGATGCTAAACCAAGTGTCCTCCAAGCCACATCTGTCTGATAGTACTAAGCAAGAAATAATCTCAGCGATGTATGCTGAAGCTAAATCCAATGTTGCTAGGATCTTAGCGACAGCACCTCAAGGCAAACTTCTGCTAGAAAACATCAAGAGTGGATGGAAAGAGCCCTTTGAGATAGCTAGAGAGTTGGACATGGGTATCTGTTGTGACATCGGACATCTTGTTTTAGCGGGACAGGATGTCACCCAGGTAGTTGAGGCAAACAGGGAGTTAATTAGGGAGTTTCACTTTCACGATGTGATTCAGTGGACTCTTGATGATGGGCGTTCGATTCTCCAAGATCATGTGGCCTTAGGTACCGGTTTTCTCGATGTATCCAGTACTTTGGATATAATGCTTCAAGGGGGGTTCGACGGTGTTCTCATGATTGAGGTAGGTCGCTGGGAGGCGGCTGAGAAAAGCGTCGAAGTAGTCCGTAACTATCTCCGACGTAGGTAGTAAAAGACCGTCGCCGGCAAGGCGACGGTTGCATTTTTGTTCGCGTTACTTGTCTCTGGTATGCCCCGCAATTTCCCCAAGTTTACTGGCGCTGTGAACCATTTCCTCCAAAGAGCTATGTAGTTCTTGGGTGAGATGAACTTGGTGTGCCTCGATTCTTTGAATATCTGCCACTACTTGATCCACACTGTCATTAATGTTCTGTAACGTTTGGCGAATGTTTTCCATGGTACCTGAGACGGACTGTACCGATTTGATGGAGCTTGCCGATAACTCGTGGATTGATTCTGCCACCACTCCAAAACCCCTCCCATGCTCACCAGCTCGAGCAGACTCGATGGAAGCATTAATACCTAAAATTCGGGTTTGATTCGCTACGTTACGAATTAGTTGCATCACGCTAGCGGTTTCTTGAATCAACGCTTGGCTTTCCGAGGTAAGCTTGGCTAACTGCTGGATTTCTTCCACTGCCTTCTGTAAGGCCTTGCCATGATCACTATTAATCACTTCTAGGTGCTCTAGGCCCTGCTCAATAAAGGAAAGTAAAGTATCGGATTCTTTAATTAGTGCTCTATTAACAGCTTCCTTTATATCCACCATTTCCCAAATCAATTTGGCTATTTCAGGACGAATCACTACTGTGGTTTCATTGGCTTCTTGGGCTAATTCAGCGGCTACCTTGGGTACTCCCGTAGCATCGAAAATGATTTTTTTACCTGGCTTGCTAACTAGGTCTCGAAAGTTAGAGGTAGTAAAAATCCCCTGTTTTCTAGCCAAAACCAACCCAGGGCTTTGCGGATTGGGATCAGCAATTCCAATCACTTTTACACTGGGTATGGCCAAGAAGCTTCTCAGTAAATCAGCGCCGCCTGGGCCAGCTCCAACAATTCCTAACTGTTCCACAAGCTGTCCCCCCTTTCTTCGTTCCTACTTATTCGTGTATTTTGGCACAATTCCTCTTTGATTTGGCAGGATAATTGATTACAAGAATGGAAGAATTACTGGAACTAAAAAATGTCCCATCCTGGAGGGATTGTTGCATGTCAAAGACGATGAAGGCCGTAGCCAAATTGGAGCCTGCTAGTGGGTTTAAAATCATTGAAGCCCCCATTCCTAAACCCAAAGCGGGAGAGGTCCTGGTTAAAGTGCGGGTGACTGCCATTTGTGGCACTGATGTTCACATTTATCAGTGGGATCAATGGGCACAAAACCGCGTTAAACCTCCGCTAATCTTCGGTCACGAGTTCTGCGGTGATGTTGTGGAGTTGGGGGCGGGAGTGAAAGGTGTAGAGATCGGAGACTTCGTCTCTGTAGAAACTCATTTTACATGCGGTGTGTGTCGTTTTTGTCGCACCGGTCGTGGTCATATCTGTGAGAGTGTAGAAATTGTCGGTGTGGATCGGGATGGTTGTTTTGCGGAATACGTAACGGTACCCTACGAGAATCTCTGGGTATGGAATTATGATGTGGATCCAGAAATAGCAGCGATTCAAGACCCCTACGGAAATGCGGTGCATACTGCCTTAGCTTGTGATTTGGTGGGAGCGCGAGTGTTGATTACTGGTGTGGGTCCAATTGGGTTAGCTTCTATTCCTATTGCAAAGCGAGCAGGCGCCCAACAGGTGATCTGCTCCGATGTGAGCCCCTATCGCTTGGAATTAGCTAGACGATTCGGAGCGGACTTAACGATTGACGTGCGCACAGAGGATCTATGCACTCAAGTGGATAAAGCCACGAATGGGGAAGGTATAGATGTACTGTTAGAGATGTCCGGTAATGAAAAGGCCATCAACGACGCCTTTAAATGTTTGACAAATGGCGGAACTGCCTCTTTATTAGGCATTCCTTCTGCACCGATTACCATTGATCTGGCTACAGCCATCGTCTTTAAGGGCGCTACTGTTTTAGGTATTAATGGTCGTAAGATGTTCGAGACTTGGTATCAAGGTCAGGCCCTACTTCAAAGCGGGCTTGATCTCACCCCATTGATCACTCATCGCCTTCCTTTGGAACGGATTGGTGAAGGATTAGAGCTCATGAAGGCTGGTCAATGCGGTAAGGTAATCATATATCCAGATGGGAGTGGATTATAGTGGATGCATTGGGGTTTTTAGAACAAGAATTACAAAATCTAAAAGACCAGGGTTTGTATAGGGAACCTCGCACCTTGAGTGGCGATCAAAAGCCCAAGTCTATCTATGATGGCAAGAGCGTTGTGAATCTCTCCTCAAATAATTATCTTGGTTTGGCCAATCACCCCAAATTGGTCGAAGCGGCCATAAAGGCCACTGAAAAATTGGGGGTAGGTTCTGGGGCAGTTCGCACCATCGCGGGCCAAATGGATCTGCACAAAGAATTTGAGGCCAAGTTGGCTAAGTTCAAGAAAGTTGAGGCCTGTCTCGTCTTTCAATCTGGCTTCACAGCTAATTCTGGTACCGTCAGTTGCATTTTGGGCAAGGAAGACGTGATTATTAGCGACGAACTAAATCACGCTAGCATTATCGATGGTTCTCGCTTAAGTAGGGCACAGATTAAGGTTTATCCTCACGCGGATATGGACGGTCTGCGGGATGCCCTCAAAGAGACTCATGGTCGTCGGAAGATGATTGTTACTGATGGTGTTTTTTCCATGGATGGCGATATTGCCCCTTTACCTGAGATTGTGGAATTGGCCAACGAGTTTGGGGCGATTCTCATGATTGATGATGCTCATGCCAGTGGCGTACTGGGCCGTAACGGACGAGGTACAGTAGACCACTACGATCTACACGGTCAGGTTGACATTCAAGTAGGCACTCTATCCAAAGCCATTGGGGTTTTAGGTGGCTATGTGGCCGGTCCTCAAAAACTTATTGACTATTTGGTACAAAGGGCGAGACCCATTTTATTCAGTACTTCCCATCCACCGGCAGTGACCGCGGCTGGTATGGCTGCCATTGACTTGTTGATGGAAGAACCCGAGCTCATCGAGGAGCTCTGGGATAACACCGAGTTTTTCCGCTCCGGCTTACAGGCCCTAGGCTTCGATACAGGGGTAAGCACCACCCCAATTATTCCCGTTATTGCTGGGGATGAGCGCAAAGCAATGCAGTTGGCAGACGATCTTTTTGAGAACGGAGTGTTTGCCCAAGGAATCGCTTTCCCCACGGTCCCACGGGGTAAGGCACGGGTACGTACCATTGTCACCGCCACCCACAGTAGGGAAGATTTGCAATACGCCCTCGACATCTTCGCTAAGGTTGGCAAGAAATTGGGTATTATTTAAGATTAGAAAACAAAAAAGACCCTGGTCCTACTGGATCGGGGTCTTTTTGACTAAGACTTTAGTTGCTTTAGGAAGGAGCTTTGTCTGGACTTTTCGGGCCGGGAAAATATCACCGTCGAGCATAATAGCCTTGGGATCACTTTCCACCTCCACTTCTCGGCCAGTTAGGATGGTAACCGCAGGGTGACCCACATGTTTTCCAGAGTAGATTTTCGGTAGGGTGAGGGCTAAATCTGTCCTAGTAATGTCTTCCACGATCAGTATGTTAAAAAGACCATCTCCATAAAAGGCATTGGGAGTAAATTGCATGCCGCCTCCACCAAAGGGCATGTTCATTACGAAGATCCCAACTGTGTTTTTTTCGAGAACTTGACCATCAATGGTAACACGTACGGGAAAGCTTTTCAGGTTTCGTATGGTGGCAATGACTGCAGATAAAAAGGCCAGTTGCCCCTTTATAAGTCCGTCTCGATGTTGGTTCACATATTCAATGACATCTACAGGAAAACCGATTGAAGCTAGAACTCCGAAAACTTGATCTCCTTCGAGACCAATGTCAAAATCTACCGCGTTGCGTTGTAGTAATACTTCAATGGCAGGAGCAGTCTGTCTAGGAATGTTCAAACCTCGGGCGTAGTCGTTGCCTGTGCCACCGGGAATTATCCCCAGCGATACGTTGCTTTGCCAAATGCCTGCGAGCACCTCCCGAATTGTTCCATCGCCACCAAGAGCCACCACAGTTTCGTGATCACTACTTGCTTTGCTAGCTAGTTCTATGGCATGTCCTTCGTACTCTGTATAGATCAGTTGAAAATCCACTTTTTGATCAGTAAGAATTTGTTCTGCTAACTGCGCTGTCTTTGCACCCCGTCCGCGCCCGGCTAAAGGGTTGGCGATGATGGCTATGCTCATTCTTGAATATCCTCCCTGCTCAATGTTGCTACTTAATTCGCCATCATAAATCTAAACTCCTTCGTCCATACTAAACGAAGAAGGAGGTGGTGGTGAATGCCGCAAGACAAGAAGAAAAAGAACATGCGTCAGCCCAGTAAACCGCAAAAGGCTGGGTTGGGCAGCGCGAACAACTTTTATGAAACAGCCGAAGAACTAGCCAATCGTCATCCTGAATCAAAAGAACGGCAAGGTAAGCCCCATAAGTCGCACCAAGCCACACCCAATCCGGAAAAATCACAACAATAGGCATAGAAAGGGAGCCACGCTCTTTAAGGGAGGGGCTCCCTTTTCTCGTTGCTACCTAGAAAGCTGGCTAATGAGATCCGTGAGTTTTTGCGAAGAGATCAGCACTCCTTGGATGTCCTTGCCCCACACACTGTAGTGTAGAGCGAGAATGCTATTGGCAATACCTTGCTCAATCTCCAATTGCCCAGTGGGGCTAGAACGTTGGCGTTGCCAAGCAGTTTCCAGATCTTGCACCCATTTGGAGGCTGTATTCCACTGCTCCTTGGTGGCCGCCTCAGAAACTCGATCCACCAAATTTTGCAATTCGGCCAAGGATGGGTTCGCTAGTGGGGTTAGTGATCCATGCTCTACGAATCTAATTTGCTGTCCTTGAGGAGAGTCCTGAGGAATCCCTTGGTTCACGAAAAAACGGACACCCACGGCCAAAACCCCTAAGGCAACAAGGAAGATAAACATTTGGCGCCGCATAAAATCCCTCCATTCTTCCCTCAGTATTCCCTGTATTGATTAATAAATTTGGTTCACAATAATTGTGAGGAGAGCAGGAGGGAGAAGGTTATGAAAATTGTGTGGGTAATCCGTCCGGCGGAAGGTGGTATTTTACAGCACTTGCAGCAATTATCTTTAGGTATTCCTGAATTTGAGATTGTTGTGGTGGGTCCCCCTGCTCTGGAAGAATGGGCAGGAACCCGCCGTTTCATTCCTTTAGACTTGGTGGATGGTCTCAAGATTCGTGAAGATTTGGGCACAATCAGGCGGCTCCGAAGAGTCTTCAAACAAGAAAAAGCCCAGGTTATCCACGCTCACGGTTTAAAAGCGGCCCTAGTTACGGCGGCAGCCCTAACGCCACTGGGGCACCCTCACTTCTTATTTACGGCTCACAATTCTTTGCCTCAGAGTAGATCAGCCTTCGGCAGTTGGGGATACAGGGTTGTCCAGCGTTGGATGTTTGCTAGAATGGACAAAATTATTAGTGTTTCAGACGCTGTGCGCTCCCAGATTGTTAGGTATGTACCTGAGCGGAAAGTGCTCACCATTTACAATGGGATTTCTACTTCCCGCTTTGGGGAATTTTCCTGGGAATTAGCCCGGGATCCCTTGGGTTTAGCTCACGAGGATCAGGTAGTTGGTACAGTTGCCCGTCTAATTCCTAGTAAAGGGATTCACACCTTGTTGGAGGCCTTCTCACTGATCTCCAAGATCGTTCCGAAGCTGAAGTTAGTGGTAGTGGGGGATGGTCCTGAGCGGGTCAAGTTGGAAAAATATGGCCAAGCTTTGGGTCTAGAAAATAGGGTTCACTTTTTAGGCTGGAGGGATGATGTGCCCCAGTTAATGGCTGGCTGGGATGTGTTCGCACTTCCTAGCACCAGTGAGGGATTTAACCTTAGTGTCTTGGAAGCTATGGCTAGCCGATTGCCAGTAATAGTTGCGGATCTACCTTCCCTCAGGGAAGCAGTAGTACCTAATAGGGGTGGTTTAGTGGTACTTCCAGGTAACGCAGCCGAATTAGCCGCGGCCCTATTACACCTCCTCAAGGATCCAGAAAAGGCTAAAGCCATGGGTACATTTAACCGCGACCGCGTAAACAGTCTGTTTGGAGAAGAGCGCATGATTAATTGCACCCGGGCACTCTATGAGGGTCTTTCCCTGGGGACAAGAACATGAGCAGCAATCATCTGAGGAAGCCCTTATTAGTGATGGTCTTGTTCTGTTTGTTTATGGCGGCTCAACCTTTGCCCTTGCTCTATGCCGACAGTGAGCCTCCCAGGGCCGAACAGGTAATTTTGATACTCTGGCATGGGTTTGAATTACAAAGAATAGAAGAGTTGAGCTTCCCTGGGCCTACTGCTTGGGGGTTACTCAACACTCGGGCTGGTGGAGGTGATCTGGTTTCTGGAGCTTATCTAAGTCTGGGGGCAGGGGCTAGGGCCGTGGGTCAGATCAAGACCGGAGCGTTCATGGAGGATGAAGATGCTCAAGCCCTCTACCAACTGAACACGGGTTTGGTTCCGGTTTTTATTGTGCAGCCCCAGATTGCCCAAATCATCCAGGCCCAGCAGGTGAACTATACGGTGATACCGGGGGCCTTGGGTACCGCCTTTGTGGATGTTGGGTTAGCCGTTCGGGCTTTGGGTAACAGCGATGGGGACGAGCTAGCCCGTTGGGCGGCTGTGGTGAGCATGGATCAGATGGGCCAGGTGTTCGCAGGAGAAATCGGCGAGAACCAACTGCTGAACGATCCCCAGTATCCTTTTGGAGTTAGAACCAATTACGAGCAATTAAAGAGTCAGGTTCTTAAGGCCCGGGAGCCTCTGGTGGTAGTGGATTTAGGTGACCCTTATCGTTACGATCGTTACCGTCAATTTTTATGGTCGACCCAACAAGAAACCATTGGTGAGAGGGTCTTTCAGGAAGCCTGGGAGTTTATTCAAGAGGTGGCCAGGCTGAAAAGCCCTGAAACGGTGATCTTGGTGTTGGGACCTCATCCTGGACAAAGGGGGGCCGATCAAGGTCTGTGGCTCACCCCCATCGTGTGTTTGGGCCGAACTGAAGGTCTTTTTATTTCTGGGACCACCAGGTGGCCCGGTTTAATCACGAATATGGATGTGGCCCCAACCATTCTGGAAACCTTAGGAATCACCCACGACCAACCTTTCATCGGTCGACCTGCCACCATACAACCCACTCCTGAACCTCAATCTCACGTGCGCAAGCTCGGTGAACGCATCGTGGCCGTAAACACTAAGCGCTCCCTCGTTTTAAGGGTGGTAATCGTGGGACAGGTTGTTCTGTATAGCCTTGTCCTGGTTTGTTTAATTATGCCAGATCCTCTACCCAGACAGCTCATTCGTTTGGGGCAAACACTATTGGTCTTGTTTTTGCTTATACCCTTGGTGCTCTTATTATGGTCTGGGCCTGTTTGGCTTGTCGCTACTGGTCTTTTTGTCGGAGTTGCTCTAGGTTTCATTTCTGGAGATCCTTTGCTCAAGGTGGGATTGATTTCCCTTGCTACAGTGATCGCCATAGCCTACGATGTGCTCTGGGGTAACTGGTTGATGCGTTTCTCGTTTCTAGGATATGACCCCATTGGTGGTGCTCGTTTTTATGGCTTGGGCAATGAATTTATGGGAGTCTTCGTAGGTGCTACCGTATTACTTTGGGCTGTCTTGTGTCAAAGGTATAGATTGGGATTTATTGCAAGGTCTCTAGGTGGTTTTGCCACATTTAGTTTAGCATTGCTTATAATCGGAAGCCCCATGCTGGGGACCAATGTGGGTGGTGCTATCTGTGGAGTCTTTGCTTTCGGTTCAACTTGGCTGAGCTTTCGGGAGCGCAGGATTGGTTGGCAGGGAGTGGTTTCCTTGGTCATTGTGGTAGGAGTTGTGTTAGTCCTAGTTATGCTTATCGATCAGGCTAATCCCAGTAGCGAACAGTCGCATATTGGTCAGACTGTATTATTGTTTCAACGTGATGGTTTTCCTGCGCTGTGGATGATCGTTACTCGTAAACTCGCCATGAATCTTAAACTTTTGCGGTATAGCATCTGGAGCAAAGCCTTACTTGTGGCCCTTGTGGTGCTGGGAGCGAGCTTTATTTGGCCCTCCAAATTCATTTTTTGGTTAAGAAAAACCTATCCCCTCATTGCGAAAGGGATAGGTGGAGTGGTGATTGGTTCGGTAGGGGCCTTTGTCTTTAATGACTCGGGGGTTGTGGCTGCCGCCACCTGCCTGTATTTTGCTTCTACTACCTTATTACTCCTGGCATTGGAGTTAAAACATGATCTTCATTCGTCTTAGGCCCACATTAAGCACAATAGCTACGGCCACCAAACTTGTGAGCATGGTACTACCTCCCGCGGTAATGAAGGGGAGGGGCAAACCAGTCACGGGCATGATTCCCAGAGTCATTCCCACATTAATAATTAAATGGAAAAAGAAAATACTTGTGGCACCAGTAGCCAATAGTGTACCGTAAAAGTCCTTGGATAAAGCTGCAATGCGTAGACCACGCCAGATCACAAAGGCATACAACGCCAAAACTACTAGAGATCCAAGAAAACCAAATTCTTCAGCAACCACCGAAAAAACGAAGTCGGTGTGATTGGCCGGAAGAAAGTGCAAGGAGCTTTGGGTACCATTTAAGATACCTTTCCCCAAAAACCCTCCAGAACCGATGGCTATCATGGATTGGATGATATTCCAACCTGCTCCGTTTCGATCTGCGTAGGGGTCTAAAAAAACCAAAAGCCTGGTGAGCTGGTAGGGCTTGATGATTTTAACCCACCCTTTTATGGAGAGGGTGATAGCTCCAAGAGCGCCAATAACCATGGTTAGTCCTGTTATCAACAAATGTTTAGGATTGGCTTCCGCCACAAACCACATGGTGAAAAACAAGCCCACGAAAATAGCGGCTGTACCTAGGTCAGGTTGGAGCAAGATGAGACCCATGGGAATTAGAGTCAAGAGAAAGGCTTGACCTGTTCCTTTCAGACTTTGGGCATTCTCTTTTTTTTCTAAGAACTTAGCCAGCACTAAAACTAGGGCAATTTTGGCTAACTCCGAGGGCTGAATACTAAGGGGTCCAAGTCGCACCCAGCGCTGTGAACCGAAGACGGTTTTTCCGATGACTAAAACTCCTCCGAGTAACAACAAGTTAGCCAGATAAAGAAGATTGGTCCAGCGTTTCCAGGCTCGATAATCAATGGCAACAATAACGATGGCTAAGATGAGTCCGAGTCCCAAGGCGAACAGTTGGCGCTGCACATAATAGAAAGGGCTAAGGCCTACAGCCACTAATTGTGAATGGGATGCAGAATAAATGACCACCAAACCAATGGCAATCAAGGCTAGTACAGCTAGAATCAACGGCCAGTCTAAATTGCGCCAATAACGACGGGGTATGCGCATAAGTAACCCTCACTTTCCCTCTGAGTATATTATACATACTTTTTTCTGGACAAACTAGTCCAAAAGGTGTTGACCCTCATTTCGCTCTCTGTTATAATAACATAGCGTGATGAGCCATTAGCTCAGTCGGTAG
>DGYW01000005.1:63190-72102 GCA_002396805.1 Firmicutes bacterium UBA4996 | reverse complement strand
CCCCTCAAATTACCATACCTGGGGCTAACACTCACAGTACAACCAGTCAAAAGTAATATCACTACTAATCCTAACGCAGTGTAAATTCTACGTCGCATACAATCACCCTCTCGCGTTTAAATGTGGGTTTCTATAGAACATTCGTCTACTTGATCCAGTCTATGACAGCACTTACCTTTTTATCGGCAACCATCAAGAAGATCTTAGCCGAGGTTCCTCAAAACAAACTCATTTGTTCATAGGAGTTTTTTTCTTCAAAGGTGCGTAGATATTCAAAAATCCGCTTACTATTGCTCTCGATACCGTGCTTGGCACATTCGGCGTGAAAGATCGACATTAGTTTATTATTGTGGTCACTACTAAGTACATAGCTATAACCATACTTTTGGTGATACTTCTTTCTTAATCCAGGAAAATGCTCATCAAGCTTTTGATAAAAGTACTCTCTATTGCCCTCCCTTAAAGTGACACCAATGCCGAAATTCAAGATTCCGTATACACCAGCCTCGATACAGTATTCGAGGATACCTCGTAGATTTTCTTCCGTATCATTGATGAACGGAAGCACCGGAACCAACCAGACAACAGTAGGAATCCCGTGTTCCCGCATGATCTTAAGAACCTCAAAACGTTCCCTGGTTGTGGAGACATTGGGCTCGATCACTCTACATAAGTCCTCATCAAAAGTGGTGAGAGTCATTTGAACCACGGTTTTGGTCTTGGAGTTTATCGACTTAAGTAGATCTAGATCGCGTAGGATTGTATGCGATTTGGTCAAAATGGCAATTCCAAAGCCAGAGCGATCGATGATTTCCAAACAGCGCCGTGTATACTGAAGTTCAGCCTCCAGCGGTATGTAAGGGTCTGACATGGCTCCTGTAGAGATCATACCTTTCTTACGTTTAGATTTTAGTGTAGCCTCTAGCATTTCGGGCGCATTTAGCTTGACCTCAATGTCTTCAAAATCATGATCCATGTTGTAACACTTACTTCGACTATCGCAATAAATGCATCCATGGGAGCAACCTCGATAGATGTTCATGCCATTCCTGGGCGAAAGAATCGTCTTGTACTCTTTGTAATGCATGTGTCACCACCCTATCTAGGACGATGAACGTTTCTTCTCTTCCCCAAAGAAAAAACCCTGCCTGAAGTAGTGCAGGGTAGGGTTTATACATTGCATCGTTATTGCATGTATTCGAAAAACACGGCCTTTTCTACGCTTTTGTAAGTGAAGTTTAGAATAACACTGTCCATGAAGGCAACAAACTCTAGGTGATCATCAGCAGAAAAAGCGGGCTCCGCATCAAATCGGAAGCCAGCGAGCCTTAGTTGCTCAAGGTACTCTTTCACCACATCAACACCCGTCACAAGCATCCTGACCCTCACAACACCATCTTCGCGTTGAATCTGAGTAATCTGCCCCTCAAGTTGAGGAAGCCCCGCAAGCTCAGCTGCTGGCCACGTTGCGCCAATTTCTTCTGGGTTTTCTGTCTTTTCGGGCTCTGCCGACAAGCCGCTCAGAATAATGGAAACAGACACCAGACCCTTATATTTAGGATTAGATGCCATGGCATTCTCACTCAACATGATCATATAGTGCAGTTTACCGTGATTAGCTGTAATCATATACCCAGACGGAAATTTGTCGGCCCTTAAGTTCTCCGAATCCTTCAATGCACCCTTATAAAAGTCGGCCAAGGTATCAATGTTATTCCCACTTACATAGTCCACTTCTAATCCTGTCTTACTAGGATTTTGCCGAATATCGAGAATCTCAGCATCAACCGCCAAGGGGATCAAGTCTGAAACCAGTTGAGAGGCTTCGCTAGTCATTCCCAAGACAGGCTTTGCCAGGATACAACCAACAATAATCAAAAGAATCAAGGTCATCACGGCTAATGACGTCTTCTTTTTCACAGTATCTCTCCTTAGTTGAGAATCTTATACTTACCTATCAATGGCAATTCTCTTGCTTGTCCACCAAAAGCGTTGATTAACCCCATTACACCTAAGACTAAGACTCCGATGCCAAACAGGGGAAGTAGCATCCAGCCAATGATGGGGATGAAACCTAGGATGATATTGCCTACGATAGCAGTGATCAGCAATAATAGGGCTTGGTTGGCATGGAATTTAGCATACTTCGAATCGGGACAGGCAATTAAGGGCAAGAAAAAGACTAGGTACGAAAGTCCCGCCATGGTCTTGTTCTTTTCAATGTCCTCACTCGTAAATACTAAGTCCTGGACCCCTTTGTCTTGTCCAATCATATGAAGACCTCCTTAGTTTATACGCCCAGCTCTACTTTTATTTTAGCAGGAGACAAAGGTTACTTTTTTGCAATTTCAATTATAATTCTTGCAGATTACCATCGTCTTGAACGACAAAGAGCACCCAGATGCGAACACCTGGGTGCTACTGTGTTTCTTATTCAAATTTTGCGACTAGATTTCCTAAAAGCTAAAGGAGAAACACCTTGTATTTTCTTAAATGCAGTAGAAAAGTGGGAGTGGTTTACAAAGCCAACCTGCCTTGCAATCTCCTCGACAGATAGATCCGTAGTTTCCAGCAATTCTTTAGACTTTTGATGCCTACATTCCATAATGTATTGATGGGGCGTCTTGCCTACTTGTTTTAAGAATATCTTTTGCAAATAGGCTGGGCTAATATAGATCGATTTACAGATGTCAGTGATGGAAATGTTACTGCTGTAATAGGTTTCAATATACTTAATGGCCCTCTCAACGTTTTCTTGCACATGTTGATGGTGCTTACTCTCAGAAAATTCGGATCGGGCATCTCTCAACAACTGAATGGCTACGCGGTTTTCCAAACTAGCGATCATTAACTGGTTCGAAGTTCCATAAGTTACAACCTCATGAATGAGAGCTTCTAATGCTTCAAGAAGCAAGAAACTAAAGCGACGATCAACGGTGGAAAACTGCAAGGTACCCTTGCCCCCCGTTTGCACATGAATATCTTGTAAGAATTCCGGGTTGACGCAAATCGCCATATACTTTACTAGCACAGAATGGCTGGATGAATGAACTAAAATATCATCGCCAGGTCCTAGGCAGATCAGACTACCTCTACGAAATTGATACTCTTTCCCTTTAATTGTTGCCAAAGGTGGTGTGCTGAAGCAAATTACAAAGTGATATTCTTCAACATACATAGGCTTATCCATGACAAAACAATCGGGAATAAAGATGGCCAGATATTCAGTAAAAATGGACCTTGTGTTATCGTGGATATTTGCAGGTATTTTCTGTAAGAAGTAATCAAAGTTTCTTTTCATTACCCTTCTACAACCCCACTTTCCAAGATACTGAAAGTGCGATGCTCGCAATCTATTTCCGCCAAGGCCCCATAGGGTAGAATGGTCATTGGTGCCGTATGACCAAAGCTCATGTTATAAAGTACTGGTAGTTCCTCTAAGCCTAATTCTGCCAGGATCTTAGTGATGACCCCTTTGTATTCCTCATAAAATTTTTCATCGTAAGGTTTAGCCCAAATCATCCCGTTGATTATCTCCAAAATCCCCTGGGAACCATAGTTCCGCAACCAATACTCCACAAACTTGGGATCTGGTTGATCCTCAGAGGTCTCGAAAAACAAAATAGCACCCGACCACTGATCAATACTTGGCCAGAGCTCAGTCTGCTTAGCAAACTCCAAAACTTCGAGGCAGCCACCAATTAGGCGGCCTTGCACTACACCGCTACCTTGGAGCACCTCGTAACCAGAATTAGGTAGCAATTTTCGAGTTCGACCCTTATTCTCTTCTAACCAAGGTAGATACTCGCTAGTCCAAAAATTAGAAGGGGGTATTGATCCGATAACTTCTGAGCTAAACAGGACCTCCTCCACCCACTGGGCAGTGTAATCGTGCATGGCCACGTTTTCTGCAAATTCAGCCAAAACAGAAGGGCCGTAAAAAGACGATAAGCCCGCCTTTAGGCAGATCAAATGGCTAATGGTAGTATCTGAATAGCCCATAAACACCTTAGGGTTCTTTTTGATGATGGAAAAGTCGATGTAAGGGAGCATCCGCACGCTATCATCGCCTCCAATACAGGCGAAAATACCTTTGATGGATGGATCTGCAAAGGCTCGCATAAGGTCTTCTGCCCGCTTCTGGGGATGATGATAAATAAAGTCACTTCCCTTGAGGGTATGGGGCATCTCCAACGCCGCAAGGCCAAACTGCTCTTCGAGGCGACTTTTTCCCTGATAGTAACGCCAAAGAATCTCTGGGTCTCCGGCCCCTCCCCAAGAAAGGCTTACAGTGGCAACCCGATCACCCTTTTGTAACCTTGGTGGTCTCTGCAAAATTAAGCTCATATCAATTGCACATCCTGTCCGGATTTTAATGACAACTTATCCAAACTTATAATGTTTCCGCACCTTCTCGTGAACAATCCACACACAGGATAGGCCAGCAGGGAAAGTGAGTAGATCTCCCTTTTCAAAATAAACCTCACCTGTATCGGTCTTCACCGTCACCTTACCCTCTAAAATATAGCAGGTTTCTTTGTCGTCGTAGTACCAGTCAAAGGTGGATGGGGCGGATTCCCAAATGGACCATTCCGTTACACCCAGCTTGTCCAGTTGCTCTCGTGTGGGCTTTTCCAATCTAATTTGCATTTAACTCACCTCTCTACGTCCAAAAACTCCTCAGATGCCAATTATTACCTGATGGCAAGCTTTCCAAATTCCAATTATGACAAGTGCCAAGTGCTAAAATAATTCATCCAAGAGAATATAATACTTAATTTTGCTCCAGTCAGGTGCAATTTGCAACTCATGAAAAAGTGTCTCCGGATCAAACCCCTCGTACACCGTTCCGCCATATTTTCCACCATAGTTATGCTGTAAACTTCTGTAACAAAGCGCAATATCCTGATATTTATCCGCAATACCACTACGCCCTAAATCGATAAAACCATTTACTCTGTTGTTCTTAACGATAATGTTTGGCAGGCAATAGTCACCATGAGAAAAAACGAGCTCCTCCTCCGGTCTGTTTTCCTTTAACCATTGCAACAGCTCTTCGGGGTTTTCAAATCCCCCAGCCCCATATGTTGTAGGCTCTGCATCTTCCATATCACATAAATTGTCTTGAACGCGAGTCTCCGCCAATTTCAATTTATTTTCGATTGAGTTATTGTTTGGACATTCGGACACATCAACACCCCAAAGCATCTCTAAACCTCTTGCCAAGAGTTTCACCAAATTAGCTGGGTTTTCGAGAAACTCTGGTGCACAGGACATATTGCCCTCAATCCGGCTCATCAATAGGTAGTTGATCCCATTATGGTTTTCAGAACAGAAGATCTTTGGAACGGGAAGCTTATTGGCGAGCCATGACATCATCAGGTGCTCGTTATCCGACTCTTCTCGTTGTTTTTCTATTTTTAGGACCAGATCTTCGAACTGAAACACTTGCGAACCTGACATCCCAATTTTATCAATGGAGTAAGGTCTCGCACCAATTATCTCCTTAATTTTTGGTGGTAAGTTCAAGCTCAGCCCCCCGTTTTGACCCTGTACCCTTCTGCATCCAAAGCAGTTAAGTCCTTTTCAAAGTTTTCGACCTTAACTAAAATATAATCCGTATTAAAAGTAGAGATAGCAAAGATCCCAATTTAATGGGTGGCCAAAACGCCTGAAATTTTAGATAGAATTCCTACCAGCGAAAAGTCTAAGACCCCCTCAATCCAAGGTGATCTTAGTTTCCAGACTTAAACGCAAACAAAACCACCATGAATAAGGACAGCTTTCCTGCAGTAGCTAAACTGATATTTTCTGCGATTAATCCTTGCTCCACAGCACCGGGAAATAGGTCAGGAATTACCCAACCCCACAGTACCTTTATCAAGAACAAGAACACCACAAACACAATGGGAATAAGCGCTAAGATCGCTACTGCTCCTTTAGTTGACTTCTTAACCATTAGGATCTTTCTCCTCCTCATTACGTTCTTTCATGAGCAAGTACTCGTTAACCCCGGGGACATAAAAATCCGGTAGTAGACCTATGGATTGGTACCCTCGCTTACTGTAAAACTCCCTTGCCCCGTGATTGAAGTCACCAACTAACAAGAAGATCTTGCTGTAACCTGTACTAATTACATCTTCTAAATAAACCATCAACCGTTTCCCTATCCCTTGGCCTTGAAACCCCCTATCAACATGAGAAGTATACTTTCCCTAGTTCAGAGTCCGTTAGTAACTGATGACACTGTTCCAAGTGGTCTAAATTTCCCGTTGTTATTCTTATGCTCATATCCATCTCCTTGGCGTCTTAGAACATGAAGTAGCAACTTGACGACGTTTACTGGCGAACAGAAAGCGGATACGGAAGCCATGTATCCTCAACTCTCTTTCGGTCTAATCGCGTAATCATAAAAATATCCCACAGGCTTGTAGCCAATCTTCTGGTAAATACTATTAGAAGTCGGGTTGTTTAGATTGGTGAATAAAGAGCAAAACTCATAACCCTCATCCAAGAGAAGCTGGCTGAGACTGGCCACGCAACTCGTGGCATAGCCCTTTCTTCTAAAATTCTCAGGAGTGTATACCATATTCACACTAACCCCTTTTAGGGTTGGGCGAGCTTTAGTAGCCATTGAGACAGCTTGCCCGAGGTGTTCCCAAACATAAATAGAATTACGTTGAAAGCCGGCACGAGCTACATGATAACATCGTTCGAGATCTAACTCCTGATCGGGATCTGTCTCTTGAGATAGGGCAAGGATTCCTTCTGCAACTAAATGCAAATCATCCTCCCCAGCTAGCCGAAGAGTTCCCTCACCAATCACTACCTGGTTAACCTCTCGCAACTCATAAACCCCCATGGGCATCCTTAGTTCTACTTCGCTTGGAATATGCTTAGCCCATCTCTCTCCTACCTGTTTGGCCACCTCTCGAGGGCCCAGAACACCGGGGATCTGGTAGCCACCCTTTAAAAGATCCTCCACTAGGATCTCACTAATTTCCTTACTAATACTGGACTCACCATAGACTAACAATTTGTAGGGAACCGTCATCAAGGCGGCTAAAACTATCTCCCCATGATCTGTAATGGTCGCTAAATAGACTTCTTCATAATAGGTAGGATCGTTTTTAATGCGTGTAGCAAGTCCTAAAATGAGATTGTTTAAGGCTTCGTTACGCTCTAAGTACTCACGGGCGTACCTAAGAAAGCTAGCAATTCCTTCGTGTCTATGTAACCTCATACGATCAGCCCTTTAGCCCAGATTTGGTCTATCCCCAAATACCCACAAGGCTAAACTGAAATTCGCGACCATTAGTGAATAAAGATTGATCCGTTCCATTAGTCCCACATAATCGGGAAATTTGTTTGCCGCAATAACAGTGGATATTCCGGATACAATGAATATTACGCCGTAAACGGTCAAAAACCTCGTCATTTCCCTATATTTTTTAATTTTGTGTAAACCCAAGGCCAAAAGTAAAGATAAGACAATGTAGCTGAAGACAATTACACCCGTGATGGCATAATGCATAGTATTTTGAAAGCTTCCTCCCCAATTCGTGTCCGCCAGGGGAAAAAATAAGTAGCCAAACGTTGATGAAAGCTCCGCTAGGGCTTTTAAAATCAACCCCGCATAAAAGACCCGGTTAATCCATATCCGCTTGAAGTAAAGCAGGAGCACCCCGCAAAAGAGCAGATTAAAGAAGTTGTACCCATATAAAATCTTACTGAAAATGGCCTGATCTAGGTGCGAAAGGACCCGCCATAATCGCGACCCGACGTGCCCCCCAATTTTAACTAGCACAACAGCGACGATTAGACTCCAGATAAGTGCAGTCACCCCAACCCCTGAATTTCGCATAGCCCTTTGAGCCTTGTCATGAGCATCAATCAAACTTTAATCAAATAGCCCAAGGATTTCGGGCATGAGATGTTGAAATAATTTTTAAGGTGCATGATCTTCTGTTTCTTGAAATCCGGTTTTCTGTACATATACTAATGACCTTTGCCACGCTTGCTATGTCAATATTGCAATCGTGGACGCAAAATACTTTTGAGCAATACTTAAAGGAGGAGGGATGATTCGGCACCTAAGTGAAAATATTAAGGGATCGTTGAGATCACAACTTAACTATTCTAGTACCAAAAAGGAGAGAGACATATGCGAACCCAACGGAAATTTATCATTGTGTTGAGCTTGCTCACGCTCGTTCTCGCCGTAGCCGCTGCTGGCTCGGCCGCTGAAAAGTACATCATCGATCTGGCTAATCCGGAACACGTAGCATTAATCGAATCGCCATTTTCTAACTGGCCAGTGTCCATTGAACCCGATCCCTTCGGTGATCTCGCCCTGCTGTTTCCACAGGGTAACAGTTCCATGGCACCACCTGCCGATGTCTATCAATCTATGCGCTATGTTACATTAGACATACCAGATGTACGTGAATTTTCACTATCAGTTGAACAACTCGGTGTCGGTGGCGAAAAACCGCCGAAGGCAAATCCCAATGTATCCGGTGGCAACCGTTCTCTCGCGCTCGTCTTTGGTTACGAGGATCCTAAAAACTGGTGGGTAGTTTACTACACCTACACAAACACGACGAGCATTCGCCGTTACGTAGATGGCGAACAAATATATGTGTGTCGCCCAATGGATCTAGAGCAGTGGATGCCGGATAACTTTAACTACCAAAAGGCTGAAGTGCGGCTTACGCAGGAGGGCGACCAAATGGTGCTCCGCGTCTATGCTAACGGTGAACCCATTTCCATTGACGGTTGCACGTTCCCAGCAGCTGACTATCGCGGTGGCAAAGTCGGGTTCGGTGGCCATAGCACAAGCGACCTTCAATCGTGGTACCTAAAAAATATCGAGCTAGAAGTGCTCGACTAAGTACCGTGTCGTTAAAAAG
>DGYW01000005.1:25715-62893 GCA_002396805.1 Firmicutes bacterium UBA4996 | reverse complement strand
TTAGGCTTAAGAATCTTGAGGGTTGGAGTCTAACGCTTCCCCCTCCTCACGAAGTCTCCTTACTTTATAATATCACAGTTTTTTTCGCTAATCCCATGCCAAAACCGGGACCCGCCAGGATCCCGGTTTGATAACGAGCACCTTACTTACTCAATTTTAGTCTAAAGAGAGACGAGCGGGCATCCTCCGCCAAGAAATAGACCGCCTCTTCGCCCAATTCATCTACGGCTAATTCAATAACTACATCCGCACCGTAATGATCCTTAATCTCATACAAAGTCTTGAATTCTAGGGTTTGAGGATCCAGAACTGTTAGTTTGGAGCCAGGGTTAGCGTACATCAAGCCATCTTTGCTCCATTTGATCTGTCTTGGTCTCCAAAAACCGTAGTTCGTTATTTCTGGGTAGACATTCACATACTTCGCCACTTCAAAAGTCTGGGAATCCAAAGCAAACACGATACCGTCGGCAATACCCCAAATCAGACCATCGGGCCCTGTAGAAAGAGCACTAATCATGGGTGGACTATCTAGCTCTGGTAAATCCAGTTCCCAATCACGAACAGTCTGTTTAGTAGCCTTATCCCAGAGGAAAAGTCGACCTTTTTTGGCAGCAGGGGTAATACCTAAACCACCATGGATAGTGGTACCACCCAAGAGGTAATCTCCTAAATCCACAAGACTAATCACACTGTGATCTTGTACCGGATTCATGTACACATCAGTTTGGCCACTTGGAATGTTGTGAATTACAATACTTCCACCTAAAACCCCATAATCAGGAATGGTGCCAATAATCAGATCATCGCCCACAATATCCATGTAGTAAGGACGGTCCTGGCCGTGTCCAACTGTAAAGACCTTTTCTAACTTACGCGGTTGTACATTGTCTAAACGGAAAATATGGGCACCAGGATAAACCCCAAAGAAGACTGCTTCATCCTTGTAAGCCACCATGGCCTCAGGTTGACCGCCTTCGAAGGTGATTGTCTCACCGGTAGCAATATTATACTCGGCAATTTGCCCACCGGGATAACCACCCATGAACACACTACCGTCTAATCCATAAACAATGTGGTGCAGTGGGTTGCTCGCGGGTTGCACTACAGGAGCTGGGATTTCCACTTCGCCAGTCTCAAGGTCGAAAAACGCCAAGTCCCCAAACCAACGGGCCGTCACATACTTTTCTGAACCATTACGTTCTACCCAATGTCCACCTCGGACAATGGAACCGAACTTAGCACCAGTCTTGGTAGTGGAAAAGTCCCTCAGGTCAATGGCGGTAATTTCACCATCAAGGCCAACATATACCTTGTGGTCCTTGGTTTGTAGATTTAAAAAGCCCTGAGCCTTTGGAAACACATGCGGTAACCACTTTTCGGCGGCAATATCATAAAAAACAATAGTGTTAAGGCTACCTGCAAAACGGGCCATGACATATCCGTCCACAATAGCCATATCGTAGCAGAAAGGCAGTTCAGGTTCATCTAGAAGTTCAAAGACAGGCTCGGAAATAACCTTTTTTAGTCCCGAATTCACATCTAATTCCACCACATGTCCTGTGCTACCGGTACCAGCAAAGATTTTTCCTTCGTGATACCCAATTGAGCGCACATATTGCTCTCCATCAATCATGGGACCATAATCCCTAAAAGATTGAGTTCTCGGATCAAAAGACACTACACGCCCAGTTGGGAAAGTGCCCAGATAAACTCGACCTAGTTCATCAATAGTAATGGCCCAAATTGACTTTTCGCCTGGATGCACAACACCCAGACTCTGAGGCTTGGCGTGGTTTTTTGCATCGTAAAACCACAACTCCGCATCGCCACCATCAACTGTGGCACCCAGATAAACCACACCTGAAGAATCTACATCGATCATCCAGATATCGTGGACTCTATCCAGGTAAAAGTACTCTACTAACTTGTAATTATCCAGATCTACTACACTAAACACCGCAGGGGTACCAGCCACAGCAGAATAAAGTAGTTTTTTCCCTTGATCATCATAAACTGCAGAGGTCTTTACGGAATAAGCAGTAATCTGATGGCCCAAATCCTCAATGGGATTCAGTCCAATTCCAGCCAGAGAATTTGCCAAGGCCGGTGTTCCAACTAAGAAAAGAACCAACAGCATGCTCAGTAAACCATTCCAAACACGTTTCATGTCTTACCTCCCGTTTTTTGTCTTTATATGGTCTCTATTTTGCTAAAAGTAACCGAACAGTCACCTCCTCCTACCCCTATAGGGAATCTAATTCTTCATCCCGGTAGTCGCAATTCCTTGCACAAAGTACTTGCGCATCAAGATAAACACAATGAATGTGGGGATGAAATTGATAACAGTACCAGCCATTTCAAAACTAAACTTGCCCCCTTGGGTTAAGAGCGACGCTAAACCCACAGTCATGGGGAACATGCGAGCATTAGTAGTAAACAAGAGGGGATAAAACAGATCATTCCAACGTGAGATAAAGGTGAACACAGCTACAATGGCTAGAGAAGTCTTGGAGATAGGTAAGATGATCCGATGGAAGATTGCCATTTCGCTAGCACCATCAATTTTGGCCGATTCTATTAGACTGTCAGGAATAGATACCATGTACTGCTTCAATAAGAAGAAATAAACAATGTCCCAGGCTTGGGGAATTAGAAACGCCCAATAGGTATTAATCCAGTTAAACTTGGCGAATAACACATAACGGGGAATTACATAAGACTGCATGGGTACCATAATCATGGATAAGAACAACCAAAAAGTAACCGTCTTCCCTACAAAATCTTTCTTAGCGTAGATGTAACCTAATAAAGCCCCAATGTACACTGTAGTAATCATAGGAATAATGCTAATGACAGCAGAGTTAATAAACCATCGCAGAATATGAGGGCGACTCAAGATGATCTTGAAGTTCTTGAGGGTTAAGGGTTGAGTGATCCACTGAGAAGGAGCGCCCATAAAGAAATACTTATCCTGGAGCGACCCGGTAATCATAATTAGAAAAGGCAACAGAAAGATGACACATGATAAGATGGCTAGCACATACACAACTAGCTTACGTACGCGAGATTGCATACCACTCACCCCTTAGTAATCGTATTTCACTAATACGTTTTGGACCATAGACAAAACCAAGATAATCAGCATCAAAACGATAGAAATAGTCCCAGCATAGCCCAGATTAAAAAACACAAAACCGTGCAAATACATCTGGTGCACAATTGTGGTAGTGGCGTTACTAGGTCCCCCACCGGTTAACAGATAGATAGAATCGAAAACTTGGAAAGAACCTACAGTAATAAAAATAAGGACAAAAAGAGTGGTAGGTTTCAAAAGAGGCCAAGTGATATAACGGAAGGTCTTCAAACCATCGGCACCATCAATCTTACCCGCTTCATATAACTCCAAGGGGATATCTTTCAAACCACCATAATAATAGACCATAGCCGTTCCGGCCACCTTAAAGATACTTAGACCTGCCAACACCCCCAAAGCTTGCTGCCGACTGGCCAGAAACATTTGCGGTTTAAGGCCAAAGAAGGCTAAAATTTGGTTGACTAAACCAAAGGGCTCCGGCGAAAAAATCCAAACCCAAATTCCCGCGATCACCACAAAGGACGTCACAACGGGTAAGAAGTAAATAGCTTGAAACAGAGGGGCTCCCCGAAGGCCACTATTTACGATCATAGCTAACCCGAGACCCAAGGCAATAACAGGAACGACGTAGTACAAACTAAATACCACAGTATTTTTTAAGGACTGCCAAAAAATCGGATCCCTAAACAAACGACCCCAGTTGGCCAAACCAACAAAAGTGGAGTCACCAACTACCTTCCAATCCATAAAACTCATAATTACATTGGTCAAGAATGGGCCCAAATAAAAAAGGGTAAAATGTAGAAATATTGGTCCCACAACTAGATAGGGGAACCATTTATCAAGCCGATTTCGCACTATGGCACCTCCGGACACGAGGGGCTGAAGGCTTGGATCTGAGTCCAAGCCTTCGAGCTCCAGAATTAATTATTGACCCATAAGCTCCTTAATTTGTCTTTCCATTTCTTGAGCGCCGAATTCTGGCGTCATCTCCCCACCAACTACACCTTGTAGAATAGGCATAACCAGCTGAGAAATATCCCGGGATTTGGGGTGAATAATCCCTGGAACAACGTTCTTAGCCTGCTCAGACATGATGGAGATGTCTGAATCATTCGCCCATAGATCTGCCAAGGCAGCCCGTGGGGCAAAATAACCAGTGGCTTTTAAGAAAATCTCAAGATTCTCTGGACGAATGAAATACTCAACAAACTGAGCAGCAGCGCCTGGATACTTACTGTAGGTAGAAACTACAAAAGATCCGATTGTACCATAGGTAGCAGAAGTCTTGTGAGTAATAGATGGTCCTATCACCCATTCGAAATCTGCTTCATCGTCGAGGACGGTAGCTGTGAGGTTGTCACCAAAGGTAGCACCAATCATACCTTGGGCAAAAAGACCAAATTGATTATCAGAGATTAAAGAGTCTCTAGGTACAAGACCTTCTTCGTAGAACTTCCGCATGAACGCTAGAGCTTCGATTGCTTCTGGAGAATTGATCACAACATTATCCTTGGCATCCAGAACATTACCACCAGCTTGCCAGAGGTGGGGGAAATAAGTCATGTTAGGATAGTTGGCCAAGGTCATGCTCAGGCCATACAAACCAGTGTTCTTCTTAACCATTGCTGACATTTCGAGTAACTCATCCCAAGTGGTGGGCAATTCATTAGTATTCCAACCAGCTTGTTTCAGCAGGTCCAGATTATAGTACCAGCCCCATACCGTTTGTAAAATAGGAATACCATACAAGGCGCCGCCCATGTACACAGCATCAATTACATCTGGGTAGAAATCATCTAACACCGATGGAGAAATTAGACCATTGAGGTCAGCAAGGAATTTTTGATCCGCAAACTGAGCTAAGTGATCGGGAATTAGATAAAATACGTCAGGTCCTTGACCAGCTGAGAAGGCTGTCAGAAAACGTTGTTCTCTATTGGCCCAAGGAATCGATTGAATATCTACCTTAATTCCGGTTTCTGCAGTAAAACCCTTGGCGTAATTATCCCACATTACTTGTTCTTCATCTGTGCGGTCAGGCCCTAAAAAGGGGTGAACCCAAATAGTTAATTCTCTGGCCGCAGCAAAAGCAGTTGCACCTAAGATTAAAGCTAATACTAACCCCATTAATACAAGTTTCTTGTTTGTCTTTCTCATTGTTTTTCCTCCTTGGTTAACTTGGTAAAACAAACCTTGTGTTTAGGTCGCACCCCCTCTGTTAAATCTTGCAAGATATTCCTCGGCAAAAGCTACACCGTCAAAAGCTGGAGAGTCAAGTGCCAGTCGATCCAACCCAATCCACGAATCTGCACTCTCACTGGATTGTAACCCAGCTATGCAAGCAAGCTCCACCTCTAACAACTCAGCGAGCGGTACTGGTTGCTTGCCGCCAACAAGCATAGGGATTACCTCACCAAGAAAATCCGCATACAGTCTTTCCGCATCACTCAAGGTCAAATACTCAATCCCCTGGTCTGTGCTCACTACAGCAGAAAACGGTAGATAACCTACTTCTTCCGGAAAAACTTCAACAATCGCCCGTTGTCCTCCGATCCACTCCAATTCCATTTTCCAAGGTTCCACCTGTAAGCAGCGCACTTGGGTTATACCCTTACCCAGTAGCCCCTGTAGCAAACTGATCAGATGGGAGCCCTGGTAAAAAGAGTGTCCGGAGCAACACGTATAAATCGAGTGTATTTGCTTATTTTCGGAATTTAGCCTATCCCGAAGGTTCTGTAGCTGAGCAGAGAACCGAAGTGATGAACCCCCTGTAATGAGATGGCCTACCTGCTCCAACCTTAACAGCCATCTGGCATCCCTCACCGTTCCAATTAGTGGTTTATCAATCAAGACAGGCTTATTTCTTTCAAGAAAAGGTTGCAGGTGCTGGAGATGCACATCCCAGTTCACGGACAGAATAAGAGCAACGTCCACATTCTCTGCTAAGGTATCTAGTTTGGTGTAGACGTTACTTACACCATGATGTTCGGCAAACTCTCGAAGTTCGTCTCGAGAGTAGCGTAAACCCGAATCGTAGATGCCTTTGATCACATAGCCCATCTGCTTCAAGATGGGGATCCAAGATTGGGGATGACTAGTCTCCACATCAACTATGCCAATCGTCTTTGGTGTCGAGGACGCCATCTGCACTACTCCTCTTCGTCTTTTAATAGTCCTTAATTATAGGTCTCTTTGTGGTCTCTATATCCTTTTTTGACACTTAGTTAGCAATTCCTTCTTTCCGCCCCACCTTGTTATGCAAATTTACAATTGGACGGCCAACCTCTAAGAGCTTCTCTTCGGTAAACTCGATGCCTACGAAATTAGGCACCGCGATCCTACCCTGGGCATCCATGGAAATCTCAAACAGATCTCGCTGGCTTTCATACCATCTAGTACTAGGCTCAATATCCGAAGGATAGACGAAACCAGAAAAACTAGCTAACGCAATCATGGGAATGGCCCCAATACCACTTTCGGGCATAGTGCCCCCCCACAATTTAATCCCATGTTTCATGGCCAGCCTGTAGGCCTGGAGCGCTTCCCAGAGACCACCCATCCTCTGCAACTTAATGTTCCATACTTGAGCCGCTTGCATCTCTATGGCAGCCAGTCCTGTATTGGCATCCTTTAAACTTTCATCCAGACAAATGGGGGTAGTTACTGCTCTGCGAAGTTTACTGTGTTCCCATAGATCACTTGGCCCTAGAGGTTGCTCGTAGAAAAGGCACTGAGCCTGATCTAGTTGTTGAAACACCTCCAAATGCTCTGCAAAGCTGTAAGCCCCGTTTCCATCAAGCCACATAGGAAAAGCTGCTCCTAATTGCTCACGGATCGCCATCGTGGGCGTAAGATCCCAACCTGGTTTAATCTTCAATTTGACCCGCTGATACCCTTCGGCCACATATTCATCGACCCATGTTTGCAGGGTTTTTAAGTTGTAATTATAAGGAATCCCCACAGAAACACCAGATTCAATCTGCTCCTTCGTTTTTAGATGTTCCTCAGCGACACCCCAACTACGCAAGATGCTCCGAAAGAGCTCTACAAAAGTGAGCCCGTTACGCTTAGCCACCAGATCCCAATAGGCTGTTTCTAAGGAAGCTTTTGCGAAGTTGTTACCCCTCACTCCCTCATGTAAGGTGCGATTAAAGTCCTCTATAGAATCGAAACCCCGCCCCACTACTTTAGGAATGAGATAATCAGTCAGGGCTATTTGGGCCGTAGCAATCGTTTCTGATGAGTAGAACGGTTGCTCAAAGGGCGCCGATTCCCCGTAACCTTGATAACCATCTGCGTCAGTCAAACGCAAAATCAATGATCTGCGTTTCAAGGCGGTCCCTCCACTGATGGAAAAGGGAATTTTGTAGGGAATCTCCACCTCAAATAGTTCTACGCGTTCAATCAAGCAACGCTGCTCCATCACTTATTCCCTCCCTTCTCAAAAAATTTGCCAAATTCAAGCTCTCCCTCTAGTCCAAATTGTTTACGTAGGGCTTCTAGACTAGCAACCAGACCCTCTTTAGGATTAAACATAAGTTCATGAAGGGCACTAAGGGTACGACTTCCCAAATCATAACCATATTCGCCCTTAGGAAGTTGGAAGTAGGTGTGTAGTTGACCTGTTGTGCACCCACGGATAGCATACTCCACTAACATGCGTCCACTGCAGATATTTCCAGTTGCAGAAATGCTGGGTGGTAGGATTTGCTCTCCACTCTCCTCCTCTTCACTTCTAATGGAGTCAAGAACAGCCAAATTACGATTACTCAAGTCATAGCCACCGTAGGAGATCCCCCTCTCGGGGCTAAAGAGCCGATTTGCTAGGGTGAGCCAATCTAACTGATTCCAAACCTGTGCACCAGCTTGCACCAGAGCAAGTTGCTCCGCGAAGCTCTGCAGATTAAACAACTTTAGTCCTAACTTAATGTTGTCCGGCAAATGCTGTCGAGTCTCTGAAATCACCCAGTGTAGCTGTTCTGCTGTCTCTTGAGCACAAGGAGGTGGCCCATCCTTCAGCAAAGTAGGACTGAGGTCCAATTCCAAGGCGGGCTGATCTGCTTTCTGCAGAACCTTGCCTAAGGCCCCCAATGTGTAGGCATACTCTTCTGCGTGAGGGTTTTCTGGCCCTCGGTAGAGGGGTAATTGACAACTAGGTACAATCAGACAGTCCTTTGGGACACCCAATTTGAAGCTAGTTTCCACAAATTCTAGATAACTTTGGAAGGATTCGCTCCAGCCGCGGCCTTTCCACGAGACAGTCCACCCTTGCTCTCCAGTTTGAGCAGTAATCTTTTCTACCAACATGCGCGGTGCATCTACCATCCAAGCACTTTGTACACTAGACCCCTGTTCATCTTGGGCAATTACGGTCTTTAAGATCACAAAGCCTAAACCCCCTTGGGCATCACGATCTACTTGAGTAGTGTTTAGCGATAATTGTCCTGCAGCCTTGCCCCACGGGTTCTTGAGCCGGATACCACCTAAATTGGTGCTCAAATCCCAGCCGTACTGCTCCAAGACATAGTCCTCCAACGAGGGGGCCGTTAGCCACAGCTGTTCTTGGTAATCCCGTTCAATCTGGCGATTGATCTTCACGCTCCCACCTCCAAGCCATGTTCCCGAATAAATTTGGTAATCTGGGCCCGTTCCAGTTCAGTGACACCGGGCCCATAAGGATCATGAACTACATTATGGGAGAGAATCCCTTGCTCAGCCAAGAAGAACAGCAAACGCTCGATATAACCTTCCATAGGCGGAATAAAGGTGATTTCTGCCAGAGCATCAACTAAGGCCATGGCCTGTAAAAAATCCTCTGCTCTTCCGTCTGCATAGGAGTCCAAAAGTTCCCTTTGCCAAGCTGGACAAATACTTCCTAGACCGACCAAGGCAGACTTAGCGCCCCGAGTCAGAGTGTAGCCGAACATACGATCCTCACCAGTGATCAAAACCTTATCCGGATGGTGCTTTTGGATATAATTTGCCACATCTTGATAGGTCATGACACTGTCCAGGGTCGCCATCTTAATACCTACCGCTTGAGGCAGACTAAGTAACTCGCCTAAAAGATCTAGAGAATAGGTGATGCCCCCTGCCGCTTCATACAGGAAAAAGAGGATCAAGGGTAGACCTGGATAATTGGCTAACTCCCTATGGTACTCTAAGACTAAAGCATCTTGATTAGGAAGACCTCGATACATGACAGGCGCATAGGCCATGATAGCATCGGCACCAAGCTTGAGAGCATCCTTACCCATGGCTCCCCTGTGTCCTCGGTCTCCCCCGATTCCGCAAATTAGTATTTGTCCGGGTTTAAGATGTTGACGCCAGAGCTTACCAACCTCGAGACGTTGCTCAGCAGTTAAGTGGAGACCACGCCCCGTATGAGCCCAAATGGCAACTCCATCAATGGGCTGGGCTACTAAATATTCTGCATATTTATGTAAAGCATCGTAATCAACAGATTGATCCTCGCGGAAGGTGACGGGTACCGCAGGAATCAAACGTCCTTGTAAGTTCAACACTGTTTTCCCTCCCTAAGTCATAGCCTGTACTTGTTCCCAGGAAATGCTGGGTCCATAGGGTTGACCCTGAAAAACTGCGTCAAAATCCCGAAAGACCTTAGCTGTCATCTTCCACCTTAAATCAGGTGTAGGTCCAGCCATATGGGGAACTAAGTATGCATTAGCCAAACCCCGTAAGGGGCTATCTAAAGCTAAGGGTTCTTCAGTGAACACATCTAAAACCGCCTTCACATCGCCCCTTTGCAGGCGTGAAACCAGAGCTTCTTCATCGATCAAACCACCGCGACCCACGTTAATTAATACACTACCTGCTGGCAACAAGTCTAACTGGGTGTGACTAACCAAGTGATGGGTTTGGGGAGTATAAGCTGCTTGCAACGAGATGATTTTACTTCTGGAAAAAAGTTCTTCCAGACTATCCACGCGCCTAGCTCGGGGTGGCAATTCCCCACGATAAAAAGGATCGTAGATCAGGAGGTCACAGTGAAACACTTGCAGCTGCTGCGCTAAATAACGACCAACCGCTCCGTAGCCCACTAGACCTACGGTCTTATACAACAACCCCTCCACCCAATAGTCATTGTCTCGCCACTGAGTCCCACTTTTCATGGCACCCATGTACTGCGGCAACTCCCGCAAGGCCGCCAAGGAGTAGGCGATTACCGCCTCTGCTACTGACTGGGCCATGATGCCACTTGCATTAAAAACGGGAATCTGGGCCGCAAAAATTTCAGGACCTAAATAGGGGCGCACAGCCCCACCCAATATTCCCACGCAACGTAAATCTCTAATGTTTGTCACAACCTCCGAAGACCAATAGGGGGCACCCCAACCCAAGATACAACCCTGGGCCTGCCCTATCTTCTGAGCTAATTCTTTACTCGTCCAGTTCTGATCTGTGTCGTTCCAAAGCAACTTATAGTGTTCTCTCAGTGCGGACACTAAATGCTCTGGGAAAAAGGTATCTCGCACTTTACTTATCGGTAAAGTTATTAGAATCCGTGGTTTTATCATGACCTCACCCCCAAAAGTGTACGTCTCTATATAGTCCTTATATGTTTATTCAGCGCCATACACCAAATTCCTTCTCCGTTATTTAATGATTTGCATCTAAATTAAGTGTGTACAAAACTCTAGGTCGTCCTCGTCCTACTTGGTCCTCATAACCTACAGGTACAGCCACCCCAGCCTCTACTAATTTGGTCAAAATACGATTGGCCGAACGCAGGGTGATGCCCAAGCCATCTTTTATCACCTTCGAGGAAAACTGTTCTGTACCACTATCATCGTATAGATTGAGCACCTTAGATAGGGTTTTCACACTTAAACCAGTCCGCTCAGCCAAGTCCGTGATCACTGCTTCAGTGGATGCCAACTGATAAAGGGGCGCATGCCCGCCTCTAATGGAGAGGGGCCCCACTACCTCTTTAGCTTGATTAATAATGTAAATGTGATCCGCACCAGTCTTACGAGCCAACTCTAACGCAGCCCTAGCGTTGTCTTCCGCATCTAGCATAGTGGAACCCATGCCAATACCCACCACCATCTTGTCGCCAACCTGTTTGCGCAAGGCTTGGGTCAAGGGTATGGCTGTTTCACCGTGAGCAGTGTACTTATCAAAAAGTCGTTGATTGAGTAGGACAATAATCTCCTGTGAATTCCAGAACACCGAAGCCCGGTAACGTTTACCTTCCTGCTCTAGCCAACGCCCAGTCTCGTTCCACCATTCTTCATCTCTAAATTGGGCCTTAGCTGCTTGAGCCATTAGCAAAACCAGCTGTTTGCCCCTGGCTTGTTCGCCTTCGACAAAGGTGACGATGAGGCGGAGGGTGTTCTGCATCCCCTGAGATGTGGGTATTAAACGTTGAACTGGTACACCGACTTCCTGAAGCCTTTTGGCAACTGAATTAATGGAGGTAATGGCTCCTGTAGTAAGTCCTTGATTGAAATGATCTAGGTGAAACTGATAGTATTCCTCTGCCCGAAAGTGTTCAAGTGTGGTTTCATTCACCCGAACTCCAGATAGATCTAGGTCTAGTTCTTGATACATCTCGCCGACTTCTGTAGCGGAAATAGTATCAATAGATATTGTGGAGACATCCACTTGCTCGTGAACAACAAAGTTAAACAAACATTGATTCAGACTAGTACCTGCGATAGAAAAGTAAAAGAGCGGTTTTCCCAAATTTTCATTCAAGACTAGCTTATAAGGGACGTACCCCGTAAACAAGAATAAATCCGCCTCGTGATAATGTCTTTTCACCATGCCTACGGCCTCTTGTTCACTTCCATAGGGTAGCGGAATCCCTTGTAACATAGGGTAGCTGTCCATGAGTTTGGTCGCTTTGTGTACTAGATCTTCAGGACCAATGATTCCTACGCGGTTTTTCATGCTTACCTCCTCCCCTCCAAATTTCCCAGATAACCATTAATAATACAGACTAAGGCTTTGTACCCGGTCTTTAAACTTTGGCGAGGTACTAAAAAACTTGGATTGTGCAATTCGTTGATAGCCCCCTCTTGCCCTGAACCAACATACAATAGTACTCCAGGCACTTCCTGAAGAAAATAGGCCACATCTTCTCCGATTAGACTAGCTAATCCCTCGGTCACAACAGTAGTATCAGGCAACTGATTAGTGAAGAATCCCTGTAATTCTTCTACAACAGTTGCGTTGTTGATCACCGAGGGTACTCCCTTATCATACTCCAGCTCATAAGAACCGCCATACAAGGCAGCCGCAGACCCAAAGGCCTGGTGCAAAAGGCTGATCATGAGTTCTTGATCGTCCCGGCGTAAAGTACGCACAGTCCCTTCCACCATTACTGTTTCAGGAATGACGTTAAAACTAGTGCCCCCTTGAATAACCCCAAAAGACAAGACCTGGGGATAAAGGGAGTCAGTTTTTCTCCTAGTCAAACTAAAGGCAGCTTGCACAGCATTAGTGGCCATGGCAATGGGGTCTTTCGTTGTATGGGGAAAAGCACCGTGCCCTCCTTGACCTCGAAATATTACCCTAAAGCGATCCGCAAAAGCGGTAATGGGCCCCTTTTGCAAACCTAAGCTACCCGCTGGTAATTTTGGCCAATTGTGGATCCCAACTAAGCGTTCTGGCTGGTATTCACTGAAAACCCCGTCTGCAAGCATAGCCAGGGCTCCTACCACAGTCTCTTCTGCGGGCTGAAAAATCGCCAGTAGAATACCTGCTAATGACTCGCGGTTTTGAGCTGCGTACGCACAAGCCCCAAGGGCAATAGCCATATGACTATCATGGCCACAAGCGTGCATCACACCTGGGTTGCAAGACGCGTAATCCACCCCTGTCTTTTCTTGGACTGGCAAAGCATCCATATCGCTACGCAAGGCTAAAACGGGGCCTTGGTGTTCACACTCTAAAACACCCACAACACCTGTGCCACCTACTCCGGTAGTGACCGTGAAACCAAATTTGCGAAGTTCTGTAGCAACAAACTGAGCGGTCCACTTCTCTTGAAGGGAAACCTCCGGATGTTGGTGTAATTGTTCAAAAACGCTCTCCAGATAATGTATATTCTCCATAGGTATCCCTCTCTTTATATGGTCCTTTATTCTTTTCGCTTATTCTTCAGGATTTCCTCTTTCCCCTAAATGAAAAAAAGCTAGGACAGGCCTAGCTTTAGATCACGTCCCCTACTCCTTTACCCCTCCTAATGTCAAGCCAGAGACTAACCACTTAGAGGAATACATGAAAAGCAACATGGCGGGAACAGCCACTAATACCGAAGCTGCCGAGAACACACCCCATTGGCTAGTGAACTGGTCCAAGAGTTTCTGGAAACCTAATGGCCAAGTAAATAAGTTGGACTTTTGTAGCATGACCCTGGCCATCATAAACTCACTCCAAGACGACATAAAGCTAAACAACCCACACACACCTAGAGCCGGCGTAGAAAGGGGGATTATTACCTTCAGGAACGCCTCAATTGCCCCAGCCCCATCCACTAAAGCCGCCTCCTCTAACTCCTTGGGAATGGTATCGTAATAACCCTTCAAGAGCCAAATCGAAAAGGGTACCGCACCAACGGAGTGGGCCAAAATCATCCCCGTATAAGTATTGAAAAGCTGCATACGCACGACCATCACATAAATGGGCAAGAGCAGCATCCCCGGTGGAAGCATCTGGGTAGTTAGGAGAAACAGTAAGCCTTGCTTCTTACCAGGAAAAGTCCATCGCGAAAATGCATAGGCCGCACTAGCCGACAACAGCACAGCTACAATCACAGTAGTAATGGAAACCACTAAGCTGTTCCACAACCAAATAGTAAAGTCCTTATCAAAGATGAGGGTACGATAATTCTCTAAGGTGGCATTGGCCGGGATTAGGGCTAGACTAGTGGATAATAGCTGTGCACCTGGTCTCAGCGAAATGGTGATGACTCTTAAAAAGGGATAAACCGCAATCACACAGGCCATGATTAAAACCAGATGAATAAGGAGTCTCTTGGCCAAGCTGTCCTCCCGACCTTTTTTACCGAAAAGTTTCTTCATCATGCTCCTTCAGCCTCCCCCATACCCCGAGTAATTCTCAGATGCACCCAGGTAAACAACAACAGAATAATTAGGATTACGGTGGAATAAGCTGCCCCGAAGCCGTAGCGATAGAACTCAAAGACCGCTTTGTACAAGGAAGTCACTAAAATATCTGTTCCTTCCATGGGTCCACCTCGAGTAATTAGATAAATTACATTGAAGTTGTTAAAAGTCCAAACCACACCTAAAACTGTCGCTGGAATGAGCACAGGCTTGAGCAAGGGCATGGTTATGGAACGAAATTGCTGCCAACCGGAGGCCCCGTCGATTTGGGCCGCATCATAATATTCAGGAGAAATACTTTGTAATCCACCCAATAAAATGACCATCATAAACGGAATACCAAGCCAAATATTGACTATAATTACTGCCACGAAAGCCCACCTAGGATCTGAAAGCCACTGAACCGGAGCAAAGCCCAGTTGTTTAAGCATGGCGTTGACAAAGCCATATTGATAGTGAAATTCATTTTTCCAGGCTAGAGCAGCAATCACCTGGGGGATTGCCCAAGGAATGGTAAGCAAGGTCCGATAAATGGCCTTTCCTTTTAAGGGACGATTAAGCAAGATGGCCAAAAACAAGCCTCCTAAAACGTGGAAAACAACGTTCACCGCTGTCCAAACCACTGTCCGGAGTAATAACTTTAGGAAAGTCACATTTTGCAAAACCGGAGCGCGAAACACATCTAGAAAGTTCTCAATGCCATAAGATAAGCCTACAGAGAAATTCTTAAAGCGATACATGCTCATGTTGCTGAAGGCTAACTTTAAGTTAAACCCAAAGGGATAAATGATTAATGCGGCCACAGCCACCAAAGCCGGAAGCATGAGCATTAGGGGTAATGAATGCTTGAGTTTTAACCACCTATGAAAGACAAAATAAGCAAAGAGTTCTAAAACAACCACACCAACGGCTAAGAGACCTAGGATTCGCCCGGCCTCAACTAAGCCCTGTACCACCATATCCCAAGTTAAAGGAATCATTGCTCCTCGCCTCCTAGAAAAGTGGCCCGGTCTAGCCTGCCAGCTAAACCGGACCCACTAGTTAAAGACTGTAGCTTACTTGTTCATCTCCCGAATCAGCTTTTCGGCTGCTTCTTGCATGGCTTTAGCTGCGGCTTCAGCGGTCATTTTACCAGCCATGACAGCTTCTTGGTTAGGACGGATAGCATCCCAAGCTGCTCTCATTTCAGGAACAGTTGGCATAGGCTTACCGACAACCATCTGGTCAGCAGAACCCTTCAAGAGTGGATCTGTAGAAATCGAAGGATGGGCTAACGCCGTGGCTGTGGCGGGCAAACGCATGTGCTTCTCAAGGAAGAGAACTTGCACTTCATCACTGGAGATAAATTCGACAAATTCCTTGGCAATAGCCACTTTTTCATCATCGAGATAATCAGGAATCATGAAATAGATTCCGGAAGTCATAGGCGCAGGCCACAGACCGGTTTCGCTAATCATGGGAATCCGAGCAATGCCTAGTTCAACATTAGCCTTAACTTCTGGAGTTTGATATTCGGCGATGGACCAGTCACCATTAACTAACATGGCAGCCTTACCCTCTTTAAAGAGTGAGTCAGCCGCATCATAGTCACATTCCACGGGAACGATTTTATGAACGAACTTAAGGTCATGAACAAACTGTAAAGCACCTACCATGCCAGGAGTATCCAAAGTTGGGGTAACCCCGTCTAGAGGCCATCCACCAAAACCGCCCAACCATGGTGCAAAGAAGAAGGGTTCGTTGAGATTGTAGACTAGACCATATTGATCTGGCATACCATCATTGTCCACATCTACGGTCAATTCCTGACCCACCTTAATCATCTCATCGGTGTTTTGAGGGGCTTCTGGAAGAAGCTTCTTGTTGTAAAGCAACATTAGATGATTACCTACACTAATGGGCACACCCCAGGTTTTCCCTTCCAGTTCTACAACTTCTAGGCCTGGACGTACAAAGCCCTCTAGGAACTCGGCACCAAAGATATCATCGACAGGTTTGATAATCTCCATGGCCACGAAAGGACCAGCATGGTCAGAGACAGTCCACAGCAGATCAGGTCCTTGACCGGCAAAGGCGGCTGCCTGGAAATTCTGCCGGAGATCTTCCACTCCATAGCTGACAATTTCCATGGTGAGCCCTGGCCGAGTTTTAATAAACTCTTTGGAAAGTGCAACAATATCCTCTAGAGCACCACCAGCTACTTCCCCTTCTTTTGTCCAGAGAGTGAAGGTGACTTTCTTTTGTGCAAAAGCACCAACAGGTAATAGCAAAGCCACTAGCAAAAGGCTAGTGAGAGTCAATACAAATGCCCGTTTCATTATTGGTTACCTCCTCTTAATTTGAGACCACCGCTCAGCATGGATAAACCCTCAATCCCCGTCGTTTTTCTTCATCACCCTCTCTTTTTTGGCCCCTCAATCACTACGGTTTGCGCCACATGATTCTCTAATGATCAGTTCAACCGGAAGAATCACTTTACTAGGCACCGCCTCAGGATTATCTATGAAGCGCAGAATTTCTCGTACGGCCCTTCTACCCATTTCTACTCCATCTTGCCGAATAGTGGATAAGGCGGGGCGAACGAAAGAAGCCACCTCGATATCGTCATAACCAACAACTGCCATGTCTCCAGGGACCTTCTTACCCACCGCACGAATGGCTTCCATGGCTCCAATGGCCATTAGATCACTAGCCGCGAAAACTGCAGTGAGGTCAGGATGTTCCTCCAAAATCCGCAAGACTGCCACCTCGGCACCAGCCTGTGTAAATTCCCCATAACCAATCAGGCTAGGCTCTACCGGCAGACCATGTGCTTCCAAAGCTTGAGTATAGCCAAGATACCTGGTATCACTAACATCTCCATCTTGGCTAGGTGCCCGTCCCACCAAGGGATCCTTTGGACTTCCATCAATAAAGGCGATCTTTCTATGACCTAAGGCAAATAGATGTTCAACGGCTAGTCTGGCACCAACAACGTTATCCGAAGAAACATAAGTACCACAGGGACCCTGATATGGAAAATCAATAAACACGACAGGAATTTGATTTGTCTCAATCTTACTAAGTACTTCTGGATGAGGAAGGGAGCCCATGACTATTAAACCTTCAACTCTCGATTCGACGCATCTGCGAAGAGAATCGCGCCATCTACCCTCGCCATCTCCGGTCCGTTGTACGCTTAACAAGAGTTCATAGTCGGCCCTTTCCGCCTCTTCCGCAATTCCCCGAGTCACTTCATAAAAAAAGGGATGCTTAAGACCCTCTACAGAAAAAAGAAGTAGCTGAAAAAGATGACTGCGATTTCTGGTTAATCGCCTCGCCAGAGAGCTAGGATAGTAGTTTAAAGCCTCCATGGTGTTACGCACATGTTGTTCGGTTTCGGGACTAATATCCCCATAGTTGTTCAGCACATGAGAAATGGTACTCACTGAAACTCCAGCAGCTTCAGCCACATCGCGAATGGTGACCCGGCGGGGCCGAGCATGATTATTATTACTTGGTTTATGCATACAATCACTCCAGAAAAGGTCATACAACAACGGGTAATTGTTATTTTCACATTAAAGTTGACCTTCTATAACGGTATAGTGCTAATAATATTTTACAACAACACAATCTTATTGTCAATATATTCCTCGTCTTCTAAAAAAACCCCCTAGCCTAGAGCTAGGGGGTGATACCTTACTTTTAGAGCTGTACTTCCTTGCCTAATTTGGCAGAGTCATAAATACCGTTAAGGATTTTTTGAATCTGGATACCGTCTTCAAGGGTAGAAATGGGAGTTTGGCCAGTCTTTACACAGTCTAGGAAGTGTCTGATTTGGGTGTCAAACATATTCTTGCTTTCCACAATCGGCTTACGATCAGTGAGGTAGCCCTCTTCTTCTCCATAGATCACAAAAGGATTGAGACTTGCACCAGCTTTGGTACCGTAGATCTCACTGTAGATATCTCGATTGGGACCATTGATTGCCCAAGTCACATCTACAGTCATGGAAGCCCCATTAGCAAAACGAATCAACGCTGCAGCCGAGTCTTCTGTTTCGAACACTAAATCATCAGTATCAAGGGCTTCCCAGCGACTCACACCCTTGGTCTTGTAATCGCCGATTTTGCTGTAGGTTGTGGCACTAACGCTAATTGGGGTAGGTTTGCCCATATAGTACCAGGTCACATCAATGGCGTGAACACCAAGGTCAATGACTGGCCCGCCACCAGATTTGGAAAGGTCAGTAAACCAGCCCAAAGGTGTACCGCGCCGGCGAATAATTCCGGTCTTAGCATAGTAAATTTCACCAAACTTGCCTTGATCCGCAAATTCCTTGATAATCTGGCTTTCAGTGCGAAAACGGTTTACAAAGCCCATCATAAAGGTTACACCAGCGGCCTTGACGGCCTTAGCCATGGCTTCAGTCTCCGCAACTGTCATAGCCATAGGCTTTTCGCAAAGGATATGTTTTCCGGCTTTAGCTGCAGCAATCACTGCTTCTGCATGGCCATTGTTCCAGGTGCATACGCTAACAGCATCCAACTCTTCCATGCCCACTAACTCCTCTAGGCTAGTAGCAACATGCTTAAAACCAAAACGTTCGGCTACTTCCTTAGAGCGAGATTCTTTAAGGTCATAGACTCCAAATAACTCAACATCATCTTGCTTAAGATAAGCGGGAAGATGGGCATTTTGTCCGATATTACCCGCCCCGATTAACCCGATTCTAATCTTTTTAGCCATAATACCTCTCCTCAATTATGTTTGTGAGTGTTTAACCATGCACCCTATTCTCCTTTGAATTCACAAATCCTTTATTGATCAGGCAAGAGATTCAGAAAAGCCACCCTACCTGCAGGTAGCGGTGGCTAGAGAAAAGTGGAGACTAATCCTCTTGTTTTTGTTGAAAAGCGTATTCATCTTTTAACTCTTCGCGCTTACCTTCAATGGCCCGTTCCCGACGGCGATTCTTGGCCTGGATCTCCTCCCTTTGCTCTTCGGATAAATCCATGTGTAACGTATCGTGAGATTCTTCGATGTTTTCGATAGTATCCACAATCTGCTCTCTAAGTTTCTCAACATTGTCTTTGCGGTTATCTGGCTTAGGACCCCGAGACATCATCCTACTCCTTTCTGAATCGAACGCTAAGTGATCGATCCTAGCTTAACCCCAAAGACTAGCTTCTATCCCCAGCCCAGCCATAAGCTAGGTTACCTAGTCTGCTCGCCTCTCGCTCCTTAACCAGCACGTAGAATAATGTGCCCAGTTCAGCCACTGGTACCGTAATCCATACACCCGCTAAACCAAACCATCTTGGCCACACTACTAGACCTGTTACGATTAACACAAAACCCCTTAGCAGAGAGATGCTTAAAGACCGTTGTCTAAGTTCGATAGATTGGAAATAAGCGCCCATGGTCACATTGAGGCCTGCGAATAAGAACGCCAAAAAATAGAGACGAATGCCATAGACCGAAATAGCTAGTAGCTCTGGTGTTGCCTGCACGAAAAAGAAAGTAAGAGCTCGCGGAAACGCTAAACCAATTCCGTAAAAAAGGATTCCTAGAGCTAGTGAAATTCCGAGAGCGAAATTTCTCGCCTGCCTAGCACGTTGCACTTGACCGGCCCCGTAGTTTATACTAGAGATAGGTTGGACAGCTTGTCCCACCCCTGAAAAAATGGCCAGAGCGATGAGGGAGTAATTAGCAATCACACCATAGGCTGCAACTCCTAATTCGCCCAGAGAACCTAGAAGCACTCGGTTAAAGGAAAACATCACTACGCCTGAAGACAGTTCCATCACAAGACTAGCTCCGCCGTTTAGAATAATCCGCTTAACTCGTTGCCAACTCACTTGCCCACCCTTAAATCTCAAAAGCGTGCTGCGGGGTAGGTGCCTAATTAGCAAGGTTAAGCTGACTAACGAAGCCACGATAGTGGCCAGGGAGGCACCTAACATACCCCATCTAAAAACAACCATGAAGAGAGCGTCTAGCACAATATTAGTTAAACCACCGATAATCGTACTCCACATGGCCAAAACTGGGGCACCATCATGGCGAATAAAAGGCGTCAGCAATTGCGTAAAGATAAAAGAGAAACTGAAGATCACCACTGGCAAAATATAATGTCTGACCATGGGGGTGTTCACCCCAGAGCCACCCAAAAAGTTTATTAGATCCCTTTGGAACGCTACACCTACAAAAGTAATGGTAATCACGGATATTATACCGAGAGTTACAGCTGTGCTAAAGAGGGCTGTAACTTCCCGCTGATTATTTTCACCTAGAGATACAGACATGGCAGCTGCACCGCCAACTCCCAGCAAAAGACCTACACCGGTAAGCAACCCAAAAATTGGTAGGGCTATATTTAGAGCAGCCAAACCCTCGCTACCGAGAATTCTCCCAATAAATAAAGTATCAACTAGGACGTAAAATGCAAAGATCAGCATACCAGCCACACTAGTTACTAAGTAGTGAAAAAAGGCTCTTCCCAGATTGCCCTGGAGCAACTCTTCTGTTTTAGGCATGAGACCACCTCCTTACCCCGATTATTCTAAAGGAGATGGTCTACCAAAGTCAAGTTACGGGGATGAAACATAAATTAGGATGTGATAGTCGTGAATCGACAAAAGTTGTGGAGTCTAACTATAGTATTTATCATGCTGTGCGGGCTAGTGACCCCCGCAAAAGTGAGCGCCATTGAAGTGGCAAGATTTGATCCCACTATTGCCTTGGTCCTAGGTGGCGGGTCAGCTCGAGGTTTCAGTCACGTTGGTTTAATTCGGGCTCTAGAAGAAAATGGAATACCTGTTGACCTTTTAGTAGGTACCAGTATGGGTAGTATAGTTGCGGGATTATATGCTGCCGGTTATTCGGTAGAAAACATGACAGAAATTGTCACCGCCCTTGATATGTCCACTCTCCTAGACATTCCTATGCCCCTAGGTGGCGGTGTAGTTGATACCACTGGAATCCAACATTTTCTCGATGTCTTGTTCGAAGGACGGACCTACAATCAACTTCCGATTCCTTATTACTCCATCATCGTAAATCTGCGCACAGGTCGTGAATTGGCCCTCCACGATGGTAAAGTGAGCAAGGGAATCCAAGCCAGTATGTCTATTCCGGGAATCTTTCCTCCAGTGCAAATTGGGGATCAATATTATGTTGATGGTGGGTTGAAAAACCAAGTGCCCGCAAATGTGGCGGCCGATTTAGGGGCAGATATAATTCTTGCGGTCTCTTTAGAAAAGGATTTCCAAGATCCTAATCACCGACGCATCATGACCAATATTCAAATGTCACTCACTGCCATGATGGAAGGTTATACCGAAATTAATACGGCCATGGCTGATGTTCTGATTGTTCCTGAGGTAGCCTTTGATTCATCCATGGATTATCAACGAGCGGACTATTTTATCCAACAAGGTTATAAAGCGGGCCTAACTTACATGGACGAAATTAAGACAGCCATTTTGGCCAAGTATCCAGACTTTGAATTCACTCCATATCACCAACCTGGTTATACTAGTCAGGAACTGAAACAAATTCTCCGTACAGCGAACAGAGAAGTGGCAAACCTGCCAAGACGCTTTACTCTCAAACCTGAACTTAAGTTTGATAGCGATTACAGTTTTCCTAAACTGGGACTAAAATTCACCCACGGACCCTTAAACTGGTTTGGTATGGGTTATCGCTACGGATTCCATCCTCAAGAAGGGGGACATGAGGTCTTCATTGACTGGGGTAGAGATAATTGGGGTAGTGTTGATCTGTATGTTAGGCAAAGCCCAGAACGGGAAGATCCAACCTTTGGCCTTTATGTAGGAGGACCCAAAATCGAACAACTCATGTTAGAGGGGACTTATGTCTCACAGGGACCTAAAGCTTGGCAGGTTTCGGCTAGCAATACTGCTCTGTTGAACTATCCAAGGGCCGTGGCGGGTTTAGCCTTAAGGGTTACTGGGCTACGCCCTGAAGAGATGGATGAAGAAACAAACATTCAAGATCACCTGCTCATGGCAGTTGCTCCCCAGGTACAAGTGTTTCCGTGGGGTGAAGAATACTTTCCCGTTGGTATGGTTCTCTCCCGCCCATATTTGCTAACGGGAGTTACTGTGGAGACACCTGTCACAGAACTCGAGCTACGCCCCACCTTTAGAGTGGGAATAGGAAGTGAACTGCAGTTCTTCGGCCTATATCCAGGGGATGTTTCGCTGGGAGTGGAGGTGCAGAGCACAGGTAAGTCCACCTGGAAATTCGGACTCAAAAGTATCAAGTTTTAGTGTAAAACAGCCCTAATCCCGAAGGAATAGGGCTGTTTTAAGATCTAAATCTAGAATTTGTAGGTTACAGCTACCCTTGCCTGGGAAGGAAGGTGCTTGAACTCACCCTCACCATAAGCACCTAGGATGCTCAACTCTAACTGAATAGAGTTAGGAAAACGGTGGGTGTAGGCGGGTCTGATAATCCCACCCTTTTCTGTGAATCCATGCAAGATAATCACATCCACAGTACTATCCACACTCAAATCATAACCGAAGCGCCCGTAGAGATAATGGGCAGCCTTCTGTTCCTCTTCAGGGGCATACGGGGCAAACAAACCACCTTGACCGCGGTAAATGTACTGCCCTTGTCCTAATAGGCCATTGCCAATTGGAAAGGTATAATCTGCCCCAACCACCGCTTGTAAGTATTTTTTATTCACAGAGAGGGACATTCTCTGTTCTAGAGGATTAGTGGACTTTTCAAAAGGATTAGGTCCACCATAAGCCACCTCACCCCATAGACCCATGGGACCTACGGTACCAGCAGCTGCGAGACCCGCAAAATACTGCCTTCGGTAAGCACCTTCAATCTCCATTCCTAGAATTGGTGGAACATTAGGATCAGGATTTGTAGGGTCGAAGGCTGGATTAAGGTGGGTTACTACCTCTAGACCTGGCAGAGGTTCAAAACCCGAAAAGACACTAGCTTGTATATCAAAGCCCTCAAATTGGGTTTCGGCTCGGACGGCCCATTCAGTATTTTTCCCGAAGCCTCGAGGCTTTTTTGTCTTATCGATGGCATCTAGAACTAGCGTGGCCAAAGGATTTCCTTCCTGCATAATCTCCCGCATCTGCCCATCAACCGTTTGGGGCGCAAAGAAAGGCACAACTACTCCGGTTACAGACCAACTCGGTCCATAATAGGTGGCTTGACCAGCCCAAATTGGCTCTCCACCGAGATCACCACTCATTAAGGCATCGGTGCCAAGGCGAGCGAAATAATTGGTGGGGTTAAATCCATCGGCTGTACCCCAATTAATCACTTGACGACCGACCTTAAAATCAACATCTCCACTATACCCGCTGTACCAGAGTTGATCAACAGAGATGTTCCCCTCTTTTTGTTTCCAATCCCACCAACCCTTAGTAGAAAAATGCACATTACCGACAGGCTCCACCTGATCTTCCAGAGCAAAGCGAAACCCAGTGACTGTGGTAGTGTGCTCTAGGCTTTTTTCCTCAGCATCCCATTCATAGGTTAACCCACCATTGAGTTCACCATGGAGCGTGGAGGCAAAACTGGTACCTACAGAGACAAGCAATACCAAAAGTACAATACTGATCTTTTGCATGTTCTTAGTCATGATTGGACCCCTTTCCGTTTTTTCTTTTAGCGGCGTAAATTACGCACAGTAAAGACTTCATCATCCACATCCGCTTCACTTAGTTCCACAATTTCCAAAATGGTCTTGGTCCCCTTCAGATTATCGGCCATGACCACATTGTGGGGAATGAACTCTCCTTCAACTTGCCGATAATCGCTGAGAATTAAGGTCTTCTTGAGGCTAGTGGCCGGTTGGTAAAACTCCACCTTCACCGGAACCATTTGCTCCTGCCAAACCCACATCTTTACTCGCTCATAAAGTACTGAATCATCAGCGGCAGTAAGGTCTAAAACATAACAGCTTACTCCCTGTTCCGTTTCATCTGCCAAACGCTGAGCCACATACTGATCTTCATAGGCAATATTGCCCCCAATCTCATCATAGGTGAAATCAGTACCCATAAAAGAGTCGCCTGTCATATGGGCTGCAATGCGTCTTTCTCTACCTAAAGCAGGCATGTAGAGCCACATCTGGTCTTCTTGGCCCTTTTCGTTAATGGATAAAAATTTGGTCCCCCGTACATCAGCTGGGGCTAGATACTCGAGAAACTGCTTTTCTAGATCACCCTCACTTTTTCGAAATACCCTGAGAGAAGACCTTCTTTGGGCACCCTTAGCATTTTCCGTAATCAGGTTTAACTCAGCAGTACCCGAACTACTCAAGACATTACTGAAACCAAGATCGTCGAGAATTTGCTGACCCGTTAGATCTTGAGCAAAGACCACCCCTAGGCTAGTAATCACTAGTATGGTGACGAACAACGACAAAGCCTTTTTCATCTTGCTACCCCTTCCTATTTTTCTGTTTGCGAAGTACTGTAACAACAACGGAATCACCAACAAGGCTGCTAAAGAACTGACAACCATGGTGACAGAAATCAAGAAACCAAAGACCGCAATGGCTCGAAAATGTGAGAAGACCAATACTAAGAACCCGATGATTAGGGCAAAGGCGTTAAAGAAAATTCCCCTTCCAGCGGAAACACCGGTGTTTTGCAGTGCTGTAACTTGGTTATGACCTTGGGCCAGTTCGAAGCGATATCTACTAATGTAATGAATGGCATAATCCACACCAATTCCAATAGCGAGGCTGGCAATAATACTAGTCACTGCATCTAAAGGCATACCGAGATAGCCCATGGTTCCAAAGTTGATTAAGACAGTCAATAAAAGGGGCACTAGACTTAGGAGACCTAGGGCGACTGACTTCATTAAAATTGAGACAATGATACCCACGGCAATACTCGAGGTAACCAAAGAAGATACTTGGGTTTGCACATAACGGTTCATGAGGCGGAGCATCACCTTGGGAGTGCCAATGAGACTCACTTCTAAATCTCGTCTAGAGCCATATTGCTCTTCCAGATAGTGATCTACCTGATCAATGACACTACCCAACATTTGGGCATCTAGAGTCTTCATCTGCGCAGTCACTAACGCCCTACTATAATCATAACTCACTAGGGCGTCTAGCCCTTCACCTCCCTGCATACTAAAGAGGAGGAGCTGTTGCGCCACTCCTTCCCGAGTGTCAGGCAGGGCATAAAACTCCGGATCCCCATCCCACAGCGCTTGATTCAGTTCCCGAATCACATCCGCGATGGAGGTGGCGTGATTAATGTTTTCCCACGAATTAAGATAATCCTGAATCGCGACAATGTCTGCTAGAACCGCTGGATCCTTGATTCCATCTTCTTCTCCCGTATCCACTACCACAGAGATCTGCATACTTCCACCAAAGACGTCTTCAATGACCTGAGCTCCCTTGCGAACGGGGCTAGACTTGCCGAAGTAGTTGACAATATTGCTTTCAAGAGTCAAGAAGGTTGCACCGAAACCCAATAGTACTGTAACCAAGAGCACAATCACGGTCACTTGTTTTGGCGACGCGATGGCCCAAGATGTCAGAGTGGAAAGTAACTTGGTTAAGAAGCCCTGTTTTTCGCCACTCGACTTGCTTGGTTTCGGTTCTTTAAACAGCATTAAAAGAGCAGGCGTTAGGCTCAAAGACAAGCCCATGGCTAGCATTACTCCAATGGCGGTCAGTACTCCAAATTCCCGAATGGGATGGACGAAAGCGGTAATTAAGGAAGCAAAACCAGCTGCCGTTGTTAGAGCCGCCATCATTACAGGCGAGGTGATAGTGGCAAAAGTCTCCACTAAAGCATCTCGTTTGTCTACACCTTGGGCTAGGCTTTCTTGATATTTGGTCAAGATATGAATGCTAGATGCAATGCCTAAAGTCACCAAGATCACCGGCATGACCATGGAAATTATGGAAACGGGGATTCCGTACCAGGCCATGAGACCTACCGTCCAAATCAGGCTGGCACCTACAGTTGCCAAGGGAATAAACACACCCAACATGGATCTAAAGGTTACATACAACACCAAGGCAATTATTAAAATTACAAAGGGAACGAGGTTCCGTAAATCTTGTTTCATGGCTAGTTCCGTATAGTGCAGCACATAGGAGTCGCCAACCATATGGATTTGTTCGGGGCCCTGAAATTGGTCCACGATCTCTTGAATTCTACTAATAACTTGATTAGTAGAACCGTTGTGGTCGGCGAAATCAACCAAGAGGGCTGCTCCCCCGCCATCTTCAGTAATCAAACGATTCACATAGGGACTATTAAGGATATCTTCTTTAAAAGCAGCAATTTCGTCTAACGTCTGGGGAACTTCAGTAGTCATGGGCCGGATTTCTATGCCAAAAAAGCTGCTTTCCACCATTTGAGCATTCAAGGGACTTTGGACCATGCTAATGCCTGGCACAGCCTCCAACTGTTCTGTTAGGTCCCCGATTTTTTTCAAAGTCTGCGGGCTAAAGACATTTTCCCCTTGGATGGCAATGAGAAACAACTCTTGAGAACCAAAGTCCTCTGCCACCGCCCGCTGTTCTTCCAAAACAGGATCATCCATGGGGATCATAGCTTCTATACTGGCGTCAAACTCCAAGCGAGTCAAAAAACTACCAGTAAATGCCGTAATCAATAGTACAAGAACAATAACAACCCAAGGTCGGTCTAAAATCGTATTAATCCAACGTTTCACAGCGTCACCTCTCTTTTCATTTAAACACCACCGATAGTGCACTCAAGGAGCTTACAATAGCCTTATTCTCAGGCTCCAATAACGCTTGGAGGGCGATACCAAACAAACCACCAAAGAATAGACTCGCTAGGGTTTCAGCTGTATGTTGGTGTCCTAAATCTCCCAACAACTCGGCAGTAAACACTTCAGTAGTAATTTGCTCCATAATTCCCGCAAAGACTTCCCTCACCTGTAGGCGAAAAGGCTCCGACCACAAAGCTAGGCCTGCCAAGTCGTAAAGGACCCGGAACAACTCTGGATCATCTTCTAAAACTCCTTGAAAAAGGGCAATAACGCATTCGCCTTTTTCCCTGGGCGACATGTGGGGATGTAGATACTCTTGCATGTAGGCGTGATAGTTAGTTGCGGCCCGCTCAACCACAGCTAGTAATAAGCCTTCCTTATTTTTATAGTGATAACTGATTTGGCTCACGGCGACCCCAGCTTCATGAGCAATGTGCCTCAGGGACGTGTGGGCGTATCCATCTCGCGCAATGCAAGCATATGCCGCATCGAGAATTTTCTCCTCTTGACCACGTTCCAGCAAGACTTCACCTCCTCAATCGGACGACCGTTCGAAAACCTCTATTTCTATTATATACATCTTTTACCTCCACTGTCATTAAATTTTCGGAAATTTTGCTCAAGGTTCCAAGTAGCGTTGAGGAGAATACTGAAAAGAAGATCAAAGCTGGGAGGTGAATCAAGTGTCGAAATTCTTTTTAGGGATCTCCTTACCCGAAACCCTCGAAACCGAATGTGAGCAGTGGCGTCGCCGGTTTAGAGCTCCTAAGACGATTGCCCACCTCACCGTGATTCCACCCTTCACTTGGACGTCTGGTCTAGCAGCTCTCACTGGGCTCTTGGCAAAAACTCTCGAGCAAATGGTACCCATTTCCATCAATGGAGTAGGTTTAGGATCCTTCGGCACCAGAGTTATTTTCGTCAAAGTAGACTCTAATCCAGAACTTTTGGATCTACATAAGACGCTGATCCAGTGTTTGGAATCACGAGGAATTGCTACCGAAGCGAGACCTTATCATCCCCATATCACCCTGGCAACTCGTCTTAACCTCCAAAAATTTCACCGCTATTGGGGAGAACTAGAGGGCTTTGCACCCCAGTATTCTTTTGTCTGTAATGCGCTCACGGTCTTCCAGTTCCAGGAGTCGCGCGGCTGGGAAAAGGTAGCCAATATTCCCTTAGTATAGACTTGTCTAATTTGGAGTAGTTTGGTATTATCAAGCTGAAAGGAGTGTTTGTATGCAAGTAGCCAAGAAAATAACTGAGAAAGTCACTTGGGTTGGAAAGGTAGACTGGGAGTTAAAAAAGTTTCATGGTGACGAGTTCTCTACGCGACGGGGCTCCTCTTATAATTCCTATTTAGTTAGGGATGAAAAAATCGCACTGATTGATACAGTGTGGTTACCTTATGACAAAGAGTTTGTGACCAACCTTAAAAAAGAGATCGATCTAAAAGAAATAGATTACATCATTATAAACCATGCGGAGATTGATCATAGTGGTGCCTTACCTGAATTGATGCGGGAAATACCTGATACCCCAATTTACTGCACCAATAATGGTAAGAAAATCATCCAAGGGCATTTCCATGAAGATTGGAATTTTGTCACTGTGCGTACTGGTGACACCTTGGATCTAGGTGAATCCCAATTTGTCTTTGTAGAAGCACCTATGCTCCACTGGCCAGACTCCATGTTTACCTACATGACTGGTGAGAACATTTTGTTTAGTAATGACGCTTTCGGGCAACATTACGCCACTGAAACCTTGTATAACGATAAGGTCGACGAGTGTGAATTGAACGCTGAGGCCCTGAAGTATTATGCCAATATCCTAACGCCATTCAGCAATTTAGTGACCAGAAAGATCAAAGAAGTGCTAGCACTAGAGCTACCCGTGAATCTCATTTGCACCAGCCACGGTGTAATCTGGAAAGAGGATCCGCTGCAAATCGTTCACCAATATTTAGAGTGGGCTGATGCATACCAAGAAAACCAGATCACTATCGTTTATGACACCATGTGGGAGTCAACCCGCTTAATGGCAGAGGCCATAGTTGCAGGAATGCAAAAGGAAGATCCGAAGGTAATAGTAAAGCTGATGAACGCCGCGAAGACCGATAAGAACGATATTGTCACAGAAATCTTTAAGTCCAAGGCTATTCTAGCTGGTTCTTCCACAATAAATAATCGCTACCTCTCCTCCATGGGCGCCTTGCTCGAAATGGTCAAAGGCATGAAATTCAAAAACAAAAAGGCCGCAGCCTTTGGTAGTTATGGGTGGAGTGGTGAATCAGTTAAATTACTGAGCGAGGATCTGGTTGAGGCCGGTTTTGAGCTAGTAACAGAAGGTCACCGTGCCCTCTGGGTACCAGATGAAGAAGGTCTTAAAGCTTGTCAAGAATTCGGTCGCCAATTTGTCCGTAGCCTGTAAACCTACTTAAAGAAGTAAAAAGCCCCTTAATCACTTTTCGCGTCAAGGGGCTTTTTCTCTTCAATTTTCCTTTTAGATTTGACCTAAACCATACTGAACCGCAAGTGATACTACTACCACGATGGCTGAGACAATAAAGCCTAAAAACATAGGTGCCCAACCAGCTTGCGCAAGCTTATCCATATCCGTGCTCAGCCCGATTGCCCCCAAGGCCATGGTCATGAAAAAGCGACTGGTGACTTTAAAGACCTGACCTACAGCTTCCGGAATAAAACCGAGGCTATTTAAGGCTGCGAAAGCCACGAACCAAAAGATAAACCACGGAGTAATGGAGCGCAAATGAGCCCATCGATTAAACTCGCTTGCCTCGCCTTCTTGTGCTTTCCCCTTCTTGGCCACTCCTAGAACTGAGAAGGCCAATACGATTGGAATAATGGAGAGAGTCCGCGTGAGTTTGACAATGGTAGCGAAGGCACCGGCTACCTCGCTATAGGCATAACCCGCGGCCACCACAGATGAAGTGTCATTCACTGCTGTGCCGGTCCACAAACCAAAAGCCAAATCCGATAAGCCCAACCAACGCCCTGCAATGGGAAAGAGAATAATCATAGCTACATCAAAAATAAAAGTGGCTGCGATGGAGTAGGTCACATCACTAGCCTCGGCCTCAATTACTGGGGAAAGAGCCATAATGGCTGATCCTCCGCAAATACCAGTCCCTGCAGAAATCAAGGTGCTCATTTTCCAATTGACGTTTAAGAGATAGCCAAAGAGATAACCGAACCCAAAGGCGGCACTTAAAGTAAACACCATAACTAATACGGAGTAACGTCCTACCTCGTAGATCTCTGCTACACTTAAACTGGACCCGAGCAGAATAATGGCCAGACGCAAGATGGTCCGAGAGCTAAATCTTAAGCCAGGAGCCAGCTTATCCTGGGTATCTTTCAAGATTAAGTTTAGAGCTAAGCCAATAGCTAAGGCTAGAACACTAGAGCCCACCAAGGGTAATGCTTGTCCCAACAATACAGATACGAATGCGATGACTACCGCGACCACAACTCCGGGAAAAATACTAGTAAGCAGCGAAACCAACTCCCTTTCTACCTGCCTAGTATATCACATTCTGAATCTGCCCACTAAGACTTTTAACTCTTCCACCATGTGGCCAACGGAGACCGCTACTCGCGCCACCTCATCTACAGAACTACTCTGGCGCTCTGTGGCTATGGAGATTTCTTCGCTACCTAAAGCCAATTCTTGAGTAGCTCTAGCCACCTCTTCAAAGCTCCGCACCGTCTCCTCGATATTAGCAGCAATGAAGGTAAAGGCCTGTTTAGTTTCGTCCAACACCCCGATACCGCGATCCACTTCACGATCATTAGCGGCGCTAACCTGGACTGCACGCTCAGCTTGAACACTCACCGCATCCATGATGGAGCGAACTTCAGTCACTAAAGTTTGAGTCTGCTCCGCTAAATTGCGCACTTCTTGAGCGACCACCGAAAAACCACGTCCTTCTTCCCCAGCTCGTGCAGCTTCTATAGCCGCATTTAAAGCCAAGAGATTTGTCTGTTCGGCGATATCAGAAATGGAGTCGATCATCTCCCCGATTTTGCTAATTTCTTGTTGCAAGGAGCGAATAGCTTGCACAGATTGTTTGGCAGTTTGGTCAATGGTCACCATGATCTCTCCCGAAAGCTCGATCTGTTTCATTCCATCTCCAGCCAAGACCAAGGCGTCCTGGGCCTGTTCACTCATGAGCTGAGCACGCTCACTACTTTGCTCTGCCGTAGTAGCAAACTGCACAGTGGTGGCTGCCACCTGAGTAAGGGACACAGAGTTGCTTTCGGAGATCTGAGTCAAGGTGGCAGTATCTTGAGAAATAGCTGTGATGGCGCTAGTAATCCCTGCGATTATCTCTTGCAAAGTGCTAATCATTTGGTTGAAGCAGCTAGCCATTTGACCCACTTCATCAGAGCGAGTTAACTCTACACAACTAGTGAGGTCTCCACCGGAGATCTCGTTAAGACCTTGGGCTATAAGTTGTACCGGCTTGACCACATTGTTTGACATTATTACCGCCACTAAAATACTAAATACGATTAATAAGGCGAAGGCGCCAAAAGTAAACACGCGCATAGTGTCTGTTCTTCCTAAGATCGCCTCCAGCGGCATGCTAATCGCCAAGGTCCAGTTAGTAGAGCCAGGAATGGGTTCAAAAAACACTAATTGCTTGTCCCCTTGAGGTAGGGTAATCGTTGCCGAGCCACTCTGTTTATTTAAGGCTCGCGCACCGACGGCTTCTAGACCTTGATAGCCTTTCTGACTCGATTCCAATAGGTTTAAATCCAACGCCACAGTAGGATCTGGATGGGTAATGATCAGGCCTTGAGCATCGCTGATCCAACCATAGCCCTCTTGACCTATCCGGGCATCGATGGCAAAACTACTCAGGGTATCAAAGGGTACTTGTATACCTAACAATCCTACCTTCACTCCGTCGTCGTTAATAACTTCTTGGATCACATCTAGCACAAGATCACCCGAGGAATTAAGGTAAGGGCTAGTCACAAATGATTCTTCGTTCTCCACCAGGACTGCCTGGAAGTAAGGAGTGTCTTTAGCGTCAGACATGGTACCATCTCCCCCATAGCGATTGCCAAGAGGATCCACAAAAAAGACATCATAGATTCCTTCACGCAAGTTTCGCTTGCGGTTGGCAATGTCTGAACGAATCAAGGACTGATAATGAGTTAGCTGGCTGGCTTGTAGAGTGCTCACATCAATAGCATAGCCACCGAAAAAGGCCTTGGCTACAAATCCTGCCTCCCGCAAGTACTCCTCTAGTCGATCATTGACCTGCACCGCCCTGTTCAGCACAATTTCGCTACTCATTTCTTCTGTCAAAGGTAAAATAGTGTTCTTGATCTGATAGATGAAAACAAAAGCAAAAATTATCAACAATATTGCTACAGGTACAGAAAACGCCAGAATCATTTTTGCTCGTAGCGACTTCACCCATTACAGCCCCCTTAATGTTCTTTGCTTGTTTCTTCTCCAAGGGCTGACAAATCCCTGCCTTTATTTCCATTTGAAAATAACCTTTCAGAATCATTTGTAACATGATAATAACAATCGTGCGCATTAAAATTGGCCCTTTTCTCCCGCTTAGAAGGGAAAGCCTGGAAGGATCACGAACTTGCTTTCAACCATGAGCTTTAATTCAGGAGTGCATAGCATGCTAACGAAAAAAAAGGGCACGATGGCCCTTCTTCTAATTCTTCTACTGATATTAATGGTTCGCCCTGTCTATGGGTCCCAAGAACATATCACTGAGGTCGTGGAGGCGAATCCTCCCAACACTGTGCTGAAAGAAGGTCCTGTGGTTCGCACTAAAAAACCAGTTCCAGCACCTGAGCCACTACCACCACCTGTAGCCAAGAAAAAAGTAGCTCTCACCTTCGACGATGGACCCGATCTACGGTATACTCCCCAGCTTCTCGAAATTCTCCGGACCGAGCAAGTGCCTGCTACTTTTTTTGTCTTAGGGGAGAAGGTAGAATGGTATCCAGAAATGCTGAAACGTATCTTTACCGACGGACACCTGATTGCCAATCACTCCCGCACCCATGTGGATTTTGAACTATTGAGTAACGAGGAAATCATTAGGCTAGAACTTGATCCCACCTCAAGGGCAGTGGAGAAACTCACGGGCTATTATCCTCTGATTATGCGCCCTCCCTATGGTTCTTTACGTGTAGACTCTGTGCAGTCCTTAAACGCCGAGGGCTGGAAGATCGTTCGCTGGTCTTTAGATACCTTCGATTGGGATCCAAGCAGAAACAAACCAGCGCAAATTATTGACCGGATCTTACGACTCCATCATCCTAACGCCATTGTCCTCATGCACTGCAATAACAAGAGCACGGTGGACGTTCTGCCAGAATTGATTAGAACGCTACGAACGTTAGGTTATGACTTTGTCACCGTAACACAGCTTGACTAAGAAAAGAATCGAATGGAGGCAAAATCCATGGCAACACTTCCTGTAGTGCCCACGAAAATTTTCTACAACGCAAAGATTATAACCCTCGATTCTGCACAACCGGTGGCAGAGGCCATGGCCATAGGGGAAGATAGAATCCTCGCGATCGGAAAAAAGGAAGATATACTCACTTTGGCTTCGCCAGCTACCAAATGTGAGGACCTCGGAGGTCAAGTGGTAGTCCCCGGTTTTAACGACAGCCATATGCATTTAATCAACTGGGGTCAGAGCATGGACGGAGTGGATTTAACAAAAGCTCGCTCCGTTCAGGAGGTGATCCAGCTAGGTCAGAAATTTTCCTCGAACAGTCCCATCCAGGAGTGGATATTAGGTCGAGGCTTCAATGACGCGACCTTTCTGGCGAAAACTTTGCCCACGAAATCAGACCTAGATCAGATCTCTACGACCCGCCCAGTGCTCTTCACCCGGGTCTGTGGACATATCTGTGTGGCTAACTCCAAGGCGCTGCACCTGGCTGGTATTAACGCTAATACGCCTAACCCTCCTGGGGGAAGCATCGATCGGGACGAGCTCACAGGAGAACCTACGGGCATTCTCCGGGAAAATGCCATAGGGTTGGTAAGGAATTTGATCCCAGCGCCGACCACCACTGATTTCAAGCGGGTTCTCCGTAAAGCAAGCCAAACTGCTGCTGTTCTAGGATTAACAACTGTCCAAAGCAATGATCTTCATGGAGCAACCTCATTAAACACTCGCTTGGAGGCCTATCGCCAGTTGGCAGAGGCTGGGGAGCTACCCATTAGAGTAAATCTACAGGCCACCATGCCTACTCCCGACGATCTGGCTTCTTACCTAGAAGTACGAAACGACTATCCCAAGTTAGGATCTCAAGTCACCCTTGGACCCTTAAAGCTCTTTGCTGACGGCTCCTTAGGTGGCCGAACTGCGGCCCTCACCTACCCCTACGCCGATGCACCCCATACTTCGGGGATGCCCATCCATACCCAAGAAGAGCTGGATGAGCTCGTTTCTCTAGCAGCCCAAGCTAACCTACAAGTGGCGATCCACGCCATTGGAGATCGAGCCATTGATATGGTCATGGATAGCTATGAACAGACCAAGAAGACCATCCCCCAATGGACAGCCCGTCCTCGGATCATTCATGCCCAAATCACTAGGCATGATCAACTAATCCGTATGGCAAGCCTGGGTATCGTCGCTGATATTCAGCCCATCTTTGTGCCTACTGACCTACATTTTGTGGAGCAGAGAATAGGTGTTAAGAACGCAGAGTACGCCTATGCCTGGAAGACCATGAATAAAGTGGGGATCCGTACTGCGGGAGGATCTGATAGTCCTGTCGAAGACTGTAATCCCTTGTGGGGCCTCCACGCTGCCATCACCCGTCAAGATCATCAAGGTCACCCCTCGGGAGGCTGGCATAAACAGCAGTGCCTCACTCCAATGGAAGCATTAGCATTGTTCACAACGGGTTCAGCTTATGCAGCCCATGAAGAAGCGATAAAAGGAAGCTTAAGCGTGGGAAAACTAGCAGATTTTGTTGTATTGCCGGAAGATCCCACCAAGATACCAGCAGAACAACTGCTTAGTATGCCAGTAACAGCTACTTATGTAGGAGGACGCCGAGTCTAAGACCGCAAAACAGCGGTCTTACTTATTTGCTTGAAAGTCCTTTGAAATCCTCAATAAACTTATCTACTACCTCTTCTTCAGTTGCCCAGGATGTAACCAAACGAATAACAGAGTGATTGGCATCCACCCTCTCCCAAACATTGAAAGCATAATCTTTTTGCAACTCTTTGATGAGCTGATTTGGCAAAATCGGAAAGACCTGGTTCGAAGGGGAATGGATCAACAAAGAGCAGCCCACTTCAATTAACGCACTCTGAATTTTTTGGGCGAGTTGGTTCGCGTGTCTGGCTAAATCGAAAAACAACTCGTCACTGAATAGTTCGCGAAATTGAATCCCCAAAAGGCGTCCCTTGGCGAGTAATGCACCCTTTTGTTTGATATGGTACCTAAAGTCTTCTTTCAAAGAGTCGGTACAGATGACCAAGGCTTCGCCCAGAAGGGCCCCGTTTTTTGTGCCACCAATATAAAAAGCATCAACTAGATTGGCAATGTCATTGAGAGTCAAATCGTTTTGTGACGAGGTTAGAGCGGACCCAAGCCTGGCACCATCTAAATAAAGAATCAACTGATGTTCTCGGCAAAAGCTACTTAGGGCTATCAATTCATCCTTGTTGTAGATGGTTCCTATTTCGGTAGAGTTAGAAATATAAACCAGTCTTGGTTTGACCATGTGCTCATCGGTGTGGCGCTCTAGTGTTTCCGCGATATCGGCTGGTCTAAGTTTCCCTTCCCTCCCAACCATAGAGATAATTTTGTGACCAGTCGCTTCTATTGCTCCGGTCTCGTGGACCAGGATGTGCCCAGAAAAAGGTGCAACGACCGCTTCGTGGGGCCTTAAGAATGCAGAAATTGCGATTAAGTTGGTTTGAGTTCCTCCTGAGATGAAATGGATATCCACATCACTACGGCCGATTTTTTGTTGGATCAGCTCCACCGCCTCTAAGGTATACTGATCCTCACCATACCCATCAGCCTGCTCTACGTTCGTTTCGATTAGAGCGTTTAAAATTCTTGGATGTGCTCCTTCGCTATAGTCATTGTTAAAGCTGTACATATATCTTAGCCCCTCACTTTCTTCTTAAACGCATAGCTCATAGCAAAGTTTACAGTTAGTGCGTAAAGCACTCCAAACCAATAATATTGTGCTCCGCTGAAGAGCAATAAACCTTGACCCCGCACCAAGCTACTTAACACCTTTGCTGGCCAAAAACCAGGAGCCAGGGCGAAAAAGAGCTCTTTTAAGTCAGTAAAAAACAAGCCCACAACAGGAAACACAATCAGGATACCAACAACACCCTTCATAGCCACAAAGCCCTCTACTTTGTTGGTTGCGAGTGCATTGATTAAAAGCCCCGTGGCAGGTGCGGCCAAGGACGACAATATGCTAACTGTCACCATATCCCACCAGGCTAGATTTCCGATCTCCACAAACCACATCACAAACAAAGTGGAGACAAACGACAGTAACATTACAAGCAAGACACGAAACGCTAAGAAACCTACCACACTTAAGGGAGTTACCTGCACCGCTTGGAGGATGTTATCATCTCTATCATCCAATATGGAGAAGCCTAGCAAGGCGCCGAAAATATTGGGTGTTACGAGGGTTAATACCACCAAGATGATATCGGTATAAGGAAGCAGGCTAATGCCGCTAGCACTTTCAATGTAACGTAAGCCATACCGGCCTACAAGCCCAATAACCAATGGATAAGCAATCATGAAGGACAACATGGGATCGCGCATCCACTTCTTGAACTCAGCATGAATGAAACTCAGGTACATGGCTACACCCCCATTTCTTTCTCTGCAAAAGCTCCCAACTGGTGCACGGCCATTCTAAACAATACGGCCCCAACCACAATTAGATAAGTTAGTCCATACAACGTTTGTGCCCAATTGAGTTCCCCTACGGATGAATCTAATAATACTACTACCGCTCGAGGTGGACAGGCAGTAAGAATGAGAGTAAACCAATAGTTGTCAACTAATCCCGTGTGATCAACTAAGACTGGGATCATGAACACAAAGGCGTAAATCATATAGCGCATCAACATTCCCGTAAAATCTCGTGCCCCATAGGTTAGTAATAACCCCACCAAAGTATGAAACCCTGAGGCCAGCA